>NZ_CAXUNP010000021.1:0-50886 GCF_964252635.1 uncultured Jatrophihabitans sp.
TCCCGCCCCTCACCACCTGCCGGGCCCTCGCCGTCGCCTCGGTGACGCTGGCCTGCTTCGGGCTCGTGCACATGCACGACCCGGGCGACCTCGACGTCTACCGGGCCGGCGGCCAGGCCGTGCTGACCGGCCGGCCGCTGTACGGCGTGGACCTGCACGGGCTGGGGTTCACCTATCCGCCGTTCGCCGGCGTGCTGTGCACCGGCCTGGCTGCACTGCCGCGCCTGCTGTCGGTCGTGCTGCTCACGATGTCGTCGCTGGTCGCGCTGGCCGTCGTCCTGCGGTACTCGGCGCCGACCTGGTGGCGCACCCTGCGCACGTCACCCGGCATCCCCGCGACCGCGGCGATCGCGCTGCTCGCGGCGAGTGAACCGGTCCGCGCGACGTTGCGGTTCGGTCAGGTGGACATCCTGCTGACCGCGCTCGTCCTGGCCGATCTGTTGAGTACGCGGGCCAGGTCCTTCCGTGGGGCGGGCGTCGGTATCGCTGCCGCGGTCAAGCTGACACCGGGGATCTTCGTGGTGTTCCTGCTGCTCAGGGGCCGCTACCGCGAAGCCGGACACGCGGTCGCCGCTTTCGTCGCCGTCTCGGTCGCGGCCGCGGTGCTCTGCCCGGGCGCCTCGTGGCGTTACTGGACGCAACAGCTGCCGGCCGGGAGCGGGATCGGCAACTTCGCGAGCGGCAACAACAACTCGATCTCCGGCCTGCTGCACCGCAGCCCGTTGGGTTCCGCCCAGGCGTCGGCACTGTGGGTGGTGCTCGCTGCCGTCGCCGTCACGGTCGGCCTGGCCTCCGCGGTGCGCCTTGCCCGGGCGCAGGCCCCGGTCACGGCCCTGGGAATCGTCGGGATCACCGGCTGCGTCGTCTCGCCGGTCTCGTGGGACCACCACTGGATCTGGTGCATCCCCTGGCTGATCGGCCTCGCCACCGAACGGCAGCCGCTGACCGCACGCGCACGCACGGGGGTCCTGCTCGCCGGGGCGGTCTTCTTCGGCCGCGACTACGTGCCCGGCACGTGGTCCCGTCACTGCCCGCCTCTGCACTTCGTCACGCTGAACGCCTTCGTCGGTGTCGCGACGGTCGCCGCTGCGGTGTGCATGCGTGGCCGGTTCGCAAGCCGGCGCAGGACCGTCCGCAGCGCGCGTGCCGTGAACCCGGTCGGCGATGCCAGGCGACCGTCGCCGAGCCAGGTGCGGTGAACGCCGTGCCGCTCACGCCGGAGGAGGAGCGCCGGCTCCGGTCGATCTCCGACATGGCGGAGCGGGACGACCCCCGTCTGGCCCGGCGCCTGACGCAAGGGGCGCGGCGACACCGGCGCATCGTGGTGCACGCGACGCTGGCCGTCACAGTCGTCGTCAGCGCCGTCATCGTGACCGGGATCCTGGTGCGGTCGCCCCTGCTGTGCGCGTTCGGGTGGACGGCGGCCGTCGGCCTGGCCACGCTGCGCGGGATGTACGACGGCCGGTGAGCCGGGCCCGGGCGGCGCGGGGTCAGTCGTGCGGGCCGGCCTGCGATCTCGGCAGGCGCAGGTGGAAGGCACTGCGGGTGCCGCCCGCAATCTTCAGTACCGCGCCGTGCAGGTGCGCGTTCTCGGCGGCGATGGCCAGGCCCAGCCCGGTGCTGGTGCCGCCCGGGTCGCCGGCGCTCGTGCGGGACGCATCGGCACGTACGAAACGGTCGAAGACGCTGTCGCGGAGGTCGGCCGGCACGCCCGGCCCGGCGTCGGCGACGGTCACCACGACGGGGTCGGCACGACCGTCGACAACGACCTCGACCGGGGGTGCGCCGTGCCGGCAGGCGTTCACGATCAGGTTGCGCAGGATGGTGTGGATCCGTGAAGCGTCCACGTCGACCAGCACGTCGCCGTGGACCGTGACGCTGACGTCGTCCTGGGGTGCCACCGTGCGGACCACGTCCCGGGCCAGCTCGCCCAGGTCGACCCGTTCCAGGTTGAGTGACGTCTGCCCGGCGTCGAAGCGGGACATCTCGAGCAGGTCGTCGACCATCGCCGCCATGCGTCGCGTCTGCTCGCGGACGAGCGCGGTGGCCCGTACGCGCACCGCCGGGTCGGTGCTGTCCAGTCCCTCACCGACCGCCACCATCGCGGCGAGCGGCGTACGCAGCTCGTGCGAGACGTCGGCGACGAACCGCTGCTGCAACGACTGCGACAGGCGCAGGTCGGTCAGGGTGTCCGACAGGCGCTGCGCCATCGCGTTGAAGTTCTGCGCCAGCTCGGCGAGGTCGCCACTCCCCCGTACCGGGATGCGCGTGTCGAGGTCGCCGGCCCCGAACTGGTGCGCGGCCCGTGCCGTGCGTCGCACCGGCCGGCTGATGCCCACGGCCACGGCGAGTCCGAGCAGCACCGCGGCCACCAGCCCTCCGGCGTCGATCCAGAGCAGGTAGTTGCGCAGGCGCGGCAGCTGCCCTTCGGAGTCGCTGTACCGGTAGTACCCGACCAGCATGAGGTGTTGCGTCGAGGTGCGATCGATCGAGTCCGCGACGACGAGCAGGCGACGACCGTCGGCCCAGAAGAAGCCGTCGATGTCGCGTTCGCCGACCGCGTTCCGCACGAGCGACGGGACCGGGAACCGGCATCGCGTCTTGAGGCAGACGCTCGTCTCGGCGACGTCCGGGGCCAGGATGGCGTACCCGGCCAGGTCGACGTTGAGGTTGAGATTCCGGTCGAGTCGCCGCTGCGCCAGGAACGTCCGTATCGACGTCACCGCGGCGGCATTCGTCGCCTCGGCCCCGGCCAGCTCGTTCGCCCGCGCGACGTCGGCCTGGCTGTCCCCGATGGCCTGGTAGCGGAAGAGGTCCCGCGTGTCGTTGCTCTCGACGTGGTACGCGACGAGAGTCGCGGCGATGGTGCTGCCCAGCACCGCGACCGCCACCGTCAGCGCAATGCGTGTCCGCACGGTGTTGAGCCGACGCAGGCGTCTCACGAACGTTCCAGCCGGTACCCGACGCCGCGCACGGTGGTGATCAGCACCGGGTTCGCGGGGTCGTCCTCGACCTTCGCCCGCAGCCGCTGCACGCACGCGTCGACCAGTCGTGAGTCCCCGAGGTAGCCGTAGTCCCACACCCGTTCGAGCAGCGCGCGCCGCGTCAACGCGTGCCCGGCGTGCTGCGCGAGTTCCATCAGCAGGCGCAGCTCGGTCGGGGTGAGGTGCACCTCGACGCCGCCGCGGGTGACCCGCATGGCCAGCTCGTCGACGACGAGCGATCCGACGGTGCGCTGCGACGCGGCGACGGTTGGTTCAGCACCCACCTCCTCGGCCGCCGCCGAACCGCGGCGCAGCACGGCCTTGATGCGAGCGTCCAGCACGCGTGGTTCGACGGGTTTGACCACGTAGTCGTCGGCGCCGCACTCGAGGCCGACGACGATGTCGATCGGGTCGCTGCGGGCCGTCAGCAGGACCAGTGGGAGCGCGTCGTTCGCACTGACCCGGCGACAGAACTCGAACCCGTCCATGCCCGGCAGCATGACGTCGACCACCGCGAGGTCCACCGGGTCAGGGCTCCGCAGCGCCTCCAGGCCGGCCTCGGCGGAACCGGCGGTGCGCACGTCGTGGCCGAGCGTGGTCAGGGCGAGCTGGAGGGCCTCGGCGATCGCCGCGTCGTCCTCGACGACCAGTACTCGGGGCATGGGGACCTTCCACTCGACATCGACGATCTTCGCCGACGTTTGTCCTGGCCTCGTCACAGACCTACCACGGTTCGGTCACCGCTCCGCCCGGCAGGCGTGACCTGACGAGAGAGGTTCAGGGGAACTAGCGTGTGCATCGGCCGCGGATCGCGTTCCGGGCCGTGGGCGAGAGGCACTGCCATGACCGATGAACCGACCCGCGTCGACGTCGAGAGCGCCGGCGGCGTCACCCTGGCCGTGTACGAGTGGCGGCCCGACGCGCCGCCGCACGCGATCGCGCAGATCGTGCACGGCGTCGGCGAGTACGCGCTGCGCTACCGGCCGTTGGTCGACGACCTGCTGGCCGCGGGGTACGTCGTCTACGGCCACGACCACCGCGGCCACGGCAACACCGCACCGTCCGAGTCGGAGTTCGGCGTGCTGGGTGACGACGGCTGGAACCGACTGGTCGGCGACCTCGGCCGGGTCGGCGAGCTGGCCACCCAGCGGAACCCCGGACTGCCGCTCGCGATGATCGCGCACAGCCTGGGCTCCTTCGCGGCCCAGCAGTGGCTGCTCGACCACAGCGCCGACGTCACCGCCGTCGTGCTCACCGGCACGGCGGTCATCGACCTGCTCGAACCGGCGATGGACCTCGACGCGCCGATGGACCTCAGTGGCTTCAACGCGCCCTTCTCACCGGCTCGCACCGAGTTCGACTGGCTCAGTCGCGACGACGCGCAGGTCGACGCCTACATCGCCGACCTCCGGTGCGGGTTCGGCCTCGACCGGCCCTCCACCAGGGCCATGTTCGAGGCGGCCCGCCAGCTGGCCGACCCGAGCCGGGTCGCGAACATGCGCTCGGACCTGCCCGTCTACATCGCGGTCGGGGAACTGGATCCCGTCAACGCCGGGCTCGCCCTGGTCGAGGAACTCGTGTCCCGCTACGACCGCGCCGGGTTGAGCGACGTGACGTTGCGGGTCTGGCCCGGCGCGCGGCACGAGGTGCTCAACGAGACCAACCGCAACGAGGTGGTCGCAGAGATCATCGGCTGGTTGCGGGAACGGATGCCGTCGGAGCCGATCGCTTGACGGGCCGCGCGCTTCCTATGGTGGAAGGGTGCCGACCACCCATCACCCGCGCTCGGCGCCCTGCACCGGGTGCGGTGACGTCGTACTCGTCGTCGAACGCAGCCCGGGCCTGATCCTCGGCCTGCGTTCCAACCGGAAGTCCACGATCCGTCTCGAACACGCGGACCCGGCGCCCGACGGTGAGCTGTTCGACGCCGTGGACGACGGCTGCCGGCGCGCCCGTGTCGGCCCCTGACACCGCGAACCCGCCCTAAGCCCTGTCGCGTGCGTCGTCCCTGAGGGCGTCGTCCTTGAGGGCGTCGTCCTTGAGTGCGTTGTCCTGGTGTGCGGCGAACAGGTCGATCCCGCGCGTCTCGGCCGCGGCGACCAGGACCCCGTCGACCAGCGCGGACAGCGCCCGCCGGTCCGCGGCGGTGAGCGGACGGAGCAAGGCGATCACATCGTTGCCGAACCCGTCCGCGACGTTCGTGGCGAGCTCGCGGCCGGAACCGGTGAGCTCCACCCGCACCGCTCGGCGGTCGTGGTCGGCAGGCACGCGGCGCACGAGGTCTCGCCGGGATGCACGGTCGACCAGACCCGAGGTGCTGGACTTGTCGAGCTGAAGCAGCGTCGCCAGCTCGTTGATGGTCGGCCGGCGGTCGCGCAACACGCCGAGCATCCGCATCTGCACCAGAGACAGGTCCGCGTGCCGGGCTCGCGCCTCGAGGAGTCCGATGACGGCGAAGGAGAGCTGGGCCAGGCCGTCGACGATCCCGAGGCTCCGGTTCGTGGTCATTCCGGCATCGTACTTGATTCAGTACGCGGCACGTACTACTTTAGTACGTGCCACGTACTTTCAAGGAGGCTCAGATGCCCGACATGCTCGCCGCCCTCGTCACGTCCTTCGACGAGCCACCACACGCCTGCTCCGTTCCCGCGCCGGGCCCGGCCGGCCCCGGGCAGCTCGCGCTGGAGGTCGTCGCCGTGGGCCTGCACCCCCGGGTACGCAGCGGCGCCGCGGGCAAGCACTACACGAGCGAGGGCGTCCTCCCGCTCGTCCCCGGCATCGACGGGGTCGGCCGTCGCGCCGACGGCCGCCTCGTGTACTTCGTCACGGACGACGACGCGCGCGGTTCGCTGGCCCAACGGGTGATCGTCGACGCCCGTCGCACCGTCGAGCTGCCGGCCGGGGTCGACCCCCTCGTGATCGCCGCCGCCATGAACCCGGCCATGTCGTCCTGGGTGGCGCTGCGGCGACGCGTCCCACTCATCGATGGAGCGCGTGTCCTCGTGCTCGGGGCAACCGGCAACGCCGGTACCGCCGCCTGCCGTATCGCCCGTCGCCTGGGTGCCGGCGAGGTGGTGGCCGCCGGCCGTGACGAATCACGACTGGTCGCTGCGGACGTCGACGTGCATGTGCAGCTCACGTCCGACGCCGACGAGACCGCCGCCGCTCTGGCCGCAGCAGCAGCCGAGGTCGACATCGTGCTCGACTACCTGTGGGGCCTGCCCGCGCAACGCGCCATGACTGCGATCCTCACGGCCAGGCCGGACCGCTCCCGCGCGCTCGACTGGGTGCAGATCGGCGCCGTCGCCGGCCCCACCCTCGAGCTGGCCTCCGTCCTGCTGCGCTCGGCCAACCTGCGGTTGCTCGGCAACGGCCAGGGCGCGGTGTCGCCTGCCGGCTACGCCGCCGAGCTCCCCTCGCTGGTCGCCGAGATCGCCGGCGGCCTGCTTCCGATCACAGCGCGCCCGGTACCGCTCACCGACGTCGAACGTGTGTGGGACGAAGCCGAGCACCCGGGCGAGCGCGTGGTGTTTCAGCCGTCGCGGTGAACGGGCACCCACGCACGCTCGGTTGCCCGACGCCGAGTGCGACGTGAGTAGCATGCGGCAATGGTGCGACGAGGCCGCCCTGCTGCCGTGCTGGCTGCGGTCCTCACGATCTGCGGATGCACCGGTGGGGCGGTCGACGGCGTGCCCTCCCGCGGGCCGGTCGCGACAGCGAACCGACCGAGCGATGCCGGCTGCACGACGGCCGTGCGGATCACCGCGTTGCGCTCCCGTGTCGCGGTCACCAATGCCCAACAGCTCGGCATCGGCCCCGACGGAACCCAGACGAACGCCGTGCTTCCCTCGGTCGCGATTGTCAGGGCGTCGGTGTCCGACCCCAGCGTCGGCGGGACGTTGCAGTCGGCGCTCGAGCGCCGTGTCGGCGCCCAGGTCGCAGACGCCGGGATGCGCACCGGGGACGACCCCGCCGTCTACACCGGCACCGTCCGCAACACCTCGCCGAACCACAACCGGATCTTCGTCGCTTATCGCGCCGTCACCGTCTACACCGGGAACTTCCGAGCAGCGTGCGGGCAGTCGGTTTCGACGGGCAGCTTCCGGACGTTCGGCCGGCCTCGCACCGCTGCCGTCCCCTGCACCGGCCCCGCCTCGGTCGCGAGCAGGCGCCTGGTCGCGAACTACTGCCGGTAGTCGGGTTCACCGCCTAGTTCGTGACCGCGAAGGTGGCGAGCGCCTCCACCAGCGCCTCACCGTCCTGTTCGACCTGGGCCTGGCAGACCAGGATGTGCTCGCCCTGCTTGCCGACGTGCGCGGCGACGGTGAGCTCGCCAGGTCGACCGGGTCGCAGGTAGGCGACCGTCAACTGTGTCGTCGCTGCTCCGTCGTCGCCGTGGATGGTGCTGCGCACGGCGGCGCCCATCGCGGTGTCGACGAGTGTCGCCAGCACCCCGCCGTGCACCGTGCCCGCCGAGTTGAGGTGGCGATCGGTGGCCAGCAGGTGCGCTTGCGCGTGACCGTCCGACGCGGTCACGTCCTGCACTCCGACGGTGTCGTCCGCGAAAGGGTTCATGGCCGGGTCCTACCCGCGGGGCGGCCGGAGCAGCCGGCGGCGCGACCGCCGGGCGCGCTAACCAGCCGCACGCATGATGGACGGATGAGTGAATACGAGATCACCTCGCTGGTCATGACCGAGCACGACTCCTTCCGCCGCGCCTTCGCCGATCTGGGTGAGGCGGACGACCTCGAGAAGGCCTGGGGTGAGCTCGCCGATCGCCTCGAGGTGCATGCGGTCGCCGAGGAGCGCCTGTTCTACCCGGTGCTGGCCGACGAGGCCGACGACGGGGTGGCGGACGGCAAGGCTGCGGTGCGCGAACACAACGACATCCGCCAGGCCGTGCGCGCGGTGGCCGACCACGAGCCGGGTGCGGACTCCTGGTGGGCGGCGGTCGGACAGGCCCAACAGGTCAACGGCGACCACATGGCCGAGGAGGAACGGGAGTTCATCCCCGAGTTCAAGGAGGCGGTGGATTCCGAGCGTCGCGACGAGCTGGGCCTGGAATGGCTCAAGCTGCACGACGAGCACGAACACGCGGCGGGCCTGACGGGCGACGACGCCGACCCGCAGACCGTGGTCGACACCGACGCCCCCGTCTGAGCCTGCAGCGGTCGGCGGTCACGCAGCGGCGAGCCGGGCGAGTGCCTCCCGGTGGGCGGGGCTGTGCGCGAGCCGACCGGGCAGCGACAGGGCGGTTCGCCGGACGGCACGCCCGGCCAGGCTGGCGCCGAGGTCCGTGGTGGGGAAGGCCGGGAGGCCGTAGAGGCGACGGGCCCAGGGCGGCAACATCGCCGCGGCGATGGCCACCATGGACGCCCAGGCGGGACGCGCCGGCGTCGCGAGTTCGACCCACCGGGGCATGGGTGGGGCGAATCCCCACAACACGTTGCGACGCGCCACTCGAGTGACCTGCAGCTGCGGGCGCACCTGGTCGTAGTAGTCCGCGATCTCGGCCTCGGTGCGCGGCACGTCGGCGCGGGCCAGCCCCACCTGCTCGGCACTGGCGCGCATCTCCTCGACGTAGCGGTCGCCGTCACCCCGGTTCAACGTCCCGCCACTGCGGCGGTACGTCGACAGGAACGACTCGACCTCGGTGCAGTGCACCCACAGCAACAGCTGCGGGTCGTCGACCCGGTAGGACCGGCCGGTCTCCGGCTCCACTCCGGTTGCCAGGCGCGCGTGCCGACGACGCAATCCGTCTCCGGCTGCTGTCGCCTCCGGCGTCGAGCCGTAGGTGACGGTCGCGACCCATTCGCCGGTGCGGCGCAGCCGGCCCCACGGGTCGCCGCGGAAGAAGGAGTTGTCGTCGAAGCCCGCCATGACCAACGGGTGGACGGCCTGCAGCATCAACGCGCGGAAGCCGCCGAGCAGCATCGACGGGTCGCCGTGGATGCGCCACGTCACCGAATCCGGTCCGAACAGTCCCGCGTCCTGTGTCGTGGAGTCAGCCATACGTCGGGTGTCCCCATGCCGCCGCCGTAGCAGTCAGCACGTCGCGATGCAGGTTGCCGATCCGTCCTCGTGGGCACCTACTCGATGCCAGCCGTTCAGAACCAGCGGTCCGGCCTCGAGCGCCTCCGGAAATCAGCCCCGGACAAGCCGCCGGCCCTGTCGACACCCGACTGTGCCGGCCCAGGCTCGCAGTCACCTACCTCCCGCACGTAAACAGAGATGAGTACCCGTGCCCACCCAGAACACTGCCGTCCGCGCCCTGCACGATGTCGGAGTCGCCGCCTGGTTCGGGGGTTCCCTCATGGGCGCCGTGGGCCTCAACGGTGGCGCCAACGACATCGCCGACCCGTTGGACCGCTCGCGGGTCGCTGCCGCCGGATGGGCCCGCTGGGCCCCCGTTAACGCCGCGGCCATCGGCGCGCACCTGATCGGTGGTGGGGCGCTGCTGCTCGCGAACCGCGGCCGTGCCGCCACCCACACCGGAGTGCGGGCCAACACCGTGGCGAAGACGGCGCTGACCGGCGCCGCCCTGGCCACGACCGCCTACACCGGCGTGCTCGGCGCCAGGATCGCCGCGGCGGGCCGCGTCCCGTCGGCCGGTGGCGCGAAGCCCAGCGACGCCACGCCTGCGACCGTCGCGTCGGCGCAGAAGCAACAACGCGTGTTCCAGTGGGTGCTGCCGGCGCTCACCGGAGCGATCATCGTGCTCGGGGCGCAGCAGGGCGAGCAGCAGCGACCCGGTCGCCGCCTGGCCGGAGCGGCCGACGCTCTGCGTCATCGCACCAATACTGCCTAGTGCCGTGCCCTGACCTGCACACGTCGCCGGCGCCGTGAGAAGCCCCAGGGCGCTGCTGGCAGTTCCCTACGCGGTGCTGCGTGACCCGCTGACGATGGTGGATCGATCCGTACGCCACGGCGTGATGCCCAGGTCGCGCACCCGCACCGCCTTCGATCACGGGCTCGGCCTGTTCGACCACTGGGCCGGTCTGATCCTGGACGACCGGGAGATCGCGCACAGCGGCCGGTGCCGAGATGGACCGGCTCGAGGCGGGCGCACATGGTCGTGACCACTTGTCCGTGCGGACGTGCGGATGGCCCGCGACACTGTCGCGGGCCATCCGGTAGAACCAGTCCGTCATACGACGGGTCAGTTCATCGTGCGATCGCGGATCCGCTGGGCCTCCTCGGCCTCCCGCTGCTGCGGCTCGTCCAGCTTGCGGGTGTCGCGGAGCTCGGCGAACTGGTTAACGTCCTCGGGCAACCCGGCCCGGATGGCCCGCTCCCGTTGGGTCTCGGCGTTGAACTCTGCCCCGAGCAGGATGGCGATGTTGGTGATCCACAACCAGACCAGGAACACGATGACGGTGGCCAGCGAGCCGTAGGTCTTGTTGTACGAGCCGGAGAACGACACGTAGACGGCGAACAGGGCCGAGGCGACGAGCCACACCACGACCGCGATCAGCCCGCCGAGCGTGATCCACCGCATGCCGGGCTGCTTGACGTTCGGGCAGGCCCGGTAGAGCAGTGCGAACATCAGGCTCACCAGGATGAACAACACCGGCCACTTGGCAATGTCCCAGATCAGCACCGCGGTGTTACCGATGCCGAAAGCCTTTCCGACCTGCTTGGCGATGGTGCCGGTCAGCACCACCATCAGCGCGCTGGCAGCGAGCATGATCACCAACGCCAGCGTGACCAGCAGACGCACGGGAGCGGTCTTCCAGATCGGCCGACCCTCGTCGACGTCGTAGATGGCGTTCGCCGCCCGCATGAACCCGGCGACGTACCCGGAGGCCGACCACAGGGCCAGCGCGAGGCCGACGATGAAGGCGATGCCGGCAGCACCCGCCTTGCCCTGCACCTGGGTGATGACCGTGTTCAGGAAGCTCGCGACGCCGCCGGGGGCGATCTGCTTGATGTTCGAGAGCACCTTGTCGGTGGTGCTCTTGCCCAGCAGCCCCAGCACGGACACGAGTGCCAGCACCCCGGGGAAGATCGCGAGAACGCCGTAGTAGGTCAGGGCCGCAGCGCGGTCGGTCACGTCATCGTGCTTGAACTGCTTCAGGGCCCGCTTGAGGATCGTGGCCCAGCCGGCCTTCGGCATCTCGCCCGGCTTGTCGGGACGGTCGCCGTGGTCGCGCGACGGGATGCCGGAGGGCGCCCGTGACGGGTCGGTCCGTGACGGCCGTTCCCGTGATGATTCGGCGCTGCGTGGCCTGTCGGCCGAAGAGGAAGCCATGGAGTCTCCTGCCTGGTCTCAGCGGGACCGGTTGGTCTGGCTGTTGGTGGTGCTCTGCACGTCACCCTTGACGTCCTCGGCGGTGCTCTGGGCGTCGGACTTGACGTCCTGGGTGGCGGACTTCGCGTGCTCGGTGGTCTTGTTCGCAGCGTCGGTCGCGGTCTCCTTGAGCGCCTGCGCGGAGTCCTGCAACGGCTGCTGCAAGTTGCCGGCGACCTGCTTGGCCGACTCGGTCAGCGGGTCGACGAGGGCGTCGGAGTTCGCCTCGATCTTGCGGGCGGCCTTCTGTTCCGCGTCGCTGACCGGGATGAGGGAGGACACGAGCCATCCGACACCGAACGCGATCAGGCCTGCGGCAACCGGGTTGCCCTGTGCCTGATCACGGACCGCCTGCGGTGCTCCGCCGGCGGCGTCGGACAGCTTGCCCGCGGCGTTGTTCGTCGCGTCCTGCACCGAGCCCGCAGCGGAGCCGAGCTTGTCCCCGGCGACCTGACCGGCGTTGTCCTTCGAGCCCATCAACTTGTCCTTCATGGAGGACGCGCTCTGCTTGATGCGGTCGCTCCGGGTCCCGACGAAACGGCCGGGTGAGACACGGTCGTTAAGGCGGTTCACATCCTTGCTCAAGGACTCTCGGGTCCGGGCGACATCTGCTTCGAGCTGGTCGGGATTGGTCATGTCGGTCTCCTCATCGGCCCTGGAGGGCACTGGGAATCTGCTTCAGCGAATTGATGGTTCGTTCGGGTTTCAGGCTGATCGACTTCAGGACGCCACGGCCGATCACGGCCAGCACGGCGGCCAACAGGGCCCAGACGCCGGCAACGATCAGCGCGGCCCAGCTCTGGTCCATGACGTTGGCCAGACCCCACCACAACGCCAGGGACAGAAAGATGATCATCATCAGCGCGGCGAACGCGGCCCCGGCCATCATGCCGGCACCCTTGCCGACCTTGCTGACCTCACCGGTGACCTCGGCCTTGGCCAGGGCCACCTCCTGCTGCACGAGGGTCTTCAGGTCGCGGGTCACGTCCGAGACGAAACCGCGCACGGCGTCCTTCTCCTGCTGGGACGGGGCGAGATCCGAGCCGAGGTTCTGGACCTCCTCGCGCACGGCGGTCATGAGGTGTACCGCCCGTCGACGCGGTGGTTGGCAGCGGCCTCGTGACGCGGGGTGCCCCCGAGCGGAGCGGGCGCCGGACGGGAGCCGACGGGCGGCGGCGTAGCGCGCGTCGCGTCATCCGCGGGACCGGTCGCGTCGGCGACCGCGTCCTTGATCGAACCGCCGTCGGTGTGTTCGGCGACGACGCCACGGGTCAAGCGACCGGCGGCCACGCCGGCCAGTGCAGAGGCCAGCAGGAAGGCGCCCGGACGCTCACGTCCGAAGCGACGGGCCTCGTCGAGGACCTCGTTGGGCTCGCGCTGGTTCAGCCAGTCGGCTGAGTTGCGGGCACGGTCTCCGGCCTGCTTCACGAAATCCACGGCTGCGCCGGACTCGTCGGTGTGCTGGGTCATCGAGCCGAGCTGGTCGGCGAGCGAGCGCAGCGTGTCGACGAGCGTGCTCTGCTGGACCTGAGCCTGCTCGGTCAGCTGCTCGCGGGTCTTGCCCAGCAAATCGCCGGCCTGGTCCTTCGTCTGCGCGGCAACGTCCTGGGCCGCCTGCTTGCCGGTCTGGGCGACGTCCTGTGCGGCCTGTTTGCCGTGTTGCGCGACGCCGGCTGCGGCGTCCTTGGTCTGTTTCGCGGTCTCTTTCGCCTCGTTCGGGTCGATCGACCCAGGCGCTGAGGATGCGGTCATCGTTGCTCCAATACAGGTTCGGGTGGCTGTGGATCAGCCGGTGGGAACGCACGAAGGCGCCACCGGCAGTACTGCCGGTGGCGCCGTTCGATCAGCGTGTAGCCGGGCCGCCGTCGGCGGTGGGCTCGTCGATCTGTTCCTTGCTGACCTGCTCGGTCACGGTCTGCTCCTCGGTGACGGTCTCGCTGCCGAGGCGGACGCGCTCGACCGGGACGGTCTCCTTGCTGACCACGGCCTGCTCGGCGTGCAGGGTCACCTCGTGCTCCTCCTCGCTGAGGTCCGCACCTGAGGTGGCGTTGCCGACGTTGCCGTCGGTGATCGGCTCGCGCTCGACCCGCAGCTCCTCGTGGCTCACGGGGACCGTCTTGGTGACGTCCTCGGTGACGATGTACTTGCGCAGGCGAGCCCGGCCGGTCTCGACGTTCTCGGTGCCGACGTGCAGGCGCTCCTCGGAGCGGGTCATCGCGTCGTCGGTGTTCGGGCCGGACGTGTCGTGTCCCCGTGCCTTGACGTTCGGGTCGGAGGCGAAGGTGTCGTTCTGGCTGCCCACGTTGCGATCCTGAACGTTCCGGTCCTGGACATCGTGGTCCTGCGCGTCGCCGTTGCTGACGTAGCCCGAGCGGCCGCTGTCGTTGCCGTAGTACTCGTACAGCGCGTCGTTGTCGGACTCCTCGAGGTGCCCGTCCACGTCGACGTTGGGGGCGTCCTTCACCTTGGCCTTGTCCACCGCGAGGCGCAGGTTCTCACCGTCACGCTGCGACCCGTACAGGGGTGCGAAGCTCTCCTTGCTACCGAACAGGCCGGTGGACACGGTGACCCACACCGGCTCGCCGCTCTGGTCGTCGAGGTAGACGCCCCCGATCTTGCCGATCTTGTCGCCGTCGGAGTCGATAGCGGTCGAACCGATGAGCTCTTGCAGGTTCTGGGCGTTCGTCATACGTGATTCCTGTCTGGAGGGTGGAGCGGGATGAGTCGTGGGCAGCACGAACAGGCCTCGTGCGAGGCGTCCGGTACTGGTTGACCGAGGGTCAGGCGAGGCAGTCGCTGGCCTCCCCATGCCAGTCATGTCACTGCCGGTCCGAAACGACGTTCGATGGCTACGAACCCTTCCCGGCCTGCGTACGGCGTATACCCGGGCTTCATCGGGAGTAACCCGAGAAAGCCGGACGGATGCGAGAGCACGGTGCCCTGGCCGCGGGCTACCATCGGACAGAGTCGCGACGGAGGTGCACCGGTTGAGCAGTGGTTCAGCCGGCGGCCGACGTCGCCCGGTCCTCACTCTGGAACGCATCGTCACCGAGACGCTCGGGCTGATCGACGAACAGGGCATCGCTGCCGCCTCCATGCGGACCGTGGCCCAGCGTCTCGGCGTGCAGGCGATGTCGCTCTACCGGCACGTCGAGAGCCGTGAGCAACTGTTCGACGAGGTCGTCGAACGCGTCGTCAACGAGCTCGGCAACGACCCGCAGGTCCTGGCCTCCGCGTCCGAGGTCGGCTGGCGCGCCTACCTGACGAGCCTGGCCTGGGGCGTTCGCCGCTACGGACGCGCGCACCCGCACGCCTTCCCGCTCGTCGCGACCAGGCCGACAGCGGCACCGTGGGTCAATCCCCCGCTGCGCTCCCTGCGTTGGATCGAGGCCATGCTCGACAGTCTCGCTGCGGCCGGCTTCAAGGACGAGCAGATCCTTTTCACCTACCGCAGTTTCAACAGCTTCCTGCTCGGCTACTTGTTGCTCGAGACCAGCGCGATGGCCATCGCCGACCCCAAGCCCGGTGACGGCTCGTTCCAGTCTGGCGACGGAAGTGAATCCCACGACGCCGTCGATCCGGCGGACCCGGTGCCCGGGTCGTTCACTCCGACCCGGACCACCGAATCCCGTGAGGCGTTGGCCGACGCCGACACCCCCGTCGAGGTCATCGACGTGTCCGGCGATGTCGACGCAGAGGTCTACCCGGTCATCCATCGTCTCCGCGCGGGCCTGACGGAGGACAGGTTCGAAGCGGAGTTCGCGGCCGGTCTCGACCTGCTGCTCGACCGCATCCAGGCTGACATCGAATCCGGCTGACCCCGACGGTTACCGGCACGCCGAGATCACCGGTAGCCGCTCACGCGGCCGTCACGGTCCGCCGGATCAGGCGGTCAGTCGGCCGGCAATCGTGATCACGCGATTCGCCAGGTGGTCCAGCGCCGCGAATTCGACGTCGGTCAGCGGGGCGTCGTTGTCGGCCCCGGTCACGTGCGAGACGCCGTAGGGGTTGCCGTCGGCGAACTTGAGCGGGTCGGTGTACCCGGGCGGGACGATGATGCCGCCGAAGTGGTAGATCGAGTTGTAGAGCGCGAGCAACGTCGACTCCTGGCCGCCGTGCGCGGTCTGCGTCGCGGTGAACCCCGCGTACACCTTGTCGGCCAGCTGACCCTGACCCCACTGCGGGCCGAGACCGTCCATGAACTGCTTGAGCTGGCTGGTCACGTTGCCGAACCGGGTGGGCGTGCCGAACAGCACAGCGTCGGCCCAGAGGATGTCGTCCGCGGTGGCCTTCGGCTCGTCCTTCGTGTCCTCGACGTGCTGGCTCCACGTGTTGTTGGACGCCACGGCCTGCGGCGGCGCGATCTCCTCGACCTGTCGCAGGCGCACCTCGGCGCCGGCGGCCTCGCCCGCAGCCACGATGCGCTTCGCCATGCCGTGGATGGTGCCGGTGGCGGAGTAGTAGATGACGGCCAGTTTGACACTCATGATTGTTCCTTCCGATCGTGCGATGACGTGAGCAACTCAGCTGCCCTGGCCCATGCTCCACATCTGCCACTGCGTCGTGCGCAGTCGTCGCGGCTGCGCCAGCACGGTGACGACCGCGTGTGCCACGTCTTCCGGGCGCAGGTAGTCGGCCAGGCTCGGGTCGCCCTCGGTGCGGCCCGCACCGATCGCGAATTCGGTCTCCACCCCCGCCGGGCAGATCGCCGTCACGCGGATGCCGTCGGTGCGCACCTCGCGGTCCAGCGCACCGGCGAAGCCGACCTGCGCGAACTTCGTCGCCGCGTAGACCGCCTCGTCGGCGCCGCCCCGAAGTCCGGCCACGGACGCGACGATGACGACGTCCCCGCCGGTGGCCGACTCACGGAACGCCTGCACGGCCGACCGGGCACCCCACACGGTGCCCTCGACGTTCGTGCGCATCATGGTCGTCAGGTCGTCGTCCGAGCGGTCGAGGATGCCGCCGTACATGCCGATCCCCGCGTTGAGGACAACGCTGTCCAGGCGTCCGAAGGTGTCGTTAGCGAGCCGCACCAGCGCGGTGGCCGCAGCAGGGTCGCGGACGTCGCCGGTGACCGTCGCCACGTTGTCGGCGCCGAGTTCGGCCACCAGGGCCTCGAGCCGTTCCGCACGGCGGGCCTGCAGCACGACGCGTGCACCGGACTCGACGAGCAGTCGGGCCGACGCCTCACCGATACCGGCGCTCGCACCGGTGATCGCGACGACTGTTCCGGTCAGGTCTCTTGCTTCTGCTGGCAACGCATGTCCTCTAGTAGGCGGATCGTGCCTGAGTTCGGCACCCCCGCAGACCTACCCACGGGTCCGCCTGGGTATCGCACACGCAAGTGGGGACCGCGCGAATGGTCGGGGGCACGACCGAGAGATGCGAGCTGTGCACAGCTGCGCTGTACGGCGTCGACACGTCGGCCGACCGTCCGGGCCGCACCCCTGCCCCACGGCGCCACCTTCAGTTCGAGCTACCGCGGCTGAGGGTTCGTTCGAGCGGGGTGCGGACGGCTGGGGTGACGACGCTGCCGTCCAGTCGGGTGTGCAGGGACGCTGCCGCCGTGCGTACCGCGTGCTGAGCGGCCGCGCCGTGATCCGCAACGAGCGCCGTGCGGATCTCGCCGCTGGGTACGACGGCCCAGGAGCCGATGATGCGCCCGTCCCACCACACGGTCGGGCCGATGTTGCCCGACCTGTCGAAGACCTGGCGTGGATCCATGTCGAACAACCAGTCCCGGTGCTTCCAGCCCATCGGGGTCGGGTCGAGTGCCGGCAGCAGCGCAGCGACCGGCGGGGCGTCGTCCGGGTCACCCACATCGTCGTCGGCGAGCGCGATACCGGGACGGCCGTGCAGGTCGACCTCTTCCACGGCCAGACCGGTCAACGCCTGGGCGGTCACGGTCTTGCTCCAGCCCGTCCACCACTGCAGGTCGTCGATGGTGGCCGGGCCGAAACGCTCGAGCCAACGTCGCGCCAGCGTGCGGCGGGCGTCGTCCTGGTCGACGAACGGCAACCCGACCGGCCACCGCGACTCGATCGGTTCCCACCGGTGCAGCCGACTGGTCCAGGCGCCGACGGGGTCGCCGCGGACGATGCGGCCCTCGGCGCCGAGCACGGTGAGCAGGCTGGTGGTCAGGTTCTGTGCTGTCTCGGACGGTGTTCGAGGTCTGATGGTGGTGCGCAGCCGTGGTTCGTCGGCGCCGAGCTGCGTGCCCGTCGCGCTCCCCCGCACCCGTAACGCCTCCACTGCGGCGTCGCCGACATCGGAGAGCCACAGCGCGGCGTCCTGAGTGATCGCCGGTTCGGTGCCTGCCCGGTTCACCCGGTTCATCAGTTGGGTGCGCAGGGCGCGGGCCACCGTGATGCCGGCTGCTGCGTGCACGACGGGCACGTCGTCGCGGGCAACGACGAACAGCGTCCGACGCATCGCCATCCACCGCACGAGCGTGCGCGATTCGTACATGGCGCGTGCCACATCGTCCAGCGTCGAGCTCCGGCTGCGCGCCAGCACGGACAGGTAGACCGACGCAGGATCGGTGGCGTGCAGAGCCACCAGCGCGCGGACCACCTGGCCCGGATCCGCGGCGTCGCCCGCCAGCCGGTGCCGCGCGACAAGTCTTCTGCGTCGCTGATGCAGCGTGATCGCTCGCACCACGTCCCCCTTGGATCTCCGGTTCGTCACCTCGCATCCACCAGTTTCTCCCTATCGATGAAGTCATGACCGAGCGAGCAGCCCCACCCAGCGCACCGGGACTGTTGCGCGGCGTCATCGGTCCGGGTGAGTTCGTGCCCATGCACAGCCACGACGATCCGGAGACGTTCTACGTCCTCGACGGTGCTCTCGAGGGCCTGGCCTTCGACGTCAGCGGCCGGCCCGTCTGGCGGACCGCGGAACAGGGCGACGTATGGCACGTGCCGCCCAACGCCCGCCATGCACTGCGCAACGCCGGCGCCGAGCCGGTCACCACGTTGATCATCACGTCCCTGCACCTCCTGCGCTTCTTCGAGGACACCGGCCGTCCGATCGATACCTGGGAGCAGCCACTCGCACCTCCGGCCCCCGAGGTCGTGGCCGCCTTCGTCGCCGAGGCCGAACGGCACGGGCACTGGCTCGCGTCGCCGGAGGAGAACGCCGCCGTGGGCATCACCGTGCCGCCACCCGCGTGACGTTGTTCGTCTGTTCGGCGGACCTGGAGACGCCGGGCGAGGGGGTAGCTAACCGGATGCCGGCGGGTGGACGATGGCTGCTGCCCAGGCCGGCAACCGCCTCGGGCGTCTGGAGGTAGTCGTGCTCGTACGGGAAGCTCCGCGCAGCGACGAGCGGGAGCGCGTCTACGACGCGGACCGGCACGAGAGCGGTTACGTCGACAACCTCACGCGGGTGTGGAGTTGGCGACCGGATGTGTTCAGTGGGTTCACCGTGCTCCGCGATCAGCTCCAGGAGAGGTGGTCCCTGACCGCTCTCGACCGCGCCGTGCTGGTCGTGAGCACCGCCGCGGCCCGCGGTGACTCCTACTGTTCCCTGGCCTGGGGTGCCCGGCTCGCCGAACTGCTCGACGACACAACCGTCGCTGACCTGATTCTCGGAAGCGACGAGCAGTTGGACGAGCGGTCACGTGCCCTGAGTGCCTGGGCGAGCAAGGTGGTGCGCGACCCGAACACGACGACTGCGGCCGATGCCGAGCGATTACGCGCCGCCGGGTTGGACGACCGAGCGATTGCCGAGGCGACGATGTTCGTCGGGTTCCGTCTTGCCTTCTCGACGGTCAACGACGCGCTGGGCGCCCAGCCGGACGCACAGCTCGCCGCGAACGTCCCTGCAGCAATCCGTGACGCGGTGACCTACGGTCGTCCTCCGTCGACAGTCCCGTCCACGTAGGACTGTTCACAACGGACGTGCGGCGGAGGCTGAAGCGGGAGGACACATGAGCATCGTGGTCATGCAGGCGGTGATGTCGCTGGACGGCTACATCGCCGGCCCGAACGACGACGTCGGGCCGCTGTTCGACTGGTACTTCAACGGCGATCAGCCCCTGGTTGCCGCTTCGGCGGGGCAGCATCCCGACTTCCGGGTCTCGTCGGCATCACTTCTCTACGTACAGCCGTTCTGGGCCAGCATCAGGGCCACGGTGCAAGGACGACACCTGTTCGACCTGACCAACGGATGGGACGCCCACCCGCCCGCCGGTGAGCACCTGCTGGTGGTATCGCACAGGCCCAAGCCGGAGGGCTGGCACCCCGAGGCGGACGTGCCGTTCTTCGACGACGTGGCCGCGGCGATCGAGGAAGCGAGACGCCGCGCTCAGGACGGGGTGGTCGCACTCTGTGCAGGAGACGTCGGCGGCCAGGCCTTCGATCTCGGTCTCGTCGACCAGGTTGCCATGGACGTCGTGCCCGTGGTCCTCGGTGGGGGCAAGCCCTACTTCGGCCCGGCCCGGAGGCAGCGCCTGCTCGATGACCCCGACGTCGTGATCCAGGGTGACCGCGTGCTGCACCTGCGCTATTCGGTGCGCCGCTGACCAGGCACTACCGCCGTCTCGGACGTCCGGAGCAGGATGCGCGCGTGGCGATCGGGGTACTTCTGCCGCTATGACGTTGAACTACGTAAGACGGGGGAGCGGCAGCCCGCTGTTGCTCGTACACGGTCTGGGCGCTGGGTGGCAGTCGTGGTCCCCGGTCCTCGATGCCCTGGCCGAGCACCGTGAGGTGTGGGCCGTCGACCTGCCGGGATTCGGCGAGACGCCGAAGTTGACCCGCGAGGTCTCCATCGCCACCCTGACCGACTCCGTCCAGGACTTCATCCGCGAACAGGGTTGGGAGAGGGTCTCGACCGCCGGCCAGTCCATGGGCGGTCGCATCGTGCTCGAGCTCGCGCGGCGGGGCATCGGCGGCGACACCGTGGCGTTGGACCCGGGCGGGTTCTGGACCGACCTCGAGGTCGCCGTCTTCGGCGCCACGCTGCGGCCGTCGATCGCTCTGGTCCGCGCGCTGCGAGGCAGGCTGCCGGCGCTGCTCGGCAGCCGCGTGGGAAGAACCGCGCTGCTCGCGCAGTTCTCGGCACGGCCCTGGGCGCTGTCGGGCGAGACCGTGCTGCCGGACGTTCGTGGGCTGGCCGACTCCCCCGCAACCGGCGCGGCCATGGACGCCCTGACCAAGGGACCCAAGCAGGAGGGAGCCCCGGCCGGCACAGCACCCGGCCGGGTCACGATCGGTTGGGGCCGTCGTGACCTGGTGACCGTGCCGAGACAGGCCGCACGCGCAACGGAGCTGTTCCCCGACGCCGTGCTGCACTGGTTCGAGCGGTGCGGTCACTTCCCGCAGTGGGACGCGCCGGACGAAGCGACTCGACTGATCCTCGACAACACGAACTGAGGGTTGGGCACAGCCGGTCGACGCCGCATCCGGCGCAGGACGGGACCCGTCGCCGGCCGCGACGCTCTAGGACGGGTGGTCGTGACGGGTCGAAACGCGCAGCGCGAACAGCACCACGTCGTCGTCACTGGCGTCGACAAGCAGGTCGGCGATGACGGCGTCGATCATCTCGCCGAGTTCGAGGTCTGCGTGCCGCTCGGCGGCTTCGAGGAGCGCGTCGAACTGCAGATCGGCGTCGCGACGCTCGATCAGGCCGTCGGTGTAGAGCAACATCGTGGACCCGTGCGTCAGCAGATGCTCGTGGACGTGACGACCGACAGGTCTGAGGCCCACTCCCAGCGGGCGGTCAGGTGGGTCGAACAAGTACTGGGCTGGTCGATCGGGGGTGATGATCAGCGGTGGAGGGTGGCCGGCGGACGTCCACGACAGCACGGCTCCGCTGTCTTGACGCGACACGGCGGCGAGAATGCCGGTGGCAAGACGCCCGAGGGGTAGAGCCGTCATGACGTCATCGAGGGCCTCGAACACCGCGGCAGGATCGGTCGGGCTGGTGCTGGTCAGGGCGCGCAGCATCGATCGGATCTGACCCATGACAGCCGCCGCTTCGGTGTCGTGCCCTTCGACGTCACCAACGGACACAACCAGCGGTCGACCCGCGAGCGCGAACGCGTCGTACCAATCTCCGCCGACCGCGTCAGCGCGGCGGGCCGGCAAATAACGCGCCGCCAGGGTCGCGCCAGGGGCGACCGGCAGGTCGGACAGCATCGCCGCCTGGAGGGTTGCCGCGACGTCGCGACGGTCTCGCAGCAGCATTGCCCTGTCGACGGCCTGTGCGGTGTATCTGGTCAGCCCCAGCAACAACGACCGATCGGCGTCGCCGAAGGTCCGCGCCTCGGACCAGAGGATCCCGACCGTGCCGACGACCCGGTCGCCGACCACCAGCGGCAGGTAGACAGCTGCTTCAGCGCCCGCATCGCGCAGGGCTCGGGCGGGATCGGGGAACTGCGGCTCCATCTGTGCAGCGCTCTCGAAGAACAGGGGTGTCCGTGTACGCGCGGCTACGGCTGAGGGCATCTCGTCCGTCAGCTCGAGCACGGCGTACCGCTGATGCGCCGACGGCGGCAGGGCACCGAGATCGACGTAGGTGAGCGTCTTGCGCAACGGGTCGAACACGGTGATTCCGCCGAACGCGGCACCCAACCGCCCCGTCGACAGCTTCGACACCGCGACCGAGATCTCCGCGACGGTCAGGGTGTCCGACAGCGTGTCCGACAGTTCGAGCAGCGCACCCGACAAGACCTCGGCCTCGGCCGCGATGACGGCTGCGGTGCGCAACTGCAGCTCGGCCGAGCATGCCGCCGCCAGATCGCTGAGCAGGTCCACCTCGACCTGGGTCCATTCGCGCGGTTGCGTGTCGATCGCGCACAACGAGCCGACGACCACGTCGTTCTGGTCCACCAACGGGACGCCGGCATAGGCGACGACGTTGATGTCCACGATCGCGAGATTCGTCCGGAGACGGGAATCCAGCCTGGCGTCGGCGACCACCAGCGGCTCACCGCTTCGCACGACGTACTGGCAGAACGAGTGCGTCAAGGGAGTACAGCGGGTGTCGCGCCACGGCGACGGCAGACCAGCTTGGCCGGGAAACACCTGTCCGTCGCGATCCACCAAGCTGACCAGCCCTACCGGAACGTGGAGCACTTTCCGGACAAGGGCCGCAATCCGGTCCAAGGCCTCGTCAGCGACGGCGCCCAGCGGTGTGCTCGCCGGCAGGCCCCCGCTGGGCGGTGATGGCACCATTCATAACCTCGATGGTCCGAACGCCAATGTTGCATAAGAGCGTACGGGCTCTTGTTTCGAGCCCAGAGAACCCGCGCGGCCGCGCACGAGACCACCGGCACCGCCGTCACGATCAACTGAATCTCACCCTCTCACAAGGCTGGAGTGGGACGCTGGCGCCATGACATCAGTTCGGCAGGGACGGCACACCGCAAGGATCGAGGGTGACTTCGTGGTGTTCCTGATCGGGTTTCGCCCCTCGTGGCGGCATCCGATCCGGTCGGCCCGGGACGTCGGCGGCCGGCGCGGCATGGGCCACATGCTGACGTATCTGACCGAGCATCCCGAGAAGGGACTGCTCGGCTTCCAGATGGGGCTGCCGGTGATCGTGCAGTACTGGCGCAGCTACGAGCAGCTCGAGGTGTTCGCCCGCGACCAGGACGATCCACATCTCGCGCCGTGGCGGACGTATTGGCGGCGCGTGCAGAAGAGCGGCCGTACCGGCATCTGGCACGAGACCTACCTGGTTCGCGCCGGGGAGTACGAATCGATCTACGCCAACATGCCGCCGTTCGGGCTGGGCAAGGCAACCGAACTCGTCCCGCTCGGCGAGGACAGCACGTCGCGTGGGCGCATCAAGCGCGTGCTGGGCTGACCAGCCGCGCCGCTGCGTCTGCGTCTCGCTTCGCGGTGATCGATGTTGTCCGTGACTGCCTGCCACGAAAACGATGACCAGTCTGACGAGCTCTCCATCGCCGTCGATACCGACTCAGGGACGGGTGGCCTGAAGATCACACCGGTTGAGCACCCTGGCCGCCGGCGTATGAGTCCCCTAGAGTTCGACCCATTCCGGGGGCGAACCCGAAAGGCCTGTCGATGACGACCGATTCCTCGCTGGTGGCCGCGAAACCGGATCCGTACCGCGTGCCGGTCGATGCGCGATGGCTGGGGCTGGACAAGCGCGCGCTGCGGCCGGCGCTGTTCGTGCTCGCCGTTGTCGTGCTGTTGGCCGGCGTCCTTCCCGCGATCGACAACTCGATCTCGTGGACCGACGAGACGAAGGCCGGCGACGTCATCAACCTGGGCGACGGGCTCACCTTCGTCCCACCGACCGGCTGGGCTCTCACCCAGGGCTTCCGTACGAGCGACCGGCCCGGTGTCCCGCCATCAGCGACCGAAGGCAACGCCGTCCTCGCGAACAATGGCGCTCAGATCGTGGTCCAGTCCGGTGAGTTCGACGGGTCGGCCGACGCGTTGGTCGATCGGTTGAACGACAACCTGCGCAAGAGTGACGGGTCCGGTTTCCGGGTGACCGGCGACCCGGCGTCGATCACGACCGCCGACGGGCGTACCGGGGTGACCGAGCAATACACGAACTCGGCGCATGACGGGCAGCTGGCCGCGTTCGTCATCCCCAGCGGCGACCTCATGAATGTCAGAACCCGGATCGGGCTCACCTTCAAGATCACCGGCCCGAACAACGGGCTGTCGTCGGTACGCGCCGACGTGCAGACCATGCTGCGGTCCGTCGCGACGTCGTCGTCGTGAGCTCGGCGGCCCCGGCGGTGGACGCTCGTCGTGAACGCGACAAGGCGCTGACCCACTCGGGGTGGGGAATGCCGTTCCGCCTCACGCAGCCACGCAACCTCTGCTGGTACGTGCTCCTGCTGGGTTGGGTGGGCGGCGTCGGCGTGGCCCTCAGTTTCATCCAGCCGACCGCGGCGGTGTACTCCACGGCGTTGACGATCGGCATCGTCGGCTGCGCCCTGTACGGGATCCCGTGGTGGCTCTACCTGAACCACCTGAACCGGCTGGCGATCGTGCCGCACCGCGCTGCGCTCACCGCGTTCGTCTGGGGGTTCGCCGCCGCCACGTTCTGGATCGCGATCCGCGCCAACGACGCGCTGCTGAGCATCTACGGGAAGCTGTTCGGACAGTCGTTCGTGAGGAACTACGGACCCGGCCTGGCCGCCCCGTTCACCGAGGAAACGGCGAAGATGCTGGGCCTGATCCTGCTCATCGGCCTGGCCCCGCACATCGTGCGCACCCCCTTCGACGGCTTCATCCTCGGCGCATTCATCGGCCTGGGCTTTCAGATCAGCGAGGACATCCTCTACGCGTTCCAGAGCGGGTCCGCGCAGTTCGGCACCAACCAGGTCGGGCAGGCCCTGCACATCATCGTGCTGCGAGCCGGGTCGGGATTCTTCTCCCACGCCATGTACAGCGCGATCTATTGCGCCGGGCTGATCTGGCTGCTCGATCGGGACGGCTCGCACCACCGCCTGCGCGGCGTGAGCCTGATGGTGCTGGCCATGGTGTTTCACGGCACGTGGGACCTCGGCGGTTCCTACCTCTACCCCGTCATGCCCGCCGCGGCAGCACTGTTCATCAACTACGCCGTCTCGATCGCTCTGTCGCTGCTCACCGTCCGTTGGGTGCTCGTCAGCGTCGAACGTGAGGCCAGCGGCTGGATCGAAGCGGTGCTGCGCCCCGAGATCGACAACGGCACCCTCAGCCCCACCGAAGTCGACGGCATCGCCGCCTGGCGGCGGAAGGACCGAAAGGCCTACCGGAAGACTTTCCACGGTCACCGCGCCAAGCACGCGGGAAAGCACCTGGTGGCCGCGGGCGAGGAACTGGCTGCCGCCCTCGCCCACGACGGTGACGAGGACACAAGCCGCGTCCGCTTCGCTCGCGCCGAGATCGCCCGGATCCGCGGCGGCTGACGCCGACACAGACGAGCGGACACAGCCCCAAGGACTTCCTGACTCAGGCATCCGCGCCATACCCGTCGGTAGGCGCGTCTTTGGCTTACGCCCATGCGGCGCGCGGATCGTTCCCTAGGTGTCGCATTGGGGTGACCCTGACCGGCGACGACCCGGGCGTGTCTTACGGAATTGAGGGACTCCAGCCGGGACAGGCGCACGTCAATCCGGGGATTAGGGCGTCGACGTCTCGTCAACGGGTCGGCTAATGGGCCGCAGGTAACTCGCCGGCATCAAGATTCGACTCGACGTCGGTTTGGGTTGTCTCGCCAGCATCGCCTCCATGATGATGCGCAGTGCATTGCGTTGCGTGCCGTTGAGCGGTGCGGTGAGGCCCGGGAGGCTCTCGGCGACCTTGAGGGACGTTGCGGTCGCGAAAAGATGCCCGGCGGGGATCAGCCCGACTCGGACGCCGCGTCCGTCGTCCTGGGCGACCACTCGTTGCACGAGGCCTCGCCGTTCTCCCCCAGCAGCAGTACTGAGTCACCCCCAATGCGGCCACCACGGACCTCGACCATCGTCCCCGGTCAGTACAGCTAGGCCAGCGAGTCGTCGTAGGCGGCGGTGAGAGCGCCGCCGGAATCGCCGGTGTTCACGACTCCGATGGGTTCGATCAGCAACGCCTGCACCTCGCCGTCCGCGATCGGACAGTGCTCGACCCCACGTGGGACGACAAATAACTGGCCCGGACAAAGCCTCACGTCGCCGTCGCGCAGTTGAATCGTAAGCTCGCCGCCGATCACGAGAAAGAGCTCGTCGGTGTCGTCATGGGTGTGCCACACGAACTCACCCCGGACTTTGACCACCTTGACCTCGTAGTCGTTGAGCCGGGCTACCACCTTGGGTGACCAGTGCTCAGAGAACATCGACAGCTTCTCGGCGAGGTCCACGGGCTCGTTTGCCATGACTCGATGCTCGCACAATCGCGCCACGATCGTCACTGGTTGGTGCAGCAGCGCGACATCCGAGCCCTCAGTTGCCGCAAGTCGACCGCCTCGCGGGACTGACCTGGCTGCGCGCCTCCCAACCACTGCTATCGACATCCGGGACGCGACCGGACCAGACTTGGCGCGTCAGCCCGCCGAGGAAAGAGAAGTCATGGCCGTCGAGCTCAGTCACCCCGAAGGTCTGCTTCGCCAGACCGACTATGCGCCGCTCGCGATTGGCACGGGGTCGCGCCTGCTGTTCCTTGCCGGGCAGACCGCCACGTCACCTGAGGGCATCGTGGAGGCTGATGACCTGGCCGGGCAGGTGTACGCCGCACTTCGCTACGTCGTCATCGGCATTCAAGGTGGCGGCGGCGAGGCCAAAGACATCGCGCGACTCACCTGCTACATACCTGACTGGCGGCTGGACAAGTGGGATGCCGTGCTCGACGGCGTCGGTCGGGCCCAGGAGTGCGAGGGTGTTGCCAAACCCATGCCACCCATCACGATCATCGGCGTGCAGGCGCTGTTCAACCCCCAACTCCTGGTCGAGATCGAGGCTATCGCGATCGTCGGCTAACCGGATGTCGGGCCGATCTTGCGCATGTGGTTGCGTCTGGTCGAAGTCTAGAGCGAGCACTCTGAACGACTAGCGAGCCGCTGAACCGCATTATCTGCGGGTCAGACCAGCGACACGCGCCGGACATGACGGCTCAGTTGGGCGAGCTGGCCCAGACTCAGGGGGTGACTTGGAGGCCGGACGATTTCGAGCCTGGCGACACGGTCGAGATTTTGACGCCGACGCTGCGGCGCAGCCAGCGACGGGGCACTTTCGTCGGACTGTTCAACCCGTTTCTGGCCCGGGTCGAGACCGCGAATGGACGACGCGCCGCCATTGACGTCGACCGCCTCCTCAAGCTCACTGGCTGATCTGCCCCCGGCTGCAAACTCCTGGCTCGCCGTGTTGGCGACAGGCCCGGGGCCATGGGCGCTCACCTGACGTAGGCGGCCAAGATGATCACCGCGGGCCGAAAGCGTGTCCCCTGCGGGACGGCAGGCGACGTGGGCAGGACCGAATGCTTGCGCTGGTCGAGGGCTCGAGGCCGCCCTGCAGCGGGTCGGCCATCAACCGACAGCTATTGGTATAGATGGGCACTAGATTGGCTCCGCCGGCGTCCCTGGTACGCCCATTAACCGACGCTGCGTCCAGGCGACGTCGTGCCAGCGGTCGTGTTTCCACCCGATCTCGCGGAAGACCCCAACCGGCTCGAAGCCCATCGATCGATGCAGCCCCTCGCTCGCCGGGTTGGGCAGCGTCATGCCGGCTGCCGCGGTTCGATAACCCCGTGCGACAAGCCGCTCGAACAGCGCCTGGTACAGCGCACGTCCGACGCCGCTGCGACGCAAGCCGGGCTCGAGATAGACGCTGACCTCGCACGCCCAGCGGTACGCCGCGCGGCTCTTGTACGGCCCGCCGTAGGCATAACCGACCACAGTGTCGTCGCGCTCGGCCACGAGCCAGGCGTGGGTGCGCTGCGCGGTTGCGATGCGCTCTGCGAACTCGGCGGCGTCCGGCGGCGTCAGCTCGAAGGTGATGGCGGTCTCGCGGACGTAGGGTGCGTAGATCGCGGCGCATGCGGCCGCGTCCGTCTCAACGGCGGATCGGATCGACGTCACGTCATTATCATAGGCACAAGAGCACTATAGTGACAGGCGTGGACGACACCCTTGGCTCGGCGATCGCCGCCACCCTGCACCACGCTCGCGCTTCACAAGGGTGGTCAGTGGCTACGCTGGCCGAGCGAGCCGGCGTCTCGCGAGCCATGATCGGCAAGATCGAACGGGGTGAGGCGCAGCCCACCGCGGTGCTGCTCGGCCGGTTGTCCGGTGCGCTGGGCTGGTCGCTGTCGCAGCTGTTGGCGCGAGCCGAAGGCGACACGGGACGGGTCGCGCGGCGCGCCGCCCAGGCCGTCTGGACCGACCCCGGCACCGGCTACGTCCGCCGCGCGGTGTCACCCAACACCGGCGGACCGCTCGAGCTGGTCGAAGTCGAACTGCCCGCCGGCGCCGAGGTCGCATTCCCAGTGGAGTCCTACCTCCACGCGCACCACCAGATCTGGGTGCTGGACGGACATCTTGTGTTTCGCGACGACGACACTGAGCACGAGCTGGCGGCCGGCGACTGCTTGGAACTCAGCACGCCGCGACCCGGCGCCTACCTCAACCGCAGTGACGCGCCGTGCCGATACCTGGTCGTGCTCGCCCGCCGCTAGCCATTACTACCCGCCGCTTTCATGTTCGCGCCAATCGCTCGAAGCTTTCGCCGCGGTAAAAGCGCCAGATTCTTGTGTCCTACGCAGAGGTCCTCGGGTCGCGTGTGTAGTCGAGAACGACTTTGCGAAGCGACCGTTGGGAGGTGCCGGGGCAAGCGATGCGGCCGGTCGTGTCAGCGACCCCTTGGACCTGTGCCGAAGCTGCCGCCCTCGAACGCGCCTCGGTTCGAGGTCGTGGTGCTGGTCGGGGTGGCTTCCGACGTATCTGCCAGCACGACCTGCTGACCCGACGCGAGGCCCGTCTTGACCTGCACGCTCGTCGCGCCGACAACGCCGACCGTGACAGCGGTCTGGGCGGAGGTGCCGCCACGGTACAGATTGACCGTGTGCCGGGTGCCGGTCGTGTGCAGGGCCGACAGCGGGACGACGAGCGCGTTGGAGGCTGTGCCCACATCGACGGACACCTGCGCGCCCTCGCCGTCGTATAGACCGGTCGTCGCGTTGGCCAGCTCGACGGTGACGGTGTACGTCGACGACGAGCCGGTGCTGCTCGAGGAGTTGAGCAGCCCCACGTACGTGACACGGGCCGGTAGGGCGGAGGTGCGCCCGTCGACGGTGATGTGAGCGCTCTGCCCGACCTTGATCAGGTTAATGGCGGACAGCGGAATGGCGAGCTGCACCGACAGCGGGCCGTCACCCACGACCTGGATCGTGTCGTTGCTCGAGCCGGCGCTGACAGTCGAGCCCTTGCTCAAGCCGACCGACGCCACCGTGCCGGTGACCGGCGAGGTCAGCGCGGCGCTCGTCAATTGGTTTTGCGCCACGGCGACTGCGGCCTTGGCGGCCGCGACGGCCGCGACGTCTGCCGCAAGTTTCTCGCTCGTGACAGCAACCGTGGTCGAGCCGCTCGCGCCTGTTGCGGAGTTGCCGCTGCTGCTGGATCTGGCCGATCCCGATCCCGCCGTCGTGCCGCGCTGCGTCGACCGGGAGGTGCCGGATCCACCCGAGGTGGACCCGGAACCGGTGCCCGAGCCGGTCTTCGAACCCGAGCCGGTCCTCGAGCCGCCCGTGCCGGAGCCGGTGCCCGTGCCGCCGGTGCCGGAGCCGGTGCCCGTGGCGCCCGTGCCGGAGCCGCTGGCCCTCGCGGCTTCTTGCAGGGCAGTCACTGCCGAGTTGAACGCGGTCAGTGCTGCCGCGACATCGCTGGAGCTGTCGCGAGCGTCGTCGACGGCAGCCGAGCATGTGGTGGGGTCGACCGCAGACCGCTGCGCGGCGATGGTCACGGTGTAGGTCTTGCCCTGGGTGAGCCCCGTGAGCGTCCACGAGCCACTCGGCCCAGGTGTGACCTGCTGGCCGCCTGCAGACACCGAGGTGGTGTCCGCCCCGGTCGAGCCACTGATGGTGCCGTCGGCATCGGCAGCTGCGTTCACCGTGCTGGTGCTGGAGCTTGTCGTGGCTGCGCACTGGGTCGCGACGGTGTCCAGCTCGCTGTTGAGAGCGCCGGCGAGCGCCTTTGCTGCGGCGGTGACCTTGGCTGCTGCAGACGACATCGTGGAGCTGCCGCCGGCCGGTGCAGCCGTGCCGGCCTTCGGCCCGGGCGATGGGGTGGTCGACGAGCGTGCCGCGGTGAATACCGCGGCGGTGGCATCGCCGGCGCGAGTCACCGCGGACCTCGTCGTGACCGTCGTGCTTCCGGTGCTCGTCGTGCCGCCTGTTGCCGATCCGATTCCAGTCGTGGTCGGGGTGCCGGATGCGTTCGAGGTGCTTGTGCCGTCCTCGTCGTCCGTCAACGTCTCCTTGGCCTGCGCCAGCGCGTTCTGGGCACTCGCCACTGCGGAGCTCAGTGAGGTCTTGTCCATCGTGGCGAGAGTCTGGCCTGCCCGCACCCGGTCGCCCACGGCAACGGCAACGGAGCCCACCGTTCCGGAGACGGCGAAGGATGCGTCAGCGACGCGTGAGGCGGCCAGCGTTCCGTCGGCACCGACGACCTGACTGACGGATCCGGTGGTGACTGTGGCCAGGCGGTAACGGGGCCCGTGTGAGCCGCTCATGGCGTAGGCGGTTCCTGCTCCACCGGCAACGACCACGACGGCGGCGCCGGTCGCGATCGCCTTGCGTCGGCGACGCTGCCGCCGCCGGGCACGGACGGCCTCGCGGGTCGTCGTCATTTGGATCCGCCCGGGTTCGCCCCACCCGGACGGCCGCCGAAGCCACCGACCGTGCAGGCACCGTTCGTCTTCTGACTGAGCGCGATGGACGTGGCGGTCACGGCGCCGCTGGTCGCGGTCTTGCCCTGCACGACGGCACAGAGCCCGACCTTCGCTGCCGAGCTGGTTGAGCTCACCTCAGTGGTGTACATCGTGCTCGAGCTCAAGGTGACGGTCCGTAAGACCGTACTGGCCGCCGCGCCTGCGGCGGCGCGGCGCGACTGTTGCACGGTCACCGTGGTGCCGCTGACCTTCGTGACCTTGCCGAAGACAAATCCTCCGAAGGCACCCCGGTTCCCGCGAGCCCCGCCCGGCGCGCCCGACGGGCGGTTGGTCGACATGCCCGACGGTGCTCCGCTCCGTCGGATGCCGCCGGTGCGGGGTCCACCGCCGCTGAACCCGGCAGAACAGGTGCCGTTCTTCGTCGCGCTCACCCGAACGGTCGAAGCCGCGACCGGAGCCGTGGTCGAGGTGGATGCGCCCGACCCCGAGGCCGAAGCCGGTGTCGACCCAGCGGCCGAGCTGGTCACGGAGACGCACGAGCCGACCTTGACGGCCGCGGCGTTGGTCGCCGCGGTCAGGGTGAACTTCGTCGATGCCGCGTACATGACAGCGGTCTGTTCCGAGGTGTTCTGCACCTGCAGAGTGGATCCGCTACGGGCGGCGATCTCGCCGGACGCGGCGGATCCTGCCCCGCGTCCCGTCGGCGCACCTGCGGCACCGGTTCCGGCCGAAGACCCGGCGGCGGGGGCGGCAGAGCTTGCCGTGCTGCCGGAGCTGCCGGAGCTGCCGCACGCAGCGAGGGCGGCGGCGGCGAGTACCGCGGTTCCGGCCAGGACTACGCGGGCGGGCGAGGTGAGGTGCTTCATCGAGATTCCCATTTCGCTGGTGGTGCAGAGCAGGTGCGCGGACGAGGTGAGATCGGCGCGGTGCGCGGGTCAGTCGCTGCGCAGGGCGTCGATCGGTGCGAGCCGGGCGGCGCGGGTGGCCGGGTAGACGCCGAAGATCAATCCGATGGCCACGGCGATTGCGATGGAGCCGACGACCGCGGTGCCGGAGATGGTGATGGTGTTGGAGATGAAGTGCGGAATGATTCTGGCGCCGCCGATGCCGAGCGCGGCGCCCAGCACTCCGCCGAGCAGGCCGAGCACGGAGGCCTCGACGAGGAACTGCCGGCGGATGAGGATCGGCGTGGCGCCCAACGCCTTGCGCAGGCCGATCTCACGGGTCCGTTCGGACACCGACACGAGCATGATGTTCATGACACCGATGCCGCCGACGAGCAGCGACAGGATGGCGACGCCGATGAGCAGGACGTCGAGGGTGTCGTTGACGCTGCTGGCGGTCGACAGCAGCGAGGCCTGCGTCGCGATGGTGAAGTCCGCGCTACTGGGGGTGCTGATCGAGTGTCGCGCCAGGAGGATGGCGTCGATCTCTTGGTAGGCCGCGGAGATCGTCGAGTTCGAGCGTGCGCTGACGTAGACCGTCGACAGCATGCTGCGGGTGGCTCCGGACGACAGCCGTTGGGAATAGGTACTGAGCGGCACGACGGCGGTGTCGTCGAGGTTGCTGGAGGAGTCCGAGCCGGCCGACTTCAGCACGCCGAGGACCGTGAAGGTGGTGTCGTCGATCGTCAGGGTCTGCCCGAGCGCGAAGTTTGGGTTTCCGAACAGCTCCGACGCGGTCTCCGAGCCCAGAACGACCTTTGTCGCTGCCGCTGACTCGTCGGCGCGGGTGAAGAACGTGCCGCTGGACAGTGACCGCGCCCGCACCGAGCGCCAGGCCGTTGTGGATCCGACCACGGTGGTCGTCCAGTTCGTGCTGCCGTTCTCCAGCTCGAGCGAGCTCGACACGGTCGGTGCGATGGCCTTGATGTCCGGCGCCGCCGTCGTGGACTCGAGGGCGTCGGCGTCGGCGACGGTCAGCGTCGACGCCGATCCTTGCCCACCGCGGACGCCGCTCGAGCTGGTGGTGCTGCCGGGCGAGACGACCAGCAGGTTGCTGCCCAGCGCGCTGATCGAGGCGTTGACCGACGATCGGGAGCCTTGCCCGAGCCCGACCGACAACACGACGGTGGCGATGCCGATGAGGATGCCCAGCACGGTCAGCGCCGAGCGCAGCCGGTGCGCGCGCAGGGCCTGCAGCCCGGTGCGTGCCGTGTCGGACCAGTTCATGCCGTCACCGCGCCGGACAGCGTGCCTTCCTCGAGTGCGCCGTCGAAGACCCGCACGGTGCGCCGGGCCCGGTCGGCGACCGCGTTCTCGTGCGTGATCAGCACGATCGTGCGTCCGGTGGCGCACAGCTCGTCGAGCAGGTCGAGCACGTCGGCGGTGGAGTGGGAGTCCAGGTTGCCGGTCGGCTCGTCGGCCAGGATCATCGCCGGCTCGGTCACCAGCGCCCGGGCCACCGCGACGCGCTGCTGCTGTCCACCGGACAGCTCACCGGGGCGGTGGTCGACGCGATCGGCGAGCCCGACGCGGGCCAGGGCTGCGGCAGCACGCTCGCGCCGCTCGTCCCGACCGACACCGGCGTAGACGAGCGGGAGCTCGACGTTGCGCACGGCGCTCAGCGACGGCAACAGGTTGAACTGCTGGAACACGAACCCGATGCGCTGGTTGCGGATGTCGGCGAGCTCCTCCTCGTCCATCTCGGCGACGTCGTCGCCGGCCAGCCGGTAGGAGCCGCTGGACGCGACGTCGAGGCAGCCCAGGATGTTCATCAGCGTCGATTTGCCGGAGCCGGACGGGCCGACGATGGCGACGTACTCCCCCGCCTCGACGTCCAGCGAGACCCCGCGCAGCGCCTCGAACTCGATGACGCCGGTGCGGTAGAGCTTGCACACCTCGCGCAGCGAGATGATCGCCTCGCCCGTCACCGTCCGCCCCCGGGTGCACCACCGGCGCCGCCGGCCGGGAATCCCCCGGTGCCGCCACCCGGGAACCCACCGGTGCCGCCACCGAAGTAGCCGCCCGTCCTGCCGAACCGCGTAGTCGACCTGTTGCCGGTTCCCGCGCCAGTGGTCCGCCTGACGGTGGTGACGTAGACCCGCTGCCCGGAGCTCAGGCCCGACACGATCTGGGTCGTGCCGCCGGAGCTCAGTCCCGTCTTCACGGTCTGCTTGGTCTTCGTACCCGACTTGTCGAGGTAGACGAAGCTCGTCGTTCCCGCGGTGTGGACTGCGGTGGTGGGGACGGTCGGCACGTTGACGACCTGTTTGTAGATGATCGACGCCGTCGCCGAGGCGCCGTCGTGCAACCCGGTGGGCGACCCCGTGACCGCGATGGTCACCGGGTAGCTCGCCGATGATGAGGTGGACGAACCCGAGGACAGCACCGCCACCGAGGACACGGTGCCGAAGACGGTGCCGGTGACGTTGTCGGTGGTGATCTGGGCCTGGTCACCCTTGGCGATGAGCCCGACCTCGGTGTCGTCCACGCTGGCCGACACCGTCCAGGATCTGCCGCCGACGATGACGAAGTCACCGGACGTCGTCGATGAGCTTGTCGTGCCACCCGCCTCCCCCGTGGTCGACCCGCTGCCGCCTGTTCCGCCCGTGGAGCCCGAGCCGCCGGATCCGCCGGACGAGCCGCTGCCGCCGGAGCCGGTGTTGGAGCTGCCCGAGCTGTCCGTGGCCGACGAGCTGGACCCGGAGGCTACGTCCCCTGTCTCGACGTTGACCGCTGCGACCGTTCCCGCGATGGGCGAGGTGAGAATGGCATTGTCGAGCGCGGTCCCGGCGTCGGTGACCGCGCTCTTGGCGCTGGTCACCGACGCTCTGTCGGCCGCCAGCTGAGCAGCGGTCGTCGTCGAGCTGTCCTCTGCTGTCGCCAGTGTCGACTTCGCGGTGGCCAGCCCCGCCTTGGCTTGCGCCAGCGTCGACTTCAGCGTGACCGTCGCGATCGTGCCTAGGACCTCACCCTTCGTGACCTTGTCCCCAATTGCCACCTTCACCGAGGTGACCTTCGCGTCGGAGCCGAAGCTGACGTCATCGGTGTCGGCGGCGGCGAAGGTGCCGGACGTCGACACCGACGCCTTGACCGTGCCCGTGCCCACCGTGGACAGGCTGGTAGTAGTCCGCGCGCCTCCTGCTGCGGGGCTGCTGGAACCACCCGTGAACACGAACGCCGACACAACTGCGGCAACGACAACCAGGACGACGACGCTGACCAACGGCCGGGCCACGACCACTCGCTTGGTCCACCGGGCCGCACGGTGCGCCGCGGGGTCGGGTTTCAGCAGTTCGTCGGCCTGGTCGTCGGATGCGGACGTCGACATCTGCCCATGCACGGGCGTGGCGCTGCTCATGGAACCCCTGTGTTCTGGGCCGGTATGGAGGTCCGGTCAGAGACAGCCTCGCCCCGAGCAGCTCAGGCGCGGGTCATGTGAATCTCAAAGATCACTTAAGCCCAGTTAGGAACAGGCCAAGCGCATAGATGACCAGGCATGTCTCGCGAGGTCCGGGAAAGCATGAAGGGCCCGGAACCCGGGCCCTTCAGCTCCCCCGACTGGACTCGAACCAGTAACCCTTCGATTAACAGTCGAATGCTCTGCCAATTGAGCTACGGGGGATCACCGCTCGTCACCCGGCGTCGGGCAACCGCTCGAGAATAACGCACGGCAGCGCCTCGCTGCCGCCGGGATACCGGGCCCCGGCTAGGGTGTGATGACCGGCCGGCAGGAGGAACCGCGGTGAGAATGTCCAACCTCGTATACGCCGCGATCGGCTACATGCTGGGGGCCCGTGCCGGCCGCGAGCGCTACGACGACATCGTGCGCATCGCCCGCCGCGTCGCCGGCAGCCAGACGGTGCAGGCCACGGCCGGCGTCGTCGAGGGACAGCTGGAGCACGCCCGGCAGAACATGCACGGACGGCGGAACGGGCCTCGCGGCTCCTAGCCCCGCGCCCGGCCTCCAACGGTATGCAGACGCGCGGGCCCTGGCCCGCCCGTCGACATACCGTCGAGCGCACGAAGGGTCGCCTCAGCGGCCCTGTTCGGCGTCGGCCTCGCGCAGGCGCGCCAACCGGGCGCGCACCGCGGCCAGCACCTCGTCGGTGGCGCGCGTCCCCGGCTCGAGACGCGCGAACCAGAACGCGCCGTCCTGCCCCGGACGACGGCGCGACACGAAGCGCACTGCTCCCCCGGACACGGCCAGCAGCTCGGTGCGGACGATGTTGGCCTCGACCCGCTTGCGGATGGTCGGCGGCAGGTCGCGCGGCACGGTGATGGTGGCGTAGACGGTGGGCCGGTCGACGAGCAGGTCGTCGTCGACGACGTCGGCCTCGGTGAGCGCCAGGACGTTGTCGCGCCACACGACCTTGTCGACCTGCTGCCACGGCACGCGGCGGGGCCCGTCGCGGAACGGCCAGCGCAACCCGACGTTCGTGGCCACGACGACGGAGCCCTGGTCGGTGTCGGCCCAGGCCAGCACCCGCTCGTCCTCGTCGAGCGTCGACAGCACCGACGCCGGTGGCTTCTCGCGACGGGACAGGCGGGACAGCAGCGCCATCAGCTGTCTCCGATCGCGCGCTCGAGCAGATTGCGGCGGTAGGACTCCAGGGCGATGAGCTCGCCGAACAGCTGGGCGTGCCGGTCCGGCTGTTCCTGCGGGTTGATGCGCTGCAGCTTGGATTTCACGGCCGCGATCTGGCGGACGGCGACGATCTCGTGCAGGCGGGCAAGCATCGACGCGGCGTACCGCACCTGGGCCTCGGTGCCCGACCGCAGCGGCTGCACGGTCAGCGCGCGGATGCCGCTGCGGACGCGCTCGTCGGGCAGGTGCGCCTCGATGGCCTCCGTCCAGGCCGGCCCGCTGAGCCCGGCGGCCGTGCCGCCCGCCGCGATGACGGCCTTCGAGACCTGCCGGTGCGCGTCGACGAGGAACGCCTCAGGGGTCAGCGCGTCGAACTCCGGCCCGGCCACGGCCGGCAGCTGCAGGGCGATCTTGAGCACCTCGCGCTCGACCGCCGCGACCGACTCGTCGACCTTGACGCGCTCGGACTCGGCGGCCGGCGCAGGCGCCGCGGCCACAGGCGCGCCCCGCTTGTCGGTCGACCGGATCAGGCCGCGGACGCGCGTGACCACCCGCATCGGGTCGTCGAAGCCGACCAGCCCGGCGAGCCGCCGCGCGTACTCGTCGCGCAGCGCATGGTCCTTGATCTGGGCCACCATCGGGATCGCGCGGTCCAGGGCGGCCGTCTGCCCCTCGGCGGTGTCGAGATCGAAGCGCCGGGTCGTCGCGCGGAGCATGAACTCGACGAGGGGCACGCGGCGGGCGACGAGGTCGCGCACCGCGGTGTCGCCGTTGGCGATCCGCAGCTCGCACGGGTCCATGCCCGTGTCCTCGATGGCCACGAAGGTCTGGGCCACGAACTTCTGGTCGTCGACGAAGGCCCGCTCGGCGGCCTTCATGCCTGCCGAGTCGCCGTCGAAGGTGAAGATCACCTCACCGGTGGAGTCGGAGTCCATGAGCAGGCGACGCAGCACCGACACGTGCTCGGTACCGAAGGCGGTGCCGCAGGTGGCGACCGCGGTGCCCACGCCCGCCAGGTGGCAGGCCATGACGTCGGTGTAGCCCTCGACGATGACGGCCTGGTGCTTGCGGGCGATGTCCTTCTTGGCGAGGTCGGCGCTGTAGAGCAGCTGGCTCTTCTTGTAGATCGGCGTCTCGGGGGTGTTGAGGTACTTCGCCTCGATGCGGTCGTCGTCGAAGATCCGCCGCGCACCGAAGCCGACGACGTCGCCGCCGATCTCGCGGATCGGCCACAGCAGGCGGCGGTGGAACCGGTCGATCAGCCCGCTGCGGCCGCCCTCTCGCGACAACCCGGCGAGGGTCAGCTCCTGGGCGGAGAACTTGCGGGCCAGCAGGTGCCGGGTCAGCGCGTCCCACCCGGACGGCGCGTACCCGCAGCCGAACCGGGCCGCCGCCATCGCGTCGAAACCGCGGCTCTTCAGGAACTCGCGGGCCGGCTCGGCCTCGGGGCTGGTCAGCTGCTCGCGGTAGAAGTCGGCGGCCGCGGCGTGCGCCTCCAGCAGACGTGTGCGCTGGCCGTGCGACCGCCCCGGGCCGGGCCCCGAACCCTCGACGTAGCGCAGCTGCACGCCGGCGCGGGCGGCCAGCTTCTCGATGGCCTCGCTGAAGTCGATGTGCTCGATGTCCTGGACGAACTTGATGACGTCGCCGCCCGCCTGGCAGCCGAAACAGTGGAACAGGCCCTTGGCCGGCGTGACGTTGAACGACGCCGACTTCTCGTCGTGGAAGGGGCAGATGCCCTTCAGGTTGCCGCCGCCGGCGTTGCGCAGCTGCACGTGCTCGCCGATGACGTCGTCGATCGGGGACCGCTCACGGACGGCGGCGATGTCCTCGTCCCGGATCCGACCTGCCACGCCCTCACTCCGTTCGGGCTCGTGACGCTGAGCCCATTGTTCGCTCCGCAAGCGTCGCTCACCACGAAGTCTAGGCCGCGGGTCCGACGACGCCGTGCGGGCACAATCGGGACTGTGCACAGTGAGGCGGCGACCGCCGTCGAGGTCCGGGATCTCGTCAAGCGCTACCCGAAGAGCACGGTCAACGCCGTGGACGGGCTGTCCTTCGCGGTGCCGCCCGGGGAGGTGTTCGGCCTGCTCGGCCCGAACGGCGCGGGCAAGTCGACCGCCATCGGCATCCTGACGACGCGGGTGGTGGCGACCTCCGGCTCCGCGACGGTCAGCGGCATCGACGTCGTCCACCAGCCGGTGGCGGCGCGTGCCCGGCTGGCCGTGGTGCCGCAGCGGGTCAACCTCGACCGCCAGCTGACGGCCCGGCAGAACCTGATCTTCCACGCCGCCTACCACGGCGTCGCCAAGCGGGCCCGCGCGCAGCGGGCCGACGACGTGCTCGAGCAGTTCGGGCTCGCCGACCGCGGCGGCGACAAGGTCGACCGCTTCTCCGGCGGCCAGTCGCAGCGGCTGATGATCGCCCGGGCCCTCATGCACCGCCCGGACGTGCTCTTCCTCGACGAGCCGTCGACCGGTCTCGACCCGCAGGCCCGGCTGTTCGTCTGGGATCGCGTGCGAGACCTGCAACGCGACGGCGTCACCGTCATCCTCACCACGCACGACATGGACGAGGCGACCGAGCTCTGCGACCGCGTCGGCATCGTCGACCACGGCACGCTGCTCGCCCTCGACACCCCGGACGGGTTGACCCGCGCCCTGCCCGGCAGCGCCACCGTCGACGTGACCCTGGCCGACCCGGTCGAGAGCACCCCCGGCCTGCTGGACGGGCTGCGCGAGCTCGACACCGTCGAGCGGGTTGAGACGGGCGAACCGAACACCGCCCGCCTGTACGTCGCCGGCGACCCGGCCCACCTCGTCGCCGACGTGGCCGGGCTCGTCAACGCCCGGGGCGCGACGGTGAACGACCTGTCCTTCGGCCGCGCCAGCCTCGAGGACGTATTCATCTCACTGACCGGAAGGGGCCTGCGGTGACCGCCGTCGACGGACCGACCCGCACCGACGCCGCGCCCCGGGCCGGGCGGGCGTTCCTCGCCGTGCTCGGGCGCGACCTGTTCGTCACCGGCCGCGAGCTGCCGGTCTTCCTCGCCCAGGTACTGCTGCAGCCGCTGTTCCTGCTGTTCGTCTTCGGCAAGATCCTCACCGAGATCGGCGCCGCGAACGCGGGCTACTCGCGACTCCTGTTCCCGGGCATCATCGCCCTGACCACCGTCCTGACCGGCCTGCAGGCGACCGCCCTGCCGTTGGTGCTCGACTTCTCCTTCAGCCGCGAGATCGAGGACCGGCTGCTCGCGCCGCTGCCGATCATGGCCGTCGCGGTCGAGAAGATGGCCTTCGCGACGATCCGGGCCGTCGTCGCGGCCGCGGTCATGTTCCCGCTCGGCTACTGGATCCTGGGGTCGCTGTCGATCCACCCCGACGGCGTGCCGCTGCTCGTCGTCACCATCGTCGTCGGGTCGGTGCTGGGCTCGGCCGTCGGCATGACACTGGGCACCTTCGTGCCGCCCACCCGCATCAACATCATGTTCGCGCTGGTCCTGACGCCGCTGATCTTCACCGGCTGCACCCAGTACCCGTGGCCGTCGCTGTCGCACCTGCGCTGGTTCCAGGTGCTGACGCTCGTCAACCCGCTCACCTACGTCAGCGAGACCATGCGCGGCGCGATCGTGCCCGACTCGCCGCACCTGCAGGCGGCGATCACGGTGCCGGTGATGCTGGCCGCGACGGCGCTGTTCGTGGTGCTCGGCATGATCGGGTTCCGCCGGCGTGCGGTCGACTGAGCAACCCGCTCCGACACCCCGGCGTCCGAAATGCCGGAAATGCTTGACTAGCTCACAGGTTGGGTGTCAGCTTCGTCCTGTTTGCCGTAGTGGCCCAGCTCACACTGCCGGTCGGCCGGGCCACGCTCATCCCCCACCGGAGGCACAGGTGCCCATGAACCATCGACGGTCCCGACCGAAAATCGCGCTCGCCGGACTCGCGGTCACGGGGGTGGTCGCCGCCGGGCTCGTCACCGCGGCCAGCTCCGACGCGAGCACCGCGGTCTACAAGCAGCCCAACGCCACGCCGGCCGCCCGCGCCCGGGATCTTGCCCATCGGCTGTCGCTGGACGAGCAGATCGGCCAACTCGTGCAGATCCAGGTCGGCCAGCTCTACGGCGACGGGACGGGGTACAACGCCGGGCCCCTGAACGCCGCCAAGGCCCAGCAGATCCTCAGCACCGACAAGGTCGGGTCGATCCTGTCCGGCGGCGGCGACGTCCCGGGTGAGGGCGCCTACCCGAACACCCCGCAGACGTGGGCCACTCAGATCAACGCCCTCGAGAAGTACTCCATCGACCACTCCCCGCACCACATCCCCATCGTCTACGGCGCCGACGTCGTCCACGGTCACAACGACGTCGTGGGCACCACGCTGTTCCCGCAGCAGATCGGGATGGGCTCGAGCTTCGACCCGTCGCTGGTGACGGCGGCGCAGAAGTCGGCCGGGCGCGCCGCGGCGGCGACCAACGTGCGCTGGGCGTTCTCGCCGGTCGCCGACGTCGACACCAACTCGCGGTGGGGTCGCTACTACGAGTCCTTCGGCGAGGACCCGGTACTCGCGGGCACCATGGCGGCCGCATCGGTGAAGGGCCTGCAGACATCGCCGCGCGTCGCGGCCAGTGTCAAACACTTCGCCGGCTACGCGGCCTCGAACAGCGGCCTGGACCGGTCGGCGCTGGACACCTCGCTGCGTGGCTTCCAGACCTACCAGCTGCCGTCCTACGAGCGGGCCATCGACGCCGACCCGCTGTCGATCATGGTCAACTCGGCGTCGATCAACGGGGTGCCGGCCACCGGGTCGAAGTACCTGTTGACGACGGTGCTGCGCAAGCAGCTGGGCTTCACCGGTGTGGCCATCAGCGACTGGAACGACGTTGCCGCACTGTGGCAGAAGTACCACGTCGTCGGCGACTACGAGCACGCCATCGCGCTGGCCATCAACTCCGGCGTGGACGTGACGATGGAGCCGCTGGACGCCAACGCGTTCGTCACCAACCTGCACGCGGCCATCAGCGACAAGCTGATCAAGCGATCCCGCATCCTGCAGGCCGTGACGCGGGTGCTGACCATGAAGTTCAAGCTGGGCCTGTTCGACAACCCCTACGTGAACGCGGCGAAGGCGAACGCGATCCTGGGCGCGGACACGGCACTGGCCCGTCGGGCCGCCGCCGAGAGCACCGTGCTGCTGCGCAACCAGAACAGCGCGTTGCCGCTCAAGCCGTCGGCCAAGGTCGTCGTCACCGGTCCGGCTGCGGATTCTGTCGCCGACACCCTCGGTGGCTGGAGCGTCGGCTGGCAGGGCGTGCCGGACGGCAGCAAGGAATCCGCGGTCACCGTACGTCAGGGTATGGAGACGGCCGGCGGGTCGAACGTCACCTACGCCGCAACGCAGGCCGATGCGGTCAGCAAGACCAAGAGCGCCGACGCTGCCGTTGTCGTGCTCGGCCGGGGCCCGGGCGCGGAAGGTCCGAACGACCAGCGTGACCCCACGTTGCCGAGCGACCAGCAGGCCATGGTCAGCGCGCTGCGGGCCACCGGCAAGCCGGTGATCGTCGTGCTCATCGACGACCGCCCGGACGTGCTGGGCAGCGCGGGCGACGCCGACGGGATCCTGGCCGCGTGGCGGCCGGGCTCGCAGGGTGGCAACGGGGTCGCCGATCTGGTGTACGGCAAGGTGAACCCGAGCGCCAAGCTGCCGGTGAGCTGGCCCAAGCTCGCCACCGACCAGCCGTCGGACTACCTGTACAACACGCTGCCGAACACCTACAACGGCACCGGCTCGGTGTACCAGCCGGCGTACCCCTTCGGCTTCGGGCTGTCGTACACGACGACGACCGCGTCGGTGTCGAAGGTCCGGCGGTCGGGCAACACGGTGTCGGTGACGGTGTCCGTCGCCAACACCGGGTCGCAGGCCGGTGACCTCGTGGTGCCGGTCTACGCCTCGCAACCGCAGAGTGCGGTGCTGGTGCCGGCGAAGCGGCTGGCCGGGTTCACCCGGGTGACGCTGGCTGCGGGGCAGACCCGGACGGTGCGGGTCAGCTTCCCGACCACCACGCTAGGCGTCGTCCAGGGCGACATGAACGCCTCCGGGCCGCGCACGCTCGAGCACGGCACGTACGTGTTCTCGACCGGCACGGCGACGGACGCCGTGACCCCGGGGGCGGCGAACTCGATCGACCTCTGATCCCACCCGGGTGGTCACCAGCGCCGGATCGTCGCTCGCCGACGGTCCGGCGCTGTTGTTCGCGGGGGTTCAGTCGGGGCGTAAGAGCCGCGCGTGCCGCAGGACCGCGGAGGAGTCGGTGAGCTGGGCGACCTGGTCCACGACGACGCGCAGTCGATCGGCATCAGAACCGGCGGCGTGCCAAGCGGGCACCAGCCCGCGGTCCAGCGTGTGCGGGGCACCGTCGGACAGGGCCTCGACGAGTTCGGTGAGCAGCCGTCGCTGGCCGGCTTGCAGGTCTGGCGTGCCGGGCCGGCGCATCACGAACAGGACCGCCACGGCTTTCAGCAACGCGCACTCGGCCGCGACGCGGTCGGGGACGATTAGGTCGGCGTCGTAGCGCGACAGTGGAGCGACGCCGTACGCCTCCTGCGTCGCGGTGACGGCCGCACCGACGAAACGGCCGGTCAGCTCGCTCGTGGCCCGCTTGGCCGCGGCCTGCGCGGCGTAGGAACTGTCGTAGGTGGCGAGGTCGCGCAGGGTCGGCAGCAGCAACAGCTCGTCGAGCACCGGCGCGAGGTCGGCCGCGGCCTGCGGCGAGTACTGCGCCGCGGCAACCTCACACAGCGACGCCCGGGCGTCGGCGTCGAGGTCTGCGAGCCGGATGTGCCCAGCGTGCACGCCGTCCTCGACGTCGTGCACCGAGTAGGCGACGTCGTCGGCCCAGTCCATGATCTGTGCCTCGAGGCAGCGGCGCCCGGGCGGCGCACCGTCGCGCAGCCAGTCGAAGGCGGCGCGGTCGGCGGCGTACACGCCGTACTTCGCGGTGCCCTCGCGGCGCGGCCATGGGTACTTGCACGTGGCGTCGAGCGCTGCGCGGGTGAGGTTCAGCCCGGCGGCGCCACCGTCGCGCAGCACCTTGGCCTCCAGCCGGGTCAGCACCCGCAGCGTCTGGGCGTTGCCCTCGAAGCCGCCGCAGGACCCGGACACGGCGTCCAGCGCCGCCTCGCCGTTGTGGCCGAACGGCGGGTGCCCGATGTCGTGGGCGAGGCCGGCGGCGTCGACCAGGTCGGCGGAGCAGCCGAGGGAGTCGGCGATCTCGCGACCGATCTGGGCGACCTCGAGCGAATGGGTCAGGCGGGTGCGGGGGAAGTCGTCCTCGCCCGGCACGACGACCTGGGTCTTGTCGGCGAGCCGGCGGAACGCGTAGGAGTGCAGCACCCGGGCGCGGTCACGGGCGAAGTCCTCACGACCCCGCGCACCGGCCTCGGCGCCGGCCCGCTTGGGCGGCTCGTCCACCCAGCGCGCCCGCGCGTGGGCGTCGTAACCGGTCACCCTCACTTCGTTCGGGTCGGCCAAGCCGTCATCCTTTGGTTCGCTCCGCGAGCGTCGCTCACTGCTGAGGGGTCAGATCTGCTCGTCGATCCAGTCACTGAACCGCAACAGGATGTCGATCCACATCGCGACGGCGTACTTGATCTGCGCCCGCGTCGAGGCCTCGAAGTCGTGGCACTGCTCGGCGCACACGCTGACCATGCCGTCGTCGGGCAGGATCGTGTACGCCTTCGCGAACAGGCGGGTGCGGTTCCACTCGTCGAGCAGCACGGTCAACGCACCACGGTCGTCGACACTGAACCTGCGGTTGAGGTACAGCCGCGCCTGCAGCACCTCATTTTGGTCGCCGTAGAAGAAGAAGTACACCGAGCACTTCTCCCACCGGACGATCAGGTCGCCGTCGGAGTCGATCGCGTGCCGGAGCCCGAATTCGTCGAGCAGTTGCTGGACGAGGCCGATGCTGGGCAGGACGTGGGTACCACCATGCGGCAGCCCGCGACGGGCGAGCGTCGGGAACGCGGCCACGGCACCGGTGTCGGAGGAGCGGGGCCGGCGGCGGAACACTCCCCGACCGTACCGGTTGACCCGAACGGGCCGTCGTGGCCCGAACACCGACCCGTTACTACGACCGGCACCACGACCAGCACCACCGACAGAGAGGCACCACCAGATGAGAGTCGCGCTACTGGGCACCGGGACGATGGGGGCCGGCATGGCCCGTTCCGCACAGCGGGCCGGGCACGAGGTCACCGCCTGGAACCGCACGCGGTCCAAGGCCGAGCCGCTGGCCGACGACGGCATCGGCGTCGCCGACTCCGTGGCCGCAGCCGTCGACGGGGCGGACGTGGTCATGACCATGCTCTTCGACGCCGACGCGGTGCTCGACGTGACCCGCGAGCTGACCGGCGCGCTCGGCCCGGACGCCGTGTGGCTGCAGTCGGCCACCGTGGGGCCCGAGGGGATCGCCCGCATCGCCCAGGCCGCCGGCTCCCAACAGCTGCTCGACGCGCCCATGCTCGGCACCAAGCAGCCGGCCGAGCAGGGCAAGCTCGTACCGCTCGTGTCCGGCCCCTCGGCGTTGATCGAACGGGCGCAGCCGGTCCTCGACGCGGTCGGCGCCAAGACGATCGTCGCCGGTGACGACCTCGGCCGGGCCAGCGCCCTGAAGCTGGCCTGCAACGCGTGGATCCTGTCGATCACGGCCGCGACCGCACAGTCGGTGGCCATCGCGAAGGGGCTGGGGGTCGACCCCGCGCTGTTCCTGCAGGCCATCGAGGGCGGAGCGTCCGACAGCCCCTACGCCCAGCTCAAGGGCGGCGCGATGATCAAGGGCGACTTCACGCCCTCGTTCGGCCTCGACGGCGGGCGCAAGGACCTCGGTCTGATCGACGACGCGGCCCGCGCCGGTGACGTCGACCCGACGCTGATCGAGGCGGTCCGAGCACTGTTCGACGGGGCGTCGGAGGCCGGGCACGGCGACGACGACCTGGCGGCGGTGTTCACCGCCTTCTGAGCCGGCGGGTCAGCCGCCGACCTTCGCCCGTCCGGCTTCCAGGCGGGCGACGGGGACGCGGAACGGTGAGCAGGAGACGTAGTCGAGGCCGGCCCGTTCGAAGAAGTGGACGGAGTCGGGGTCACCGCCGTGCTCGCCGCAGATGCCGAGCTTGAGGCCGGGCCGGCGGGAGCGGCCCTTGTCGACGGCGATGTTGATCAGTGCGCCGACGCCCTCGACGTCGATGGACTCGAAGGGGCTGACCCCGAAGATGCCCTTCTCGAGGTAGGCGGAGAAGAAGGCGGCCTCGACGTCGTCGCGAGAGAAGCCCCAGGTGGTCTGGGTGAGGTCGTTGGTGCCGAAGGAGAAGAACTCGGCGGCTTCGGCGATCTGCTCGGCGGTCAGCGCGGCCCGCGGCAGCTCGATCATGGTGCCGACCAGGAACTCCAGGTGCACGCCGGTCTCGGCGCGCACCTCGCGCGCGACCTCGATGATGGCGTGCTTGATGGTCTCGAACTCCTGCACGTTGGCCACCAGCGGCACCATGATCTCGACGCGCGGCACGCCGCCGGCGCGGATGCGTTCGGCGGCTGCCTCGAGGATCGCGCGGGCCTGCATCTCGAACAGGCCGGGGATGACCACGCCGAGGCGTACGCCGCGCAGCCCGAGCATCGGGTTCTGCTCGTGCAGCCGGTGCACGGCCTGCAACATGCGCAGGTCGTTCTCGCGTTCCTCGCCGCGCGCCTCGGCGACCGCGACGCGTACCGACAGCTCGGTGATGTTCGGCAGGAACTCGTGCAGGGGTGGGTCCAGCAGGCGAATGGTGACCGGCAGCCCGTCCATGGCCTCGAGGATGCCGACGAAGTCCTCGCGCTGCATCGGTAACAACTCGGCCAGCTCGCGGTCACGCTCGGTGTCGGTGTCGGCCAGGATCAGCCGTTCCACCAGGTGGCGTCGTTCGCCCAGGAACATGTGCTCGGTGCGGCACAACCCGATGCCCTGGGCGCCGAAGCGCCGGGCCCGGGCCGCGTCCTCCGGGGTGTCGGCGTTGGTGCGGACCACCATGCGCCGCACCCCGTCGGCGTGGGACATGATGCGGTCGACGGCCAGCACCAGATCGTCAACGGCGTCGACCTCCTCGCCGGCTTCTGCGCGCAGGGCGTCCAGGCCCTGCTCGAAGTAGCGGACCACCGGCGAGTCGACCACCGGCACCTCGCCGAGGAACACGTCGCCGCTGGTGCCGTCGATGGAGATGACGTCACCCTCGCGGACGATGCGGCCACCCGGGACCGTGACGGTGCGCTGCTTGGTGTCGACCTTGAGCGCCTCCGCGCCGCAGACGCAGGTCTTGCCCATCCCCCGGGCCACCACCGCGGCGTGGCTCGTCTTGCCGCCGCGCGAGGTCAGGATGCCGGCCGCGGCGATCATCCCGTCCAGGTCGTCGGGGTTGGTCTCGCGGCGCACCAGGATGACCGACTCGCCCGACCGGGCCCACTTCACCGCGGTGTAGGAGTCGAAGACGACCTTGCCGACGGCGGCGCCGGGCGAGGCATTCATCCCGCGCGCGACCGGCTTGACGCCCTTGCCGTCGGCCCCGCCGGCACCGGCCTTGGCGTCGAAGCGGGGGAACATCAGCTGGGCCAGTTGCGCCCCGGACACCCGTTCGATGGCCTCGTCCATCTCGATCAGGCCCTGGTCGACGAGCTGCACCGCGATGCGGAACGCGGCCGCGGCGGTGCGCTTGCCGACGCGGGTCTGCAGCATCCACAGCTTGCCGCGCTCGATGGTGAACTCGATGTCGCACAGGTCGCGGTAGTGCTCCTCGAGGGTCTGCATGATCTGCATCAGCTCGTCGTAGGAGCGCTTGTCCAGCTGCTCCAGCTCCGCCAGACCCACCGTGTTGCGGATACCCGCGACGACGTCCTCGCCCTGGGCGTTCTGCAGGTAGTCGCCGTAGACACCCTGCGCACCGGAGGCCGGGTCGCGGGTGAACGCCACCCCGGTACCCGAGGCCATGTCCAGGTTCCCGAACACCATGGAACAGATGCTCACCGCCGTGCCCAGATCCCCCGGGATGCGTTCCTGGCGCCGGTAGATGACCGCCCGCTTGGTGTTCCAGGACTCGAACACCGCCCGCACCGCGAGGTCCAGCTGCTCGCGCGGCTCCTGCGGGAACGGACGACCCGCCCGCTCGATGACCACGTCCTTGAACGTCTCGACCAGCTTGCGCAGGTCCTCGGCGTCGAGGTCCAGGTCGCTCACCGAGTCCCCGCCCGCGCCGTCGCCGCCCGACTTCTCGGCCTTGACCGCGTCGATAGCCTGCTCGAAGTGCTCGCCGTCGATGCCCAGCACGGTCTTGCCGAACATCTGGATCAACCGGCGGTAGGAGTCGAAGGCGAACCGCTCGTCGCCGGCCTGGGCCGCCAGCCCGCGCACCGACTGGTCGTTGAGCCCCACGTTCAGGACGGTCTCCATCATCCCCGGCATCGAGAACGCCGCCCCCGAGCGGACCGACACCAGCAACGGGTCGTCGGACTGCCCGAGCTTCTTGCCCATCTCGGACTCCAGGGCGGTCAGATGCTCACTGACCTCCTCGTCCAACCCCTCCGGGACCCGGCCGCTCTTCAGGTAGGCCCGGCAGGCCTCGGTCGTGATCGTGAACCCCGGCGGCACCGGCAGCTTGAGGTTCGTCATCTCCGCCAGGTTGGCGCCCTTGCCGCCCAGCAGGTCCTTCAACTCCCTGTTGCCCTCGGCGAAGTTGTAGACGAACTTGGTCGATTCGGGCACTGGAGGTCTCCGTCCGTCTGCGCTGAGTCGGGTCGTTCGGAGAGCTTAAGCCGTCGGCGAGGCGGGTATCACACGCGGCACGGACCTGGCGGTTTGAGTTGACACTCGTACACTCAAACTGACACGGTGGGCCGAGGTCGTCAGCGACGAAGGAGACTCCATGGTCGAAATGGGCGCCACACCCAAGGTGTCCTTCCTACGCCGCCAGGTCTCCCGGATCGGGCGGGCCATGACCACGCCGCTGCTCCCGGACGACTATTTCGCCCTGGTTCGTCCAACCTGGTCCACCCGCGAGGCGACCGGAACAGTCGTACGCACGATCAGCCACCACGGCAACGCGGTCTCGGTCGTCATCAAGCCCGACTTCGCGTGGCCGTCCCACAAGCCCGGCCAGTACCTGCGCATCGGCATGGAGATCAACGGCATCCGCCACTGGCGGGCCTACTCCATCACCTCCGACCCGGGGCACCCCGAGGGCCTGGTCAGCATCACGGTCAAGCACACCGAGGGCGGGCGGATGTCGCCGGTCTTCAACCAGCGGGTCCAGGCCGGCCAGCGCGTCTACCTCGGCGAGGTGGAGGGCGAGTTCGTCCTGCCCGACCCGCTGCCGCGCAAGGCGTTGTTCATCTCGGCCGGCAGCGGCGTGACGCCGATCATGGCCATGCTGCGCGAGCTCGAGCGGCGCGACGCCCTCGACGACGTCATCCACCTGCACAGCGCCCGCACCAAGGACGACGTCATCCTCGGCACCCCGCTGCGCTCGATGGCCGACCGTGAGGACGGCTACCGCCTGATCGAGCTCTACACCAGCGAGCGCCCGCGCATGACGCCCGACGACCTCGACGAGCTGTGCCCCGACTGGCGCGAGCGCGAGACGTTCCTGTCCGGCCCGCGCGAGCTCATCGACGACGTCGAGAAGCGGTTCGCCGACGACGGCCTGGCCGAGCACCTGCACCTGGAGCGCTTCCAGCCCGTCATCGGCGTGGGCGGCGGGTCCGGCGACGGCGGCAGCGTCCGGTTCCGCGTCACCGACCTCGACGCCGAGTGCGACGCCGGCGTGTCCATCCTGGTCGGCGGCGAGAACGCCGGGGCCACGCTGCCCTTCGGTTGCCGGATGGGCATCTGCCACACCTGCGTCGGGCGCCTTCGCGACGGCGCGGTCCGCGACCTACGTACCGGCTCCATCACCGAGGCCAACGGCCAGATGGTGCGCACCTGCATCAACGCCCCCGAGGGCGAGATCGAGATAGACCTCTGATCCATCCGCGCAGACGAGAGGACCCGCATGCCTGCGAAGTTCGACCTTCCGTACAACCCCGAGAACCCGCTGTACAAGCTCACCGACGAGCAGCTCGAAGAGCTCGGCAAGGAGTTCGACGAGCTGCACGACGAGATCTTCAACTCCTTGGGTGACAGCGACGCCCGCTACATCCGCAACATGATCACCTTCCAGCGGCGCCTCATCGCCGCGTCGCGCGGCGTGCTGCTGTTCTCCCGGTTCAAGCCGGCGTGGGTGGTCGGCACCGCCGGGCTGTCGCTGGCCAAGATCCTCGAGAACATGGAGATCGGCCACAACGTCATGCACGGCCAGTGGGACTGGATGAACGACCCGAACATCCACTCCTCCACCTGGGACTGGGACACGGCGTCGCCGGCCGCGGCGTGGAAGCACTCCCATAACTACGTGCACCACACCTTCACCAACGTCATCGGCAAGGACAAGGACGTCGGCTACGAGATCATGCGGATCGACCCGCGCCAGCCGTGGAAGCCCTCGTTCCTGCTGCAGCCGTTCTACAACCTGCTGCTGATGGCGTTCTTCGAGTGGGGCGTCGCCGTCCACGACCTCGACTTCAGCGCCGTCAACAAGGGGCAGAAGTCGCGCAAGCAGTTCAACGACGAGGCCAAGTCCATCGGCATCAAGGGCCTGCGCCAGATCGTCAAGGACTACCTCGTGTACCCGGGCCTGTCCGCTGCGGCGTCCGGCCCGACGCACGCCAAGGCGGGCTTCAAGTCGGCGTTCTGGGCCGACTTCACCGCCAACATCGTCCGCAACGTCTGGTCCAACGCGATCATCTTTTGCGGCCACTTCCCGGACCAGACGTTCGTGTTCACCGAGGACGAGGTCGAGAACGAGACCCGCGGCGGGTGGTACGTCCGCCAGCTGATCGGCGCCGCGAACATCGACGGCGGCCCGACGTTCCACATTCTCAGCGGCAACCTGTCCTACCAGGTCGAGCACCACCTGTACCCGGACATGCCGAGCTCGCGGTACCAGCAGATCGCACCGCGCGTCCGCGAGATCTGCGAGCGCTACAACCTGCCGTACAACACCGGGCCGATGCGCAAGCAGTGGGGCGGCGTGCAGCGCACGATCCTGCGCCTGGCGTTCCCGGGCGGGCAGCGTCGCAGGAAGGGCGTGCCGTACGTCGAGCCGGCCGAGGTGAAGGCCGAGCGCATCCAGCAGGCCGAGCGCGTCCCGGCGTTCCCGTGAGCAACGCTCGCGGAGCGAACCGCACACCCTGCGTGTCGGGCGAGCCGAACGGGGTGAGGTCGTGAGCAGGAGCCTCCCGCTCATCGGGGAGCTGCATCTGCCCAAGCGGACGACGTGGGCCGAGCTGACCACGTTCGGCAAGGTCCGCCGGGTCACGTTCTGGGTCACTCAGGTGTCGCTGCTGGGCATGGGCGCGTCTGCGGCGACCTCGGGTTCCGAGGTCGGGCTGCGCGCTGACGGCAGCCTGGCCAAGGAGCATGCGGACGACGTCGACGAGGTCAAGGGCGACCCGAAGAACAAGGCGCAGCGCGACCAGGCCGGCGAGCAGAAGAAGTCGCCCGAGGGCGAGCACGCCGAGCCCAAGGCCGGGAACGCCGAGAACGAGACCGAGGCGCAGTCGGGCAACGCCGCCGACGACACCGAGGCGGCCGCCGAGTCCACGAGCTGACCCGCCGTCGGCCGGCCCGGGGGC
>NZ_CAXUNP010000021.1:50896-66393 GCF_964252635.1 uncultured Jatrophihabitans sp.
GTTGCGTCGGGGACGGGGGCCGGCGCCGACGGCGGGGGCGGCTCGTGAAAAGCGGCACGGTCGTCTTGCATTGATTTTCGGGCAGTCATAAGCTGCCGCCACTTCCGCCGGCCCGGGGGCCGGCCCGACGGTGGCGTCAGGTCAGCCGCCGCTGTTCTCCGTCTCGGCCCCGACCGGGACCTCGCACGACTCCCGCGTCGCCAGCCAGCCGTCCGGCAGCGACACCCCGTGCCCTGCGGTCGTGCGCCCGCGCGGCTGCCCCAGCACGACGGACGGGAACGGTTCGTCGGCGTCGAGCCGGCCCAGCAGGTCGTCGAGCTCGGCCAGGCTGGACGACTGCGCGAGCTCGCGGCGCACCGCGCCCCCGGCGCCGAAGCCCTTCAGGTACCACGCCACGTGCTTGCGGAACTCGATGACGCCGCGCTGCTCACCGAGCCATTCGCCCAACAGCTCGGCGTGCCGGTGCATCATGGCCGCCACCTCGCCGAGATTCGGGCGCACCTGCACACCTGTGCCGTTGAAGGCCGCGGCGAGGTCGGCGAACAGCCACGGCCGCCCGAGGCAGCCGCGCCCCACGACGACCCCGGCGCAGCCGGTCTCGCGGACCATGCGCAGCGCGTCGTCACCCTCCCAGATGTCGCCGTTGCCGAGCACCGGGATGTCGAGGGCGTCGACGAGGTCGGCGATCCGCGACCAGTCGGCTTGCCCGCCGTAGTACTCCAGCGCGGTGCGCCCGTGCAGCGCGACGTGCGCGGCGCCGGCGTCCTGCGCCCGCAGCCCGGCCTCGCGGTAGGTCAGGTGGTCGGCGTCGATGCCCACCCGCATCTTCACGGTGACCGGCACCGCGCCGCGGGCCTCACGCACAGCGGACCGCACGATCGACTCGAACAGCTGGTGCCGCCAGGGCAGTGCCGCTCCCCCGCCCTTGCGGGTCACCTTGGGTACCGGGCAGCCGAAGTTCAGGTCGACGTGGTCGGCGAGGTCCTCGTCGACGATCATGCGCACCGCCGCGCCGACGACGGCCGGGTCGACGCCGTAGAGCTGCAGCGACCGCGGTGACTCGTCCGGCGCGAAGCGGATGAGTTGCAGGGTCTTCGGGTTGCGCTCGACGAGGGCCCTCGAGGTGATCATCTCGCTGACGAACAGCCCGCCCCGCTGCCCGGGGAGCAGCTGCGTCGACATCGCCTCACGGCACAGCCGGCGGAACGCGTTGTTGGTGATGCCGGCCATCGGCGCCAGGACGACCGGCGGGTCGGCGACCACGCGGTCGGACAACACGAGCGGTGCGGTGAGAACACTCGTCATGAGGTCACACCCCGATGAGCCGGGCCGCCAGGTAGCTCTCGACCTGGTCGATGCCGATGCGTTCCTGGGCCATGGTGTCGCGCTCGCGGATCGTCACCGCGTCGTCGTCCAGGGTCTCGAAGTCGACGGTGATGCAGAACGGCGTGCCGGTCTCGTCCTGGCGGCGGTACCGCTTGCCGATGGCCTGCGTCTCGTCGTAGTCGACGTTCCAGTTCTGCCGCAGGGTCTCGGCCAGCGCGCGCGCCTTCGGCGACAGGTCCGCGTTGCGCGACAACGGCAGCACGGCAGCCTTGACCGGGGCGAGCCGCTTGTCGAGACGCAGCACGGTGCGCTTCTCCATGACGCCCTTCGCGTTGGGCGCCTCGTCCTCGGTGTAGGCGTCGAGCAGGAACGCCAGCACCGCGCGGGTCAACCCGGCCGCAGGCTCGATGACGTAGGGCGTGTAGCGCTCGTTCGTCACCGGGTCGAGGTAGCTCAGGTTGGTGCCGGAGTGCTCGGAGTGGGTCGTCAGGTCGAAGTCGGTGCGATTGGCGATGCCCTCGAGCTCGGCGAACTCGGTGCCGCCGAACCCGAAGCGGTACTCGATGTCGACGGTGCGCTTCGCGTAGTGCGAGAGCTTCTCGGCGGGGTGCTCGAACCGGCGCAGGTTCTCCGGGTCGATGCCCAGGTCGACGTACCAGTCCCACCGCTGCTGCAGCCAGTACTCGTGCCATTGATCGTCGGTGCCGGGCTCGACGAAGAACTCCATCTCCATCTGCTCGAACTCCCGCGTCCGGAAGATGAAGTTGCCCGGCGTGATCTCGTTGCGGAAGCTCTTGCCCGTCTGGGCGATGCCGAACGGCGGGCGGCGACGCGACGTGTTCAGCACGTTGAGAAAATTGACGAAGATGCCCTGCGCCGTCTCCGGCCGCAGGTAGTGGATGTTCTCCTCCGACTCGACCGGGCCGAGGTAGGTCTTGAGCATCATGTTGAAGTCGCGCGGCTCGGTCCACTGCCCGCGGGTGCCGCAGTTCGGGCAGGCGATGTCGGCCAGCCCGTTGGCCGGGGCGTGGTCGTGCTTCGCCTCGTAGGCCTCCTCGAGCTGGTCGGCCCGGTTGCGCTTGTGGCAGTTCAGGCACTCGACCAGCGGGTCGGTGAACACGTCGAGGTGCCCGGAGGCCTTCCACACGTCGGTGGACAGGATGACCGCGGAGTCGAGACCCACGACGTCGTCGCGACGCTGCACCATGGCCTTCCACCACTGACGGCGGACGTTCTCCTTGAGCTCGACGCCGAGCGGGCCGTAGTCCCAGGCCGACCGGGTGCCGCCGTAGATCTCGCTGGACGGGAAGACGAAACCGCGGCGCTTGCTCAGGTTGACGATGGCGTCGTTTCTGACTGCGGGCGCGACGGCGGGCACGAGATCTCCTGAGGCTGACGTTTCGACGGTGCGGGCGCGCCGCTGACAGGCGCAGAACCCAGGGTATCGGGCTCGTGGTCGGCCTTTCGCCGCCGCTCGATCCAGGAGGCGGTGCGGTGGACGACCACGGCGAGCAGCGCGCCGGCCAGGCAGTCGGCGACGTAGTGCTCGGCCGAGTACACCAGGCTGAACGTCATGAGCACCGGATAGGCGACCAGCAGCGGACGCCACCACCGGTTGACCCGCGACCACATGAACAGCACGAACAGCACCGTGCCGCCGAGGTGCAACGAGGGCACGGCGGCCACGGCGTCCGCACTCACCCGGCCCTCCTCGAGCAGCGAGGTCGCCACGCGCAGGTGCAGGTCGGAGAACCCGCGGGTGACGATGCGCTCGACGTAGGGGTTCGTGCCCGGCCGGCCACCGTGGTACTGGCCGAGGATGCCGCCGGTCACGGCCCGCTGCGAGTCGCCCATGCACGGCGGCGCGCTCGGGTGCCCCGCCACGTCACGGGCGGTGCAGCGCGCGGCGGCCCACGGCGGGGCCGCCGGGATGAGCACGAAGAACAGGAAGCCCAGGAACGACAGGGCGACGAACCGCAGCGACCAGCGGTAGAAGTCGGTGCGGCTCCGCAGCCACATGACTCCGGCTGTCAGGTAGGGCAGGAAGAAGAACGTGTAGTAACAGACGCAGACCGCGACGTCGTACCAGCGGACGTCGGCGAACTTCAGGTGCTCCTGCAGCACGACCGTCGGTTCGTGGCCCAGGAACAGCACCCGGTCGACGCGCACCTGCGGGTGCCACCACGTGGGCATGCCGACGGTGTCCGCGATGCCGCGCAGGTGGTCGTAGACGATCAGCACCGCCGCCAGCGGGACGAAATCGAGCAGCACCCACAGCAACCAGACCGGATGCCGCCCGATGCACGCGCACGCCAGGCCGATCGCGATCCACAGCAGCAGGCTGGTGCGGTCGAACGGCACCCCGTGGCGCCACCAGTCGACGACGAGCACGATGCCGAACGCGGTCACCGCCCCGATCCGCAGGCCCCGCAGCACCTGGCCGATGAGCGTGTCCGCGGGGAACCAGTCGGTGCGCCGTCGCCAGGACGCGGGGATGGCGACCCACCGCCCGACCCAGGACCGGCGCAGCGCTGCCGCCGGCCGCAGGTGCTTCATGCGAGCGGTTCCCGATCGCTGGCGTGGACGACCGTCTCGCCTCCCGGGGCGACGTCCACGATCGTCTCGAACCCGCCGGGCAGGTCGCGGGCCTGCGCCAGCAGCGGGGTGGCGTGCAGCTTCACCTGGTAGTTGCCGAGCGCGCGCCGGTAGGACCCGACGTTCGTCCACTCCGTGAGCAGCACCCAGGCGCCGGGGTCGTCGGTGCTGCGTCCCAGGGAGCCTCGCTGGTAGCCGGCGCATCGCGACAGCGCGTCCAGCGCGGGCTGGGCGCGCGCGACGAACCCGTCGTCGCCCTCGCCGGCTCCTACCGTGAAGTGGGTGATCGCGATCATGTCGTGGGCGCGTCGACCGGCCCGGCGGCGCCGAACCTCCGGTCGCGTCGCGCGTAGTCGAGGCACGCCTGCCAGAGGTGTCGACGGTCGAAGTCGGGCCACGGCGTGTCGACGAACGCGAGCTCGGCGTAGGCCGACTGCCACAGCAGGAAGTTCGACGTGCGCTGCTCGCCGGACGTGCGGATGAACAGGTCGACGTCCGGCAGGCCCGGCTCGTCGAGGTACGCGCCGATCGTCCGCTCGTCGATCTTGGCGGGGTTGAGGGTGCCCGCCTGCACGTCCTTGGTGATGGCCCGGACCGCGTCCACGATCTCGGCACGGCCGCCGTAGTTCACGCAGAACTGGAGGGTCAGCCGGTCGTTGTCGCGGGTGTAGTCCTCGGCGTCCTCGAGCTGGCTGATGACGCTGCGCCACAATCGCGGCCGCCGCCCCGCCCATCGGATGCGGACCCCGAGGTCGGCCAGCTCGTCGCGCCGGCGACGGATGACGTCCTTGTTGAAGCCCATGAGGAAGCGCACCTCCTCGGGCGAGCGGCGCCAGTTCTCGGTCGAGAAGGCGTACGCCGAGATGGTGCCGACGCCGAGCTCGATCGCCCCGTGCAGCACGTCCATCAGGCTGGCCTCACCGGCGCGGTGACCCTCGGTGCGGGACAGCCCGCGCGCGTGGGCCCACCGCCCGTTGCCGTCCATCACGATCGCGACGTGCCGGGGCACCAGCGCCGCCGGGATCTCGGGCGGCCGAGCCCCCGACGGGTGGGCCGGTGGGTCCGGCCACACGGTGCGGGAGCGGCCGAGCAGGCTGCTGCGCTGGGTCGGAACGGACATTGGGTCAGGCTATCCCGCGAGCGGGCTGCGCCTCACGACTGCGTGATGCTGCCGCTGGTCCACTGCTTCCAGGACACGCTCCAGTCGCCGCCCTGGGCGACGTCGATGGTCGGGCCGTGCGTGCCCGAGATCTGCACCGGGTCCCCGATCAGCGAGTGGTTGTAGAACCAGACCGCGTTCGGGTGATTGAGGTTCAGGCACCCGTGCGAGACGTCCACACCGGAATTCTGGGCCGGCTCCGTGTCCAGGTAGTGCAGGTAGATGCCGTCGGTGCTGATCTTGGTGGCGTAGTAGATCTTCTCCGGCGCGTACCCGCCCGGGTCGGTGGCCGCGAGCCCGTAGCTGGCCGAGGACATGATCGCCGGGTCGTCGTGCTGCAGCACCGTGTACGAGCCGTTCATGGTGTGGAAGTCGATGTAGTGGCCACCCGAGTAGGTGCCGGAGTGCATGCCCATCGAGGTGTTCATGGTGCGCACCAGCTTGTCCTCGCGGTAGACGCGCACCTTGTTCACCGCCTTGGGGGCGTTGTCGTGGGCGATGGTGATCTGCTTGCGGCCGATCGTGAACGAGGCGCTCTCGTCGGAGGCGCCGTAGACGCCGTGGCCCAGGTCCTTGCCGTAGATCTTGGCCGCGACCGTCACCCGGGTGCCGCTGGGCCAGTAGCTCTGCGGCCGGTAGTGGACGTCCTGCGTGCCGTACCAGGCCCAGGCGCCGGCGACGTGCGGCGTGGTGGTGACGGACAGGGTCTTGACGACGGCGGCGCGCGCGGCCTTGCCCGTGATGGGGCTGTCGAAGTGGACGATCGGCACGATGGCCACCCCGTAGGTGGCGCCGTTCGTGAGCGCGTACCCGCCGATGCGGTTGATGTTGGCGTCGACGGTGTTGTCCGGGTCGACGGTGGTGAAGCTGCTGCGCTTCGTGACGGCGGCCCCGTCGGCACCGACCCCGGTGGCGACGACGGTGTACGTGCGCCCGTAGCCGAGGTCCTCGTTGCTGCGCCACCCGGCGGAGCCCGCGGCCGCGCCGGTGACCGTCTTGCCGGCCGGGTTGGTGACCTTGACCGAGCGCAGCGTCCCGTGGGCCACGCTGACCGTGATGCGCTGCGTCGGGTCGACCTTCTTCGCCCCCGCGGCCGGCACGGTGCTGACGGTGGCCGGCAGCACCTTCGCAGCGACGTGGGGGGTCGCGCTGGTCCCGGCAGCGCCGTCCGAGCCGGATGCGTGGTGCGTGCCGACGCCGCTCCCCCGCGTGGCCGAGACGTTGTGCGCGGAGCTGCACCCGGCGATGCCGACGGCGACAACCGCCGCGGGGACCAGCCAACGGGCCCAGCGCGTCGGGCGGGCGTCACGAACCATGGAACGCATCTTCTCGTCTGTCACGTAGAGAAGACGGCGCAACACGTGATCCGGTTGCCCCTGAGATCGAACCGTCACCGCAGCACCTGCGAATTCTCAGCTTCACGGGGCTCGGACCGCCCTCAGGTGCGGTCGACGAGCGGCAGTGACCTCAACCCACGCTCGAGGTGCCACTGCAGGTGGGCGGCGATGAGCCCGCTGGCCTCACGGCGCGGCTCGCTGGTCGAGGCGTCGGCGACGGGCCAGTCGCCGCCGAGCAGGGCGGACATGAGCTGGACCGACGCCGGGAGCGGCCGGGCCGACCCGGCGGGCCGGCAGTCGTCGCAGACCGCCCCGCCGGCGGCCACGTTGAACCCGGCGTGCGGCCCCGGCGCCGAGCATTTGGCGCACTCGCGCAGGGCGGGTTCCCACCCGGCGTTGGACATCGCGCGGATGAAGAACGCGTCGAGGACCAGCCCGGCGTCGTGCTCGCGCAGGGCCAGGGCCCGCAACGCGCCGACCACCAGCAGGTACAGCCGCAGGGCGGGCTCGCCCTCCTCGGTGAGCCGCTCGGCGGTCTCGCAGATGGCCGAGGCGGCCGTCCATCGGCCGTAGTCGTCGGCGAGGCGGGCCCCGAACGGGTCCAGCGACTCGGTCTGCTGGACGACGTCCAGGCCGCGACGACCATCCGGAGCCGCCTGCCCCTCGGGCAGTCGCGAGTACAGCTGCACGTCGATGTGGCTGCCCGGCTCGAGGCGGGCGCCGAAGCGCGAGGAGGTCCGCCGCACGCCCTTGCCGACGGCCCGCACGCGCCCGTGGCGGCGGGTCAGCAGGGTGACGATGCGGTCGGCCTCGCCGAGCTTGTGCACCCGGAGCACGACCGCGTCATCGCGATAGAGCGGCACCGCTCCATGATCGCACCGTCAGCCGACAGCGACGCGCTCCCCGGCCGGGGCGCGCAGCCGCCGGTGCTCGACGACGGCCAGCACGGCCATGAGCAGGCCCGCCGCGATGGTGACGACGAACGCGGTGCGGGCCCCGTGCGCGTCGGCGATGCCACCCACCAGGGCCGCGCCGGCGCCGTACCCGACGCTGAGGCCGGTGACCAGCCACGCCAGCCCCTCGGTGAGCGAGGCCGCCGGCACGATCCGTTCGATCAGCCCGAACGCCGTGGTCAGGGTCGGCGCGATGCCGGCCCCGACCACGAACGCGCACACCGCCAGCACGCCGATGTTGACGGCGGCGAGGAAGAGCAGCGGCAGCACCCCGAAGAGGAGCGCCTGCAGCCGGAACCGGTCGAGCAGGTCGGCGTGCCACCGGCGCGCGCCGTACAGGAAGCCCGCGGTCGCGCTGCCCAGCGCCAGGCAGGCCAGCACCGCGCCGCTGAGCCCACGATGGCCGTGCTGCCCGCAGAAGGCGACGATCGTGACCTCGGCGCTGGCGAAGATCATCCCCATCGCCGCGGCGAAGACGGCCAGCAGCGGCATCCCCCGCTCGAGGATCGCCGACCGGTTCCGCGGCGCGTCCACGTGCCGCGCGGGCGGTTCGCTGGCCCGCATGGTCGCCAACCACAGGGCACCGCCGAGGACCAGGGCCAGCGCGACGTAGAGCACCAGCACCGGGTCGAGCTGGGTGGCGATGAACGTCGCGATCAGCGGGCCCAGGACGAAGATCACCTCGTCCAGGGTGGACTCCAGCGAGTACGCGGTGCCGAGCTCGGGGCGCCCGGCCAGCACGAACGACCAGCGCGCCCGCAGCAGCGAGCCGACGGACAGGAAGGTGAAACCCGCGACGACGGTGGGCGCGAGCAATGTCCAGTCCGCCCAACCCGCCTCGAAGCACGCCGCGAGCACCACGACCGACACGGCGTGCACGAGCGAGGCCACGATCAGCAGCCGACGCTGCCCCAGCTCGTCCGACACCCGGGCGAGAGCCGGGTTCCCGGCCCCATTGGCGATGACGTACACCGCGCTGAGCACGCCGGCGAAACCGTAGCGGCCGTCGCGGGACGACACGATGAGGACCAGGCCGATCGGGTACATGGCGATCGGCATGCGCATGAGGAAGCCGGCCGCGCAGAAGGCGGCGGTGCCTGGCGTGCGGAAGACCGAGCGGTAGGTGTCGAGCACTCAGAACCCGAGCCGGTCGAGCTTCTTCGGATCACGCTGCCAATCGCGCTCGACGGCGACGTGCAACGCCAGGTGCACGCGTTCGCCGAGGAGGGCCTCGATACCGGCGCGGGCGTCGGTGCCGATGCGTTGCAGCCGCGACCCCTTCGGGCCGATGACGATGCCCTTCTGGCTGTCGCGCTCGAGGTGGATGGTGGCGAACACCTCGAGCAACCCCGAGTCGCGGCGGGTCACTTCGTCGATGGTCACCGCAATCGAGTGCGGCAGCTCGTCGCGCACGCCCTCGAGGGAGGCCTCGCGGATCAGCTCCGCCAACCGGGTCTCGTCGTCGTTGTCGGTGGTGACGTCGTCCGGGTACAGCATCGGGCCCTCGGGCAGATGCCCGACGAGCAGATCGGCGAGCAGGTCGACCTGACTGCCGTCGACCGCCGACACCGGCACGATGTCGGCGAACTCGCCGAGGCGGGACAGCGCGACGAGCTGTTCGGCGACCCGCTGCTTGGACGTCGCGTCGGTCTTGGTGACGACCGCGATCACCGGTGCCCGGAGTTCGGCCAGCTCGGCGGCGATGAACCGGTCACCGGGACCGATGCGCTGGTCGGCCGGCACGCAGAGGCCGACGACGTCGACCTCGGCCAGCGTCGAGCGGACGACGTCGTTGAGCCGTTGCCCGAGCAGCGTGCGGGGACGGTGCAGGCCAGGGGTGTCGACGAGGACGAGCTGCGCGTCCTCGCGGGTGAGGATGCCGCGGACCGCGTGCCGGGTCGTCTGCGGCTTGTCACTGGTGATCACGATCTTGGTGCCGACCAGCGCGTTCGTCAGCGTCGACTTGCCGGCGTTCGGGCGGCCCACGAAGCAGCAGAAGCCCGAGCGGTACGTCACACCCCCATCCTCGCACCCGCCGACAGGTGCTTTGACACCATGAGAGGCGTGCTGCTGCGACGTCGGACCGCTGCGATCGGCGTGCTGGCCACGCTCGCGCTGCTCGTCGCCGGGTGCACGTCCGGGTCGGGCCCGTCCTCGTCCGCACCGACCTCTGCGCCGGTCGCGACGTCCTCGTCGACCGTGGGGTCGCCGTCGGCCACCGCGCCGGTCAGCTCGGGACCCACCACTGCGTCCGCCTCGCGCTCGTGCCCCGTGGTGGCGGCGTCGGTCGTCCACGACACCCTCGGCGTGCGGCTCGGCCGGACGACCGTCCTGCGGTCCGGCGGCACGACCGTCGGCTGCCGGTTCTACGCGCAGCAGCGCCCGAACAGCGACTGCGGCGCCTCCTGCCTGGCGGGTGAGCGGCTGCCCGGGCCCAATCAGCCTGTCGCCGAGGTCACCACGCAGCGCTACCCGTCGGCCATCGCGGCGCACAACGCGTTCGTGCGCCGGGCCGGGTCGGCCCCGGGGGTGACGCAGGTCGAGGTCGGGGGCGTCACCGGCCTGTGCTTCCAGAACGACTTCTATCCCCGGGACAGGGGCCAGGACTGGGCCTGCACCGTCAACAAGGGCCTGGTGGTGGTGCTGGTGCGCACCGTCGACACGACCGGCACCTTCAACACGGCGTCCGTGCTGACGAGCGTGCTGCGCGCGGTGCCGGCGTGACGCCCGCCTTCCGGCGGCGCGGGGCGCAGCCCGAGCGCAGCAGCTACGGCCCCGACCGGTCGCAGTTCGGCGAGCTGTACCGGCCGGAGCACGCCGAGCACGACGGCACGGTGGTTGTCGTGCACGGCGGGTTCTGGCGTGCGCAGTACGGCCTCGCGTTAGGCCGCAAGCTGGCGCGGGACCTCGTGGGACGCGGGTACACGGTGTGGAACCTGGAGTACCGGCGCGTCGGTGACGGCGGCGGATGGCCGGCCACGTTCGACGACATCGCCCTGGGCATCGACCACCTGGCGAACCTCGACGTCGACACGTCCCGGGTCGTCGCCGTCGGCCACTCGGCGGGCGGGCACCTGGCCGTGTGGGCCGCGGGACGCCCGCAGCTGCCGGCGGGCGGGCCGGGAGCGTCGCCGGCCGTCCGCCTGACCGCGGCCGTGTCGCAGGCCGGCGTGCTCGACCTCGCGGTCGCCCAGGACACCGGTGTGGGAGCCGGTGCCGCCGCCGACCTGCTCGGCGGCGGCCCCGCGGCGCTGCCCGACCGGTACCTGCTCGCCGACCCGATCCAGCGCCTGCCGCTGGGCGTCCCGGTGCTGTGCGTGCACGCCCCGGGCGACGCCAACGTGCCGCTGGCGCAGAGCACCGCCTACGTGCGGGCGGCGACCGCGGCGGGCGACGACGCGGCGCTGATCGAGGTGGCCGGCGACCACTTCACGCTCATCGACTCCGCGTCCCCGGACTGGGCCGTGGTGCGCGACGCCCTGCCGGCGCTGCTGGCCGGCCGCCTGCCGTAGCTCGCACGAGGGTGCTGTAGGTCAGACCAGCCTGCTGTAGGTCAGACCAGCGTGCCGTCGGCGGCGGCGTGGTGGACGGTGGCGGTCGGCGCGACCTCGCGGACGGCCTGCTCCCCCGCCGCGTCGGCCGGGTCGGCGCCCAGCACGACCGCTGCCTCGAGACCCGGCGCGCCCGAGGAGACGGCCATCGCGACCGCCACCTGCAGCGCCGACAGGGTCAGCGAGGGCAGCGACACCGACGCGGCCACGTAGGTCCGCCCGTCACCGTCGCGAACGGCGGCTCCCTGCGCGGCACCGGAACGGGCGCGGGCCGACCGGGCCAGCGTCACCAGCTTCGTGTCCTCGGGGTCGAGCTCACTCACGTGCGGCCACCTCCGTGTCGCGGGACGGGTTCTCGCCCCGGGCCGTGTCGTCGTCCTGCGGGACGCGGCTGACCAGGACCGTGTCGACCCGGTTCCGTCGCCCACCGATGTCCTCGGCGGTCAGCTCGAGCCCGTGCACGATCGCGGTCGACCCGGCGATCGGCACCCGGCCGAGAGCCTCGGCCAGCAGGCCGCCGACCGTCTCGACGTCGTCTCGGTCGGGCAGCTCGACACCGAACAGCTCGCCGAGGTCCTCGACCGCGAGGCGGGCCGTGACCCGCGCCGTGTCGTCGTCGATGCGCTCGACGGGCGGGCGTTCGTTGTCGTACTCGTCGGTGATCTCACCGACGATCTCCTCGAGGATGTCCTCGATCGTGATCAGCCCGGCGGTGCCGCCGTACTCGTCGATGACGATGGCGATGTGCGAGCGCGCGGCCTGCATCTCGCGCAGCAACGCGTCGACGGGCTTGGACTCGGGGACGTAGGCCACGGTGCGCATGACGTCCTGCACCAGGACGGTGCGCGCGGCCTCGGGGTCCTGACCGCGCCGCACGAGGTCCTTGAGGTACGCGACCCCGACGACGTCGTCGAGGTTCTCGCCGGTGACCGGGATGCGCGAGAAGCCACTGCGCAGGGCGAGCGCGATCGCCTGCCGCAACGTCTTGCCGCTCTCGATGAACACCACCTCGGTGCGCGGCACCATGACCTCGCGGGCGATGGTGTTGCCGAGGTCGAACACCGACTGGATCATCTGCCGCTCGCCGTGCTCGACGACGCCGCGTTCCTCGGCCATGTCGACGAGCTCGCGCAGCTCCACCTCGGACGCAAAGGGGCCGTCCCGCAACCCGCGCCCGGGGGTGATCGCGTTGCCGAACAGCACCAGCAGCGCCGCGAGCGGGTTGAACACGGCGCCGAGCAGCCGTACGCCCGGCGCACCGGCCAGCGCGACGCGATTGACGTGCTGCAGGCCCAGGGTGCGCGGACCGACACCCACCACGGCGTAGACGATGACGATCATCAGCAGCACCGTGAGCACCGGCACCGGCCAGGACGTCCCGAACTGGTGTCGCGCCAGGATGGTCACGATGACGGTGGCCGTGAGCTCGCAGGCCGTGCGGAGCAGCAGGAGCAGGTTCGTGTAGCGCGCGCGGTCGGCCATGACGACGGCCAGGGCACGGGCGCCGGGCACGTCCTCGCGGACGAACTCCTCCGCCCGGGCCTTGGAGACCCGCGAGATGGCCGAGTCGACCGCGGCGAACAGGCCGCCCACCGGCACCAGCACGATGGCGACGACGAGCGCGACGATGTCGCCGGTCATCGGCCGTCCGGGCTTTCGGTCACGAGCCGCGCACCTCGCCGGCGGTGCCCGGCAACGGGGCCCGGATGCGTCCCCGTCCGCTCGCACGGGACCAGTCGGCCGTCAAGGACGCCTGCAGCTCGAACATCTGCCGCTCCTCGTCGGCGTCACCGTGGTCGTAGCCGAGGAGATGCAGGATGCCGTGCGTGCAGAGCAGGTGCAGCTCGGCCTCCGTGCTGTGCTGGGCGGCCTCAGCCTGCTCGGCGGCGACGACGGGGCACAGCACGACGTCGCCGAGCATCGTCTCGCCCGGGTTCTCGTCCGTGCCGGGCGGCGCCGACGGGTCGACGCGCTCGGCCGGCCCGTCGCCCCCGTCCATCGGGAAGGCCATGACATCGGTCGGACCGGGCAGGCCCATCCACTGCTGGTGCAGCCCGGCCATGGTGTCGGCATCGACGAGCAGCACCGACAGATCGGCCAACGGATCGATGCGCAGCGCGTCCAGCACGAAGCGTCCGAGTTCGGCGAGGCCGACCTCGTCCACCTCGGAGCCGGACTCGTTGTTGACCTCGACGCTCATCGACGACGCCCCGTCACCGACGGGGTTTGGCGGTGCGGTCGCCCTGCGCGCCGGTGCGCGCATCGTGGCGCTCGTAGGCGTCGACGATCTCGCCCACGAGGCGGTGCCGGACGACGTCCTTGGACGTCAGGTTCGCGAAGTGCACGTCCTCGACGTCGCCGAGGATGTCGCGGACGACACGCAGCCCGCTGCGGGTGTCGCCCGGCAGGTCGATCTGGGTGACGTCGCCGGTGACGACCATCCGCGAGCCGAAGCCGAGACGCGTTAGGAACATCTTCATCTGCTCGGCCGTCGTGTTCTGGGCCTCGTCGAGGATGATGAACGCATCGTTGAGCGTGCGCCCGCGCATGTAGGCCAGCGGGGCGATCTCGATCGTCCCCGCCTGCATGAGCCGGGGCAGCGAATCCGGGTCGAGCATGTCGTGCAACGCGTCGAACAGTGGGCGCAGGTACGGGTCGATCTTGTCGAACAGGCTCCCCGGCAGGAAGCCGAGCCGCTCGCCGGCCTCGACGGCCGGGCGGGTCAGGATGATCCGGGTGACGTCCTTGCTCAGCAGCGCCTGCACGGCCTTGGCCACGGCCAGGTAGGTCTTGCCGGTACCGGCAGGGCCGATGCCGAAGGTGACGGTGTTGTGGTCGATCGCGTCGACGTAGTGCTTCTGGTTCAGCGTCTTCGGGCGGATGTTCTTGCCGCGCCGCGAGACAATGTTGAGGCTGAGCACCTCGGCCGGGCTGGCCGACGTGTCGGCGGTGAGGATGCCGTAGGCGCGCGAGACGGCGTCGGCCGTGAGGTTCTGGCCGGACTTGATGAGCTCCAGCAGCTCCTCGAACAGCCGCACGGCCGTGGCGTTGTCGCCGGGGGCGCCGGTGATGGTGATCTCGTTGCCGCGGACGTGGACGTCGCTGTCGAGCTTGCTCTCGATCACCCGTAACAGCTCGTCGCGGGAACCGAGCAGCGCGACCATGGCCTGCTCACCCGGGACGACGAGCGTCGTGGACACGCGGTCGGCGTGCGCTGCGGTGTCGGTCTGGGACGTGTCGGTCAACGCGGGCTTTCTGGTCGGCGAACTGGGTGATTCCACTGTACCGGCGCAACGCCCGCGGATAACGCCCGAATTCCGCCGGTTGCCGCCACCCCGGTTATCCGGGTGGCCAGCCCATCGGACGGCCGGCCAGGACGTGCGCGTGCACGTGGAAGACGCTCTGCCCGACCTCGGCGCCGGTGTTGAAGACGGTGCGGAAGTCGTGCAGGCCCTCCTGGGCCGCGAACCCGCGGATCCCGGCCACGAGCCCCGCGGCGGCCGCGCCGTCGCGGCCCAGATCGGCCAGGTCGGTGAAGTGCTGCCGCGGGACCACCAGGGCGTGCACCGGAGCCTGGGGGTTCAGGTCGGCGAACGCGTAGGTGAACTCGTCGTCGTAGAGCCTCTCCGACGGCACGTCGCCGGCCACGATCTTGCAGAACAGGCAGTCGGGGCGCGACGTCATGGCCGAAACCCTAGCCGCGTGCAACGCTGCGCTGCTTCGCTGCGTATGGATGTGCGTAGGGACGGGTGTGGGCCAGTTCCGACTCAGCTCGATGACGTGGTTCAGCTCAGTGACGTGGTTCAGCTCAGTGACGTGGTTCAGCTCAGTGACGGGGTTCGGATCGGAGGTTGTCGGTGAACGACCTGGCTCTGCGCGCCGACTTCGACGCCTTCGCCCGCGAGAACTGGGCGACACTGATGAGCATCGGCGTCGCGGTCTCCGGCTCGCGGACCGAGGCCGAGGACCTGGTGCAGACGGCGCTGACGAACGCCTTCGTGCGGTGGCGGCGCATCGACCGCCCGCAGGCGCTGGCCTACCTGCGCCGGTCGATCCTTAACGCCCACGTCAGCCGCTGGCGGCGCCACCGCGGGGCCGAGTTCACCATGGCCGACCCGCCCGAGCGCCCGTCGCGGCACAGCGCCACCGACGACGTCGACGAGCGGCGCACCCTGCTGCCCTTACTACGCTCGCTGCCCGCCCGGCAACGAGCGGTGCTCGTCCTGCGCTACCTGTGCGACCTGCCCGACGACGAGATCGCCGAGACCCTCGGCGTCTCCACCGGCACCGTGCGCAGCCAGGCCCACCGGGGCCTGGCCACGCTGCGCACGCTTACCGCCCGACCCAGCCACGAGGTGCTCCGATGATCGACGACAACGACGACCTGGCCGCGGCCCTGCGCCGCGAGCTCGCGTCAGCTCAGGTCCGGCACGACGACGAGCGCGCCGCGGCCATGATCGGCACAGCCACCGAGGTCACGCCGCTCGGTGACCGGCATTGGCAGGCCCCCGTGGCCGCCGCCGCGGCCGTCGTCGTCATCGGCGGCGGGGTCGCGGCGTTCGCGGCCACCCGGGGC
>NZ_CAXUNP010000022.1:0-10552 GCF_964252635.1 uncultured Jatrophihabitans sp.
GTCGCGGGATGGTGCGGCTCAGGGTGTGCGGGTCAGGGTGTGCGGGTCAGGGTGTGCGGGCGGCGCAGTCGGGGCACCGGCCCCAGTACACGACCTCGGCCTCGTCGATCGAGAAGCCGTGGTGGTCGGACGCGGTCAGACACGGTGTCTCCCCCACGGCGCAGTCGACGTCGGCGATGGCCCCGCAGGAACGGCAGACGACGTGGTGGTGGTTGTCGGCCACCCGGGACTCGTAGCGCGCCACCGAACCGGTGGGCTGGATGCGCCGGACGAGGGCGGCGTCGGTGAGCGCGCGCAGCACGTCGTAGACCGCCTGGTGCGACACGGCACCCAGCTCGGAGCGGACCGCGCCGATGATCGAGTCGGTGTCCGCGTGCGGGTGGTCGCTCACCGCGGCCAGGACGGCGAGCCGCGGCTGGGTGACCCGCAGGTGGGCGTCGCGGAGCTGCTGCTCGAACGGCGACGTCATCGGCACGAGGCCAGTCTCGCCCCTTTTCTTGAATCAGTCAAGGTTATGACGCGCCGTCACGGGCCGCCCTTCCAGTGGTCGATGCGGTGGTGGTTGGGCGAGAAGCCATGCTCGACGCCCCACAGCACGGCCTGCGTACGGCTGTCGACGTCGATCTTGCGATAGACGCTGCGGATGTAGGACTTCACGGTGTTCGGGCTCAGGAACGTCAGGCGTGCGACGTCGGCATTGCTCTTGCCCTGCGTGATCAGGGCCAGGATCTCGGCCTCGCGGTCGGTCAGGCCCAGCTGGCGTCCGGGCCAGTCGAGCCCCGGGGAGGAGCGGGCCCGGCCGGGGGAGTCGTTGAACACCGTCTCGCCGGCGTGCACCGCCTCCAGCGCCTCGACGAGCTGGTGCGCAGACAGCGTCTTGGACAGGTAACCGTGCGCTCCTCGCCGGCGCGCGCTGTCGACCAGATGCGGCGCGAAGTTCCAGGTGTAGACGACGACGCGTTTCGCGCGGTCGCTGTTCACCAAGACCTCGATCTCCTCGTGGTCGGCCTCGGGCTGGGCGAAGGAGTCGTAGAGCGCGATGTCGACCGCGTCGTCGAGCGGCTTGTTCGAGTCGATCTCGGCGACCAGGACGCGATGGCGGAACGGGTCGAGCATGGTCGCCACTCCCTTGAGGACGACGTCGTAGTCGTCGATCAGGGCGATGAGGATCGGCGCGGCCATGAACCAACGCTAACCCCCCTAGGGGTGTGTTGCACCAGCCCTAGGGGTGCTTCTCTTGTCCTATCGGGCCAGCACGATCAACGGCCATCGCCAGGCGCCCCGACCGGGGGTGCCGCGACGAAAGGAACGTTTCATGCTCGGACTCATCGTCACCCTGATCGTCGTCGGCCTCATCGCCGGCGCCGTCGCTCGACTCCTCGTACCCGGGAAGCAGGACATCGGAATTCTGATGACCATCGTGCTCGGCATCGTGGGCTCGTTCATCGGGGGATTCCTCGGCTACCTGATCTTCCACAAGGACTCGCAGGACGGCTTCTTCCAGCCGGCCGGGCTGATCGGGTCGATCATCGGTGCGGTCATCGCCCTGCTCATCTACACCCGGATGGGCAAGCGGCACACCGTCCACCACTGAGTCGTCCGACTCGCACCACGACTCACGTGAGGTCGACCGAACCTCGCGCGAGCAGAGGGCGGAGCGGGCGCTGCGCAGGGCAGCAGAACGGGTTCCCTGCGTAGCGCCTGCTCCGCCCTCGACCTGTTGCGCCGGTTCTCACGTCCCCTCAGACGGGGATGGGTGTTTGGTCGGGGTCGATGGTTCGGGGTGGGGTCCAGGTTGGTCGGCCGTTGACGATGTCGACGGTCCAGTTGGCTGTCTGGAAGTGTCGGTGGTGGTGGCCGCAGAGCATGACGGCGTTGTCGAGGGTGGTGGGTCCGCCGAGGATGTGTTCGAGGATGTGGTGGATCTGGGACCAGCCGGGTGGGGCGAGGCAGCCGGGGAAGGCGCAGCCCTGGTCGCGGGCGATCAGGGCGAGTCTTTGTCCTTCGGTGAACAGCCGATGCGTCGAGCTGTAGGCGGTGACCGCCTTGAGTGAGTTCAGGGCGGTGCACATCAGCCGGTAGTCCCCACCCGCCCAGGACAGCGCTTCCCGGACCGGGACCTGGGCGCCGTGACCGGTGAGCGCGAACCCCTCACCGGTGAGGAAGGTGTCGGCGTCGATGGTGAGGACGACGGTGGCCAGCACCCCACCGGCGGTCGGGAGCCGCCCGGAGCCGACCGTGATCTTCAACGCGTCGAGCAGGGCGTCGTGGCGGCGTTGCCCCGCGGTGCGGGGGTCCTTGATGCCATTGGTCTCCGGCTCTGGTTTGGCGAGGGAATCGAAGGTGACCTGCAGGAACTCACCCAGCTCCGCGGTGCCCTGGAACGATCCGACACAGGACCCGTCGGGGCGCACGTGCAGGCGCAGGTCCCGGTCCTTCCGCCGCCGCTCCACATCGCGGTGACCGGCGTCGGGGTCGAGCCATTCGGCCTCCCGGGTGGCGAGCTGCTGCAGCGTGGCGGCCTCGAAGGTGCGCGCGAAGCCGACCAGCCGCGCCTCGGCGTCAGGGACGTGCTCGCAGACCTCGAGCGGCAGCTTGTCCAGGGTGGCGGTGATCACCCGAGCCTGCCGCGCCGCCAATGAACCGGCGGCCTGCGCCGCCGCCACGACCGGGTACTTGGCCGGCATCGGCTCACCCAGTAGCGACCGTCGCGAACCGGCGGCGTGCGCGGCCCGCACCCGGGCGTTCGCCTCGGAGATGTCGATCGTGAGCGTCTGCCGCAGCCAGTAGCCGGTGGCGCGGGCCATCGCCCGCGCCGGGACCCCGCGGGCCTCCACCTCGAGGATCAGGGCGTGGTCGACCGGCTCCAACCGGCGCCGCAACGACTCGAACGAGCGCACCGCAGCGACGACTTCGTCGTCGGTGCAGCAGCTCAGGTCCACCGCCTGCAGCGCGTCCACAACCTGGTGAGCGTCCGCGAGCAGCGAGGCCACATCGGCCCGCGTCAACGTATCGCTCATGCGTTCTATTCTATCGCAGACTGAACTGGCCGACCAGCGTTTATCCCAGCAGATTCGAGCGCTGCAACAAGATGGATCGGTACGCAACGCGACCCGACGACGCAACGCAACCGAACGCAGAACACCCGCGTCGCTGCGCTTGTGACCGAACGCGGATGCCCTCGTCGCTGTACCTCTGCCTGTACCGAGCCACCCACAAACCGCAAACCTTGCGTTGCCTGTGCACCAGCAACAACCTGGTTGAGCCCCCCACCCCTGGGGTATTCCAAGGGTGCGGGCAGCGTCCGCCAGGGACGACGACCGGCAGCCCAGCGGGTCGCACCTACCGTCTGAGGAGGACACCACGATGAGTGCCATCGACAAGCTCAAGAACGCCGCCGAGAACGCCGTGGGCAAGGGCAAGGAAGCCACCGGCAAGGCAACCGACAACGACGAGCTGCGCGCCGAGGGCGACAAGGACCAGCGCAAGGCCAGCCTGAAGGACGCCGGCGAGAACGTGAAGGACGCCTTCAAGAACTGACAGACCTACCTCGTCGACGCGGTGCCGGTGGCCACAAGGCCCCGGCACCGCTCGCGTTAACCGCCACTTGGGTAAGCCGCACCCATGACCGGCTTCGACGAGACCGTCCCACCCGACGACGACCCCGACACCGATGCGACCACAGCCGGGGACGCGCGCGACAACGCCGTGCCGGACGACCGACCGGTGGACGACACAGGCGATCGATCGGCGAGCCCTGAGCCGTCGACGTGATCTATCGGCGGGATGACGACGACGCAACTGCGTCGTACGGCTCGACTGCAACAGGAGGAGAACGAGATGAGTGACGAACTCGCAGGCAAGCGAGTGGCCTTTCTGATGGCCAACTCCGGGGTGGAGCAGGTGGAGCTGATCACCCCGTGGCAGACGGTGGAGCGCGCCGGCGGGACGCCCGTCCTGGTCGCGCCCGAGTCCGGTCGGGTCCAGGCCTTCAACAACGACGTCGAGAAGGCTGACACCTTCCAGGTCGACGTCGTCACCAAGGATGCGGTGGCCGAGGAATTCGACGCCCTGGTGCTGCCGGGCGGAACGACCAACCCCGACCAGTTGCGGTTAAACATCGACGCGGTGACGCTCGTCGCCGCCTTCGCCGGGGCCAGCAAGCCGATCGCTGCGATCTGTCACGGGCCGTGGACGCTCATCGAGGCCGGTGTCGCACGCGGCAAGACGGTGACGAGTTGGCCCAGCCTGCAGACCGACCTCCGCAACGCCGGCGTCGCGGAGTGGCGCGACGAGGAGGTCGTCGTGTGCCCCGCCGAGGGATACACGTTGGTCACCAGCCGCAACCCCGACGACCTCGACGCCTTCAGCAGCAAGCTCGTCGAGGTCTTCGCCGACACGTCAGCCAAGGAGAATGCCTCATGACCGACGCGGAACACGCCAACACGCTCCGGGAGCTGACGGAGGACATCAAGCTCGCCATGCTCACCACGGTCGACGAGCACGGCCACCTGACCGCCCGGCCCATGGCCCAGCAACAGGTCGAGGGTGACAACGACTTGTGGTTCTTCGTCGAGCGCGACTCGCCGACGGTGCGCAACATCGCCGCCCAACCGCAGGCCGGCGTGTCGTTGTCGTCGAACGACACCTGGATCTCGCTCTCGGGCACCGCCGAGGTCGTCGACGACGACGCGAAGGCCAAGGAGCTGTGGAACCAGGGGGTCGAAGCCTGGCTGCCGCAGGGTCCCGAGGACGCCAGCGTGGTCCTCATCCACTTCCACGCCGAGGCCGGCGAGTACTGGACGTCGCCGGGCGGACGCGTCACCACGGCCCTGAGCTTCGCCAAGGCCAAGGTCACCGGGCAGCGTTTCGAAGGCGGCGCCAGCGAGACCGTCGACCTGTCGAGCTGACCGGGCACCGTGCCTGAGGGCGACAGCGTCTACCTGGTCGCGCGACGCCTCGACACCGCGTTGCGCGACCGGATGCTGACGGCGGGCGAACTGCGGGTGCCGCAGCACGCCACCGCCGACCTCGCCGGACGCACCGTCCTCGGGCACGACACCCACGGCAAGCACCTGCTCACCCGCCTCGACGGAGACGGTGGGTTGACGCTCCACACGCATCTGCGCATGGACGGTTCGTGGACCGTCGTCCGAGCCGGGCGGCAGCTGCCCGCACGGTTGGACGGCGACATCCGGGTGCGCCTGGGCGCCGACGACGGTCAGGTGGCGTATGGCCTGTCCATCCCGGTCGTCGAGCTGATCAAGACCGACGAGGAGGACTCCGTCGTCGGCCACCTCGGACCCGACCCGTTGCGCAAGGACTGGGACGCGGCCGTCGCGGTCGAACGTCTCTCGTCCGACCCGTCACGCCCACTCGCTGCTGCGCTTCTCGACCAGCGGTTGGTCGCCGGTCTCGGCAACCTCTGGGCCAACGAGCTGGCGTTCCTGCGCGGGCACAGCCCATGGACGCCGATCGGGGACGTCGATGTCCCCGCGCTCGTGCGGCTCGCCGCGCGGGCGCTGCGGGTCTCGGCCACCGTCGAGGGCATGTACCAGGTGACGACCGGCAACCGCCGCCGCGGCGAGCAGCACTGGGTGACCGGCCGGGCCGGGCGCCCGTGCCTGCGCTGCGGGACGCCGGTGCGGGTCGCAGCCGAGACCGCCGACGAGCGGCGTACCTGGTGGTGCCCGCACTGCCAGCCCGGTCCGACGAGGAACGGGTAGCCGGCCGTGCGGGTCGTCGTGCTCTCGGACACCCACGCACCGCGGTTCTGGAAGGGCTGCCCGCCGCGGGTGGCCGCCGTCCTGGACGGGTGCGATCTCGTCCTGCACGCCGGCGACGTCTGCACGCCGGATGTGCTCGACGAGCTCGCACGGTGGGCGCCGGTGCATGCGGTACGCGGTAACAACGACGGCGAGGACGTGGCGGCGTGGGGAGCGCCGGAGACGCTCGAACTCGACCTCGACGGCGTCCGGGTCGCGATGATCCACGACAGCGGGCCGCGCACCGGGCGACCGGCGCGGCTGCGGCGGCGCTTCCCCGACGCCGATCTCGTCGTGTTCGGCCACTCGCACATCCCGATGGACGAGACACACGACGGGCAACGCATCGTCAACCCGGGTTCGCCGACCGACAAGCGGCGCCAGCCGCACGGCACGCTCGCCACGCTGACGCTCGACCGCGGACGGGTGGCGGGTGTCGAGATCGTCGAGGTGACGTGACCGGCCCGCTGCGTGCCCCGACCGCGCGAGGGGTACCTGCTGGGCAAGCGCAATCGACGACAAGCAATTGACGACAAGGACGTGCCGTATGCCCGACCACAGTGACGAACCGAAGTACGGCCGCGACACCACCGCGTACGGCACCAACGCCGACCACGACGTGGACGAGGAGCCGAGCGGCGCACGCGGGTCCAAGACCGAGCACGGGCTCACGGGCAAGCTCAAGCAGGCCGTCAACTCCGTCACCGGCAACGACCTCGACACCGCAACGCCCGAGGAGAACGAGCGCGGCAACGCGGTGGGCGGCGGGGGGTCGGACGGCCGCTGAGCAAACCACACGGGGTGCATGAGAAACACCCGTGAGCAAGGTCGTCCCTTCAGCATCGTCCCGGCAGGTTGTGGCCGTGACCCCGGCGCGGACGCACCACAGCGACCCCGCTGCGCCAACAGCAAGTAGTTGCGTCTACCGCAGGATTTGCGCTGCGACAGCAGCGCCGCTGGCCGTCTTCGTCGTGGCCGTCGCGGCCCGACTGGCCGTGATCCTGCGACACGGGGGCTTGGACGGCAACTTCGGCTACGACGCCGGCGTCTACTTCGCAGGCAGTGACTCGTTCGTCCACGGCCGGCTGCCCTACCGCGACTTCGTGCTGATCCACCCGCCGGCGCTCATGCTGCTGCTCAGCCCGTTCGCACTGCTGACCCACGTCGTCACCGACGAGACCGTGTTCACCACCACCGTTGTCGCGTTCACGGTGCTCGGGGGCGTCAACGCGGTGCTGGTGATGCGGGTGGTGCGCGGGCTGGGCCTCGGCCTGCGGGCCGCCACCGCGGCGGGGCTGTTCTACGCCTTGTGGTTCGGGGCCATCGGCAGCGAGTACCTGATCAAGCCCGAACCGGCCGGCAACCTGTTCCTCCTGCTCGCCCTGCTGGCCACGCTGCGCGCCCGGCGCGATGGCCCGCTGCACTGGCCCCTGCTCACCGGGGTGGCGCTGGGCACGATGATGAGCGTCAAGATCTGGTGGGTGGTTCCGGCCGCGGGCGTGCTGTTGTGGTTCGCCCGCCGTACCCGTTCGGGACGCCAGGTGGCCGCGGCCGCGGGCGGCGTGGTGCTGGCCGGGCTGCTCGTCGACGGGCCGTTCTTCGTCGACTCACCCCACGCGATGTGGTCGTCGGTCATCGAGGACCAGACGTCCCGCGGTGCCATCTCCCGGTCCCCGTGGACCCGGCTCAGCGACCTGAGCAGTGTCCCGCGGCTCACCGGCGCGCTGTCGCACAGCACCGCCGAGCTCGTCAGTGTCGGCCTGCTCGTCGCGCTGGCCTGGCTCGTCCGGCGGGCCTGGGACGTGCCTGCCGCGCGTCCGGTGGCCGCCCTGCTCGTCGCCCAACTGGTTGTCCTGCTGCTCGCACCGTCCTGGTTCCCCTACTACGCCGACTACATCGCGGTGGCTGCGGCGGTGACCGTCGGCGCCGCGGCCCACCCACATCGCACGGCGCCCGGCCCGCAGACAGCGGCCCGGGAGACCCGCCGGCTGCTGCGACCGGTTGCGGCCGGGTGGCTGTTCACGCTCGCCGTGGCGGCGGTGTCGATACCCGCCCTGGTCGACGGCCGCGACGCGGTGCCGCCCTTCACCGGCGCCGCGGCGCTGACCCGGGCCACCGCGCACGTGCGCTGCGTCATGAGCGACTCGCCCATGGGCCAGATCGAGATCGACGCCCTGTCCCGCAGTCTCGCCGACGGGTGCCGCAACTGGGTCGACGTGACGGGACGGACGTACGGGCCCGACCGCGCCTCCGTTCCACGAGTCGCCAACCGTCGCTGGCAGCGTGACCTGACCGCCTATCTGCGTTCGGGCGGCGCCGTGCTCATCGTGCGCCAGCACGGCACCGGCATCGCACCGCAGACGCGGCGGGCGATTGCGCGCGACGGCACCCTGGCCCGGGCCGGCGGGCACCGGGTGTACCTCGTCCGGCACCGATCGACGGGCCCGGCGCGTCGTCACCCAACCCACCATCCGCAGGCCGGCGCCCGTAGGCAATGATCTCGACGTGCCCGACGACGCGCCCGCCTGGGTCGACCATGTGATCTGGTGGCACGTGTACCCGCTCGGGTTCACCGGTGCCGACACCACGGGTGTCGACCGCACGCCCGTTCCCCGCCTCGACCACCTAGTGGCGTGGCTCGACGATGCGGTCGAATTGGGCGTGAACGGGTTGGCGCTGGGCCCGGTGTTCACGTCCAGCAGTCACGGCTACGACACCATCGACCACCTCCACGTCGATCCGCGTCTGGGTGGCGACGACGCGTTCGCCCGCCTCGTCGACGCAGCGCGTGCACGCGGGCTGCGCATCATGCTCGACGGCGTCTTCAACCACGTCGGCCCGGAGTTCGTCGGGCTGGACGGCGATCGGGCCGGCTGGTTGCGCCGCGAGCGCGACGGCAGCCCGGCGACGTTCGAGGGCCACGACGGGCTGCTCGCGCTCGACCACGACAACCCCGACGTCGCCGCCTACGTCACCGAGGTGATGACGCACTGGCTCGAGGCCGGGGCCGACGCCTGGCGACTCGACGCGGCGTACGCGGTGCCGCCGCAGTTCTGGCCCGGGGTACTGAGCCGGGTGCGTGCCGCGCACCCCGGGACGTACGTGCTCGGTGAGATGCTGCACGGCGACTACGCCGAGTACGTCGAGCGTTCGGGGCTGGATTCGGTGACGCAGTACGAGCTGTGGAAGGCGGTCTGGAGCTCGTTGTCGGACGCGAACTTCTTCGAGCTCGACTGGACGCTGCAGCGGCACAACCAGCTGCTCGACTCCTTCGTGCCGTACACGTTCGTCGGCAACCACGACGTGACCCGGATCGCGACGGCGATCGCCGACGAGCGGCACCAGGGTCACGCGACCGCACTGTTGCTGACGCTCGCCGGCACGCCCGCGATCTACTACGGCGACGAGCAGGGGTTGAACGGTCGCAAGGAGGAGCGGGTCGGCGGCGACGACGCGGTGCGGCCGGCCTTTCCTGCCGAGCCGCAGGAGCTGCCGGCCGCGGCGGCCGAGGTGCGACGCGTCCACCAGCAGCTCATCGGCGTCCGACGTCGCCACCCGTGGCTGCACATCGCCCGCAGCGAGACCGTGACCCTGACCAACGAGACGTTGGTGCTCACGCTCGCGGGGAAGTCGACGCTGACCCTGGCGTTGAATCTCGCCGACGACGCGCTGGTCTTCGAGGCGTCGGGCAGCGTCCTGGCCGGTGCGGCCGACCCCCGTGGCGACGGCCGGTGGGAGGTACCCGGCCACGGCTGGGCGCTGGTGGGCTGAGTCCGGCCAGCTAGCCCTGGCCGAAGCCGATCAGCTGGCCTGAGCCAGCCATTCGGTACGGAACGCCTTGTGGCCGGAGTACGGCGATGCCAACGACAGCAGGATCTGCGTCGCGTGGTCACGAACCGGCTTCTCCTGCGGCAGGTCGCGCAGCACGAGCAGCTGCTGGACAGCGCCCGTGACCTGGCGGCGGGCGAGGCAGTCGGCGCGGCGGTGCTCCAGGCTGGCGGTCTGGGCGCGGTCGTCGTGGCCCCGCAACGAGCGGGCACTGCGGCGGATGCCGGCCTCCTCGTCGTCGAGGCGGGCCAGTACGAAGCGGACGACGTCGATGGGGGCGAAACGGGTGGAACGCGGCACGCTGGTCTCCGAGAATCGGACCAAGGCCGCATCTTCGACCTGTAACGGGATACCCGTCCCAGGTCGGGACTAACCCATCAATGACGGACCCGCCGCAGTCCCGCGTCGACGCGTTCGGTGTGCCCCAGCTCGTCGAGATGCTCGAGCAGGGGCACGACCACCCGGCGGGTGCTGCCCAGCGCCTGCCGCGCCGCGCTCACGGTGAACGGCTGGTCCAGCGTGCGCAGCCGCTCGACGGCCAGCGGGATGGCCTCGGGAAGCAGAACGATGTCGGCCGAGACGCGGTGCAGCCGGTCGAGTCGTGCCGCGGCGGCGAGCTCGCGGGGACCCAGCGACAGACCCGCCAGTTCGTCGCGTTCCGGCGCGGCGAACGGCGCCTCCCGCAGCCGCTCCTCGAGCGTGCGGACCGCGTCCTCGGCCCGGCCCAGCGAGCGGGCGGTGCCCGGCATCCGTGCCCGCCCGTCGGTGATGGCGAGGCCGGCCTCGCCGAGCACCCGCGCGAGCACGGCGTCGGCACCGTCGGGCAGCCCCAACGCCCGGTGCAGGGCCGGCAACGGCGCCCCCGGTTCGAGCGGGTGGGCGTCGGCGTGGGCTCGGGCCCCCTCACGAGCCTGGGCCGCCCAGGCCGGCCCGCGGGCCGGATCGACGAGCCAGGCGCC
>NZ_CAXUNP010000022.1:10562-58758 GCF_964252635.1 uncultured Jatrophihabitans sp.
GCCCGCCGACGTCCACGCCCAGTCGCGCCAGGTGGTCGCGACGCACCACGCCCCGGCGGGCGATCTCCGGCTCCGGGTCACGGCGCGGGCGCCCGTCGGCGAGATCACGACCGCGAGCGGCTGCCGCACCGCGGCGTCGCAACGCGGGCGGGTCGGCGTCCAGGACGAGCACACCCGCCGCCACCGAGTGCCGGCCGGGGTCGCGCAGGACGGCGCGGTCGCCGGCCCGCAGCGGCAGCGGGCGCGAGGCCGAGAGCCGGACCGCGTTGTCGGCGAGCGGGCGCAGCCGGACCGGCACCGCGGCGCTGCCGACGTGCAGGACGAGTTCGGTCGGCAGGCTCCGGACGTCGCCGTCGGACGGGTCGTCGGTGCGGACGTCCAGCTGCACGTCGACGACCTCGGTGAGGTGCCACGCACCCGGCGTCAGCAGCAGGTCGCCGCGCCCGACGTCGTCGCCGGACACGCCGCGCAGGTTCACCGCCACCCGGGCCACGCCCGCGATGCGGTTGTGGGCCTGCTCGGTGCTCTGCAGCCCACGCACGACAGCAGTGCCGGTACCGCGGCCGGTCAGCAGCGTGAGCTCGTCGCCGACCGAGACCTGCCCGGCCGGCAGGGTGCCGGTGACGACCGTTCCCGCCCCACGGACACTGAAGCTCCGGTCGAGCCACAGCCGCACCGGCGCGGCGATGTCCGGTGCCGGGAGCGTGCTTACGAGCCGGTCGAGCGCCTCGCGCAACTCGTCGAGCCCGGCGCCGGTACGTCCCGACACCGGTACCGCCTCGACCGGCCCGAGGCTGGTCGCGGCGAGTCGCGCGCGGGCGTCGGCGATCGCCGGTGCAGCATCCGCGAGGTCGCTGCGGGTGACGGCCAGCACGGCGCGCCGCACCTGCAGGGCATCGATCGCGGCGAGGTGCTCGGCCGACTGCCGGGACCACCCCTCGTCGGCGGCGACCACGAACAGCACGGCCGGGGCCGGGCCGAGGCCGGCGAGCATGTTGGCGATGAAGCGCTGGTGTCCCGGGACGTCGACGAAGGCGAGCTGCTCACCGGACGGCAGCCGGGTCCAGGCGTAGCCCAGGTCGATCGTCATGCCGCGTCGCTTCTCCTCCGCGAAGCGGTCGGGCTCCATGCCGGTGAGCGCCCGCACCAGCGTCGACTTACCGTGGTCGACGTGCCCGGCCGTGGCGAGGACGTGCATCAGGCGACGGACGCGGCCGCGGCGGCGACCGCGACACCGACCGCCGGATCGTCGGACGGCTCCACGCAGCGCAGGTCGAGCAGCAGGCGACCGCCCTCGACCCGGCCGACGACGGGAGGCGTGCCGGTACGCAGCGGCGCGGCCAATACGGGCGGCAACGCCACGGCCCAGCCGGGCAACGTGACGCCGGGTGCACCGCCGCCACCGACCGCCCCCTCGCTGGCCACGACGGTGCCACCGACCAGCGTGGCCAGCGCCTCGCACCGCGCGCGCAGGGCGTCGGGGTCGGCGGTGAGGTAGCGCGTGACGGGCGCCGGCGGCCCGGCCAGCGTGGCCTCGAGGGCGGCGATGGTCAGCTTGTCGACGCGCAGGGCCCGGGCGAGCGGGTGCCGGCGCAGTCGCTCGACGGTCTCGGCGGTGCCGAACAGCAGCCCCGCCTGCGGGCCGCCCAGCAGCTTGTCGCCGCTGCACGTGACGACCGCGGCGCCCGACCGGACGGCGGTCGTGACGTCGGGCTCGTCGGGCAGCAGCGGGTGCGGGGCGAGCAGGCCGCTGCCGACGTCGGCGATCACCGGCACCCCGAGACCGGCCAGCCCGGCCACGGGGACGGAACTGGTGAACCCCTCGACGCGGAAGTTGCTGGGATGCACCTTGAGCACCGCACCCGTGTCGGGGCCGACGGCATCGCGGTAGTCCGCGACGGTGGTGCGGTTGGTGGTGCCGACCTCGCGCAGCCGGGTGCCGGTCGAGGCGATGAGGTCGGGCAGCCGGAAGCCGTCGCCGATCTCGACCATCTCGCCGCGGCTGACTATCAGCTCGCGACCGGCGGCAAGAGCGGTCGTGGCCAGCACCAACGCCGCCGCGCCGTTGTTGACGGCGAAGGCGGCCCCGGCGTCGGGAACCGCCCGGGCCAGCGCGGCCAGCAGACCTCTACCGCGTCGGGCGCGTCGGCCGTCGGCGAGGTCGAACTCGACATCGACGTACCCCGCCGAGCCGGCGACCGCCGCCCGTGCCTGGGCGGACAGCGGCGCGCGCCCGAGGTTGGTGTGCAGCACGACCCCGGTCGCGTTGACGACGGCCCGCGCGGTCGTGGCGCCGTCGGGCAGCGCGGCAACGACGACGTCGGCGACGTCGTCTGCGGCGATGCGCCCCTCGCGCACGAGTTGCAGGGTGTCCCGCACCGCGGCCTTCACCAGGCCCGGGCCGAGCTGTTCGGTGGCGGCGACGAGCCGCGCATCGGCCAGCACCGCGTCCGTGCGCGGCACCAGTCGGCGGGGGTCGGTCATGCGTCGCTCCTGCGGGTCGTGGCGGAGACGGACGGGAATCGAACCCGCCAAGCCGAGATACTCGACTTCACCGGTTTTGAAGACCGGGAGGGCCACCAGGCACCTGTACGCCTCCGTTGCCGACAGTAGCGCCCGAGCCGGCGGTCACCGTTCCCGCTGCGTCCCGGGCGCTCCGGTTACCGTCGAAGGATGAGCACCGTCGCACCTGTCCGCCTGACCGGGTACGCCCACGGCGGAGGATGCGCCTGCAAGATCCCGCCGGGTGAGCTGGAGCAGATCGTGCAGGGTCTGGTCACCGCTACGTCACCGGACCTGCTGGTCGGGTTGGACGACGGTGACGACGCCGCGGTCGTCCGCATCGACGACCACGAGGCGCTCGTGAGCACCGCCGACTTCTTCACGCCCGTCGTGGACGACGCCTACGACTGGGGCCGGATCGCCGCGGCCAACGCGCTGTCCGACGTGTACGCGATGGGCGGCCGGCCGGTGGTCGCCGTCAACCTGGTGGGCTGGCCCCGCGACGTGCTGCCGATGGAGCTGTTGCGCGAGGTGCTGCGCGGCGGGCTCGATGTCTCCCGGCTCGCTGGGTGCCACGTCGGCGGGGGGCACAGCATCGACGACCCCGAGCCGAAGTACGGCATGGCCGTCACCGGGCTCGTCGACCCGGAGCGGTTGCTGCGCAACGACGCCGCGGTGGCTGGACTGCCGATCAGTCTCACCAAGCCGCTCGGCGTGGGCGTGCTGAACAACCGGCACAAGTCGACGGGCGAGGTGTTCCCGCAGGCCGTCGCGTCCATGGTGGCGCTCAACGCCGACGCCGGACGCGCAGCCGTCGACGGGGGCGCGAGAGCGGCCACCGACGTCACCGGCTTCGGCCTGCTCGGGCACCTGTTCAAGATGGCGCGGGCATCCGGGGTGTCGGCCACGATCGACGCGGCCGCGGTGCCGTACCTCGACGGCGCGCGCGACGCGTTGCGCGACGGGTTCGTCAGCGGCGGCACCCGGCGCAACCTCGACTGGGTGCGTCCGCACCTCGCGTCCACCGCGTTCGAGGCCGAGCTGCTCCTGCTGGCCGACGCGCAGACCAGCGGCGGACTGCTGGTCGTCGGTGAGGTGCCGGGGGCGCCGGTCGTGGGCGAGACGACGGCGCGCGGCGACGCCGTCATCACCGTCCGCTGACCCGGTCAGCGAGCGGCGCGACGGGCTTCGAGGCGCTCGCGCTGCGGCACCACCGTGTACTTCGGGTCGCGCGCCGAAGCCTGACCCGCGTCGAAGACACCGAGGCGCAGGCAGATCGAACCGCCGACGAGCGAGGCACCGCCCAGGGCCGAGGCCAGGCGGCTGCGCCGACCGGCGACGGCGGTGAGCACGGCGCCCGCCGCGGTCAGGATCTTGCTGGCCCGCATGAGCCGGCCGGGTGTGCCGTCGTGCAGCGGCTCGGCGGTGACGCCCATCGACGCCTCCATACGGTGCTCGGCGGCGAGCTCGAGAACAGCACCGGTGACGGCGAGGCGTCGCGCCGGCCCGGCCTGTGCGACGGGCGTGGTGATCATGGCCAGACCGCCCGACGCGCCCGCGGCCGAGCCGACGAACACGAACGGCAGCTCGCGATGGGCCTCGTGCCACGACGGCGTCGCCGTGTCGGACAGCAGCACGGCGGTGTACGACGCGACCGCGGGAGCGGTCAGGGCGGCGACCAGACCGGCCGGTCGGGCCAGTACCCCGAGCAGGGAGCGCGCGAACGACGGCAACGGCACGAAGTCGCGCAGCTCGGCGGCACCGGCCAGGCCGGCGAGCGGGCCGTAGGCGGTCAGGATCCAGGTGCCGACCGACATCGGGGACGTCGGCTTGGCCACCCGCAGCATGTTCACGAACCGGCTCGGCCGCCCGAGGTCGTGGACCAACGCGGCGAAGCTGACCGTGATGCCGCCGGCGGCGCTCAGCCGGGCGGCGCGACGCAGGGTCGGCCGGTCGGTGAGGTCGGCGCCCGCGGCCAGCAGCGACGAACCGCCGGCGAGGCCACCGAGGAACAAATAGATCGGGATGTCGATCTCCCACGGCGAGGCCTTGACGATCGGCCGGCCGTAGTAGGACGTGAACTCGACGTCCGGGACGACGGGGTCGCCGTCGCGGCCGCCGCCCTTACGCCGACGCTTCCCGCCGGATCGCCCGTCGCGGCGTGCGCTGCCGAACTGCGGTGCGGCGGCTCGCTCGCCCCCGATCGGGTCTACCGGCCCGTCGCGTCCGACCGCGTTGGACTCGCCCTGGGTCATCGACGGCGCCCGGCGAAGGACGCCACTGCACCGGCCAGGAGCGTCACCGCGGCCACCGCGGCCTTGCGCCACATCTCCGGCAGGTCGCGGGTGGTGACGATCGGGTCCGGCGGCAACCCGTACACCTCGGGCTCGTCGAGCAGCAGGAACAGTGCGCCCGCGCCACCGATGCCGTCGTCCGGGTCCTCGCCGTAGAGCCGCGCGTCGGTGACGCCACTGGCCTGCAGTTGCTCGACACGGGCCTGCGCGCGTTCGCGCAGCTCGTCGAGGTCGCCGAACTGGATGGACTGGGTGGGGCACGCCTGCGCGCAGGCCGGCTCCTTGCCGGCGCCCAACCGGTCGTAGCAGAGCGTGCACTTCTGGGCCACGCCGACGTTCTTGGTGACGTTCTTGTCGCCGATCCGGCGGTCGATGACGCCGTAGGGGCAGGCCGGGACGCAGTACCCGCACCCGTTGCAGATCTCGTCCTGGACGACCACGGTGCCGAACTCGGTGCGGAACAGCGAACCCGTGGGGCAGACGTCGAGGCAGGCGGCGTGCGTGCAGTGCTTGCACACGTCCGAACTCATCAGCCAGCGGAAATCGGTGCGCGACTCGGCGGGCAGCGCGTCACCCGGCAGCTGCGTCGACGGCATGCCGAGCGAGACCACGGTCGAGTCGGTGCCGAGCTGGCTGCGGTCGCCGGACAGGGCAGCGTCGCCGGCCTGGTTCAGGGCGTCCGCCGCCGGCGACCCGACCGGCATGCCCAGCACGCCGGGGTCCTGGCCGCCCAACGGTTTGGACTGCTCGATGAACGCGACGTGCCGCCACGTCGAGGCGCCCAGCGCACCGGTGTTGTCGTAGGACGACCCGAGCAGGTTGAAGCCGTCGTCCGGGACGCCGTTCCACTCCTTGCACGCGACCTCGCACGCCTTGCAGCCGATGCAGATGGAGGTGTCGGTGAAGAAGCCCTTGCGGGCCGGCGGGTCGTCCCAGCCGGCGCTCTTGGAAACCTGCGGGTCGTTACCGGAGAACTGGGTCATGCCCTCACTCCGTTCGGGCATGCAGAGACCTGATGCCCCTGGTTCGCTCCGCAAGCGTCGCTCATGCGTCCCCTTCCGGGGTTCGGTGCAGGTTGCCGGTCTCGACGGTGATACCCGCCCGGCTGCGGTACTCCTCGACGTAGCGCAGCAGGTCCGGGCCGGTGGGTCGACGGCCGGGTCGGATGTCGCAGGAGCCGACCTTGGACTCCTGGATGTGCACATTCGGGTCCAGGGTCACGCCGAACAGGTCGTTGGCCGAGTCGCCGACGGACAGTGCGTCCTTGCCGACGCCCCAGTGGTAGGGCAGCCCGATCTGGTGGACGACGCGGCCGGCGACGGGCAACGGCTTCATCCGCTCGCTGACCAGCACCCGCGCCTCGATCGCGGTACGCGCGCTGGTGATGGTGGCCCACCCGAGGTGCTCGAGGCCGCGCTCCTTCGCGAGCTCGGGGGAGACCTCGCAGAAGAACTCCGGCTGCAGCTCGGTCAGGAACGGCACCCATCGACTCATGCCGCCGGCGGTGTGGTGCTCGGTGAGCCGGTAGGTGGTGAACACGTACGGGAACACGTCCGAACCCGGCTGATGCCCCGACGGGTTCTGCAGGTTGTCCTTGCGCGGGAACACCTCGCGCGTCGGGTTGGCCTGCTGCCGGTAGAAGGCGTTGGAGACCGGTGATTCCTGCGGCTCGTAGTGCGAGGGCAACGGCCCGTCGACGACGCCGGTGGGCGTGAACAGCCAGGCCTTCCCGTCGGCCTGCATGATGAACGGCTCGTCGCCGCGCAGCGCGTCCGGGCCGGTGGCGCCCGGCTCGGGACGGTAGGACGGTGCCTTGGTCGCCACGAAGTCCGGGATGTCGTGGCCGGTCCACTTCTGCTGGTCCTCGTCCCACCAGACGTAGGCCTTGCGCTCGCTCCACGGCTTGCCGTCCGGGTCGGCGGAGGCCCGGTTGTAGAGCGTGCGGCGGTTGGCGGGCCAGGCCCAACCCCATTCCGCGGCGACCCAGTTCTGCTCGCTGCCGGGCTTCCGCCTGGCGGCCTGGTTCACCTCGTCGGCGTAGACGCCGGTGTAGATCCAGCAACCGCCTGCGGTGGAACCGTCGGTCTTCATCTCGGTGTAGGAACTGAGCACCTGGCCGGCCTTCTCGCCGGTCACGTGCGTGCCGTTCACCTCGCGCAGCACCGCGTCGGCCGACGGGTCCCCGTGCTCGTCCAAGGGGTAGTTCCACGTCAGGTCGAGGATCGGGCGGTCACGCCGCTCGGTGGAGCCGGCCAGCCGCTCGCGGATCTTGCGGCCGAGGTGGAAGAAGAAGTGCAGCTCGCTGCGGCAGTCGCCCGGTGGTTCGACGGCCTTGTGGTGCCACTGCAGCATGCGCTGCGTCTGGGTGAACGTGCCGTCCTTCTCGGTGTGCGCCGCAGCCGGGAAGAAGAAGACCTCGGTGTCGATGTCCTCGGTCTTCAGCTCGCCCGTCGCGATCTCGGGGCCGTCCTTCCAGAACGTCGCCGTCTCGATCATGTTGACGTCGCGGACGACGAGCCACTTGAGGTGGGCCATGGCCAGGCGCTGCAGCTTGCCGTGCGCCGAGCCCACCGCCGGGTTCTGCCCGAAGACGAGATAGCCCTCGATCTTGTCGTCGTGCATGTCCATGACGGTGCGGTACGTGCCGTGGTCGTCGTTGATGCGTGGCAGGTAGTCGAAGGCCCAGTCGTTCTCGGCGGTGGCCGCGTCACCCCACCAGGACTTCTGCAGGCTGACGCTGTAGCTCTCGGCGGCGGACCAGAAACCCTTCTGGTCCTTGTCGACGAGGTCCCCGAGGTAGCTCGCCATCGAGTCCTGGCCGACCGTCGGCATCGGCAGGTAGCCGGGCAGCAGGTCGAACAGGGTGGGGATGTCGGTGGAGCCCTGGATGCTGGCGTGCCCGCGCAGGGCCAGGATGCCGCCGCCGGGGCGGCCCATGTTGCCGAGCAGCAGCTGGATGATCGCCGAGCCGCGGATGTACTGGATGCCGACCGTGTGGTGCGTCCAGCCCACCGAGTACACCCAGGCCGTGGTGCGCTCACGGTTGCTGTTCGCGGTGACCGCCTCGCACACGTCGAGGAACTGCTCGACGGGCACGCCGCACACCTGCGACACCATCTCGGGCGTGTACCGGGCGTAGTGCCGCTTGAGCACCTGGAACACGCAGTTGGGGTCCTGCAGCGTCTCGTCGCGGTGCTGCGGGTCGGCAGTCAGCGGCAGGCCGTTGCCGACCTTGCGCTTGCCGGCGGCCGAGTGCAGCGTGCCGTCCTCGTACTGCCAGGTCGTGGTCTCGTACTTGCCGGTCTCCGGGTCGTAACCGGAGAAGATGCCGTCCAGGTCCTCGACGTCCTGGAAGTCCCCACGCAGGATCGTGGCCGCGTTCGTGTACGCCACGACGTAGTCACGGAAGTACTTCTCGTTGTCCAGGATGTACTTGACGATGCCGCCCAGGAACGCGATGTCGCTGCCGGCCCGCAACGGGACGTGCGTGTCGGCGACCGCCGAGGTGCGGGTGAACCGCGGGTCGATGTGAATGACCTTGGCGCCGCGCGCCTTGGCCTCCATGACCCACTGGAACCCGACCGGGTGGCACTCGGCCATGTTCGAGCCCTGAATGACGATGCAGTCGGAGTTCTGCAGGTCCTGCAGGAACGAGGTGGCACCGCCACGACCCAACGAGGCCCCCAGACTGGGGACGGTGGCGCTGTGTCAAATACGGGCCTGGTTCTCGATCTGGACGGCGCCCAGCGCGGTGAACAGCTTCTTGATCAGGTAGTTCTCTTCGTTGTCCAGGGTCGCGCCGCCGAGGCCGGCGAAGCCGAGCGTGCGCCGCACGAACTTGCCCTCGTGGTCCTGTTCCTGCCAGGTGCGCGCCCGGGTGTCAACGATCCGGTCGGCGATCATGTCCGTGGCCGTCTCGAGATCCAACGGCTCCCACTCGGTGCCGCCCGGACGGCGGTAGAGCATCGCGGTCTGCCGGCCGGGGGAGTTGACGTACTGCTCGCTGGCCGAGCCCTTGGGGCACAGCCGGCCGCGGGACACCGGCGAGTTCGGGTCGCCCTCGATCTGGATGACCTTCTCGTCCTTGACGAAGAGCTTCTGACCGCAACCGACGGCGCAGTAGGGGCAGATGCTGTCGACGACGCGGTCGGCGGTCTCGGTGCGGGCGACCTTGCGCTCGGTCGTGCCGGACTTCGCAGCCGCGCCGCGGGCGAGACGGTCGGCACCGGTCAGCTGGCGGAGAACGGGCCAGCCGAGAACCGTCTTCTGAACACCCATGCGATCACGCTACCCCGCGCCCGAGCGCGGCACGCGGGTCCGTCGGAACCCGGACGATCCATGTCGTCCGCAGCCGTCCGCGGTTGCCGCCGGTAGCAGGCCAACCGGCCTGGGTACTGCTGGCGATCGAGCAGAGGAGATTCACATGTCGTTCAACGCACCACCGCAGATTGCCGTCGAGGCCATCAGGTCCGGAGTGTCCAAGGCGGCGGCGCCGCCCGTGAAGGCACTGGTGGGCGGGTTCCTCGCCGGCGCCTACATCGCCTTCGGCGGTCTGCTGGCCATCGTCGTGTCGTCCGGCCTCGACCCCAAGACCTGGGGCGGCCTCACCACCTTGTTCACCGGCCTGGTCTTCAGCCTCGGTCTGATCCTGGTCGTCGTCGGCGGCGCGGACCTGCTCACCGGCAACATGGCGACCATCCCGCTCGCGGTGCTGGACCGGAAGGTCACCGTCGTCAGGATGCTGCTGAACTGGTTCTGGGTGACCATCGGCAACCTCGCCGGCGCGCTGTTCGTTGCGTACGTGCTGGCCGACAAGACCGGCGTGATCAAGAAGGGTGCCGACGGCACCGCCGGCGCCAGCTGGACCCGCCTCGGCGCGATCACGATGGGCAAGGCCGTGACCGAGACGCACACCGAGCAGTTCCTCCGCGCCGTCGGCTGCAACTGGCTGGTGTGCCTCGCGGTCTGGCTTGCCTTCGCGGCCACCAGCGTGTCGGGCAAGATCCTGGCCATCATCTTCCCGATCACCGCGTTCGTGGCCCTCGGGTTCGACCACGTCGTGGCCAACATGTTCTTCCTGCCGCTCGCCGTGTTCGAGAACGCGGGCAGCGTCACCACCGCGAACACCGTCGAGAACCTGATCTTCGCGTTCCTCGGCAACGCGGTCGGAGCCGGCGTCTTCGTCGCCGGGGCCTACTACTACCTCTACGCGAAGGACCGCCCCGAGGCCGACAAGGTATGACGGCGCTGCTCGTCGTCGATCCGATCACCGGCCGCACCTTCGCTCGCTTTGTCCTGGACGAGGCAGAGGACGAAGTCTCGGTCGTGGGTTCGTTCAACGACTGGTCGCCGGGTGTGCACCCACTGACCTCGCAGGACGACGGCACCCTCGGCGTCCTGGCCGAGGTCCGACATCCCGGTGACGTCTACTTCCGCTACCTCGCCGTGGGAGGGCGCTGGTTCGACGACCCGACCGCGCACCGCATCGACGAGAACGGGTCGATGCTGCTCCGTGGCTCGGCCCGAGCGGTTGACGCGGCTGTCTCCGGGCCTGCGAAGGCCGACACGACGAGTGCGAAGCGGACGACGAAGGCTGACAAGAAGAAGAGTGCGAAGCGGAAGGCGAAAGCTGACAAGAAGAGCGCAGAGCAGAAGGTGAAGGCCGGCAAGGCGAAGGCTGGCAAGGGGGCCGGTACGAAGGCCAGAAAGGGCGCGGGCTCGAAGAAGGGCTAGGAGGCCTGCCGGGGCTGGGCCCGGTGGTTCTCGAACGCGTCGAGGACGGCGCTGCGGGACACGTCGGCGGGCACGGTGTGGCCCTCCGGGCAGGAGAACGTGAGCTCGGCGGCCGAGACCTCGGCACCGTTGGCACCGAACAGGGTCACCATGGCGTCTGCGCCGCACCGTGGGCACGGGATCGAACTGCTGAGCATCTGCATGCAGAAGGCACTTCCACGTCCGACGGGCCCTGACCCCGGATCTTCGAGGGTGCCGGCCCGACCTCCATTCTCGAAGCCTCATCGGGCCTCGTCAACCGAGCCTGTGGTGCAATGTGTCGCTCCGAGCCGTTAGCCGGGCGGCCGGGCACGGTATTTCCAGCGCAACGCACCAGACCTTCGGAGACCGCTATGCGCACCCTGCGATTCATGGAGAACCTGATCACCCGCCTGGAGGGCGCGACCGTGCTGGACAAGCCGGGCGCCGCTCTGAACACAGCACTGCGGACCGTGGTGCGCCCCGGCCCGGTCGAGGACACGCTGAGCGGCGTCCCGTTGGGTCACCCGCTGCACCCACTGCTGGTGTCCGTGCCCATCGGGGCCTGGACGTCCTCGCTGGTTCTCGACGCGGTCGGCGACACCGACGGCGCCCAGAAGCTCGTCGGGCTCGGCCTCATCGCGGCGGCCCCGACTGCGGCCTCCGGCGCGTCCGACTGGTTGACGACCGGCGGTGCGGAGCGCCGCGTCGGGCTGGCCCACGCACTGCTGAACTACGCAGCGATCGGCGCCTACGCCGGCAGCTGGTTCGCCCGCCGCGCAGACCGGCACCGCGCCGGCGTCGGTCTGTCGCTCGTCGGCGCGTCGCTGCTGGGCGCAGCCGGGTGGCTCGGTGGCCACCTGTCCTACGCCCAGGGCGTCGGGGTCGACACGACCGCGTTCCAGCAGTTCCCCGCGGACTGGGTGGACGCCGTAGCCGTCGACGATCTGCCCACCGGCGACACGCTCACCGCCGTCGAGGTGGCCGGCATCCCGGTGCTGGTGGCCGTACGCGACGGGCAGCCGGTGGCCCTGGCCGACCGGTGCACGCACCGCGGTGCACCGCTGCACGAGGGTGAGGTCGTCGACGGGTGCGTCGTGTGCCCGTGGCACGGCGGCACCTTCAGTCTCGACGACGGCTCGGTGCAGTCGGGTCCGGCCACCCGGCCCCAGGCGGTGTTCGAGACGCGGGTGCGTGAGGGACGGCTGCAGGTGCGTCGGCCCGAGGACCGTGCGCTGCGGTCCAACCCGACCGGGTACTGAGGGTCACTGTCCGGTCCGCGAACGGCGCTGGGTACGCGCTGTCGGCTGGGTAGCTAAAGGGTCTTCGGGCCAGGGGTGCTTGGGGTAGCGCGCGCGGAGCTCGGCCCGTACCTGCGGGTATCCCTGCCGCCAGAACGACGCCAGGTCGGCGGTGACGGCGACCGTCCGCCCTGCGGGTGAGAGCAGGTGCAGCACGACCGGTGCGCGGCCGTCGGCGAGCGCCGGCGTAGTCGTCCACCCGAACGTCTCCTGCAGCTTGACCGCCACGACGGGCGGTTCGGCCCCGTCGTAGGCGACCGTCACCCGTGATCCGGACGGCACCACGATCCGCTCGGGCGCGAGCTCGTCGAAGCGGGTCGCGGCCGGCCAGGGGAGCAGCCTGCGCAGTGCGGTCGTCACGTCGATCCGGGCCAGGTCGCGGCTGCGCCGTACCCGCGCAAGATCCGGGCCGAGCCAGCTGTCCGCCGCCGTGAGCAGCGCCGCCTCGTCGACGGGTGGCCAGGGGTCGCCGAGATGGGCGCGGCAGAAGGCCATCCTGCGACGCAGCGACACGGCGCGGTCGGTCCAGGTCAGCACCTGCAGTCCGGTGCGGGCCAGGCCGTCGCGTACCGCGGCCAGGACCAGGGTCGGGTCCGGATCACGCAGGGGTGCCTCGGAGAGCGTCAGTGCGCCCAGTGACTCGACGCGGCGAGCGACCAGGCCGCCGCCGTCCCACGCCACCTCGTCGCGGGTCCTGACCAGGTCGGGGGCGACGAGCCGTGCCGTCGCCTCGTCGATCGGGGCGGCCGCCCGGATGCGGGCCTCGGTGCGGCCGGGCGGGCGGTCGGCGGTCGCCACGGCCAGCCACGGCGAACCCCGCAGCCCCGACCCGTCGGCGAGCGCGGCGCCCGTACCACCGGAGGTCAGGTAGGACGGGGAGTCGCCCTGCCTGGCCCGGGCCAGCCGGTCGGGGTAGGCGAGCCCGACAACCGTCCCCACCGCCTGGTCGTCGTCCATCCGGCCGGGCGCCTTGGGACGGTGGTCGACCGCGCGCTCGAGGCGCCGCATCTCCTCCCGCCAACGGGCGGCGGCGGCACGGTCGCGCCCGGCGTGCAGCTCACGCAAACGGGCCGGGAGGTCGTCGCCGCGGCCGGACGGCGAGTCGTCGGAGAGCAGCGCCACCGTTTCGGTCGCACGCTGCGCGCCGACGAGCGCCGCGCCGTCGAGCAGGGCGCGGGCCAGCCGGGGATGGATGCCGACCGCGGCGAGGCGGCGACCGCGTTCGGTGATCCGGCCCATCCCGTCCACCGCCTCGAGGTCGCGGAGCAGCGTGACGGCAGCGTCGAGCGCGGCCGCCGGCGGGGCGTCGAGCAACGCGAGTCCCGCGCCGGACGGTGCACCCCAGGCCGCGACGGCCAGGGCGAAGCCGGCGAGGTCGGTCGTCGCGATCTCGGGGGCGGTCTGGGCGGTGAGGTGCGCGTGATCGGTCTCGGACCAGGACCGGTAGACCCGGCCCGGTCCCTCGCGACCGGCGCGACCGGCCCGCTGGTCGGCGGAGGCGCGGGATACCCGGGTGGTCACCAGCGCGGTCAGCCCACGAGCGGGGTCGAGGCGCGGTTGGCGGGCCAGCCCGGAGTCGACGACGGTGCGCACACCCGGGACGGTCAGCGAGCTCTCGGCGACCGCCGTCGTCACGATCACGCGTCGGCGCGACGACGGCGCGAACACCCGTTGCTGCTCCGCGCGTGACTGCCGTCCGTACAGGGGCAGGACCTCGCCCGCGTCGCCCAGTGCTGCGACCACGGCGGCCACCTCGGCCTCCCCGGGCACGAAGACCAGCACGTTGCCCGCGGTCTCGGCCAGCGCGCGACGGGCCAGGCCGGCGACGTGGGTCAGCAACCGGCGGTCGACCCGCGAGCCCGGCAGCAGGGGCGTGCTCACGGGCGGCGGCGCCCAGACGATCTCGACGTCGTAGCTGCGCGTGGCCGCCGACACGACCGGGGTCGCCCCGCCCCCGGCGGACAACGCCGCGGTCAGGGCAGCGATGTCCGGTGTCGCCGACGTCGCGACGAGCGCGAGGTCGGGGCGCAGGGTGGCCCGCACGTCGACGCCGAAGGCGAGCGCGAGGTCGGCGTCGAGATGGCGTTCGTGGCACTCGTCGATCAGCAGGGCGGCCACGCCGGGTAGGTCCGGGTCGCGCTGCAGGCGCTGGACGAGCAGGCCGGTGGTGACGACCTCGACGCGGGTCGCGCGGCCGCCGACCCGTTCGCCCCGCATCGCGTAGCCGACGGACTCGCCGGGTGATTCACCGACGAGGGCGGCCAGGCGGTGCGCAGCCGCGCGGGTGGCCAGGCGGCGCGGCTCGGCCACCACGACGCGGCCGTCGAACGCGTCGGCCAGGGCGAGCGGCAGCAGCGAGGTCTTGCCCGACCCCGGCGGGGCGACGAGGACGGCCGTACCGCTGTCGTGGGCAGCGGCGATGACCTCGTCGAGGGCCGGGCGGACGGGGAGGTCGGCACCGGGTGCGGACGCGACGGGGAGTAACCGCCGCGGTGTCACGACTTGACGGTAACCAAGACGGTCGGCGGCAGTCACAAGCGCAGCGACGAGGGTGTTCCGCGTTCGGTCACAAGCGCAGCGACGCGCGCTTTCCGCGTTCGGTCACAAGCGCAGCGACGCGCGCTTTCCGCGTTCGGTCACAAGCGCAGCGACGCAGGGGTTTCGCGTTCGATTGCGCTGCGTTGTCGGCTCGCGTTGCGCGCTGAACGATCTTGTTGCCGGGCCCGGTTTCACTGGGATAAACCGTTGTCGACCGGGTTGCGTTGCGGTAGAATAGAACGCATGAGCGATACGTTGACGCGGGGCGATCTGGCCTTGCTGCTCGTGGACGCTCACCAGGTTGTGGACGCGCTGCAAGCAGTGGAGTTGTCGGTGTGTACCGACGACGAGGTAGTCGCGGCGGTGCGCTCGTTCGAGTCGCTACGGCGGCGGCTCGAGCCGGTCGACCACGCCCTGATCCTCGAGGTGGAAGCCCGAGGTGTCCCGGCGCGGGCGATGGCCCGGGCCACCGGCTACTGGCTGCGGCAGACGCTCACGATCGACATCAGCGAGGCCAACGCCCGGGTGCGGGCCGCGCACGCCACCGGGCCACGCCGGTCCCTGTCGGGTGAGCCGATGCCCGCGCGCTACCCGGCGGTTGCCGCGGCGCAGGCCGCCGGTGAGCTGGCCGCGCGACAGGCGCGGGCGATCACCGCCACCCTGGACAAACTGCCCGTCGAGGTCTGTGAGCACATCCCGGCGGCGGAGGCGCGGCTGGTCGGGTTCGCGCGCACCTTCGAGGCCGCCACGCTGCAGCAGCTCGCCACCCGGGAAGCCGAGTGGCTCGACCCCGACGCGGGTTACCGCGATGTCGAACGCCGCCGCAAAGACCGGGACCTGCGCCTGCACGTGCGCCCCGACGGGTCCTGTGTCGGATCGTTCCAGGGCACCGCGGAGCTGGGTGAGTTCCTGCAGGTCACCTTCGACTCCCTCGCCAAACCCCAGCCCGAAGCGAATGGCATCAAGGACCCCCGCACCGCCGGACAACGCCGCCACGACGCCCTGCTCGACGCCCTCAAGATCACGGTCGGCTCCGGGCGGCTACCCACGGCCGGTGGGGTGCTGGCCACCGTCGTGCTCACCATCGACGCCGACACGTACCTCACCGGCGACGGGTTCGCGCTGACCGGCCACGGCGCCCAGGTCCCCGTCAAGGAGGCACTGGGCTGGGCCGGTGGAGACTACCGGCTCATGATCACCGCCCTGAACTCACTCAAGGCGGTCGAGGCGTACTCCTCGACCCACCGGCTGTTCACCGAAGGACAGCGGCTGGCGTTGATCGCCCGAGACCAGGGCTGCGCCTTCCCCGGCTGCCTGGCCCCACCCGGCTGGTGCCAGATCCACCACATCCTCGAACACATCCTCGGCGGACCCACCACCCTGGACAACGCCGTCATGCTCTGCGGCCACCACCACCGCACCTTCGAACAACACAACTGGACCGTCGACATCCACCACGGCCGACCAACCTGGACCCCACCCAGAACCGTCGACCCCGACCGGACACCCATTCCCGTCTGAGCCGGAACGGGTGTGACCGGGTGACCGGGCGACCGGGCGATCGAACTACGTGCTCGTGGGTTTGACCTCGCGGCGCAGGATCTTGCCGGTCGGGCCCTTGGGCAGCTCATCGACCAGCCAGATCTCGCGCGGGTACTTGTAGGCCGCGACGCGTTCCTTCACGAACGCCTGCAGCTCCTCGACAGTCGCGGACTCGCCGGGCTTGAACGCGACCGCAGCGCCGACGTCTTCACCCAGCTCGTCGTGCGGGATGCCGACGACGGCCGCCTCGGCTACGGCGGGGTGCTCGTACAGCACCTCCTCGATCTCGCGCGGGTAGACGTTGTAGCCGCCGCGGATGATCAGGTCCTTCTTGCGGTCGACGATCGTGTAGTAACCGTCGTCGTCCCTCGTCGCGACGTCGCCCGTGCGGAACCAGCCGTCCGGGATCGACTCGGCCGTCGCGTCTGGGCGACCCCAGTAGCCCTTCATGACGTTCTCGCCGCGGATGGCGATCTCGCCCGGGTCGCCGTCCTCGACGTCCGCACCCTCGTCGTCGACGACGCGCATCTCGCAGCCGGGCACCGGGAAACCGATCGTGCCGGGCTTGCGCTCGTGCCCGGGCTGGTTGAACGAGGCGACCGGCGAGGTCTCCGACAGCCCGTAACCCTCAAACACCTCGCAGCCGAACGTGTCCTCGAACGAGCGCAGGATCTCGACGGGCATGGCGGAACCGCCGGTGATGCAGGTGCGCAGCGAACTCATGTCGGCCTCGCCGGCGTGCGGGTGCTGCAGCAGGCCGGCGTACATCGTGGGGACGCCCTCGAAGACGGTCACCTTGTCGCGTCCCACGACCTCGAGCGCCTTCCCGGCGTCGAAGCGCGGGATCAGCGTGAGGCACGAGCCGCCGACCACCGCGGCGTTGAGACCGCAGGTCAGGCCGAAGACGTGGAACAGCGGAAGGCAGCCCATGACGACGTCCTCGGGCCCGATCTGGATCAGCGCGCTGACGCTCGTACGCGCATTGCTGTTGAGGTTGTGGTGGGTCAGCTCGGCGCCTTTGGGCTGGCCGGTCGTGCCTGACGTGTAGAGGATGACCGCGGTGTCGTCATCCGCCCGGTCGACCGGCTCGTCGACCGGCTCGCCCTGCGAGCTCTCGGGGCCGAGCGCGCCGACCATGACCGACGGTATGCCGACCGCCTCGGCGCCGGTGGGCACGGCGTCGCCGCCACCGTCCCAGCCGAACACCAGCGACATGCCCGAGTCCTTCAGGTAGTACTCGATCTCGCGTGCCTTGAGCAGCGGGTTCATCGGCACGACCACCGCACCCGCGTACAGCGCTCCGTAGAAAAGGATCGGGTAGGCCGGCACGTTCGGCAGCACCAGGCCGACGCGGTCGCCGGGCGCGATGCCCTGCGCGACGAGGTCACCGGCCACCCTCGTCGCGGCCGCGTGCAGCTCGGCGTAGGTGAGGGTCGCGTCGTCGAGCCGGATCGCGGTCCGGTCGGCGTGCTCGGTCGCGGCCTTGACGAGGTTGGCGGCGAGAGTGGTCATCGGTCCTCCTGGTGGGACGTTTCGCTCTGCATACCCGACCGCGCCGGTTCTGTCCGGTCGGACCGCGTCAGTCGGCTGAGGATGCGTTGGTGCTTGGCCGGTCCGACCACGTCCCACGCGATGCGCCAGTATGCAGCGGTATCGACGCGGACCAGGCCGCGGTACAGGTCGGCGCGGCACGGGTGCTCGACGGCACGGCCCGGTGTCCACGGGTGGAACGGCCGATCGTCGTCGAAGAACACCCACCACCCCTGCTCCGCGTCGTCGCGCAGCAGGTAGCGGCGGGTCACGTCGACCTCGCGCCCGCCCCAGACGAGCACGCCGGACTCGAACCACTCGACGCCGGCGGCGTCCGGCCTCAGGGTCAGCGTGCCGGACATCGTCCCGAAGGTGCCCGTCCGCAGGTCGGCGAGCCGTCTGCGCAACCGCCACGTGCCCAGCAGGGCGAGCGGTGTGCTCGCGGGGCTGACGACGTCGAGGGGCACCGATGGACTGTAGCGACGCGGGTTCACAGCAGCGCCCGGCGCGTGCTGCCGGGCAAAGGTGCCCTCACGCCGCATGATCGACGCGACAACTGCCTGTGACCCTGGAGGATGGACGTGCCGAACGGCGGCCCGCGCACGCGTGGCACACGCGTCGGCCTGCCGGGCGTGCTGCTGGCCGTGCTGCTCGGGACGGTGCTCGTGTCGCTCGCGGGCGGTGGCCGCGCCGTCGCCGACACCCCCTGGGGAACGACCGGTGCGCAGTACCGGACCGGCATCGTGTGCGCGCTGCCCGACGGTCGACGCGTGGCCCTCGCGTCGTGGGACGTCGACGGGACCACGGCGTCCTCGACGGACGACGTGGTCGCCAAGGGCTCGTCCTACGGGCCGGCGCCACGGTCGGGACGGGCCACGGACGCGACGCCGGGCACGCGTGGTCTGAGCGGCAGCGATCTCGCCGCGCTCGCCTACCTGATCGGCCACGGGGGCGCGGGGACGGCGGCGCAGGTCGCCGAGACCAGCGCGCTCGTCGCGCAGTCCTTCGGCGGTGGCGCCGCCCAACGCGCGTGCCTCGGGCGGCAGGGGACGTCGGCGACCGGAGCCGCGGCGCTCGCGACCGCCGCGCGCCGCTACGCAGGCCCGTACACGGTGCAGGCGTCGCCGGCCGGGGCGAAACCCGGCGCGCTCGCTCCGGTGTCCGCCGTCGTCCGTTCGGCAGCAGGCGTGCCCACCCCGGGCATCACCGTGACCTTCGCAGCTGCCGGCCTGAGCACGAACGTGGTCACGGGGGTCGACGGCCGGGCGAGCGCCCGACTCACCGGCCCGTCGTCGCCGTCGGCGTACACGGTGACCGTCGCCGAACCCGTCGGCGTGCGCCTCATCGCCTCGCGCCCGGCCGCCGTCGCCCTCGCCGCCCCCAAGCAGGTGGTGGCCCGCGCCGCGTTCACGCCGGTGCTGCACCCGACGCCGCACCTCGGCGTCACCGGCGGGGGCAAGGCGCTGGTGCTCGCCGGCGGTTCGCTCACCCCGACGGTGACCGTCAGCGACACGGACGGCTACTCGGGCACCGGGTCGGTCTCGGTCCTCGGGCCGGTCGCCGCACCGTCCGGCTCGACCTGTTCGAGCGTCTCCTACGTCGGTGCGCCGGCCGCCTGGAGCCACTCGTTCACGTTCGCGGGCGACGCCGACCCCGCGGTGGGGGCGACCGGCCCGCTCAAGGCCGGGTGCTACGCATTCGCGGGCAGCCTCACCGTCACCGACTCGAGCCCGGTGGTCACCGTCAAGGCGGCACCCGACCCCGCGTCCGCGGTGGGCGTCTCGCCCCTGCAGCTGACGCAGAGCGTCGGGTCGGGGCTGGCTCGCACGGGGACGCTGACCGCCACTGTCACCGCCACCCAGGCCGCGGGCGCCACCGTCACGTCGACGCTGACGACGTACGGGCCGCTGCCGGCCGGCGCGGGCGGCCGCTGCGACACCGGTCGGACGTGGACCGGCGCCAAGGTGGTCGCGCGGTCGGGCCCGGTCACGCTGGTGCAGCAGGGCACCGACCGGTTGGCGGCCGTGGTGCGCACCCCGTCGGTGTCGACGGTCGGCTGCTACGCGCTCACGACCCGCTCGACGGTGACGCAGGACGGCCGGAGCGCCGTCGTGACCGTCGCCGCCGGGGGTCAGGGCACGACGGTCATGGTCATCTCGCCGTCGCTCGGCGTCACGAACAGCGCCTACGACGGGCGGCAGGGCGTGCCGATGACCGGGACGGTCGACGTCGCCGGCACCTACGGGCTCGCCGGACGGGTGACGATCGGGCTGGTGTCGGCGCCGGCCCCGTCGACCGGGTGTCACTCCTTGCTGTTCCCGGCGGCGTCGACGACGTCCTCGGCCGCCCCGTCCGGCAGCACGGTCGTCACGACCGCCGGGGACGGCACGTACCGCTTCCGCAGCCCGGTGCCGAAGCAGAACCGCTGCTACGGCGTCACCGCGACCCTGGCCATGGCGCAGGACGCCGCGGTGAGGGTCGAGGCACCGGCCCCCGGCCCGACGACCACGTTCCTGGCCGGCGCCGTCGTGCGCGCCCCGGCCGACATCGAGGTGCGCACCGCAGCCGCCACGCGACCGACGCGGTCGCTGGCCGTCTTCGGGGCCACCGGTGCGGTGGTGCTCGCCGTCGCTCTCGTGCTCATGATCGGTGCCGCGGTGTCCGGCGAGCACCGTCCCGACCCGCTCGCCGGCGAGCTGCTCGTGACGATCGTCGACACCTGACCCGCACGGGTCAGTGCTTGCGTCTGCCCACCGACATCGTCAGCTGCGCCGTCGCGACGACCAGGCCGTCGACGGTCGCCGCGGCCGACACGAAGGCGAGCCGCCGGCTCCGGCGGTCGAGCTGGGCGCGGGCCTCCACCCGGTCGCCCCGGCCGGCGCCGCCGAGCACCTGCAGCGCGCTGGCGTGCGTCACCGCGTGCTCGTCCTCGTCCAGGGTCGGCAGCACGACCAGGTACCCGGCGAGCTCGAGGACGGCGGCGAGCGCCGCGGGGTGCACGCCGCCGGTGCGGCTGCCGGCGAGCTGACCGGGCACGAACGCAACCCCTGCCGCGACGTCGTCCGGGTCGAGCAGGAAGCAGCCCAGCGCACCGGTCAGCGGTTGGGCGAGCGCGTCGTCGATGCGTTCGCGGTCCGACGAGCGCGCCTCGGTCCTGGTCGCCACGCATCCCCCTGACGTCTCGCACGAGGGTGCCGCGTCGATGCGGCCGGGACGTGCACGGCAGGTGTACGCGAGGTGTCACCCTCCGGCGGGGCGAGCCCGCCGGAGGGTGACCAGGCCGAGGGCGAGGCTGGTCAGGGCCAGCAACCCGACGAGCGCGCCGTAGCCGAGCGAGGTGTCGCGGATGCCGATGTGGGTGATGAGGACGCCGCCGACCACCGCGGGGATGCTGAACGCCAGGTAGCTGACGACGTAGACCGCCGACAGCAGACCGGCCCGCTGGTGAGGCTCCGCGAGCTGGGTCATCGACCGCAGCGAACCGAGGAACGCCGACCCGAACCCGGCGCCGGAGACCACGGCCGCGATCACGAACACGGTGAGGGAGGCGGCGGCCACGCCGATGAGGAACAGGACGGTCCCGGCAACCAGTGCCGCCACGCCGACGAGCGTCACGGTCTCCGGCGCGGTCGTGTTGAAGGCCAGCGCGGCGGCCGCGCCGGCCAGCGCGAACACACCGAGTACGAGCCCGATGACGGCCTCGTTGCGCTGGTCGAAGACGGAGCCGAGCAACGAGCCGCCGACCGAGAACACGAGCCCGCCCAGGGCCCAGGTCGCCAGCATGGTGGGCAACGCGGTGAGGAACGCGGTCCGGGCGGGCGCGGGCACCGCGACGGTGGGCCGCAGCGCCGCGACGCCGCCGGGCACGCGCCGCACCGTCTCGGGAAGGACGGCGGTGGCCGCCAGCAGCAGCCCGAACAGCACCAGGAGGACGACGAAGACGAGCTTGGTCGGGTGCGGGGCGTACTGCACGAGCACGCCCGTGCCGATGGCGCCGAGGCCCAGTCCCGAGGTGGGCGCGACGCTGTTGACGAGCGATCCGAGGCGGCTGCCGTCCGGCGGCTGCAGGTCGAGCAGGTACGCGCCGAGCACGCCGACCGCCGCGCCGGTGGCCAGGCCCTGCACGATGCGCGCGGCGACCAGCCAGGTGACGCTGTCGGCGCCGAGGAAGACCGCCATCGCGCCCGCCTCGACGACGAGCGCCGCCGCGAGCACGGGCCGGCGGCCGATGAAGTCGGACAGCCGCCCGACGGTCAGCAGTGCAGCCAGCAGGGCCAGCACGTACACCGCGAAGATCGACGTCAACGTGATGGCCGAGAACCCGAACTCGGCCTGGAACACCGGATACAGCGGGCTCGGGGCGCTGGACGCCGCGAGCAGCGTCGCCGCGGTGAGACCGACCAGCCAGAACGCGGCCGCCCGCGGGAGGCGCCGGAGACGCGTCCCGACCTTGCCGGCGTCGGAGGTGGCGGCGGGCTCGTCCGGCGAGGTGGCGGCGTCGGTGACGGGGCAGGTGCTGGGTTGTGACGTCGCGCTCACTGTCGGCATGCTGGGCTCCGATTCCTGGATCGTTCGAGTTGCATCAAACAGTTGCAACCCGTCCGGCTGCACGACCTTTCCAAGAAAGTCGAACTGTGATGACCGCCACGTCCCGCGAACTGGTGCACCCCGACCTCACCGACGTCGAGCTCACCGACGTGCTGTTCGCCCTGAGCGACCCGGCCCGGCTCGCGCTCGTGCGCCTGATCGCGGCCGAGGGTGCGCAGACCGTGACCAACTGCCAGGTGGTCGATCCGTTGTCGCCGAAGTCGACGTTCTCCCACCATCTGAAGACGCTGCGCGAGGCGGGCGTCATCCGCAACGAACCCCGCGGACGCCAGCGCATGGTGTCGCTGCGTCGCGACGAACTGGACGAGCGCTTCCCGGGGCTGCTCGGCTCCGTCCTCTGACCGACGCTGGTGATCGACTGCGGATTGCGGTCGCACAGCCGCCGGCAAACGCAATTGATCACCTGGCGTGCGGCGTGCGCCGCCGGGCCGTAGCGCGACCCGGCGCGGCATCGCGACACGACACGCCGCCACGACATGTAGATCCCACACTGTCCGAGCACCCCTACATATGGTGTTCCTGCAGCTGGTCCGGCGCCGTAGCCAACGGCGTCGGGGCAACAGGGAACCCCGTGCGATTCGGGGACTGCCCCGCAGCGGTGAGTGGGAACGACAGCCGTCACCAAGCACTGGGTCCGACGGGCCTGGGAAGCGACGGCCAGTAGGTGGTCGGGATCCTCCGATCGCGCCCACGAGTCCGAAGACCTGCCAGCGCACAGGCGATTGAGCCTGTTGCCAACACCGTGCACACCCGTGCGCGGTGGTCCGAGGCCGCGTGGGACGGCTGACGGCACGGTCACCGGGTCGGCCTACGCCCGGTGGACGCCCCGTCGTCGCCCCCCGTTCTCGGACCGAGCCCCAGCTCGCGAGGAGAGAGCGATGACCACCACCCCATCAGCAGTGGCACCACACACGCCGGAAGCCACCCCTGACGCACCCGCGTCACGGCGCGACCGCATGCAGGTCCGCAAGCGCAACGGCGACCGCGAACCGGTCGACGTCAACAAGATCGTGCGGGCCGTCGAACGCTGGGCCGACGACCTCACCGACGTCGACCCGATGCGCGTCGCGACCCGCACCATCAGCGGCCTGTACGACGGCGCCACCACCGCCGAGCTCGACCAGCTCTCGATCCGCACCGCGGCCGAGATGATCGGCGAGGAGCCGCAGTACTCCCGGCTGGCCGCGCGCCTGCTCGCCGGTTTCATCGACAAGGAGGTCCGCAACCAGGGCGTCGCGTCGTTCAGCCAGTCCGTCGCGCTCGGGCACGCCGAGGGCCTGATCGGCGACGACACCGCCCGCTTCGTGAAGGACAACGCGCGCAAGCTCGACTTCGCCGTCGACCACGGCGCCGACGCGCGGTTCGAGTACTTCGGCCTGCGCACCGTCTACGACCGCTACCTGCTGCGGCACCCGACCGGCCGCCTGGTCGTCGAGACGCCGCAGTACTTCCTGCTGCGCGTGGCGTGCGGGCTGTCCCGGACGCCGTCGGAGGCCATCGGGTTCTACCGGCTCATGTCGTCGCTGGCCTACCTGCCGAGCTCGCCGACCCTGTTCAACTCCGGCACCCGGCACACCCAGATGAGTTCGTGCTACCTCGTCGACTCGCCGCGCGACGAGCTCGACTCGATCTACCGCCGCTACCAGCAGGTGGCGCGGCTGTCGAAGTTCGCGGGCGGCATCGGCATCTCGTGGTCGCGGGTGCGCTCACGGGGCGCGCTGATCCGCGGTACGAACGGACAGAGCAACGGCATCGTCCCGTGGCTGCGCACGCTCGACTCGTCGGTGGCCGCCGTCAACCAGGGCGGCCGCCGCAAGGGCGCCGCGTGTGTCTACCTGGAGCCGTGGCACCCGGACGTCGAGGAGTTCCTCGAGCTGCGCGACAACACCGGCGAGGACGCGCGTCGCACGCACAACCTCAACCTGGCCAACTGGATCCCGGACGAGTTCATGCGCCGTGTCGAGGCCGACGGCGTGTGGTCGCTCATCGATCCCGACGAGGTACCGGAGCTGCCCGACCTGTGGGGCGACGCGTTCGACGAGGCGTACCGGGCGGCCGAGGCGGCGGGACGCTACGTCCGTCAGCTGCCGGCCCGCGACCTGTTCGGGCGGATGATGCGCACCCTGGCCCAGACCGGCAACGGCTGGATGACGTTCAAGGACACCTCGAACCGGTTGTGCAACCAGACGGCGGTCGCCGGCAACGTCGTGCACCTGTCGAACCTGTGCACCGAGATCGTCGAGGTCAGCTCCGACCGCGAGACCGCGGTCTGCAACCTGGGCTCGATCAACCTCGCGCAGCACCTGCGCGACGGTGCCTTCGACTGGGCGCGGCTGCGCGAGACGGTACGCACGGCGGTGCCCTTCCTGGACCGCGTCATCGACATCAACTACTACCCGTCCGACGAGGCGGCCGCGTCCAACCCGCGCTGGCGTCCCGTCGGTCTCGGGGTGATGGGCCTGCAGGACGTGTTCTTCGCGCTCGGCCTGCCCTTCGACGCCCCCGAGGCGGCCGAGCTGTCGACGCGCATCGCCGAGGAGATCTACCTGACGGCGCTGGAGGCCTCGGCCGAGCTCGCGGCAACCGACGGTGCGCACCCGAGTTTCGCGGACACGCGGGCCGCGGCCGGTGACCTGCAACCGGACCTCTGGGGCGTCACTCCGACGCAGACGCAACGCTGGTCGGCCGTCCGCGAACGGATCGCCGCGACCGGCCTGCGCAACTCGCTGCTGATCGCGATCGCGCCGACGGCGACCATCGCCTCGATCGCCGGCTGTTATGAGTGCATCGAGCCGCAGGTGTCGAACCTGTTCAAGCGCGAGACGCTGTCGGGGGAGTTCCTGCAGGTCAACGGTGCGCTCGTGCGTGAGCTGAAGACGCGCGGGCTGTGGACCTCGCAGACCCGCGACGCGATCAAGCGTGCCGACGGGTCGGTGCAGGGGCTCACCGAGCTGCCGGCCGACGTGCGTGCGGTGTACCGCACCGCGTGGGAACTGCCGCAGCGCGCGCTCATCGACCTGGCCGCGGCACGCTCGCCCTACATCGACCAGTCGCAGTCGCTGAACCTGTTCCTGGCCGCACCGTCGATCGGCAAGCTCAGCTCGATGTACCTCTACGCCTGGAAGGCGGGCTTGAAGACGACGTACTACCTGCGTTCGCGACCGGCCACGCGCATCCAGCAGGCCACCGTGACCGCCGCGCCGACCGAGGCTGCGCCGGCTCAGGTCGCGTTGGCCGAGGCGGCGCTGACCGAGGCCGAGGCGATCGCCTGCAGCCTGGAGAACCCCGAGAGCTGCGAGGCATGCCAGTGAGCGACGCCTGCGGAGCGAACGAGTGTCGTGGCGGCATCGCCGGGGCGAACGGAGTGAGGCCGTGAGCCTGTTGGACCCCGGGATGGACCTGACGCTGCGGCCGATGCGCTATCCCGACTTCTACGACCGTTTCCGTGACGCGATCAAGAACACCTGGACGGTGGAGGAGGTCGACCTGCACTCCGACCTCAAGGACCTGGCGCGGCTCTCACCGGCCGAGCAGCACCTGGTGAACCGGCTGGTGGCCTTCTTCGCCACCGGCGACACGATCGTCGCCAACAACCTGGTGCTCAACCTCTACCAGCACGTCAATTCGCCCGAGGGCCGGTTGTACCTGAGCCGGCAGTTGTTCGAGGAGGCCGTGCACGTCCAGTTCTACCTGACCCTGCTCGACACCTACGTCACCGACGAACGCGAGCGCGCCGAGGCGTTCGCGGCCGTCGAGAACATCCCGTCGATCAAGCGGAAGGCCGACTTCTGCTTCCGTTGGATCGACTCGCTCGGGTCGTTGACGCGGCTCGAGACGGCGACGGACCGGCGGGCGTTCCTGCTCAATCTCATCTGTTTCGCCGCCTGCATCGAGGGGTTGTTCTTCTACGGGGCGTTCGCCTACGTGTACTTCCTGCGTTCGCGCGGGCTGCTGAACGGGCTGGCGTCGGGCACCAACTGGGTGTTCCGTGACGAGTCGATGCACATGGCGTTCGCGTTCGACGTCGTCGAGACGGTGCGCCGCGAGGAGCCCGAGCTGTTCGACGACGACCTGGCACGCCAGGTGCGCGAGATGCTGGCCGAGGCGGTCGAGTGCGAGGTGCAGTTCGCCGAGGACCTGCTCACCCAGGGCGTGTCCGGCATGTCGTTGGCCGACATGCGCGAGTACCTGCAGCACGTGGCCGACCGACGGCTCGCGCAGCTCGGTCTCGACCCGCTCTACGGCTCCGCGAACCCGTTCGCGTTCATGGAGCTGCAGGACGTCCAGGAGCTGTCGAACTTCTTCGAGCGACGTGTGTCGGCCTACCAGGTCGGCGTCGGCGGGAGTGTCGGGTTCGACGACGACTTCTGAGGACCGTCCGATCAGGAGCGGTGGCGCATCGTCACCGTCACGCTGCGGGTCGAGGCCGACAGCGTGACGGTGCCGGTGGCCGGGTCGACGGCGCCGTGGTTCGACCGGGCGAGGTTGTGCACGAACGCCGGCAGCTGGAACAGCACCGGTCCGGCGGGACGGTGACCGGTGAGCCGCAGCGTCACCTGCCGGCCGCGCGTCGTGATCGCGATGCCGAGGTGCCGCCCACCGGTGATGGGCATGTTGGCGACCGCGATGCGCTTGCCGGTTCGGACCCAGGCGTCGGGCACGCCGCGGCCGACGATCAGCGTCCCGTCGCCGCGCTCGGCGACCAGCGAGTCGAGCAGGGTCAGGTTGGCGGTCGCCGAACCCCAGGCGTGCGGTGACGCGCCGGCGCCCGCCGACGGGTGGCTGCCCGCCCAAGGCGACGACGGGTCGGGGGCGGCGACGCTTTCCCACCACGAGTACGGGCCGCTCTGCGTGTGGTCGATCATGAACTGGTAGCCGAGGATGCCCTGGTCGCGGTGGTGGTCGCTGGCCAGGCCCCATTCGCCGTAGCCGGCGTTGTAGCCGGTGCTGTAGTTCGTCGGCGAGTACCCGCCGAGGGTGTTCGCCGGCAGGATGCCCTTGAGCCGGCCGAAGCCGTAGTCGTAGGTCGCGTCGATCAGCGACGAGCCCGGCCCGCTGATCGGGGCGTCGAACAGGTAGCCGTCCCACGCCCACCGTCCGAACAGGAACGGCGCCGCCCAGTTGGCGTCCTTCGGGTCCTTGCAGCGGTTGGCCGTGTTCGGCTCGACCATCGAGCACGGCAGGTAGTTCAGGTGGTACTTCGTGATCGTCGCGGTCAGCGTGGTGTTCACCGCGCCGAGCAGGCTGTCGTACTGCCGGTCGGCCCAGGTGTACTCGCTGCTCTTGCCGAGCTGCTTGCTCAGCCAGCGGTACGCGGCCAGGCCCATCAGGCCCGAGTAGTTGTCGATCGTCCAGTAACCGTCGGCGTCGATGTCGGGCGTGTTCTCCATGATGCCGCCGGGCCCGGTGCGGTCGGCGGCGATCTTGTGCGCGCTGTCGAGGATGCTCGGCTGCAGGGCGCTGCCCTTCGGCCCGGGCGTGGCGAAGTTGGCGAGCACGAACGCGCGGTCACCGGTCTTCTGCAGGTACAGCGCCCAGATCCAGGCGTACTTCCAGATGCCGTCGTCGTACTGGGCCTGCGTCCCGACGACCTCACGCAGCCGCAGCAGCAGGGCCTTGACCGTCGTGGTGTCGTCGCGGGTGAAACCCTGCGTCAGCAGGGTGGCCAGGATGCCGATGACGTCATGGCTGTACTCCTTGTCGTAGCCGTTGACGCCGGTCTTGAGCTCGTCGCCGCCGCGGGTGATCTGGGTGTACTCGAACCCGGTCCGGTAGGCCTCGACGAGGCGGTGGTCGGGCAGCGCCGTGATCCGTGCGAGCTTGTGCAGCTGGCCGTTCCAGTAGCTCCGCATGTGCCGGTAGTGCGCGGCGTAGGAACCGAACGCCCGCGTCGACGGGTAGGCGGCCGATGCGCCGAACCGGTCGGAGTAGACGGCGTAGTCGTGGTTGACGCTGCGGTGGGCACCCACCCGGTTCGCAGCGTGGTCGAGCGCGGTGAGCCCGGCGGTCGGCGCGGGGTCGACGGTGACCGCGCGGTCGGTGCGGTTCGTGACGCGCACGCGGCTGTAGATCGCGACGACGGTGTGGCCGCCGGAGCGGACGGTGTCGCCGAAGTTGGTGATCGACACGTCGGCGCCGCCGGTGCGGAAGCGGGTCACGAGCGCGGGCAGGTGCCCCTCGGCGTTGGTCCAGGTGGTGCGCTGGGCCTTCCAGAGGCCGTAGCCGTACGTGCGCTGGGTGTTCTTGACGACGAACGAGCCGCTGAGGCAGGCGACCACCGCCTGCGCGTTGCCCGGCCAGCCGATCGCAGCCGCGGCCGTGCCCTGCGCGTACTCGGTGTCGGTGGAGGTGTCGCACGGGCTGGTCACCGATCCCGGTGCGGCGGCGGCCGGCGGCGTCACGGCCGCCGCCGTCCCGGCGGCGAGGACCGTAACCGCGGCGACCGCGACCAGGGTGCGAGCGGGACGGGTGGTGCGGCGGGCGCTCATGGCCTCACCTCACGCTGCGCCGCCGTCGTTGTCAACGGCCGGGGTCGGAGAGGTTGCGCCTAGGTTGGGGCCATGCCCACCTCTTCGCACGACGTCAACGGGATCACGCTGTCGGTGACGCTCGAGGGGCCGGACGAGGGCCCGCCGGTACTGCTGCTGCACGGCTTCCCGGACTCGGCGCGGCTCTGGCGCCACCAGGTGCCTGCGCTGGCCGGCGCTGGGTACCGGGTCATCGCTCCGGACCTGCGCGGCTACGGCGAGAGCAGCAGACCCACCGAGGTGGGCGCATACCGCATGCGCACCCTCATCGGCGACGTCACCGGCCTGCTCGACGACCTCGGCGTCGAGCGGGCGGCGCTCGTCTCGCACGACTGGGGTGCCGGGCTGGCCTGGGCCACGGCCATGTTCGCGCCCGATCGCGTGTCGTCGTTGACCGCACTGTCGGTGGGCCACCCGTCGACGCGTGCGCATGCCGGGTGGCGGCAGGCCGAGCTGTCCTGGTACATGCTCTGGTTCCTGCTGCCCGGGGTCGCCGAATCGGTGCTGCCGCAGGACGACTGGTCGTTCCTGCGGCGTTGGGGGTGGCGCGACCCGTCGGACGGCACGGATGCGCACCGCCAGATCGACGATCTCGCGCGGCCGGGGGCATTGACCGCCGCGCTGAACTGGTACCGCGCGAACATCGACCCGAAGACGTTCGGCATGACCCCGACGGACACGCTGCCGCACGTCACGTGCCCGACGATGGGTGTGTGGTCCAGCGCCGACCCGTTCCTCACCGAGGAGCAGATGAGCGAGTCGTCGCGGTTCGTCGACGGCCCGTGGCGCTACGAGCGGGTGGACGGCGTCGACCACTGGCTGCCGGTGCGGGCACCCGGTGTAATCACCGAGCTGTTGCTCGACTTCCTGCCCGCGCCCGCCTGAGACCGCCGGCGGGCACGCCCCGCGTCATGCGTTGCCGTAGTGGTCACGCACGACCCGCCGCAGGATCTTGCCGGTGGGCATCCGCGGCAGTTGGTCGACGAAGTCGATGCGGTCGGGCAGCTTGGCATCGGGCAGGTACCGGCGTGCGGCGGCGAGCAGCTCGGCCGCGAGCTCCGGTCCGGGCGTCCACCCCGGTGCCGCCTGCACGACGGCCCGCACCGACTCCCCGCCGTGCGGGTCGGGGACCCCGATGACGCTGACGTCGTCGACCGCGGGGTGCATCGTCAGCGCGTCCTCGACCTCGCGCGGCACGACCGTCGCGCCGCCGGTGAGGATGAGGTCGGTGCGGCGGTCGGACAGGTAGGCGAACCCGTCGCCGTCGAGGTGGCCGAGGTCGGGCAGTCGGTGCCACCCCGCACCGACCGCCGAGCCGCCGTCGGGCGACTCGACGCACAGCTGACCGACCTCGCCGAGCGGTAGCTCGCGGCCGTCGTCACCGACGACGTGCGGCACGCCGGACAGGGGTCGCCCGATCGAGCCGGGATGCGCCAGCCACTCGTCGGCGTCGATGAGGAACAGGTCCGGGCCCGGGTCCGGCGGGTGGTAGGCCCGGACGATCGGGCCGAACCAGTCGAGCGCCCGGCGTTTGACCTCGGGCGGGCAGGCCGTGGCCGCGTGCAGCACGGCGACGACGCTGCTCAGGTCGGCGTCGGACCGGGTCGCGTCGGGTAGGTCGAGCAACGCCTGGAAACCACCCGGGCCCACGAGCAGGTGGGTGACACCGTGGCGGGCGATCGCGTCGAGGCAGCCCGCCGCGTCGAGGTCGCCGACCACCACGGCGGCGCCGGCGTGCTGCGCGGCGAGCGCCCACGCGAGAGCCGGCGAGGACGGGCGCCACGGTTCGGTGCCCAGCAGGACGCTGGTGGGGCCGATGCCGAACGGGGCGTCCAGCACCTCGGCGAGCGCGTGGGCCCGGTCGGCGTCGGCGTCGGTGTCGGCGTGTGCCGCCCACGCCTCGACCAGGGCGGCTGCCGCATCGGGGGAGTGCGCGCCGCTCACCGCGGCGTCGAGCTGCGCGAAGGTCATCGTGGCGGCGCCGACCACGGCGGGCGCGTCGGGCCGGGCGCGTGCGATCTGCGACAGCGACACGGCTCGACCTCCCACGGACGCCCTCCGGCGTGACGCTAGACCCCGCTGCCCGGCGAGCGCACGAGGTCCGACCGGGCGCCCTTGACATGATCGCCGGGTGAGCCGGCCCCGTGTTCCACGCATGACGGTTGCCACCGTGGCCACCGGGCTCGCGGCCGGGGTGCTCGGAGCGGCGCTGACGCTGCTGCTGCACGCGCTCCAGCACCTGCTCTTCGGCTACACCGAGGGCAACTTCCTGATCGGGGTCGAGCACGCCGGCCCGGCGCGGCGGGTGCTGGCCCTGGCCGGGACGGGCGTGGTGGTCGGGGCGGCCTGGTGGCTCACGCGGCAAATCTTCTCGCGCGAGTCGGTCTCGGTGGTCGGCACGCTGCGGCGTCCGCGACCGCAGTTGCCGGTCGTCGCGACGCTCGTCGACGCCGTCGTGCAGATCGCTGCGGTCGCCGGCGGCGCGTCGCTCGGCCGCGAGGGCGCACCCCGGCAGGCCGGCGCGCTCGCCGGTGGCCAGCTCGCGCAACGTCTGGGGCTGGACGCCGACCAGCAGCGGGTGCTGCTCGCGTGCGGCGCCGGGGCAGGCCTGGCCGCGGTGTACGACGTCCCCCTGGGCGGTGCCGCGTTCGCGCTCGAGGTGCTGCTGGCCACGCTCGGTCTGCGGGCGCTGGTGCCCGCGCTGGTGACGTCGGGCCTGGCCGCCCTCGTCGGGCAGGTCGTGCTGCGTGACGGGCCCACCTACCGCGTCCCGCATCTCGACTTCTCCGGCCGGCTGCTGGCGTGGGCGCCGCTGCTGGGCGCGGTGGCCGGGGTACTCGGCGTGGCGTTCACGAGGTTGATGACCTTCGCGCGGGAGCACGCGCCGACGGGGTGGCGGGTCGCGGTGGCCGTGCCCGTCGCGTTCGCCGCCGTCGGTGCCCTGGCCGTGGCCTACCCGCAGCTGCCGGGCAACGGCAAGGGTCCGGCCGGGCTGGCCTTCGACGCCACGATCGGGCTCGGGCTCGCGACGGTGCTGCTCGTCCTGAAGCCGCTCGTGACCGCGGCTTGTCTCGGCGCGGGGGCCATCGGCGGGGTGCTGACCCCGGCCCTGGCGACGGGCGCGCTGCTCGGTGCCGTCGCCGCGCAGGTGACCGAACGGGTGTGGCCCGGCGAACCGGCCGTCGCGTTCGCGGTCGTCGGTGCCGCCGCGGTGCTGGCCGTCACCCAGCGGGCGCCGGTGACCGCTGTGCTGCTCACGCTGGAGCTCGTCGGCGGTGGCTACGCTCCGCACGGCGCGCTGGTGCTGATCGTGCCGATGGCCGTCGCCGTGGCCGTGGCCGCCGTGGTCGGGGCCGTGCTGGGCGAACGGGGTGCGCTCGTGTCGGCGACGGCGGCCGTCCTGCACTGTGATGCGGATCCTGTCGGACCCTCCCGGCATGCTGGTCCGGAGAGTCGGACGAGCGGCCCCACGGCCGGGGAACGAGGGCGGACGTGACACGACGGGTCGTCGCTGCAGCGGTCATCGGGCTGCTGCTCGCCGGTCTGCTGTCCGCCTGCACGGGCAGCTCGGGCCCGTCGGCCCAGCAACGGGCCGCGCAACGGTGGCTCGACGCCGTCGGCGCCGGCCGGGTCGACACCGCCGCGCGGGCGACCAACGACCCGACGTCGACACGGTCGGTCCTGACCGCCAGCCGGGCGGGGCTGGGGTCGACGGCGAAGGGTTCGTTCACCGTCGGCACGGTGCGGACCAAGGGCACCAAGGCCACGGCTGCGTACGCCGCGTCCTGGGCGTTCCCCGGTGTGGCGCAGCGCTGGCGCTACCGCGGCAGCCTGACGCTGCGCCACGTGGCCAAGGCGTGGCGGGTGCAGTGGAGTCCGGAGGACCTGAACCCGGTGCTGCTGGCCGGCCAGCACCTCGCGCTCAGGCGCACCCAGCCCACCCGCGCCGCGCTGCAGGACAGCGCCGGGCGCGCGCTGTTCGCGCCCACACCGGTCGTCGCTGTCGGCCTGGAGCCGAAACTCGTCCGCGACCTGCCGCGCCTGGCGAAGCAGCTGGCGGCGGTGCCGTCCCTGCAGACCACGGCGGCCGAGATCACCGCGGCGGTCAAGGCGGCCGCGCCCACCGACTTCGTCCCCGTCATCACCCTGCGCAGGCCGGCGTACCTGGCGATCAAGACCAAGATCTACGACCTGCCCGGCACCGTGTTCCACAGCGAGACCCGGGTTCTCGCACCCACGGCCAGGTTCGGCCAGCCGCTGCTCGGCACCGTCGGCGACGCCACCGCCGCCCAGATCGCGGCGTCGAAGGGCCGCCTCGCCGCGGGCGACCAGGCCGGGCAGGGCGGCCTGCAGCAGGCGTTCGACAGCACGTTGACGGGCACGGCCGGTGTCGCCGTCGTGGCCGCGCCCGACACCGGTTCCGCGCCGTCGTCGTTCCCGCGGGTGCTCGCCACGCTGGCGCTGCCGCAACCGGGCAAACCCGTCCGGCTCACTCTCGACCGCACCGTGCAGACGGCGGCCGAGAAGGCGTTGGCGACGACCACGCCCGCTGCCTCGGTCGTCGTGGTGTCCCGTTCCACCGGGCGCATCCTGGCCGACGCCGACACCGCGGCGGCCACCTACGACTACGGCCTGCAGGGCGCGTTCCCGCCCGGCTCGACGTTCAAGACCGTGACCTACAGCGCGGCGTTCGCCACCACGCCGTCATTGACGCCGAGCACGACCGTCCGCTGCCCGGCGACGGTGACCGTCGACGGCCGCCGCTTCGAGAACGAGAACCGCTTCTCCTACCCGCCGATCCCGCTGCGCAACGCGTTCGGCTACTCCTGCAACACGACGGCCATCACCACGGCGCGGTCGCTGCCGCCCTCGGCCCTGCCCACCGCGGCCGCGTCGCTCGGGCTGGGCGCCCGGTGGACGCTGCCCGTCAAGGCGTTCTCGGGTTCGTTGCCCACTCCCGCCGGCGCCACGGAGCAGGCCGCCGACGCCATCGGCCAGGGCCGCGTGCTGGTCTCGCCGCTGCTCATGGCCCTCGTCGCCGGCAACGCCAGCACCGGCCGCCCGGTGCTGCCCTCGCTCGTGGCCGGCGCGGCCACCCCGGCCACCCCGGCAGGCACGGCACTGCCCGCGGCGCGCACCAGCGCCCTGAACTCGTTGATGCGCGCGACCGTCGACCTGCCGCAGGGCACCGGCCACGACCTCGCCACCATCGGCGGGGTCGAGGGCAAGACGGGCACGGCCGAGTACGGCACCGACACCCCGCCGAAGAGCCACTCGTGGTTCGCCGGCGTCAAGGGCGACTACGCGTTCGCGGTGTTCGTCTACGGCGGCGACACCGCCAAGGTGAAGGCGACGCCGATCGCCAAGGCCCTGCTGCGCAGCCTCACCTGACCTCGTCGTCGACGGTATGCAGACGCGCGGGCCCGGACCCGCGTGTCTGCACATCGTCACCGGCGAGGGCCCTGCGCACGGTCGACAGGGCCACGGCACCATGGTCGGGGTGGACGGGCGGGCGCAGGCGTGGTTCGAGCGTGCCACGTCCGACGGCCGCGACAACGACGTCGCCGCGCTCGTCGCGGCCAAGCGCGGCCGCCGCGTCAGCGTCGTCATCCCGGCCCGCAACGAGGAGCCGACGATCGGCGCGATCGTCGCCGGCATCCACGACGACCTCGTCCGCGCCCACCCGCTCGTCGACGAGCTGGTGGTGATCGACTCCGATTCCACCGACGCCACGTCCCAGGTCGCGGCCGACGCCGGCGCCCGGGTCCACTCCGCCCGCAGCATCCGGCCCGACCTCGACGGCTACCCCGGCAAGGGTGAGGCGATCTGGAAATCGCTGTTCGTGACGACGGGCGAGCTGATGGTCTGCATCGACGCCGACCTCACCGGCTGGGGCACACACTTCGTCCCGGGGCTGCTCGGCCCGTTGCTGAACGACGAGCGCGTGCGTCACGTCAAGGGCTTCTACGACCGCGTGCTCGACGACGGGTCCGGGCTGCACGCGCCGCAGGGCGGCCGGGTGACCGAGCTCGTCGCCCGACCCCTGCTCAACCTGTGGCGCCCCGAGCTGGCCGCCGTGGTGCAGCCGCTGGCCGGGGAGTGGGCGGTACGGCGCGACACGCTGTCGGCCCTGCCGGTGCCGACCGGGTACGGCGTCGAGATCGCGTTGCTGCTCGACGTGCACGCGCGGTGGGGGCTCGACGCCCTCGCCCAGGTGGACCTCGGCGCACGTGCCCACTCGCACCAGGCGGTGCATGATCTCGGGGTGATGGCGACCGAGATCATCGAGGTGGCGGCGCGCCGGGTCGGTGCGCCGAGCAGTGGTGCCGAGGACGCGACGCTGTGGCAGTACGTCCGCGCCGCGGCGCCACCGTGGCGCGGTCGCGACGTGCCGCTGCGCGAGCGGCCGCCCGCGGCCGGCGTGGCGGTCGCGTGACGTGCCCGTGCTGAGGCTCGGCGGCCAGGACTTCGGCGAGCATCGTCCGCTCGTCATGGCCATCGTCAACCGCACCCCCGACTCGTTCTACGACCGCGGCGAGACCTTCGCCTTCGACGCCGCGTTGCAGCGGGTCCGCGACGTCGTGCGCGACGGCGCCGAGATCGTCGACATCGGCGGGGTGAAGGCAGCGCCGGGGGACACCGTCGACGCGGCCGAGGAGATCGACCGGACAGTGCCCTTCGTGGCCGCGGTCCGGGCCGAGTTCCCCGACGTGGTCATCAGCGTCGACACGTGGCGGCACGACGTCGGCGAGGCCGTGTGCCGGGCCGGTGCCGACGTGCTCAACGACGCCTGGGGCGGCTGGGATCCCGAGCTCGTCGAGGTCGCCGGGCAGTTCGGCGTCGGGATCGTGTGCACCCACGCCGGCGGGGTCGAGCCGCGCACCCGCCCGCACCGGATCACCTACGACGACGTCATGACCGACATCCTGTCGCGCACGGTGTCGCTGGCCGAGCGTGCCGTGTCGGCCGGCGTCCCGCACGAGAGCGTGCTCATCGACCCGGGGCACGACTTCGGCAAGAACACCCGGCACTCCCTGGAGGCGACGCGCCGGCTGCCCGAGATGGTCGCGACCGGCTGGTCGGTGCTGGTGTCGCTGTCCAACAAGGACTTCGTCGGCGAGACGCTCGACCGCCCGCTCGAGCAGCGCCTCATCGGCACGCTGGCGGCGACGTCGGTCTCGGCGTGGGTGGGCGCGCGGGTGTTCCGCGCACACAACGTGCCGGAGACCCGGCAGACGCTCGACATGGTGGCCAGCATCCGTGGCGACCGGCCGCCGGCCCGTTCGGTGCGCGGCCTGGCCTGAATCGCGGATCGTGGAGCGCCGGCCCTGCCAGGCGTGGACCCGGCACGAGCGGCCGGGTTACTCGGTCAGCACGCTGCGGATCATGTGCATCGCCACCGCGACCGTGCGCAGGCGGACGTCACGCCGCGAGCCGGGCACGTTGATCCGTCGGGAGAGCGTGCGTCCGGGCGCGACCACGCACAGGTGGACGAGCCCGACCGGCTTCTCGGCGGTGCCGCCGTCCGGCCCGGCCACGCCGGTGATGCCCACGCCGACGTCGGTGCCGAGCCGCCAGCGCGCCCCCGCGGCCATGGCCTCGGCGACCTCCTCGCTCACGGCGCCGACGCGGTCGATGAGCTCCATCGGTACGCCCGCGAGCTCGTGCTTGGCCAGGTTCGAGTAGGTCACGAGCCCCCCGAGCACGTACGCCGAGGAGCCGGGCAGGTCGGTCAGCCGCCCCGCGAGCAGGCCGGCGGTGCACGACTCGGTGGTGGCGATGGTCAGCGAGCGCTCGAGCAGGGCGTCGGCGACGACCCGGTCGACGGTGCGCCCGTCGCGGGAGTACAGCGCCGCCCCGAACTCGCCGACCAGGGCGTCGCCCAACCGGTCGTACGCCTGTTCCGCATCGGGTGCGTAGCGGGTGACGATCTCGAGCTCGGCGTCCGTCATGCAGGTGGTGACCTCGAGCCCGTCGAGATCGTCGTCGTGCCGCCGCAGCGCGGCCGACAGCTCGGACTCCGGCACGCCCCAGATCCGCATGGTGCGCTGCCGCAGCTCAGCCCGGCCCGCCAGCGCCTCGCCGACAATCGGGTCGGCGAGCGCGGCGGCCCACATGCCCTGCAGCTCACGGGGCGGCCCGGGCAGGACGAGGACCGGCGGCCCGGCCCGGCCCTCTGCGGGCGGCACCACGAGACCGGGTGCCGTGCCCACCGGCGCGAGCACGGACGCACCCGTGGGGACGAACGCCTGCTTGCGGACGGCCGCTGCCGTCGCCTCGGGGTCGGTCTTCCAGCCGCGCCCCGCCATCAGGCGTTCGACGATGTCGGCGATGCGCTGCTCGAGGTCGGGATCGAGGGCGGACGGGCGGCCCTGGAAGTCGCCGACGGTGACCGCGGTCAGGTCGTCGGCCGTCGGGCCGAGCCCGCCGCTGGTGATAATCAGCTGGACGCCCGACAGGAACGCCAGCGCGTCACGCAGATCGTCCGGGCGGTCGCCGACGACCACGATGTCGGCGATGTCGACGCCCGCCTGCCTGAGCTGGTCGGCCAGCCACGGGCCGTTCCGGTCGGCGACGCGACCGGTGAGGACCTCGGTGCCCGTGACGACGACTCCCGCGCGCACCATGGATCAGATCCTAGGTGCGGCGCGGGAGCCGGTGTCGCGGTACGGGGTGACGATCAGATCGTCGCGGTGTCGATGACGAAGCGGTAGCGCACGTCGCTGTCGACGACGCGGTCCCACGCCTCGTCGATCTGGTCGGCGCTGATCGTCTCGACCTGGGCGGCCACGTCGTGCTCGGCGCAGAAGTCGAGCATCTCCTGGGTCTCCTTGATGCCGCCGATCTGCGAGCCGGCCCAGATCTTCGCGCCGCCGATGAGGCCGAACGCGGGAACCTCGAGCGGCTCCTCGGGCGCGCCGACGCTGACCAGGGCGCCGCGGGTCTTGAGCAGTGACAGGTACTTGGTCATCGGCAGGGACGCCGACACCGTATTGACGATGAGGTCGAAGGAACCCGCGAGGTCGTCGAAGGTGCTGTCGTCGCTGGTGGCGTAGTAGTGGTCGGCGCCGAACTTCTTGCCGTCCTCCTCCTTCGACAGCGTCTGGGACAGCACGGTGACCTCGGCGCCCATCGCGTGGGCGATCTGCACGCTCATGTGGCCCAGGCCGCCCATGCCCACGATGGCGACCTTCTTGCCCGGCCCGGCGCCCCAGTGGTGCAGCGGCGAGTAGAGCGTGATGCCCGCGCACAGCAGGGGAGCGGCCTGATCGAGCTCGATGCCCTCCGGGATGCCCAGCACGTAGTTCTCGTCCACGACGATGTGGGTGCTGTAGCCGCCCGCGGTGGGCTTGCCGTCCAGCATGCCGCCGTACGTGCCGACCATGCCCTTGAGGCAGAACTGCTCCTCGTCGTTCTTGCAGTTCTCGCACTCGCCGCAGGACGAGACCATGCAGCCGACGCCGACGCGGTCGCCGACCTTGTACTTCTGCACGCCGCTGCCGACCTCTTCGACGGTGCCGGCGATCTCGTGGCCGGGGACGAGGGGGTAGTTCGTCTCGCCCCACTCACCGCGACCGGTGTGGATGTCGGAGTGGCAGATCCCGGCGAAGGCGATCTTGATCAGGACGTCCTCGGGATTGAGGTCGCGACGCTCGATCTGGGTCTTCTCGAACGGGGCCTTGGCGGCGGGTGTGGCGTAGGCGTCAACAGTTTTCATGACCAGTCACCTACCCGCTGACGGGCCCGTTGATGCATCGCCACGGCCCGCTCTCAGGTGAGTTCGGCCGCACGCGACCCTCCTGCCCGCGTCGGTCCACGGCGCCGCTGCGACGATTCCGCGGTGGACACGACCAGCCCTGCAGCGGTGACGGCAGCCGGCGGCGTCGCGGACGTCGACCTGCGCGAACTGCTGACCGTGGAACGGCTGGAGGAGAACCTGTTCCGCTCGACGACCGTCGTCGACGAGGACTTCACGCTGTACGGCGGCCAGGTCGCGGCCCAGGCCGTCCAGGCCGCCGGCGCGACGGTGGACGCCGGTCGCGCACCGCACTCCCTGCACGGGTACTTCCTGCGCCCGGGTGATCCCAAGCAGCGCGTCGTCTTCACCGTCGACCGCGATCGCGACGGCCGTTCGTTCTCGGCCCGTCGCGTGGTCGCGGTCCAGCACGGCGAGGTGATCTTCAACATGGCCGCCTCGTTCCACGTCGGTCGGGAGACGTCGGTGTCGCAGGCCGATGCCATGCCCGACGTCGCCGCGCCGGAGGCCTGCCCGCCGCACGACCTGCTCCGCCTGTGCTCCTACGAGAGCCGGCTGCCGGAGCAGCCCTACGAGAGAGCCGAGTGGCCCACCCGGTTCTGGGCCCGGACGACCGTTCCGGTGCCCGAGGACCCCCTCGCGCAGGCCAGCGTGGTGACCTACCTGTCCGACATCTCCACCGGGGTCCTGCCCAGCGAGGACGGACCCGAACGGCCGGGCGCGAGCGTCGACCACGCGGTGTGGTTCCACGCCCCGGCCGACCCGAACCAGTGGCTGCTCTCGGACTACCAGCCACGCGTGGTGGGCAACGGCCGTGGCTGGTACTCGGGCTCGGTGTTCAGCGCGAGCGGGCGTCTGGTGGCGAGCATCGCCCAGGAAGTGCTGTTCCGCTGACGGTCAGGCCCGGGAGGCGGGCGCGGACCGGTGGCGCAGCACGCAGTCGCCGCACAGGCCGCCCGGCGGTACCCGGTAGAGCAGGCAGCAGGATGCCCGGACGAAGCCTGCCGCGGTGACCTCGCCGGCCCCGGCGAGTGGGGGTTCGGCGAGGGCCTCGACGGTGCGGTCACGGGCGGTGCCGGCGAGCTCCGGGCGGACGGCGGCGATGACCACCGCGGCGCCGGCCACCGCCGAGGCGATGTTGCCGACGAGAATGCGTGGCGCGACCCCGGCTGCGGCCGCCGTGGCCCGCGCCAGGGGCATGACCACCGGGGTCAGCACGCCTGCGGCCAGCGACGGTGCTACGCCGCTCGGCCGCAGCGTCACCGGGCCGGGCTCGTCCGGCACCAGCACGTCCGCGGGGTGGAGGCGGACCCAACCGGCGCCGAGCACCCGCGCGCCGACGGGGGCCGAGACCAGGCGCGCGACGAGCCCCAGGAACCACACCGAGGCCGCCACCCGGAGCTCGACCCGGGACGCGGGCACCGCCGCCCGCTCACCGAGCACCTCGCGGGTGGTGGCGACGTGCCGGCTCAGCGCGGACCGGTCGGCGCACAGGTCGCGGACCGGGACGCCGCGGGCCGCGGGACCGCCTTGGTGGACGGTGGCGAACTCGCCGAACACCGCGGCCTGCGCCAGCCCGTCGGCCGCTGCAGGCACTCCGTCCGGACCGCCGCTCATCACCCGAGCCTGCCACCCGGGGGGCCCGAGACGCCGCTCAGGGTTTGGTAGAACAACGCCGTGAACACCGTGCGACCGATCTTCGTGGTCGGCTACGCCCGATCCGGCACCACCCTGCTCAGCGTGATGCTGCACGCCCACCCGCGCATCGCCATGCCGCCGGAGACGCGCTTCCTGCTCTCCGTGTACGACAACCGTGCCTCCTTCGGCGACCTCGGCCGGGAGGACAACCGCCGCCGCCTGGCCGTCTCGATCACCGAGGACGTCCGCTTCGGCGATCTCAAGCTCGACCGGGACCGTCTCGTGGACGAGATCGTCGCCGCGCCTCCGACCGTGGGGTCGGCGGCCGGCACCGTGTGGCGGGCCTTTGCCCGCAGCCACGGCAAGGCCCGGTGGGGCGAGAAACGACCCGCCTACTGGCAGCGCATGGACGTCATCCTGCGGCTGTTCCCGAACGCGCAGTTCGTCCACCTGGTGCGGGACGGGCGGGCGTGCGTCGCCTCGCTGAAGACGGTCGACTGGTACCCGTTCGCGTCCCGGACGGCCATGACGGCCTGGTCCCTGGCCGAGGCGCGACTGACCCGTCTCGGGCGTCGCCTGCCGGCCGGCAGCTATCACCACCTGCGCTATGAGGACCTGCTCGCCGACCCGCGACGTGAGCTCGAGGCACTCTGCGGCTTCCTGGGCGAGGACTTCGACGAGGGCATGCTGCAGTACGCGCGCGCAGCCGACGCGATCGTCCCCGGCCGCAAGACCTGGCACGACCGCACCCGCGGCAGCCTCGACACGTCCCGGATCGAGGCGTGGCGTTCGACGCTCAGCGCCGCCGAGATCGGCCTGTCCGAACGCGTTCTGGCCCGCCCGTTGACCGCCAACGGCTACGCCCTGAGCGGGGCAGGCACCGACCCGCCGATCCGCGAGGTGCTCGGCTACGAGCGGGCCCGGCTGCGTCGTCGGCGCGAGATGACGCTGGAGCAGGCGCGGGACGCGATTCGCGTGCGCCGCGACGGCGTGCCGGTGGCCGACCAGGGCTGAGCCCGGCGCGGCGCCCGCATCCGGGTTGCGCACCCTGCCCGGGGTACCTACCGTGCTGGTCATGGCAGGTGCCGGTCGCAGCCGTGAACACGGTGTGTGCACGACATCCTGGCCCGTCCACAGGGCGCCGGGCAGCTCGCGATGACCGAGTCGCCAGGCCGTTTCGAGGTCCCTCCGCCGGGGGCCGTGGCCTGGCTCGACGTCTCCGCCGACAACCCCGACACCTGGACGGGCCGGTTGCGCACCGGCCCGCTCGGTCTGCAGATCGCGCCGTTGCGCCACGCGCGAGCCCCGTACTTCTTCAAGGGCGCCCGCCTGCGCGGCACGCGCTGCATCTGGTCGGCATCCACCCTCAGCGGCGCCGACCTCTACCGCGCCGCGCGCAGCGTCGTGGCGCCGTCCTTCGACCGGGGCGTGCAGATCCTGGCCCGGATGGAGGGCGGCGGGTCGGTGTTCGACCCGGTCGGGACGTCGGTGGGCACGATGCGCGTCTTCGACCCCATGGACGAGATCGCCGAGCAGTTCGTGTCCAACACCCACCTGTTCACGCTGAGCATCCCGCTCGCCGCGATCGGCATCGAACCCAACGCGGTGCGCGCGATGCGCGAACGCCTCTACGACCTCACGCCGTTCCAGAGCCAACTGTTGCGCACCGCGGTCGCGCTGCTGCTGGTGGGCGGCGACGAGCTCAACACCGCGTCGAGCCTGGTGGGCGTCGACCGTTACCTCGCGGCCATGGCCGCGCTGCTGCTGCGCACTGCGGTGCAGAAGGCCTCGCCGGACCTCGCCGCCGTCGAGCAGGTGCGTCAGCGTACCGACGCGATCATCTTCGAGCAGGCGACCGACCCGAACCTGACGCCGGCCTCCATCGCGGCGCAGCTGTCCATCTCGTTGCGGCAGCTCTACCGCGCGTTCAACGGCAGCGAGAGCCCGGCCGCCCGGATCCGTCGCCGGCGGCTGGAACGTGCCGCCGAGATCCTGGCCTCGCGCACCGGACCCGGACACGTCGAGCGGGTGGCGGTGGAATGCGGGTTCGCCTCGGCCGAGTACTTCTCCCGCGCGTTCCGGCGAGAGTTCGGGCTCAGCCCGCGCGCGTACCGCTCGGCGCACCGCGACGCCACCGCCCGCTGACCGCCGCCCGGCCGCCGGCCGGTCGGCCGCCGACGGGCCCGGTCAGCGACTGTTCTGCCGGTCGGCGCGGTCGAGGGCCGACCGCGCCTCCCGGTGCCGCTTGTGTGCCGACTTGACCTCGCGCCGGGTCCGCTCGCGGTCGTGCTTGGCCTGCTCGAGCTCGGCCTCGACCCGGGCCAGCTCGGCGGTCAGCTCGGTGAAGCGTTCGCGCGCGGTGCGCTCGGCGTCCTCGCTCGCCCGTAGGTCGGCCTCGGCCTCGTCGAACGCGGCCTGCGCCTTGTCGTGGGCGCGGCGGGCGCGGCGCCGGGCCGCGGGGTCCGGACGGGGCTCGTCCTTCGGCCGGCGGGCCGGTGGGCGCGCCGCGGCCCGGTCACGCCCGCCCCGGATGACCGTCAGCTCCGGCGTACCGGCTGGCGCGTCCATGGCCACCCCGAAGCCGGACCACCGTTCGGGCCGGGTGAGGCGCCCGAGCCGGGCGGCGATCTGCGGGTCGGCGACCGCGGCGTCGAAGGTCCCGGTGACGTCGTCGCGCAGCGCGGCCGGGGCGTCGTCGCGCTCGGAGCGCGCGAGCGCCGCGCTGGTCAGCTCGGCGACGGCCTGTCGGCGCTCGGTCGACAATTCGCGCAGGACGGTGGCGTCGAGCTGCTCGTGCGCGTCCCGCAACCGGGCGCCGAGGTCGACCAGCCGCTCGACGCCTTCGGGCTCCGCGTGCACCTGCCGGTTCACGACCCAGGCGCCGAGCGTCGGCTTGCGCTGGGCGGCGATCGTCTTCGCCAGCTCGGTGTCACCCGCCGCCTTCGCGTCGTCGGCGAGGGACCGGCGCACGGACAGGAAGTCGTCCGGCGCGGCCGTGTAGAGCTGCGCGAGCAACTCCGGGGACAGGTCCACTCAGGTCCCGCGGACGTGCGGAGGACGGTGCAGGACGTCGTCGGTGAACCCGGCGGCCAGCGCGCGCAGGGCGGCGTCGAGGTAGACGGTGAGGTCGGCGTCGGCCCGCGCCGCCCACTGCTCGTAGGCGGCGCGGCAGGCGGCCAGGGTGGCCCGGCCGACGGTGAGCGGGTACAGCGAGTCGGCGGGCTGGCCCGTGCGGGCCGCCACGAAGGTGCTGACCGCACGTCCCCAGGCGTCGTAGTGCACCGCGGCGCTGGCGCCGAGCTCGGGCACGGCGCCGATGAGGTTCATCCGGGTCCGCAACTCGGGGACGTCCTCGGCCCGGTAGTGGTTGACCTCGAGCACGGCCTGGCGCACCGCGTCCATCACCGGCTGGTCCACGGGCACCCGCGCCAGGGTCAGCCGGATGTTCTCGACCTCGGCGTCGAAAGCGCTCCACAGCACGTCGGCCTTGGAGTCGAAGTAGCGGAAGAACGTGCGCTTGCTGACACCCGCGGCGGCGGCGATCTGGTCGGTCGTGGTGGCGTCGAAACCCTGCTCGGTGAACAGCGCGAGCGCGATGACCTCGAGCGCCCGGCCGCTCGTCCCCGGCGGACGACCGCGACGGGACGGTTCGACCGCCACGGACTCACTCACCGTCCACCTGCCTGAACGACCAGTTTGTGTCGGGATCTCTTGTGGTCTGACCTGCGCGACGTTAGCGTACCGCGGTATTCGTCACCGGGTGACGAAACAATCCGACGCCCCGAGGAGCGCATCCATGGCTGCTGACCCGACACCGACCCCCGCCGTCCGCGACGACATCACCCCGGACGCCGCCCCCGACCAGCAGGACGCCGTGGTCGAGGACGTGCTGGTCGAGGAGGTCTCGATCGACGGCATGTGTGGCGTCTACTGACGCATGAGCATTCCTGACGGCTTCGACCCGGCGGGCGCCTGGGCGGTCCACGCCCAGGTGTCCATCCGGCCCGAGCGCTTCGGCGCGCTGCTCTACCACTTCGGCACGCGTCGGCTGTCGTTCCTCAAGGACCCGATGCTGCTGCGTGTGCTCGAGGAACTGCCGGCCGCGCCGGACGCCGACACGGCGTGCGAGCGGGCCGGCGTCACCGAGGCCCAGCTGCCGTCCTACCGCGCCGCGCTCACCACCCTGGCCAACTCGCAGATGATCCGACGAAGGACTGCCGCATGAGCATCGCTCCCGTCACCGCTGCACCTACGACCACCGCACCGCTGCCCCTCGTCGAGCAGTTCCAGTTCGGTCTCGACGCCCCGATCTGTCTGACGTGGGAGCTGACCTACGCGTGCAACCTGTCGTGCGTGCACTGCCTGTCCAGCTCGGGCCGCCGCGACCCGCGCGAACTGTCGACGGCCGAGTGCAAGGCGGTGATCGACGAGCTCGAGCGCATGCAGGTCTTCTACGTCAACATCGGCGGCGGCGAGCCGACGGTCCGCAGTGACTTCTGGGAGCTCGTCGACTACGCCACCGAACACCACGTCGGGGTGAAGTTCTCGACCAACGGCGTCAAGATCACGCCGGAGGTCGCGCAGCGTCTGGCGGGCAGCGACTACGTCGACGTGCAGATCTCGCTCGACGGCGCCACCGCCGAGATCAACGACCCGGTCCGCGGCCCCGGCTCGTTCGACACCGCGATGCGGGCCATGCAGAACCTGGCCGACGCGGGCTTCACGGGTTTCAAGATCTCGGTGGTGATGACTCGGCAGAACGTCGGCCAGCTCGACGCGTTCAAGGCCATCGCCGACCGCTTCGACGCCCAGCTGCGCATCACCCGGCTGCGCCCGTCCGGCCGCGGCGCCGACGTGTGGGACGAGCTGCACGTCACGAGCGAACAGCAGCGCGAGCTCTACGACTGGCTGGTCGCGCACGGCGAGAACGTGCTGACCGGCGATTCGTTCTTCCACCTCGCCGGCTACGGCGACGGCGCGATGCCCGGCCTGAACCTGTGCGGCGCGGGCCGCGTCGTGTGCCTCATCGACCCGGTCGGTAACGTCTACGCCTGCCCGTTCGCGATCCACGAGAACTTCCTGGCCGGCAACGTCCGCCGCGAGGGCGGGTTCAAGGGCGTGTGGCAGACGTCCGACCTGTTCACCGAGCTGCGCGAGCCGCAGAACGGCGGCGCGTGCACGTCGTGCTCGGCGTTCGACGCCTGCCGGGGCGGCTGCATGGCCGCCAAGTTCTTCACCGGCCTGCCGCTCGACGGCCCCGACCCCGAGTGCGTGAAGGGCCACGGCGAGCGGGCGCTGACGTTGATCGACGCGTCGTCCAATCCCAAGCCGTCGCTCGACCACTCGCACCGCACCACCCGCAAGGCGGTGGCGCTCACCCTCACCGCGCGGCCGGTCGAGGACACGATCGTCAATCGCCGCCCACCGGTGACGGCGTGCGACGAGAACCCGCTGGCCGGGCTGGTCCCGTCCGGCGGCTGACGGGGAGTCTTGACGTGCGGCACGACTCGGGGGTCCGGCTTGCCGACCTGACCTCCCCGCAGGTGCGTGCCCGCGCCGCGGACGGCGCGGTGCTGGCCGTTCCGCTCGGCTCGACCGAGCAGCACGGCGCGCACCTGCCGCTGACGACGGACACCGAGGTCGCGCAGGCCCTGTGCGACCGCCTGGCCGCGGCCCGTCCGGACGTGCTCGTCGCGCCGGCGCTGCCCTACGGCTCGAGCGGGGAGCATGCGGGGTTCGCCGGGACGGTGTCCATCGGGGCGGAGGCCCTGGAGCACCTGGTCGTCGAGCTGGGACGGTCGGCGACGGACACGTTCTCGCGGGTGGCCCTCGTCAACGGCCACGGCGGCAACTGCGCGCCGCTCGAGCGCGCGGTCGAGCTGTTGCGCTACGAGGGACGTGACGTCCGTCTGTTCCTGCCCCGCTACGCGGGCGACGCACACGCCGGTCGGTCCGAGACGTCGCTGATGCTCGCGCTGCGGCCGGATGCGGTTCGCAGCGAGCTCGCCGAGACCGGGGACACGCGTCCGCTCGCCGAGCTGCTCCCGCTGCTGCGGTCCGGCGGCATCGCCGCGGTGACGCGCACCGGCGTGCTGGGCGACCCCACCGGTGCATCCGCGGACGAGGGACAGCGCCTGCTCGACGCGATTGCCGACGCGATGCTGGCCGAGTTCGCCGCCTGGGTCGGGACGGCGGCGGCATGACGGCGGCGACCCGGGTGGCGTTGGTGACGGGGGCGGCGCGGGGCATCGGCGCGGCGACCGTGCACGCGCTGGTCGACGTGGGTTGGTCGGTGGTGGCCGTCGATCGCGGCTCGGACGACCCCGACCTGCCCTACGCGCTCGGCACCGAGGCCGAGCTCGACGCGGTCGTGCACGCCGCGAACGAGCGGGCCGGCGAGACCCGGGTCGTGGCGCGGCTCGCCGACGTCCGCGACCAGGCCGCGATCGACGCCGCCGTGGCCGACGCGGAGGAGCGGTTCGGCGGCCTGGACGCGGCCCTGGCCGTGGCGGGCGTGATCGCGGGCGGCGTGCCGCTGTGGGAGTCCCCGGTCGCCCAGCAGCAGGCCGTGCTCGACATCAACCTCGGGGGAGTGCTGACCCTGGCCCGCGCCGCGATCCCCGCGCTGATGCGGCGCCCGGCTCCGCGCAGCGGGCGCTTCGTGGCCGTCGCGTCGGCCGCGGCCACCCGCGGCCTGCCCATGCTGGCCGCGTACTGCGCGGCCAAGGCCGGCGTCGCGGGGCTCGTCCGCGCACTCGGGGCCGAGCTCGCCGACACCGGCGTGACCGCGAACGCGGTCAGTCCGGGTTCGACCCGTACGCCGATCCTGGACGAGAGCGCCCGCCTGTACGGCCTGCCCGACGCCGAGGCGTTCGCCGGCCAGCAGCCCCAGCGCCGCCTGCTCGACCCGGCCGAGGTGGCCGCGGTGCTCGCGTTCCTGGCCGGCCCCGACAGCGGCGCCATGACCGGTGCCGTCGTGCCGGTCGACGGAGGGCTGGCCTTGTGAACCAGCCGCTGCCTCCGGGCTTCCGCCTGGATCTCGACCCGAGCCTGAAGCTGCTGCGGCCCGATCTGCTCGCCGGGGGCGTCCCCAACCGGGTGCTGCGGCTCACCGGTGCGGGCGTGCAGGCGTGGGCGGCGCTCGCGGACAGGCCGGTGACGACCCGCGCCGAGGGCCTGCTGGCCCGCCGACTCACCGACGCCGGCCTGGCCCATCCCGTGCCCCCGGACGGCGCAGGGCCGGGCCACGCGGACGTCACCGTCGTCGTCCCGGTCCTGGACCGCGCGCAGGAACTGGACCGCTGCCTGGCCTCGATCGCCGGTGCGGTGCCGGTGCTGGTGGTCGACGACGGCTCGGCCGACCCGGACGCGGTGGCCAAGGTCGCGGCGGAGCACGGCGCGCGCCTCGTCCGTCGCGAGATCAACGGCGGCCCGGCGGCGGCACGCAACACCGCGCTCGACGCGCTCGGGCCGGACGACGTCGTGGCCTTCCTGGACAGCGACTGCGTGGTGCCGCCCGGTTGGCTCGCGCCTCTGCTCGCCCACCTCGCCGACCCGCTGGTCGCGGCCGTGGCGCCGCGCATCGTGGGCACGGCCGCGCCCACCTGGGCCGGGCGCTACACGGCCGCGCGGGGCAACCTGGACCTCGGCGCCGTTTCGAGCCGGGTGCGCGCCGACGCCCGGGTCGCGTACGTGCCGACGGCAGCCCTGGTCGCGCGGGTGTCCGCCCTGCGCTCGGTCGCTCGCGGCGGCTACGTGTTCGAGCCCAGCCTGCGTTACGGCGAGGACGTCGACCTCGTCTGGCGGCTGGACGCCGCGGGGCTGCGGGTGCGTTACCAACCCGAGGTCGAGGTCCGTCACCACGAGCCCGAGCGGTGGCGACCGCTGCTGGCCCGCCGCTTCCGGTACGGCACGTCTGCCGGCCCGCTGGCCTCGGCCCACCCGCAGCTGGCGGCCCCGCTGGTGCTGATGCCGTGGCCCGCGCTCGCCGTGGCGGCGCTGCTTGCCCGCCGCCCGGTGGCGGCTGTCGGCGCGACGGCGGCCACCGCCCTCACCACCCGCCGGCTGCTGCGTCGCGCGGACGTGCCGACCGCCGGCACCACCGCAGCCACCCTGCGCGGGGTGCACGCCACGTGGCTGGGCTGCGGGCGCTACGCGACCCAGTTCGCGGCGCCGCTGACCGCCGCTGCCGTGGTTGCGCCCGGGTCG
>NZ_CAXUNP010000022.1:58839-59096 GCF_964252635.1 uncultured Jatrophihabitans sp.
CCGAACAGGACGCAGAAGAGAAGCACCGGCAGCGCGTGGTCGACGGGCCGCGGCCGCGTCGCTGCTGCTCGGCGGCGCGCTGACCGCATGGTGGCCGCGGCGCCGCGCACTCGACCCCGTGCGGTTCACCGCCGGCTACCTGGCCGACGAGATCGCCTACGGTGCGGGCGTGTGGAGGTCCTGCGTGCGGGGTCGCACGCTGACCCCGCTGCGTCCGCGTGTGGCGCTGCGTCCACGCGTGGCATCGCGTGCTGCCG
>NZ_CAXUNP010000023.1:0-54351 GCF_964252635.1 uncultured Jatrophihabitans sp.
GGGCCGCCGAGGTAGGGGTGCCGGGCGCGTCCTTGCGCCAGCGGCCGGTGAGCCACCCGCCGGACAGCGGGCTGTAGGTCAGGGTGCCCATGCCGTGACGCTGCGCGGTGGGCAGCACGTCAGCCTCGATGCCGCGCACCAGGATCGAGTACGGGGGCTGCTCGGTGACGAACCGCTCCAGGTGCCGGTCGTGAGAGAGCCACTGAGCTTCCACGATCTGCGAGCCGGAGTAGGACGAGGACCCGATGTAGCGGATCTTGCCCTGGCGGACGAGGTCGGTGAGCGCGCCCAGGGTCTCGGCGAGATCCGTCGTCGGGCTGGGCCGGTGCACCTGGTACAGGTCGATGTGGTCGACGCCCAGGCGGCGCAGCGAGTTCTCGACCTCGGTCATGATCCAGCGGCGTGACCCGCCGCGGTGGTTCGGGTCGTCGGTGTCCATCGGCATGAAGAACTTGGTGGCCAGCACGACGTCGTCGCGGCGACCCTTCAGCGCCTCGCCGACGATCTCCTCTGACACCCCGCCGGAGTAGACGTCGGCGGTGTCGATGAAGTTGATGCCGGCGTCCAGGGCGGCGTGGATGATGCGGATCGAGTCGGCTTTGTCCTCGTTGCCCCACGGGCCGAACATCATCGCTCCCAGGCACAGCGGGCTGACCTGGACGCCGGTGCGGCCGAGCGGTCGATAGTCCATCTCGTTCTCCTTCGTTCGTGCTTAAGGGTGCTCCGGCCGGGCGGCTCGGCGCGGTAGACGTGAACCGTTGACGTGCATGTTGAGGTGGTGCTCAGGGGACGCGGAGGACGACTTTGCCGGTGCGATGTCCGCGCAGCGCCCCGAGCGCGGCGGCGCTGTCGTCGAAGTCGAGCACGGTGTCCACCACGGCGCTGATGCGTCCGTCGGCCAGGGCCGGCAGCACATCGTGGGTGAGGCCGGCGAGCACGTCGCCGATCTGTTCGGGCGGGGTGAAGCCGAAGGAGACACCGCGCAGGGTGAGCTGCCCGGACTCCAGCCGCGCCAGGTCGATGCTCGATTCGTCGCCGCTGAGGCGTCCGATGCTGACCAGCGTCCCGCCGGTCCGGGTCGCGGGTAGGCAGCCGGCGAGCGCGGCGCCGCCGACGTGGTCGAGCACCACGTCCACGCCGTCCCTGCTGGTGGCCTCGAGGACCGCGGCTACGAGCTCGCCGCTGGAGGTCACGACGTGGGTGGCGCCCAGGCCGCGCAGCAGGTCCGTCTTGGCCGCCTCCCGGGTGGTCGCGATGACGGGACTGGCGCCGAGGGCACGGGCGATCTGCACGCCGAGCAGCCCGATGCCGGAGCTTGCGCCGCTGACCAGCACCGACTGGCCTGACCGGAAGCCGGCCAGCACCAGCGCGCCGTGCTCGGTCAGCAATCCGGTGGGCAGCGCGCAGGCGTCGGTGTCGGACACGCCGTCGGGGACCGGAATCACATGGCGATGGTCAACGGGCACGTACTGGGCGAACGATCCCGGGGTGGTGCCCATGACCCGATCGCCGATGGAGACGCCGGTGACCTGCTCGCCTACCGCGACGATCTCGCCGGCGAACTCGTAACCCACCGGCGTCGCGTTCGTGTCTTCGGCGGACCCGTCTCCCTGCGGCGCATCCCCGGTTGAGGTGGCAGAGCTGAGCGAGTCGAGGTCGGCGTTGTTCAGCGCCACCGCCCGGGCGCGGACCAGGACCTGCGTGGCGTGCGGCGCCGGGACGGGCAGCTCACGCTGCTGCCAGCCCACCCCGGCCGCGACCAGCGCGGTCATGGTCTCGGGCAACCGGTGGGCCTGGCCCGTCTCGGACGCCGGTGGCGTGCTCATGTGCTGGCGACGTCGTTCACGGCGGCCAGGCCGTTGAGGGTGCGGGGGTAACCGAGGTAGGGCACCAGCACCGTGAGCACGGCCAGCAGCGTCGCGCGGGTGTTGCCGACGTGCAGGTTTCCGGTGACGTGCCCGCGGACCTGGGCGTCGGCGCCGCCGAGCGCGACCAGCATCGAGAAGGTGAGCAGCTCACGCACCCGCAGGTCCAGGCCGCCACGGCCGACGGTGTCGCCGAAGCAGTTGGCCGACAGGTAGCGCTGGAAGTGCACAACATCGTCGGGGGCGTTGGCGTGCATGGCGTCGACCTGCTCGTCGCCGACGACCCGCTTCTGCACGGCCAGACCTTGGTTGAACCGGGTGTCCGGCGTGGTGCTCGACTGACCGGGCAGCGGCAGCTCCACGCCGGCGTCGGTGAGGATGTCATTGACCGCGTTCAGGTAGTCATACGTGCGGGCCATGCCGACGTAGGCGACGGCCTGGTAGACGACCTCCTTCAGCTCGACCGGCGTGACCCCGGCGTGGGCCAGCGCAGCGGCAGCGACGACGCGGAACTCCGCCAGCCCACCGGCGGCCAGGATCGCGGCCAGCTGCACCAGCACCCGGGTGCGCGGGTCGAAGGTCTCGTCGAGACGGGTGGCGTCGCTGTAGACCTCGTCGAAGGCGAAGTTGTCGAAGTACTCGATCAGCTCCGGGTCGGTGCGGGCCAGGGTGGAGACGCGGTCGCCGAACAGCTGGTCGTGGTTACGCCGGGCAGCGTCGCTGATCGCCATCACTGCTCCCCGGCTGCGGCATCGGATGAGACGCCGGCGGCGCTGTGGGCGGCGGTGTACTGCTCGTCGGTGACCGGCTCGAGCCACGTGGTGGCCTCACCACTGGCGCTGCTGTGGGCCGCGTCGCCGTCGAGGATCGCGTAGTGGCACATCATGTTCGTGCTCGTCCCGCCGTGGAAGTGCTCCTCGCCGGCCGGGGTCCACACGCTCTCCCCAGCCCGCAGCACCACGGTCTGGCCGTCGCGGGTGCCGACCAGCCCGATTCCATCGGTGCACACCAGCAGTTGCCCGTTGGCGTGGGAGTGCCAGTTGGTCCGAGCGCCGGGGGTGAAGCGCACCAGCCCGCAGGTCAGTTGCGAGGTGCCGTCACCGCCGAACACCGGGGTCAGCCACACGTCTCCGGTGAAGTTCTCGGCCGGTGTCTTGACGGTGGGGTTCGTGGCGTTCTTGTCCATGTCGTTCCTTCTCTTCGTTGCGTGACGTGGCAGGTTCGATTAGTGACTGGGTCAGGCCGGGTCGACGCGCAGGGTCGTGGCCCGTGCGGTGTCGGCGGTGATATGCGCGACGGCGCTGGACGATCGGCCGTACTTCACGCGGTAGGCCTCGTCGAGGGCATCGTCCAAAGCAGCACCCTCCAGCGCAGCATCCTCCAGCGCATCGCCGTCCAGCGCAGTGCCGCCGGGTGCGTTGTCGGGCTCGGCGTGCTGGCCGGTCTCGACGAACACCACGTCGCGTCGCAGCCGCCCAGCAGTGAGCTGGCCTTCGTGGCGGGTCTGCACGCCGCGGTACCAGGCGGCGTCGACGCCGTTGACGGAGCGGACGTAGACGCCGTCACGGTCGCCGTCTGGGCCGGCGCCGCGGTGCCGCACGATCCACACGATCCGTTGTGAGCGCAGCGTCCCGTCGGCGCGGCGGGTGGCGACGTCGACCTCGCCGGTGGCGTCGATGGCGTCGAGCTCGGCCGCGGTCCACGCGGTGGCGGTCACGGCTGCACCAGCACCTTCAGCGCTTCCCGGTCGTCCATGGCGCGGTAACCGGCCGGGACGTCGTCGAGGCTGACAGTGCGGTCGAAGACCTTGCCCGGGTCCAGCCGTCCGTCGAGAACCTCGGGCAGCAGCTCCTCGATGTAGGCCCGCACGGGTGCGGGGCCGCCGGTGAGGGTGACGTTCTTGCCGAACAGGCTGGCGAACCCGACCGGCGCCTCCTCGTACTGCGGCACCCCGACGCGGCTGATGGTGCCGCCGACCCGCACGACCCCGACGGCCATGTCGTAGGCCGGGCGATGGCCGACGGCCTCGATCACCACGTGGGTGCCGTCGCCGCCGGTCATGTCCATCACCTTGGTGATGCCCTCCTCGCCGCGTTCGGCAACGACGTCGGTGGCGCCCCACTCGCGGCCCAGGTCGGTGCGGTCGATGTGGCGGCCCATCAGGATGATCCGCTCGGCGCCGAGCCGCTTCGCGGCGAGCACGGCGGATAGCCCGACCGCGCCGTCGCCGATCACCGTGACGGTGCTGCCCAGCTCGACACGGCCGCGTGCGGCGGCGTGGTGGCCGGTGAGGAACACGTCGGACAGGGTGAGCAGGGCGGGCAGCAGCGGCGAGTCCTGGCCGACCGGGGCCTTGACCAGGGTGCCGTCGGCCAGCGGGACGCGGATGGCTTCGGCCTGGGCGCCCCCGATGCCGTTGGCGGCGTAGAAGCCGCCGTGCCGGCACGAGGTCTGGAATCCCTCGCGGCAGAAGTCGCAGGTGTTGTCCGACCAGGCGAACGGGGATATGACGAAGTCGCCGGACTTCAGGGTGCGGACCTCGGAGCCGACCTCCTCGACGACGCCGAGGAACTCATGGCCCATTGGGGTGCCGTCCTGTGTGGCGTCCATCTGGTGGTAGGGGTGCAGGTCGCTGCCGCACACGCAGGTCCGCACGATGCGGACCACGGCGTCGGTGGGCTGGACCAGTTTCGGGTCGGGGACGGTCTCGATCCGGACGTCGCCGGCGCCGTACATGACTGCTGCTCGCATGACTGGGTTCCTTCAGGTTGTGGTGGTTCGAGTTGTTGTGGTTCGGGGCTCTGGGTGTGTGGAGTGGGTGGTTCAGGCGCGGGCGTCGGCGGCCGTCGGGCCAGCCAGCGCCGTATGTGCCAGTGCGGTCTGCGTGGTCGTAGGGGAGATGCGGCGGCGGGTGATGAGGGCCAGGACGACCACCAGGGCGAGGGCGAGCATCGCGGTGCTGCCGGTGAGGCCGGCGCTGACCCGGTCGACCAACGCTGCGGTCGCGGTGGCGCTGCCCGGAACGGCGGCCGCCCCGACGGTGGCCAGCACTCCGAGTCCGAGGGAGCTGCCGAGCTGGTGGAACGTGTTCACCAGTCCGGACGCCGCTCCCGCGTCCCGGCCGTCGACGTCGGCCAAGCCGGCGGAGGTCATCGGCGCGAACGCCAGCCCCTGGCCGATGCCGATGAGCACCATCGGCAGCGCAACCGCAGTGAGGTAGCTGCTGTCGGCCGTGACGCGGCTGAGCCAGCCCATCCCGGCCAAGGTCGCGACGACGCCCAGGACGAGCACCGGCGTCGCACCAAGCCGGCGGATCACGCGGGTGACCAGCAGGGCGGCGGCGAAGTTGACCGCCGACATCGGCAGGAACGCCAGACCGGCCTGCAGGGGGCTGAACCCGAGGACGCCTTGCAGGTACTGGGTGGTGAAGAAGAAGAACCCGATCATCGCGGCGAGGTAGAGCATGCGGGTCAGGTAGGCGCCGGTGCGCTGGCGGCTGGCGAACAGCCGCAGCGGCATGATCGGTTGCTCGGCGCGGGCCTCGTTGGCCACCAGCCCGACCAGCAACACCGTGCCGATAATCAGTGCGGCGACGACCCGGGGAGCGGCCCAGCCGGTGGTGCTGGCCTCGATGACCCCGTACACGAGCGCGCTCATGCCCAGCGTCGCGCACAGCGCGCCGATGAGATCGAACCGCCCGCCGCGCGGCGGGGTCTCGCTCACGTAGCGGCGGCCGGCGATCAGCATGGCCAGCCCGATCGGCACGTTGATGAAGAACCCGGCGCGCCAGGAGATCAGGTCGGCCAGCACCCCGCCCACGACCAGGCCGAGGCTGGCGCCGATGCCGGCGACCGCGCTGTAGGCGGCCACGGCGCGGCCGCGCTGTTGACCTTCGGCGAAGGTGGCCGTCAGCAGGGCCAGCGAGGACGGGGCCAGGATCGCCGCGCCGATGCCTTGCAGCGCGCGGGCGGCGATCAGCCACCAGGTGAACGGCGCGGCGCCGACCAGGAACGACGCGCCACCGAACAGCGCCAGGCCCAGGAAGAACATCCGCCGGCGGCCGACGATGTCACCGGCGCGTGAGCCCAGCAGCAGCAGCCCGCCGAACACGAGGGTGTAGGCGTCCTGGACCCAGGTCAGCCCGGTGGGGGAGAAGTGCATCGCGGACTCGATGCGGGGCAGCCCGGTGAAGATGATCGAGTTGTCCAGGATGACCATGAAGTAGCTGATGCAGATGATCGCCAGGATCGCGGTGGCGTGGTGCGGCTGTCCGGACTTCTGCGACTGTGCGGACTTCTGTGCCTGTCCAGGCTTCTGTGGCTGTGCGGACTGGTCGGTGTCCGCGTGGGTGACCGTCGTGGCGCTCATGACGTCCACTGTCCGGCCCGCGAACACCGGGTGGGAGTGCCTGTGCTGCCAGGTAATGCCAGTACCCCCCACGGGGCCGTTCGTGGTCGCTCCGACGGTGAGCTCGGACTTGGTCCTGGTGATGGTTGCAGTGTCTGCATGCGCGGCGAAGGCCGCCCGGCGGTGGTGCTCCGGGCGGCCTTCGCAGTGCTGAGGCGGGTGGTGGTGGGTGTCAATCTTCGGGGATGGTGGTGGGTGTCAGTCCTCGGGGATGGTGCGCTCGGCGATGTCCTTGCGCATCGGACCGTCCGGGTCGGGGCCGTTGCGCTCCCCGGTGTCGAGACCGTTGAGCGCCGTGATCTGGTCGTCGGTGAGTTCGAAGTCGAAGACGTTGAAGTTCTCTGCGATCCGGCCCGGGTTGGTCGACTTCGGGATCGCGGAGCGGCCGTGCTGCAGCTGCCAGCGCAACAACACCTGCGCCGGGCTCTTGCCGGTCGCGTCGGCGATGGCGGTCACGATGTCGTCCTCGAGCACGTTCTTGCGGTGCTCGCCCCAACCGGGGTAGAAGGTGATCCCGCCGATGGGCGACCACGCCTGGGTGAGGATGCCGTGCTCGGCGTTCGCCGCCTGCACGTCCGGCTGGGAGAAGTACGGGTGGCACTCGATCTGGTTGACCGCCGGCACGACCTCGGTGCGGGGGAGCAGGTTGTCGAGGTGGTGGCGCATGAAGTTGCTGACCCCGATCGCGCGGACCTTGCCGTCGGCCAGCAGCCGCTCGAGCGCGGTGTAGGCGCCGACGGTCTGCTCGAACCGGTCCGGGGCGGGCTGGTGCAGGATCAGCAGGTCGACGGTGTCGAAACCGAGCTTGCGGGTCGCCTTGTCGAAGGCGTGCAGCGTCTCGTCGTAGCCGTAGTCGCTGACCCAGATCTTGGTCTCGAGGAACACCTCGTCCCGGTCGACGCCGGAGCTGCGGATGCCCTCGCCGACCTGTCGTTCGTTGCCGTACGCGGCGGCGGTGTCGATGTGCCGGTAGCCGACCTTCAGCGCAGCCTCGACGGCCGCGGAGGTCTCCTCGGGCGGGCTCTGGTAGACGCCGAGCCCGATCGGGGGCAGCGTGACGCCGTTGTTCAAGGTGAGTTCGTTGGTCATGTCCTCGACGCTAGAAGCCCCACGTCGATCCTGCGAGGTACAGCCATTACCCCCTTCGCCGGCAACGCGTCGACCAAGCGGGGGGTGATGCAGGCGATGGGGGTAACGCTGGTGCCTCCCACTCGTGCCAGAGGCCACTTACGGTTGACGACATGGACACCGACCACCGCACGCAGGTCAGGGACTTCCTGGCCTCACGCCGGGAGCGCATCACCCCCGAGCAGGCCGGGCTGCCTGCCTACGGCGGCGGGAACCGCCGCGTCAAAGGTCTGCGCCGCGAGGAAGTAGCGCTGCTGGCCGGGGTCAGCATCGACTATTACGTGCGGATGGAACGCGGCAACCTCGCCGGTGCATCAGACTCGGTCATCGACGGTGTCGCCACCGCGCTGCAGCTCGACGACGCCGAACGCGAACACCTGTACTCGCTGGCCCGCGCTGCCGGACCGGCTACCCGCCGCGCCCGTCCGGCGGCCACCACGATCCGCCCGGTCATTCAACAGGTCCTCGACGCCGTCACCGCGGCGCCGGCCTGGGTGCGCAACGCCCGCCACGACATCCTCGGCATGAACTCCCTGGCCGGAGCCCTGTACTCCCCGGTGCTGAACTCCGCCGCGGCCGGCGCGACCAGCAAGCGGGCGCCGAACACCACCCGGTTTCTCTACCTCGACCCGTCCGCACGCGAGTTCTTCATCGACTTCGACCGCATGGCCATGGACGCCGCCGCCATGCTGCGCCTTGAGGCGGGACGCAACCCGCATGATAAGGATTTGATCACCCTCGTCGGCGAGCTGTCCACCCAGTCGGAACTGTTCCGCCAGCACTGGGCCTCCCAGAACGTGAAGTTTCACCGCAGCGGCCGCAAGCGCCTGCGGCACCCGGCCGTCGGCGAACTCGACCTGAACTTCGAAGCAATGCAGCTGCCCTCCGAGCCGGCGCTGCAGCTCAACATCTATACAGCCGACCCCGGCACCGCGACCGCTGACGGACTCGCGCTGCTCGCTTCCTGGGCCGCCACCTGCACCGACGAGGCTGCTCAGGCCGACTTGCCTTCCTGACTCGATGTATCCCGTCTGCGCCACTTCTGTAGGCGCCGCCCGTACCTAATCGAGGACACTTGGCTCGAGCCCAGCCGGTGCAGCTTGACGACTGTTGATGTTCGTTAGTCCGCAAATAGTCCGCAGGAGGTCCACAAACGGTCGTAGGCGGCCACGTACAGCCAACCTTGTGCGAGCCGCCTCTGTGCTTGAAAAACTGGGGCCTCGAGGCACTTCGGCCAATCCCCTTTGGCCCCCTCCTGAAGCGCGCTTTACGCGTTCACACGGCAGGGGTCACTGGTTCGATCCCAGTATCGCCCACCACTTGCAGGCCCCGAAACCTCGACCAAACCGTCGGCCGGCCGGCGGACGACACCGCCCGCCGCGCCGTCGGCCGGCGGGCGGTCGCCCGTCGGGGAAGCAGACCCGCAGGAGCTCGCCCCCCGCGATGGCATCCTGTGACAGATGCAGCCCCTGCGGGTCGCTTCCCTGAAGGGTGACGGACCGGGGCTGTTAATCAAGTCGAATCGCGGACATGGCCATAAGTTGCGTGTTTGGGAAACAAGCGCATGCTTTGGGTACGCGGTGCCCTCAACCTCCACTTGAGGCGGTACCGTCGTGCTGGCGCCCCGGGTCTCGTACCCCCCCGTTACGAGAGCCGGGGCTGCCTTCTGTCCGGGGATCATCTCCGGGCGATCGACGCCCGGGTCGGAGCGCTACGGCAGAGCACCGGTCTCGACGACGTCGTCAGCGATGTCGCGCACCTTCCGGTTCGCGTTCTGGCTTGCATCGCACATCATCGCGAAGGCTCGTTCGTACGTAATCTTGTGGCTGGCCATCAGAATTCCGATGGCTGTGCCGATGCGGCGAGATGCGTGGAGCGCGACCGTGAGGTTGGCGACCTGCGCCCTGAGCTGTCCGACATCGTCCCCATCCAGGTCGGCCGCCAGTTGTCTGTCGTCGGGGGCAGCAAGATCCACGACCGAACCTTACGCCGTACACCAACGGCAGAAGGGGCGAGGCCTCAGGATGGTGGCCGCTGTCCAGGTAGGGTCCGCTTGCGTCAAGACGCGGCGTGAGGCGGTGCCTGCAGGCCTAACCCGTTGTCCTGCAGGCGCCGTCCCCGCGTTCCGGCGTTGAGCTCGGCTTCCTCGCCACCATTCACATCATCTGGACCCTGGGCATCATCGCCCTCGTCATGGGCGCGGCCATCTCCGGTTTTCTCGGACCCGAGATCGGCGGCCGCAAGCGCATCTACTGACCAATCGCGCTGCCCCTGGACCGACGACAATCGCGACAGCGCTCGCTGTGCGCGGTAGCGGCGGTGCGCCCGTGACCACGGCGTCCGCACAGCCCGAGCAGCGTCAGCATTCTCGAGGGCGTGCGCGCTCATTCGGTGCCGCGCAGGCGGGAGAGGTCGTCGGTCCGCGTCGCGACCACCCCGTCGACGGTGATCTCGACGAGGTCGTTGTAGAACGCGATCAGCCCGCTGATCGGGGCGAGCGCGGTGGTGGGGAACGTGTAGGTCCACGCCGCGTCCTCGAGCACGTCGTCGCCCGCGCGGACCGACCAGTACTGCGAGGTGCGGCCCTTGTAGGGGCACGCCGTCAGGGTGTCGGTGGGGATCAGATGGTCAGCGCGGACATCGGCCCGGTCGAGGTAGTAGCGCGTCGGCAGACCGGTCTCGAAGACCAGGACGCAGGAGTTGCTCTCGGCCAGCAGCAGGTCGCCATGGCGAACCTGTACGTGGGCGCGGGACCTTAAGGCATCGACGCGTACGTAGGGATTGCGGGGGTGGACGAACACCTCCTCGTCCTCCTCGTACCACGCGTCGAGGGCGTCCCAGTCGAAGCGGACCGTGCCGGCGAGCCCGTCGCGGGCGTCGTCGCCGTAGACCCGGGCGGCTCCGGGACGTGACTGCCCGCCGGCGGTCACCGTGTGCAGCCGGGCCGTTCCCCTTCGCAGGTGCTGCAGGTGATCGTCGTCGACGAGGGTGCCGGGGCTGACGTCGTCGAGCGGGACGTAGTACTGCGGGTACTTGACCGTCTCCCAGACGTATCGGGCGGCGCGGGTGTCGAAGACGGTGACGCCGCCGAGTTCGCCGCGCACGCGTCGCGGCGACGCCTGCACGAGGTCGTGGACAGACGCCGGGTCGGGGTAGTCGTGCATGTCGGAGTGCTCCTTGCTGAAGGTGTTTGCGCGCGGACGTCGCTGGTGACCGGGCCTCGGCGCGGTGGGACCGCGTCAGTGGCCGACGAAGGCGCGGCGGCCGGCCGAGTGGTTGTCGCGGACGAACCACACGACCCATGTGACCGGGAATACGAGGCCGCCAACCAGGGCCATGAGCAGGCCCTCACCCCAACGTGCTCCGCCGAGCGTCGTGAGCAGCACGAGCGACGCGACCACGACCACGATCTGCAACCCCACACCGGTCATGATCCGTGCTCGCCGGGTGGGTCGGCAATGGCGGGCCGGTAATCGACGTCGGTGACCTCTCAGAGCCGCGGGTCGACCGGTTCGGACTCGAGCGCGAGGACGGCGAAGACGCATTCGTGGACACGCCACAGCGGCTCGCCGCGTGCCACCCGGTCGAGCGCCTCGAGCCCGAGGGCGTACTCCCGCAGAGCCAGCGAACGCTTGTGGCCGAGGTGGCGCTGACGGAGACGGCAGATGTTGCTGGGCTCGGTGTAGTCCGGCCCGTAGATGATGCGCAGGTACTCCCGGCCGCGGACCTTGAGGCCGGGCTGCGCGAGGCCCTTGCGCCCGCGGGTGAGGTTCACCGCCGGCTTGACCACCATGCCCTCACCACCCGCGCCGGTGAGGTGCTCCCACCATGCCGTGCCCTCTGCGGTGGAGGCGGGGTCGGTCGTGTCGACGAACTGTCGCCGCGTCGGCGCGAGCAGCTCGGGCGCAGCGGCGACCAACCGGTCCGCGATGTCCAGGTGGAAGGCGTGCGGCCGGTCCTGGTACGTCGTCGCATCCGTGGCCAACAGCTGGAACGGCGACAAGCGCACTCCGGTCAGCCCCTCGGTGGGCCAGCAGTAGCGCCGGTAGGCGGCACTGAACAATTCGGCGTTGTCGAGCCGGGACCGGGTCCGGTCGAGCAGCTCGGTCACGTCCACCCCGGACGCCGCGGCCTGCTCCAGGGCCGACACGGCAGCGGGCAGCGCCGTGCGGGCCGCCGCCCCGACCGGGGCGTACTGGTCGCGGAGCAGCTGCTCGGCCTTCGCGCTCCAGGGCAGCAGCTCGGCGTCGAGCAGCAACCACGAGGCGCCCAGCTCGTCGAACAACCCGGCTCGCTCCGCCGCGTCGCGCAACCCGGACAGCAGCTCGCCCGTCAGCTCGCTGTCGAAGAAGGGCCGACCGGTGCGCGTCCAGACCGAGCCGATCGCACCACCGGGCGCGCCGAAGCGTGCGCGCGCGGCGTCCAGGTCGCGGCACACCAGCGCGACGGCCCGTGAGCCCATGTGCTTCTCCTCGCACACCACCGCGTCGACACCTTCGGCACGGAACGCCTCGAAGGCCTGCTCAGGATGTTCCAGCAGGTCCGCCCGGGGCGAGGTCGCGACCGGGCTCATGGTCGGTGGCAGGTACAGCAGCCATCGCGGGTCCGTCGCGAACCGGCTCATGACCTCGAGCGCGGCGGCGGCGTTCTCCTCCCGTACGCCGATCCGCTTCTGGTAGGCCGTCTCGACGACACGGCTGCCGGTGACGTCGGTGATGTCGAGGACGTCCGGGTCACGCCGGGCCTGCGCGACCTCGGCGTCGGGATTGGTCGGGAACGGTCTGGCGGGCTCGTAGTAGACCCGCTCGGCCGGCACGGACACGATTTCGCGCTCGGGGTAGCGCAACGCGGTGAGCCGACCGCCGAAGACGCAGCCGGTGTCCAGGCACAGCGTGTTGTTGATCCACTCGGGGGCCGGGACCGGGGTGTGGCCGTAAAGCACCATCGCTCTGCCGCGATACTCCTGCGCCCAGGGGTACCGGACGGGCAGCCCGTACTCGTCGGTCTCGCCGGTCGTCTGGCCGTAGAGGCAGAACTCACGGACCCGCCCGGACGCCCGGCCCTGGTAGCGCTCCAGGATGCCGGCGTGCGAGACGGCGAGGTTGCCGCCGTCGAGGACGTAGTGACTGATCAACCCGTCGAGGAACGTCTCGACGTCCGTACGGAACTCGGCCGGCTCGGCCGCCAACTGCTCCAGCGACTCGGCCAGGCCGTGGGTGACCTGCACCTTGCGGCCACGCATCGCGCGCAGCAGCTTGTTCTCGTGGTTGCCCGGTACGCACAGCGCATCGCCGTCCGCGACCATGCCCATCACCAGCCGCAGCACGCCCGGCGTGTCCGGGCCGCGGTCGACGAGATCGCCGACGAACACGGCACGGCGTCCGTCGTGATGGGCGCCGGCCGCGCGGCCTCGCTCGTCACGCCGGAGGGTGTAACCGAGATCGGACAGCAACGTCTCGAGCTCGGCGCGGCAGCCGTGGATGTCGCCGATGACGTCGAAGGGTCCGGTCTCGTGCCGGAGGTCGTTGTAGAGCCGGGTGCGGGTGACGACGACGTCCGCGACCTCGTCCGGGCCCGACAGGACGTGGACGGTGCGGAACCCCTCGCGCTGCAGACCCCGGAGCCCGCGACGCAGCTGGTCGCGTTGGCGGCGGACGACGTGTGCCCCGAACTCGCGGTCCGGGCGGCCGGCGTTGCGCTCGACACACAACCGCTCCGGCATGTCCAGGACGATCGCGACGGGCAGCACGTCGTGTTCGCGGGCGCGGGCGACCAGCTTCTTGCGGGCGTCCGGCTGCACGTTGGTGGCGTCGACGACGGTCAGCCGCCCGGCGGCGAGACGCAGCCCGACGATGTGATCGAGCAGCTCGAACGCCTGGGGCGTGGCCGCCTGGTCGTTCTCGTCGTCGGCGACGATGCCGCGACAGAAGTCCGAGGAGATGACCTCGGTCGGCTTGAAGTGCGTGCGGCCGAACGTGGACTTCCCGGACCCGCTCACCCCGATGAGCACGACGAGACTGAGTTCGGGCACGGCCAGTTCGCGGGTCATGCGCTGCGCTCCGTGCTCGTGGACTGTGCGGCGCTCGTGGACTGTGTGGCGCTCGTGGACTGTGCGGCACTCAGGGATTTGGTGAAGACGGCCATCTGGGTCGGCGGCCCGACCTCTGCGTCGTCGGTGCCGACCGGCAGGTAACGAACGGTGTACCGGTGCTCTGTGGCGACCCGATCACACCAGTCGCGGAACTCGGCGCGGGTCCATTCGAAGCGGTGGTCGCGGTGCCGCGTCGCTCCTGCGGGCAGGCTCTCGAACCGCACGTTGTACTCGACGTTCGGGGTCGTCACGATGACCGTGCCCGGGGCGGCATGGCCGAAGACGGCCTGCTCCAACGCGCCGAGACGGGGTAGGTCGACGTGCTCGATGACCTCCATCAGCACGGCAGCGTCCAGCCCGGCCAACCGGTCGTCGCGGTAGGTCACCGACGACTGGAAGATGTCGAGGCGCGCCCGCTGCTGCTCGGTCATCCGGTCGAGCCGCAGCCTGCGCGCCGCGTGGTCCAGGCTTCGTGCCGACACGTCGACCGCGACCACCTGCGTCACCGTGGCGTCGGCGAGCAGGTCGGCCACGAGCGCACCCTCGCCGCAGCCGAAGTCCCCGACCCGTCGTGCACCGGAGGCACGAACCGCGGCCACGACGGCGCCCCTCCGCTGCTGGGCCAGCGGCATCGGCCGGTCGGGGTCGTCGGCGACGAGTGGGGCGTCGTCGGCGTTGTCGAGCCGCTCCGGGTCGGTGTCGTCGACTTCGGCCAGCCGCGCCAGCGCGTCCCTGGTCAGCACGCCGCGATGGGCGAGGTAGCGACGGGTGATCAGTTCCTTCTCCGGGTGCGCGGCCAGCCAGGCGCCGCCGGCACGGATCAGCTTGTCCACCTCGTCGGGGCTCACCCAGTAGTGCTTGGCGTCGTCCAGGACGGGCAGCAGCACGTAGAGGTGGTTGAGGGCCTCGGCGAGGCGGAGCCGACCGGCGAGCCGCAGATCCACGTAGCGTGAGTCGCCCCACACCGGGATCTCGGGATCGAGCACGACGGCGTCCGCCCGGACCGTCCAGCCCAGTGGTTCGAAGACCCGACGGGCCAGGTCTGCGTCCCCGCGGCAGGGCAGCGCCGGCACGTGCACCTCGAGCGGTATGGCTGCCGCGGCGAGCTCGGGGCGTGCGTCGCAGCGACCCGTCATCGCCGTGCGGAAGACCTTCGACAGGGCCATCGACATCATCGAGGACGCTGCGTAGGGCCGGTCGTTGACGTACTGACCGAGCGCGAAACCTTCGCTCGACGGGCCCTTGCGTCCGCGCACCAACGCGATCGGGTCGACCTCGAGAAGCAGCGCTGCCGTGCACCGGTCCGCAGCCGCCTCCGGGTAGAACACGTGCGCGGTCCCGACGGACACCTCGATCTCCTGCGCGCGACCGGGGTGCTTGTGCAGCAGGTAACCCAGATCGGTCGCCGGGGTGACGGTCGTCGAGATGGAAAGCAGCACGACTGCGCATTCTCCACGACGGGAGCCCGTCCGGCGCCCGCATTACCGGTCCGGCGTATACGCCGCCCGCCACACGGAGAACGTGGGGAGGTCCACGTCGGGGCGTTCTCAGCGCGCCTTCGGTTTCAGTGCTACGGCGAGGTCGGCGACGAGACGCTGCGAGACGGAGTTGAAGTGGGCCGGGGACACGATCCCGCCCTTGCCCCCGAACGAACCGGGCTGGTACTCGAGCTCGACCTTGCTCTCCTGGCAGATCGCGTCACCGTTGACAAGCCGGACGGGTAGCCGATAGTCCCAAGTCTGGGTGTTCCCCTCGTCCTTGGACGAGAACGAAGGGCCGTTCACGGTGCCGCGCACGCCGGCAACGGTGAAGGCTCGCAGGCTCAAACCGTCCGGCTCCTTCTCGGGGGTACCGGTGCATCCGCTGTCGACTTGATCGAACGGGACCGGGAAGATCGCGGTCTTGACCTCCCCGGTCAATCGGCCCACCCGCAGCGTGTAGTTGCACGACGCGTTGATACCTGTTGGTTGCTGCGTGTCTTCCATGATCGCGACGAGGAAGCTGCCGATGCTGCGCTGGACGGTGGCGTCCGGAACCAGCGAGCAGACCTGCTTGGCGTAGTCCAGCGGTTGAGTGATGTCGTGGACGTCGGCGGTGATCGAGAGCATCCCGGTCGGTGTCCGGTCGAAGCAGAGCCAGCGGTTGGGGATGATGCTGTTCAGGGACGAGTTCTGGTCCAGCTTCAGGTATGCGTGGCAGTCGCTGCGGTGCCCGAGACCCACCGGCGTGGGCGTGGGAGTCGCCGTCGGAGACGGGTCCGAGGTCGCAGACTGTGTCGAGGTGGGCGATCCCGATGCAGATGCGCCACCGGATGCCGAGGCGCTGTGTCCGGGATGGCGGGTCGACGAATCGCAGGCAACGGCAGCGACCGAGGCGAGGGCAACCGCCGCGGCGGCAACGGTCCGAGTGATCGACGTTGACCAGGTCACCGCGGAATCTTCTCAGACCGCGGTGACTGCGCGCCCGAAACGGTCAGGCCTCCGGGCGCAGGTGCACGTGACCGCAGCCCGCGTCGTTCCCGCACCTCGTGTTCATCCTGCCGTGGGTCATGTCGCAGTGCAGTCCGGCCGAACGTGCCGAACTGCTGCCGAAGGCGCCGGTGCCGATCCGCTTGCTCCTGCGCGCCTTCGAGGGTCGCTGGCAGCGGCGCGTGGCGGTCGTGCGGGGAGACGGTCGTTAGCGTCCCGTGGTCGGCGGCCGTCAGGGCAGCAGTGCGACGAAACCGAGCCCGCTGGTCGACTCGGCGCGCGACAGGACCGCGTCCGGGTCGTCCAGGCCGGCGGTGGTGACGTCCAGGGCGGAGAGATCGAGTGCGCCCGACTCGATCTGGCGCCAGATCCGGAAGGCCGTCTCGTTCGACGCCATCCACGAGCCGCGCAGCGTGATCCGGCGGTGCATCAACTCGTCGTAGGGGATGGGCAGGGTCTGGCGCACGCCACCGATGAGCACCATGGTGCCGTCGAGGCGCAGGACGTCGAGCCCCGCCATGGTCAGGTCGGCGGTGGGCGCCGGGCCCAGGGCGTCGATCGTGACGTCGGCGTCGCCACCGAGAGCGTCGGTCATCGCGGCGGCGTCGGCGGCCCGGTCCCCGATCGAACGGACGGTGCGCACGCGCGCATCCAGCGCAGCAAGACGTTCGAGGCTGTCGACGTTGCGCCCCACCGCGACGACCGTCCCCGCGCCGCGTGACAGGACTAGCAGCACCGTTGCCCCGCCGAGTTGCCCGCTGGCGCCGGTCACGACGACCCGGTCGCCCGGGCCCATGCCGCTGCGCTCGACCCCGCCGCCCGCGACGGTCAGCCAGGGCAGGAACGCGAGCCGGGCGAGGTCCGCGTAGTGCTCGGCACCCGGCAGCGCGACGAGGGTCGAGGCCGGCATCGACGCCCGTTCGGCGAACGTCCCCGTCCGCCACACGCGGCGCATCGCGTCCGTGGCGGCGGTCGAGATTCCCCGACCGCCGATCCCGGTCCAGCCGAGCAGGACCTCCTCCGGATCGCTCACCCGACCGGTGGACAGGAAGCCGGTGCTGAGCGCGATCTCGCCGGGCCGCACGGTCTGGACGTCGTCCCCGACCGCCTCGACCCTGCCGATGCCCCCGATCCCGAGAACGGTCGGCGTGGCGATACCGCCGCGGCCGCCGGTCGTGAGCACCCGGGTGTACGCCGGCACCTGCACGGCGAGCATGCGCAGCACCGCGCCGCCGCTGGTCACCCGAGGGTCGGGCACTTGGTCGAGTCGCACGCCGCTGTCGGTCGAGTCCAGAATCCATGCCTTCATGCTCTACAGTCTCGGTCTCACGCAACCTGGTATCCAGAGCCGCTTCATACTGGTACCAGCGCTAGCAGGGAGGGGTCGTTCGGTGACGGCAGCGACGGACGAGCAGCGACGCGAGCTGGCAATCTTCCTGCGGGCCCGGCGTGAACGGACGTCGCCGGCCGACGTCGGGCTGCCCGGATCCCCGCGCCGACGCACGCCGGGGCTGCGTCGCGAGGAACTCGCGCACCTGGCCCGGATCAGCACCACCTGGTACACGTTCCTCGAGCAGGGCCGTGACGTGCGTCCGTCCCGCCAGGTGCTGACCGCGATCGCGGACGCCCTGTTGCTGGACGGCCCGGAGCGGGCCCACCTCGTCGCACTCGCCGGCGAGGACAGCCTGCCGCCCGACGAACCCGAGTTCCTCTCGCCCGAGGTCGCCGACGTGCCCAAGCTGGTCGAACCCCATCCCGCCTACGTCACAGGCGGTAGCTACGACCTGCTCGCGTGGAACGACGCCGCGGCCGAGCTGCTCGCCGGCGCCACGGAGGGCCCGAACCCCAACCTCGCCCGCTGGATGTTCCTGGAGCCGCTCGCGCGTGAGGTGCTCCCGGAGTGGACCAGGGTGGCGCAGGGCCTGCTCGCACGGTTGCGGACGAACGCCGGAAAGCACCCGGGCTCGGCGCGCTTCCGGCGTCTCGAGGACGAACTGCGCACCGCCAGCCCCGAGGCCGACGCGTGGTGGCCCCGGTACGACATCGCGACGAGCCAGCCCGGCAGCAAGTGGGTGCGCACCCGTTCCGGCCGCGAGCAGGTCATGACCTACGCCTCGTTCCACGTCTCGGACCAACCCGAACAGGTGCTCACCATCTACCGGCCGGAGAGCCCGGCGCGCGACTGACGGCGGCACCGGCGTCGACCGCCGGTGCCGCCGTCGCGTCAGTGGCCGGCGACGCCGATCCGATCGGCGACGCCGGTGGTGACGGCCGAGGAGTAGGTGTTGCCGTCGGACACCTGCTGGTCGCCGAGGAAGGTCCCGGACGCGAGGTCGACGATGATGGTCGCGGTGGACCGCAGCGCGTCCGGCCCGTGACCCAGGGTGGTGGACAGCCTGAACCCGGTACCGGCCACTCCGGAGTAGTTCTGCACACCGTCGAGGACCTGGATCCCCGGGATGCGACCGAGCACGGCGTACAGGGTGGACGTCAGGTCGCCGGTGACGACCTCGTTGTCGAGCAGCGAGTCGATGACGAAGAACATCAGGTAGTTCGTGTCGTGGATCTTGTCCGGGTTGAGCCGGCTCTCGGCGTACGACCGCAGCTGGCTGTACAGCGCGTCGGGGTCGCGAGGCAGGTGTGCGACGAAGCGCGGGGTCGGGTCGCTGAAGCTGCCCGGACGTGTGCACGACGGGCCCTTCGGCGCGTCCTGGGTGTGCGCGTAGAGATCGTCGCAGCGACCCGTCCATACGTCCGGGGCGACGTCCCCGACGACCCCGGACCGGCGCATCCACACGTCCGTGACGTCCTTCGGGATCCAGTACTGGTCCAGGTTGTAGGAGCCGGCCGGCGCCTTCTCGGTGTGGGGGGTCCCGTTCTTGTCGTAGACGATGGTTCCCGGCGCCGGACTGACGATGCGCACGTACCGGAACTGGCCGTCACGCAACGCCGGGTCGCCGGTCCGCAGGCGGGTGTGCGAGGCGGCGAGCAGCAGCGCCGATGCGGACTGGCCGGTGTGCGGCACTGGCACCGGACGGGCGTGTGACACGGCCGCGGAGCTGCTCGGTGCGACGGAGCCCGGGCGCTCGGCATCGGGGGCCTGGTGCCCGTCGCCCGCATGGTGCCCGGAGGGCAGGGTCGCCGCGACGACGGTGGCGGCCACCGCGGCGGCGGCCAGTCCGGATGCCGCGTACAGACCACGCCGTCGCCGGCTGCTGCGACGCGCGGCCGGCTGCTGCCACGAGAAGGCGGGCGGCTCGGCGTCGGGCAGGGTGGCGGCGGCGGAGTCGAGAGCGTCCGTGAGACGGGACGCGAGGTCCCGGGGATCGTTGGTCATGACTGCTCCTTCAGGTGCGCGCGGAGCGCGGCGATCGCGCGGTGGGCGGTGGACTTGACCGTCCCGGGGGAGATGTCGAGGGTCTGGGCGATGTCGGCCTCGGACAGCCGGCCCCAGTAGCGGAGGACGAGGACCTCACGCTGGCGGTCGGGCAACCGCCCGACGGCTGCACGGATCTCGCGGCGGTCCTCGTCGAGCAACAGCTCGGCGTCGGCCGGTGGTTCACCGTCCGGCTGCTCGGCCCGGACGAGAGCGAGGTAGCGGGCCGCGGTCGTGCGACGACGGCCGACGGAGCGGCTGCCGTTGACGACGCTGGTCCGCAGGTACGCACCGAGCTGCGCGCTGCTGCCGACGGCCGGCTGCTGCTTCCACACCGTCTCGCAGGCGTGCTGGACGACCTCCTCGGCCACCGCCCGGTCGTTGAGGAGCAGGGTGCCGAGCCGGACGAGGGGCATCCACTGCGCCCTGACCGTGGCGGTCATCGTCTCGGCGTCGAGGCGGAAAGTGGCGTCGCTCTCCGGCCCCAGCTCCGGGGGATCGCCAGGACTCGAACGCGACGCTGTCAGCGGCATCATCGCGTCGTGGTCTTTGCGGTTCGGGGTGTCCGCGTCGGTGTCATACCTGTCATACGCATTCGACGGCCGGAGGTTGCCTCGTCCGTCAACCGGTGCGGCGGGCCACCCGGAGCGAGCCGTGCGTGGACACCTCGTCGAAACCGCCCTGGGCGAGCGCCCGCTGCCAGACGTGCCACGGCGCCTGCCCGCCGTCGGCCGGGTCGGGGAACACGTCGTGCACGGCCAGCACCCCGCCGGCCACGAGGTGCGGTGCGAACGCCGCGTAGTCGTGCTGCGCCGTGGCCTCGGTGTGGTTGCCGTCGAGGAACAGCAACGAGATCGGCGTCGTCCACCAGGCCGCCGCCTGCGCCGTGGTCGCAACGACGACGCTGACGACCTCCTCCAGCCCGGCAGCGGCGAGGGTGTGACGCAGCGACGGCAGGGTGTCCAACCGGCCGGTGGCGGGGTCGACGAGCGACGGGTCGTGCCACTCCCACCCGGGCTGGTTCTCCTCCGAGCCGTGGTGGTGGTCGAGGGTGACGAGCCGCGCGCCGCGGTCCCGGGCCATGCCGCCGAGGTGCACGGTCGACTTGCCGCAGTACGTGCCGATCTCGAGCCAGGTGCCGACGGGCGCGTCCGCCGCCGTGGCACGCAGCGCCGCGGCCTCGTCGTCGGGCAGGAAGCCGCGGGTGTCCGCGGCGACGGCGAGCAGGTTCGTCATCCCTGGCCCCGTGACAGGGCGTGGCACTGCGGCGTGCAGGGCCCGACGTCGAGCAAGGGCGGCAGGTCCGACGCACGGAACAGGCCGGTGGCCGCCGAGTGGCGCGCGAGCGCATCCGCGGCGAGGACGACGGTGGCGGCCGTCCAGGTCGTGCGCTGCTGGGGCCAGATCACCTCTTCGGGGAACACCCAGCCCGTCCAGTAGTCGCCGTCGGCGGTGCGTAGGAACTGCACGTCGCGCAGCAGCGCCGTCGCCGCGGCCCGGTCGCCGGCGCAGTCGAGGGCGAGCACGAGCTCGCAGGTCTCGGCAGCGGTGACCCAGGGCCGGTCGGCCACGCAGCGGATGCCGCGTCCCGGGACCACGAACTCGGTCCAGCGCCTGCGCAACAGTTCCTGCGCGGCCGGGCCGCGGACCGCGCCGCCCAGCACCGGGTAGTACCAGTCCATCGAGAAGCGCGTCTTGTCGGCGAACGCGTCGGCGGGATGCTCGGCGACGGCATGGGCGAGCCGCGCGGCGGACAGCTCCCAGTCCGGGTGCTGGTCGCCGACGAGCTCGGCGAGGGCCATGGCGCAGCGCAGGGACAGCACCATGCACGCACTGCCGGTGAGCAGCGCGTCCGGGTCGGGCACGCCGGCCGGGTCGCGCGACCACGTGATGGCCCCGTCCGGCCGCTGCAGGTCCAGGGCGAAGCCGGCCGCGCGCCGCACGGTCGGCCACAGCTCGGCGACGAAGGACCGGTCCCCGGTGAGCAGCCAGTCGTGCCAGAGACCCACGGCGAGGTACAGGCACTGGTTCGCGTCGGTGCTCGCGTCGGTGACCTCGCCGTCGACGATCTCCATCGGCCAGCTGCCGTCGTCGGCCTGGCTGCGGGCGCTCCACCGGAACGCGGCCCGGGCCTCGTCACGCAACCCGCCCAGCGACAGCGCCATCGCTGCCTCGACGTGGTCCCACGGGTCGGCGTGGTGGCCCGGGAACCAGGGGAGCAGGCCGTCCGGTCGCTGGGCCGCCGCGATCCGGTCGACCGTCCGGTGCAGCTGTCCGGCCGAGACCACTCCGGGCAGGTCCGGCAACGTCTCGCGCCGCGTCACCCGCGGGCCGCCGGCTTGGTCAGGTACAGGACGAGGCTCTTGCCCAGGACCGGGTCGAGCGCCCGCTCGGCCGTACGGGTCAGCCAGGGCCGCGACATCATGTCCCAGACGAGCATCCGGTGGTACGCGCGGGTCAGCGGGTGGTCGCGGTCGACGCCGACCGCGCACTTGAGCCACCAGTACGGCGAGTGCAGCGCGTGGGCGTGGTGCTTGGCGTCCAGCCGCAGCCCCGCGTCCTGCAGACGGCTCACCAGCTCGCTGCCGCGGTAGATGCGGACGTGGCCGCCCTCGACCTCGTGGTACGGCGCGGACAGCGCCCAGCAGATCTGCTCGGTCCAGCGGCGGGGGACGCTGACGGCGGCGGTGCCGCCCGGCCGCAGGACCCGCGCCAGCTCGGCGATGACTTGCCGGTCGTCCGGGATGTGCTCGAGGATCTCGGCGGCGATGACGCGGTCGAAGTGCCCGTCCGCGAACGGCAGGGCGAGCGCGTCGGCCTCGAGCGTCACCGGCGCGGACGGGGGTTTGATCTCGCCCTCCTCGGCCATCGCGGCGACCATGGCCTCGACATCGCGCAGGTCGGCGACCGACTGGTCGGCCGCCACCACCTCAGCACCCAGGCGCAGCGCCTGGAAGGTGTGGCGGCCAGCGCCGCATCCCAGGTCGAGCAGGCGGTCGCCCTCGACGACGCCGAGACGGTCGAAGTCGACGGTCAGCACGGGTGGGACTCCCCGGTCAGGGCAATGGCCTCGCGGTACACGTCGACGGTGGCCTGCGCCGTGGCGGCCCAGCTGAACGTGCTCACCGCGCGTTCGCGGGCAGCCGCGCCCATGGCGACGCGGCGCTCCGCGTCGCCGTGCAGGTCGTGCAGGGCGGCGGCCAGGGCGCGGTGGTCGCCGGGCGGTACGAGTACCCCGCAGCGTCCGTCGCGGCCGACGACGTCCGGCAGCGCCGAGGTGGCACTGGCGACGAGCGGGGTGCCCGACGCCATGGCCTCGACGGCGGGCAGCGAGAAGCCCTCGTAGAGCGACGGCACGCACATAAGCTCCGCCGAGGCGACGAGCTCGGCGAGCTCGTCGTCGGACAGGCCGTTGACGAACGTGACGCGGTGGGCGATGCCGAGGTCGGAGACCAGCTTCTCGGTGGCGCCGCCGGGCTCGGGACGGGCGACCGCGATGAGGTGCACGGGCGAGGACTCGGGCAGCTCGGCGACCGCGCGCAGCAGGACCTGCAGGCCCTTGAGCGGGACGTCCGCGCTGCACATCGACACGAGCCGCCCGGCCACCCGGGCCCCGCGGGGGCGGAACAGCTCGGTGTCGACCCCGTTCGGCACCTCGCGCAGCTGCGTCCGACGGACGCCGAGGTCGGCGACGATGTCGTCCATGCTGCTGCGCGACGGGACGATCGACAGCGGCATCCGAGCGGCCACACGTGCCTGGTAGCGCACGAAGCCGAACCAGCGGCGGATCGTCAGCTGGCGCTGCCACGGCACCCCGGCCAGTGCGAGCCGACGGTCCACCGTGATCGGGTGGTGGATGGTGCTGACGAGCGGGACGCCCGCGGCGGGCAGCCGCAGCAGCGCCGGGCCCAGGGACTGGTTGTCGTGCACGACGTCGAACTCGGCGCGGCGGGCGGCGAGGAGCGGCGCGACGCGCCGGCTGAAGGTCCGCGGCTCCGGGAATCCCGCGGTGCACATCGTGAGGAACTCGAGCACGTCGGTCGGCGTGCGGAATTCCGACGGGCGCGGAACGCGGAACGGGTCCGCCTCGCGGTACAGGTCGAGGCTGGGCACCGCGGTCAGCGCCACCCGCGGGTCGAGGTCGGGGTAGGGCGGGCCGGAGAACACCTCGACGGAGTGCCCTAGGTCGACCAGGGCACGGGACAGTGCCCGGACGTAGACCCCCTGGCCCCCACAGTGCGGCTTGCTGCGATACGACGTCAGCGCTATGCGCAACGAGCCCTGATGCACGCGGGAATCACCCTTCGAAGTGCCGACTCCGGACGTCGTGACTCTAGTGCGACGGTCCGTGACGACTGCCCACGGGCGACGACCAGGGGAACAGGACGGGGTGTTCATGGGTTCGGCCACAGGACCGGGAAAGAATTTCGCCTGGGACGGGAATGACCTCTAGATTGATGAGGTTCCTCATGATGAGGAACGTCGCGATCGAGGAGGTGGGGCATGACGGACACGTCGTGCGAGCGGATCGGTGGTCTGTTCATCGAGCTGCACCACCGCATCCACCGCCTGGTTGACGTGGCCATGACCGACGCGGGCCTGTCGCTTGCACGGGCCAAGGTGCTCGGCGTGCTCGCCGAGCACGGGCCGGTCAAGCAGGCCTCGATCGCCACGATCCTGGGGTTCGCGCCCCGCTCGGTCACCGACACCCTCGACGCTCTCGAGCGTGAGGGGCTGGCGACCCGCAGTTCCGATGCGCACGACCGGCGCGTGTGGCTCGTCGAGATCACCCCCCAGGGCGCCGAGGCCCTGGATCGGGCCCTCGTCGTCAAGCGCACCACCATGAAGACCATCTACGGCGGGCTCGACGGAGCCGAACGCGAGCAGCTGATCACGCTGCTCACCGGCATCCGCACCCACCTCGACTCACAACTGGAAGCTGCTCATGTCTCTTAGCTCACTGGCCGAGAAGAAGGCCGCGGAAGCCCGTAGCTCGGACCACCGCTGGTTGATCCTCGTGGTGGTCTCCATCGCCCAGCTGATGGTCGTGCTCGACGCGACCGTCGTGAACATCGCCCTGCCCTCGGCCCAGGCCGACCTCGGCTTCAGCGACGACCAGCGGCAGTGGATCGTCACCGCGTACGCGTTGGCCTTCGGCAGCCTGTTGCTGCTCGGCGGCCGGGTCGGTGACCTGTTCGGCCGCAAGCGCGTGTTCATCGGTGGCCTCATCGCCTTCGCCGCCGCGTCCGCGCTCGGTGGCGCGGCGCCGACGTTCGGCGTGCTCGTCACCTCGCGCGCCCTGCAGGGTGTAGCCGGTGCGATGCTCGCCCCCGCCGCCCTGTCGACCCTCGTCACCACGTTCCGTGACCCCGCCGACCGCGGCAAGGCGTTCGGCGTCTTCGGCACCGTGGCCGTCGGCGGCGGCGCCGTCGGCCTGATCCTGGGCGGGGTGCTCACCGAGTACCTGTCCTGGCGCTGGGTCATGTACGTCAACGTCGTGTTCGCCGCGGCCGCCGCGCTCGGCGCCGTGATCTACATGACGCACGAGCGTGCCGCGACCCGCTCCCGCATCGACGGCATCGGCACCGTGCTCGCCTCAGCCGGCCTGTTCGGCATCGTCTTCGGGTTCTCCCACGCCGAGACCGCCGGCTGGGGATCCGTCGTGACGATCGCCTCGCTGGCCCTCGGCGCCGTCCTGCTCGTGGCCTTCGTGCTGGCCGAGCGGCGCATCAAGACGCCGCTGCTCCCGCTGCGTGTCGTCGCCGATCGCTCCCGCGGTACCGCCTTCGCCGCGGTCGCCGTCGCCGGTCTGGCCATGTTCGGCCTGTTCCTGTTCCTGACCTACTACCTGCAGTCGGTCAAGGGCTTCAGCCCCGTCCTGTCCGGCCTCGCGTTCCTGCCGATGATCGCCTGCGTGATGATCAGCTCGAACCTGTCGAACATCGTCACGCTGCCCCGCTTCGGCCCCCGGGTCGTCATCACCATCGGCATGATCATCGGTGCGCTCTCGCTGGGCTACCTGAGCCTGCTGGACGTGCACTCGAGCTACGTCGGTGGCGTGCTCCCGTCGCTGATCTTCATGGGCTTTGCGATGGGCATGGTCATGGCCCCGTCGATGAACACGGCGACGGCCGGTGTGACACCGCAGGACGCGGGCGTCGCCTCCGCCCTGGTCAGCACGATGCAGCAGGTCGGCGGGTCGATCGGCACCGCGCTGCTGAGCACCATCGTTGCCTCGTCCACGGCGAGCTACGCAGACTCCCACGCGTCCGCGGGCCGCGCCCTGGCCGACCAGGCCGCCACCCACGGCTACACCGTCGCCTTCCTCACCAGCGCGATCGTGTTCGTGTTCGGCGCCGTCATGGGCGCCACGATGTTCCCGTCCAAGCGCCGGCTGGCCGAGATGCGCGAGCAGGCGGCCGCTGCTGCCGCTCCCGCCGCGGCTCCCGCTGCCGGTCGGCACGAAGCGGCCGAGGACACCGCCGAGGCCGAGATCGTCGGCATCGACGCCTGATCGCCTGTACCGGCACCGTCCGCGAGCCCGCCCACACGACGTGGGCGGGCTCGCGTGTTTCCGGGCTGGTTTGGACTACCCCTCGGTAACCCGGATAGTTGGACTTCCTAGTAGTTCGTGACGATCCACCCCCGGGGAGCGGCCAGTGCTCGGCACGGTCAGACGCAGCGGCAGCCAGGTGCTCGGGTTCGGCGCGGCCCAACCGACGGCCACCACCACCTCCGAGGAACTGGGCGCCCCGTTCGGCAAGGCCGGCAGCTGGGTGGAGACCCGCACGGGCATCCGCTCGGTCCGCCGCGCAGGGACCGGCGCGGAACTCAACGAGTTGGCGCTCCAGGCCGGGATGCAGGCGCTGCAGGCCGCCGGGGTCGACGAGCACGAGGTCGACCTGGTCATCACGGCCAGCTGCAGCGTGGCCAACGGACCGGGCGATCACGGCACGCTGGCCTCGGGGCTGGCCCGCACAGCGCCCCGCATGCACCTGAACTCCGCCTGCAGCGGCTTCTGCTACGCGCTGAGCACGGCCGACGATGCGATCCGCACCGGCGCGGCCCGGTACGTACTGGTCGTCGCGGCCGAGCTGATGAGCTCGCTGGTCGATCCTGCCGACCTCGGCACGTCGATCCTGTTCGCCGACGGCGCGGGCGCCGCGGTGGTCGGGCCGGCCGGGGCGTCCCCGGGCGTCGGGCCGGCCGTCTGGGGCAGCGACGGCTCGCAGTCGCAGCTGATCGACTGCGGGGCGGTCGCCGGCGGGAAACTGACGATGGCCGGCTCGCAGGTGTTCCGCTGGGCGGTGGAGCACATGCCGGCTGTCGCGCTGGACGCGTGTCGCCGCGCCGGAGTGCAGATCGGGGACATCGACGTGTTCGTGCCCCACCAGGCCAACAAGCGCATCGTCGACGCGATCAGCGACAAGCTGGGGCTCGGCGACACCGTGATCGCCGACAGCGTGATCGTCTCCGGCAACACGTCCGCCGCGTCCATCCCCATCGCGGTCGTCGACCTCGCCCGGCGCGGGCTCACCACGGCGGGCCAGCTCGCGCTGCTGGTGGGGTTCGGTGCCGGGCTCAGCTTCGCCGGCCAGGTCATCAGGCTGCCGTAGCGTGCCCCACGACGACAGGATGTCCGCATGATCGTGATCACGGTGAAGTTCAGGGTCAAACCCGAGTCGGTCGAGCGGTGGCCGGAGATCTCGTCCGGCTTCACCACGGCCACCCGGGCCGAGGAGGGCTGCCTCTGGTTCGACTGGTCGCGCAGCCTCGACCGTCCGGACGAGTACGTGCTGATCGAGGCGTTCCGGGACGACGACGCCGGCGCGGCCCACGTGCAGTCGGCGCACTTCCAGGCCGCCCGTAGCGAGTTGCCCCCGCACCTCGCGGCCACCCCGCTGATCATCAACACGACGGCGGAGGGCACCGAGTGGTCGAAGCTGGGCGAGCTCGCCGTCTGAGGACGCCCACCACCGACAGTTGTCCGCCCCTCGTCGCGTTCCGACGCGACGAGGGGCGGACAACCCGGGCCACGGACCGCCTTACGCGGCCGGGCCGCTGGCCAGCGTGACGGTGGCCGTGTGGCTGCCGCCCGCGGAGTCGGTCCAGCTGACCGAGACCCGGTCACCGGGCTCGTGCTGGTCCACCGCGCTCTGCAGCGTGGACGCCGAGCTGACGGCCGTGCCGCCGACCGCGGTGATGGTCGAGCCGGCGGTGATGCCTGCGTCGTCCGCGGGCCCCCCGGACACGACCGAGCCGACGGTGGCGCCGCTGCCGTCGTCGGCGGACAGGCCGATGCCGAGGAAGGCGGGCAGGCCGATCCGCACCGACGAGGTCTCGGCACCGGACTCGATCTGCTTGGCGATGGCCAGCGCATTCGTGATCGGGATGGCGTAGGCCTGCGAGGCAACCGACGCGCCGTTCACCGCGGCGGCCGAAGAGTTCGTCGACGCTGCGGTGTTGATGCCGACGATGTCGCCGTCGGCGTCGTAGAGCGGGCCGCCGGAGTCGCCGGAGATGATGGGCGCGTCGGTCTCGATGAGCCCGTCCAGGGTCTCCGAGCTCGCGCCGCTCTCGTCGGAAGCGGTGATCGTCTTGTTCAGGCCCGTCACCGTTCCGCCGGCCGCGGTCAGGGTGCCGGTACCGCCGGCGTTGCCGACACCGGTGACCTTGTCGCCGGCCGACACGTCGGCGACGTCGGAGGCGTCACCGATCTTGGCCGTGGTGAGACCGGAGGCGTTCTGCAGCTGCAGCACCGCGACGTCGTCGGATGCGTCGGTGCCCACGACCTCGGCCGTGTAGCTCTTGCCGGTGCTCTCGACGGTCACGGTGACGCTGGTCGCGCCGGCGATGACGTGGTTGTTCGTCAGCACCTCGCCCTTCGAGGTGAGGATCATGCCCGTCCCCGCGCTCTCGGCGTTCTGGTACTTCAGCACCGAGTTGATGGTGACGATGCCGGCCTGCTGGGTCGAGGTCGCGGTGGCGCTGCCGGTCGAGGTCGACCCGCCGCTCCGGCCGGGCGCGTAGCCCTGCGCCGTGCCGCCGCCCGCTCCGCTCGAGCTGCTCGAGCCGCCGTCGGCCGACGACGTCCCGCCGGACTTCGCGGCGTCGCCGATGGCGACCCCGGAGAAGACCAGACCGGCCGCGAGGGCCGCGGCGCCGACGCCGACCAGCGCCCGCTTGGCGCGACGGTGACGCGAGGGCGCAGCGGGTGGCGGCGGGAAGCCGTAGCCCGCATACGAGGTGCCGTACGGGGTCGGCCCGGCGTAAGGATGCGGCGTGCCGTACGGGGTCGGCCCGGAGTACGGATGCGGCGCGGCGTACTGGTACGGCGCGGTGTACGGCTGCGGCGCGGCGTACGGCTGCGGCGCAGGGTGGTGGGGCTCGTTCGGCTCGGGTGTCCATGCAGGGCCCGGCTGCGGGGTGTCGGTCGTCATGTTCTCGAGAAAACCTCCCGTCGCCTTACACCTGCTGAGTGTTCACCGTGCAGAAGCTGTGAACGCGAGGGCCCTTGCCTGGCAGTGTTCCGGGAGGCAGGGTGACGGCAGCGCCACAGCCCGACGACGACGTCCGGCGGACGCCGTTCTGAAGAGGTGCCCCGTGGCTCCTGTCCCGTCCCGTTCCCGGCGCCTGCTCGTGGCTGCGGCCGCGGTGGCCGCCCTGGCCGCGTCGGCCGTGGTGGCCGCGCCCGCGTTCGCGTCGGGCTCACACCACCCGGCACACCACCCTGCGCATCACCGTGTGCACCCGGTCCGGCCGGGCTCGTCCTACCTCGCCCTCGGCGACTCGGTGTCCTTCGGCTACCGCGAGCCGGCCAACCTGCCCACGCCGGACTACCCGGACGCCAGCACCTTCGTCGGCTTCCCCGAGAACGTCGGCAGCGCCCTGGGGCTGCGGGTGGCGAACGCGTCGTGCCCCGGCGAGACGTCCGGCAGCCTGGTGTCGGCGTCCGAGCTGAGCTACGCCTGCCGGCTCACGCCCACGGGGACCGATGGCTACCGGACCAAGTTCCCGCTGCACGTCGGCTACGCCGGCACCCAGCTGCAGTACGCCCGGTCCTTCCTGGCCCGGCACCGCAACACCGACCTCGTCACCCTCATGATCGGCGCCAACGACGGCTTCCTGTGCCAGGCGACGACCACGGACCAGTGCGCCTCCGAGTTGCCCGGTGTGCTCGCCAAGATCTCGGCCAACGTCCGGACGATCCTCGGCACGCTGCGCCAGCAGGAGCACTACCGCGGCCAGATCGTCATCGTGAACTACTACTCGACGGACTACCGCTCGGCGGTGCAGAACGGCAGCAGCCAGGCGCTGAACACGGCGATGGACACCGCGGCGAAGCCGTTCGACGTCACCGTGGCCGACGGTTACGCCACGTTCCAGAAGGCTGCGGCTCAGGCGGGCGGCGACACCTGCGCGGCCGGTCTGCTCACGACGCTGACCACCGGTGGTTGCGGGGTGCACCCCAGTGTCGGCGGTCAGGCGCTGCTGGCGCTCGCCGTCGAGAAGGCCATCCGCCGCTGAGGGCGTCGGGGGGCATCGCCTAGATTGCGTAGGTGCCCGTCATCGGTGAGTCCGCGCACCGTCGAGCCGTCGAGTCGGTGCGGGACGGGGTGCGCGCGCTGCCCGACGGGCGGATCCGGCTGGCCAAACCGACGTCCAACCTGTTCCGGACGCGTGCCGACACCGGGGCCGGCCTGGACGTGAGCGGGCTCGTCGACGTCATCGCCGTCGACGCGCGCGCGGGCACCGCCGACGTGCAGGGCATGTGCACCTACGAGACGCTCGTGGCCGCGACCCTGCCGCACGGCCTGATGCCTCTGGTCGTGCCGCAGCTGAAGACCATCACCCTGGGTGGGGCGGTCACCGGCCTGGGCATCGAGTCGTCGTCGCTGTTCAACGGGCTGCCGCACGAGTCGGTCCTCGAACTCGACGTGCTCACCGGCGACGGCGAGGTGCTGACGGTGAGCCCGACCGAGAACGCCGAACTGTTCCGGGCGTTCCCGAACTCCTACGGCAGCCTCGGCTACGCGCTGCGCCTGCGGATCGCGCTGCAGCGGACCGCGCCGTACGTGAGCCTCCGGCACGTGCGCTTCGACGAGCTCGACACCCTGTCCTCGGCGATCGAGTCGATCGCCGACAAGCGCGAGTGGGACGGCGAGGCCGTGGACTTCGTCGACGGCGTCGTGTTCGCCCCGGGGGAGTCCTACCTGACCCTCGCCACCTGGGCCGACGGCGGCGAGCCGTCGAACTACACCGGGCAGCAGATCTACTACCGCTCGATCCGTGAGCGGGGGCGCGACTGCCTGACCGTCTCGGACTACCTGTGGCGGTGGGACACCGACTGGTTCTGGTGCTCGGGCGCCTTCGGGGCCCAGAACCCTCTCGTGCGGCGGCTGTGGCCCCGTCGCTGGCGTCGCAGCGACGTGTACCACCGGCTGGTCGGCCTCGACACCCGCTTCGACATCGTCGGCCGTCTCGACCGGCGTCGCCACCTGCCGGCACGTGAGCGGGTCGTGCAGGACGTCGAGGTGCCCCTCGAGCGCACGGCCGACTTCCTGCGCTGGTTCGACCGCGAGGTCGGCATGACGCCGGTCTGGCTGTGCCCCCTGCGCGCCCAGCAGGACTGGCCGCTGTACCCGCTCGAGCCGGGCCGGACCTACGTCAACGTGGGGTTCTGGGGCACCGTGCCGATCGCCGACGGGGCGGGTGACGGCGACGTCAACCGCCGCATCGAGGCCGAGGTCGCCGCGCTCGGCGGGCACAAGTCCCTGTACTCCGACGCCTACTACGACCGCGACACCTTCGACGCCCTCTACGGTGGTACCGCCTACGCCCAGGCCAAGCACCGCTACGACCCGCACGGGCGCCTGCCCGGCATGTACGAGAAAGTAGTCGCCCGCCGATGACCACCGCCGATCTGATCACCGCCGTCACCGACGGATCCGTCCCCATGCGGATCGAGGCGTTCGACGGGTCGGTCGTCGGCTCCTCGGACGAGGGCCTCACCCTCAAGCTGCACACCGAGCGCGCGCTGCGCTACCTGGTCACCGCGCCGGGCGATCTCGGCCTGGCCCGCGCCTACGTCACGGGCGAGCTCGAGCTGGTGGGCGCGCACCCGGGCGATCCGTACATCGCCCTGCGCGCGCTGGCCAACTGGACCTTCCGCCGGCCGCCCGTGGCCGACGTCCCCGCCCTCGTCCGGGAGCTCGGGGTCCGCAACCTGCTTCCGCCCGAGCCGCCGGAGCAGGAGGCCCCGTCGCGACTCCGGCGGACCGTGAACGGCCTGCGGCACTCGCGTCGTCGCGACAGCCAGGCCATCGGCATGCACTACGACGTGTCGAACACCTTCTACGAGTACGTGCTGGGGCCCTCGATGGCCTACACCTGCGCGGTGTTCGAGAAGCCGGAGACCACCCTCGACGACGCGCAGTACGAGAAGTTCGACCTCGTGGCACGCAAGCTCGGTCTCGAGCCCGGCATGCGCCTGCTCGACATCGGGTGCGGGTGGGGCGGCATGGCCCGGCACGCGGCCCGCAACTACGGCGTGGACGTCGTGGCGATCACGCTGTCCGCGGAGCAGGCGGCCTGGGCGAAGGCCGAGACCGAGCGGGCGGGCCTGGCCGATCACGTCACGGTGATCCATGGCGACTATCGCGACGCCCCCGGCCGCGACTACGACGCGATCAGCTCGATCGGCCTGCTCGAGCACGTCGGCGTGGCCAACTACCCGGCGTACTTCGCCCTGCTGCACAGCCTGCTGCGCCCGGGCGGCCGCCTGCTGAACCACTGCATCACCCGCCCCGACAACAAGACCAGCCCCATGCCGGGCGCGTTCATCGACCGGTACGTCTTCCCGGACGGCGAGCTCACCGGCGCGGGGCGCATCATCACCGAGGCCCAGGACGCGGGCTTCGAGGTCCGCCACGAGGAGAACCTGCGCGAGCACTACGCGTTGACGCTGATGCACTGGTCGGCCAACCTTGTCGAGCACTGGGACGCCTGCGTTGCCGAGGTGGGTCTGCCTACGGCGCGGGTGTGGGGTCTCTACATGGCCGGGTCGCGGCTGGGTTTCGAGCGCAACGTCGTGCAGCTGCACCAGGTGCTGGCCGTCAACCCCCACCCCGACGGCCGGGCCGATTTCCCGCTGCGCCCCACCTGGTAGCGCTCAGCCGGCGTCGATCGGCAGGATGTCGTCGAGGCCGGCGACGCGGATCAGGTTCATGGTGCGGTCGGGGACGTGCCGGATCGACACGGCGACACCCCGGGTCCCACCGGAGTCGACGGCGTAGACCAGCATGCCGAGACCGAGCGAGTCGACGAAGCCCACGCCGCTGAGGTCGATCACCAACTGCTCGACATCCGGTGTGTTCAGCGCGTGATCGATCTCGCCGCGGATGTCGTTGATGTTGACGAGGTCGACGTCCCCGGTCCAGCTGATCTCGACCGACTGACCCATCGAAGTCTCCTTGGCTTGCCACGTCCGGCGCCGGGTTCAGCCACGTGTGGCACAAGTATGGGGCAGCGCTCCCGGCGGCTCCACTCGGGCGGGCCGTTCCTCGACAACCCGCTGAGCCTCTGGCGGGTCGACTGTGCTTGGCTGCGGTCATGGACCCTGTCGAGGAATGGAGCGCGGCCCGGCAGCGGGTGTGCGCGTTGGTCGCCAACATCGACGACGCGTCAGCCGCCGCCCGGGTTCCGGCGACGCCGGACTGGAGCGTGCACGACCTCCTCGCGCACATGATCGGGCTGGACGCCGACGTGCTCGCCGGTGATGAGCCCGACGACCACAACGCCGGGTGGACGCAACGGCAGGTCGACGAGCGGCGCGACCGCAGTGTCGCCGAGCTGGTGGCGGAGTGGACCGAGCTGGCGCCCCGGCTCGAGCAGTGGATGCGCGACAACAACCCCCGACCGCTCGGCGACGCGATCATTCACGAGCAGGACCTGCGCGGGGCGCTCGGCGTGCCCGGAGCGCAGGACACGGCAGGCCTGCAGGCCATTCGCGACCGGATGGTCGGGCGGTTCGCGGACGGGGTGGCCGGTGCGCTGACCCTGCAGGGGGAGCGGTGGTCGTGGCGTTCGGACGCCGACGGGGCGCCCACCGTCGTGACGGCGAGCGACTTCGACCTGGCGCGCGCCCTGATGGCCCGGCGGTCGGCTGACCAGCTGCGGTCCTGGACCACGGCCGGCGACATCGGCCCGTACCTGAAGGCGTTCGCGACGCTCGGGGCGCTACCCGACGCCGACCTGCACGAGTGAGCCCGCGCGTGAATCCGCGCGCCGCCGGACGACGAACGCGAGCAGCGTGAGCCCGGCGGCCACGGCGTAGATGGTGCTCCCGTACCACGACGCCTTCGAGACCTCGGCGCGGACGAGGTACACGAACGCCGGGGCCAGCGCGACCGGCACCCACTCGAGGCGGCGCGCCCGCACCGCCAGGGCGAGCAGCAGCCCGGCGTACCAGCCGTAGGCCGGGGTGGTGACGAGGAAGGCCAGGCCCACGAGGGTCACCGCGCTGCGTTCCGGAGCGTCCGGGTCCGACCGTCGCCAGGTCCACACGGCCGCGGCGGCGAGCAGGGCTACCCCGACCACGGTGTCGACCGGGTGCGGCAGCACCACCCCCAGCAGCAACAGGCGCGTCCCGGAGTTGTAGCCCTCCTCGTGCAGGTAGCCGGGCAGGTACCCGATCACGTCCGTTCCGGCGGCAGCGACGTGCGGCAGGTAGGCGAGGACAACCACCCCGGCCGCGACGCCGAGCACGAGCCAAGGCCGCCGCCGGAGCACCGCCGGCCCGATCAGCGCCGGGTAGATCTTGGTCAGGGTGGCGGCCGCGAGCAGCGCCCCCGCCCAACCGCTGCGGTGACGCCGGGCGAGTTCGAGACACCCCAGGGACAGGGCGATCGCGGCCCAGTCGACGTGCGCGTTGTTGCCGAACTCGATGACGACCAGCGGCGACCACGCCCAGATCGCCACCGGCCACAGGGGCTGGTCGGCGCGGACGCTCACCCGCAGCAGCAGCGCGGTGATGCCCAGGACGCCGAGCGCGGCGAGCACCTGGAAGGTGTGCACGCCACCGTGCCCACCGAACGACACGACCCGGCCGGCGTCGAAGACCAGCTGGGCCACCGGCGGGTACACCGTGCGCACCCGCGGCCGGTTGATCAGCGAGCAGCCGTCCGGGATCGGCCACGGGCAGTGTGCGCGTCCGGTGGGGAACAGCGCCGTGTCGCGCAGGTGCGCCAGGTGCGCCGAGACCGGGGGGTAGGCGTAGGGGTCGGTGCCGCTGAACTGCACCCGCCCGTCCCACAGGTAGCGGTACACGTCGTCGGACGTTGTGGGCCCCCGGGTCAGCGCGACGATCTGGAGGACCGTCGCACCGACGAGGATGACCAGCGCGGTGTGCGACGCGGTCCACCGGCACCGGGACAGCAGGGCGACGAGCGCCACGAAGACCACGGTCGAGCAGCCGAGCAGCCACAGCGGGACGTGCCGGCCGGACGTGTGCAGCAGCACCGCGAACAGCGCGACGTACCCCGCGAACAGCGGGACCAGCAGGCGGCGCGGGTCACGCACGGGCGAGGTCCGCGGTGCCGTCGGCGAACCGGACGGCCGGCGCCCAGCCCAGGGACTCGCGGGCCCGCGCGCTGTCGGCGGTGATGTGCCGGACGTCGCCGAGCCGGTACCGGCCGGTGACGACGGGGTCGGGGCCGCCCAGGGCGTCGGCGAGCGCGGCTGCGAGGTCACCGATCGTGCGCGGTGTCCCGGAACCGACGTTGAGGGCCCGCGCGCCGTCGGCCGGCTGCGCCACCGCCGCGGCGAACGCGGCCGCGACGTCGCGGACGTGCACGAAGTCACGCCGTTGGCCGCCGTCCTCGTACACCTGCGGTGCCTCGCCACGGCGCAGCGCGGACAGGAACAGGGCCGCCACCCCCGCGTAGGGCGTGTCACGGGGCAGGCCGGGGCCGTAGACGTTGTGCAGGCGCAGCGAGGTCACCGCGCCGCCCGTCGAGCGCGACCACGCCGTGGCGAGTTGTTCCTGGGCCAGCTTGGTGACCGCGTACGCGTTGCGCGGGTCGGTGGGCGTGTCCTCGCCGACCAGCAGCGGCTCGAGCGAGCGGCCGCACCGTGGGCACGGCGCCTCGAACCGGCCCGCACGCAGATCGGCCTCGGCGCGGGCGCCGGGCGTCACCGGTCCGTGCTCCGGGCAGCGGCCGAGCCCGTCGCCGTAGACGACCATGGAGCTGGCCTGCACCAGCGTCACGACGTCTGCGCGGGCCATGCCCGCCAGCAGCGCGGCGGTGCCGTGCACGTTCGAGTCGGCATAGTCGGGCAGGTCATGCACGTCGACACCGAGCCCGACCTTGGCCGCGAGGTGCACGACAGCGTCGACACCGGCCAGCGCGCGGTCGACGGTGGCCGGATCGCGCACGTCGCCGATCTGCAGGTCGTCGATCGGTGGTGGCGGTTCGCGGTGCACGTCGGACCGCAGCGAGTCGAGCACCCGCAGCTCGTGCCCGTCCTCGGCCAGCGCCGCCCGTACGTGGGCGCCGATGAAGCCCGCACCACCCGTGACGAGTACGCGCACGTGTGTCCTTCCGCATCCAGTCGCGCAGAAATGCGAATCGGGTGGCGACCCGAAGGCCGCCACCCGATTCACGCCACCGGGACACGTCCCGGCGTGACGACTACTTGGTGTTCACCAGCAGGGTAGCGATGCCGACCGTCGTGCCGGCCTTGACCGCGGTGGTCTTGAACGTCTTGTTCAGCAGCGCGGCGGCGTCGGACGAGATCTTCACCGTGGTGCCGGTGAGGGTCGCGACGCCAGTGCTCGAGTTGACCGTGATCGGCTTCAGGGTGCTGCCGTCGAGGTCGAACAGCTTCGCGCTCTTGACGGCGACCTTGCCGTTGGCGAGGACCTCGCCGGTGAGCTTGGAGTTGTTGCCCGGGTCGATGACGAAGTTCTGCAGCGTCACCTTGGTGGCGCCGCCGGTCAGCGACAGGCCGGAGCCGTTGTGCTGAATCGAGCCCTGGACGTAGGGGGTGACCTTGCCCTTCTTGTACACCTTGGCGTTGCCGCCGGTGATCGGGAAGGTGACGGTGCCGGAGTTCGCGTCGAACTTGGCGTTGCCGGTGGGCGCCGGGGTGAGCTTGAGCGTGCCCAGGGCGGCCACGAAGGTCGGGTCGAGCTTCACCGAGGTGCTCTGCCCGGTGAGCTTCTTGATGTCGGCGATCGGCTTCTTGTCGCCGCCACCGCTGCTGCTGCAGGCGGTGCCGGTGGCGACGAGCGCGGCGCTCGCCGTAACGGCCACCAGGGTCTTGGTGAAGGTGCGCACGGTGTGTCCTCCTGGACGTCGGTGTCGGCAGCCTCCGGTGGAGGCCATGACTCGGTGCTGCATGTGACTTCGTCGCCCCCCGGCAGGTCGGTTCCCTTCGACGCGGAAAAGTTCGCCGAACGGTGGGGTGGGTAGCGTCGTGGGGTGAGCGACGCCCGTTCCCCGGCCGACAACCGCTGTCGGGTCGACGTCGTGCTGCCGTGCCTCGACGAGGCCGCCGCCCTGCCGTGGGTCCTCGAGCGGCTGCCCGACGGTGCGCGGGCCCTGGTCGTCGACAACGGGTCCGCCGACGGGTCGCCCGCCCTGGCGGCCGAGTTGGGCGCGACGGTCGTCCCGTGCGCCGTGCAGGGGTACGGTGCGGCCTGCCACGCCGGGCTCGAGGCGGCAACCGCCGACGTCGTCGCGGTGTGCGATTGCGACGGTTCACTGGACCCCCGTGACGTGCTGGCCCTCCTCGCAGTGCTCGATCGCGGTGCCGACCTGGTCATCGGACGACGGCGACCCACCGGTCGCGAGGCGTGGTCGTGGTCGTCGCGCGTCGCCAACCGGGAGCTCGCGCGGCGAATCCGGCGCCGTACCGGACTGCGAATAGACGATGTGGGTCCCCTCCGAGTCGCTCGCCGTGAGGCGCTGCTGTCGCTCGGGCTCACCGACCGTCGATCGGGTTATCCCGCCGAGACGGTCGTGCGCGCCGCCGACGCCGGTTGGCGCATCGAGCAGGTCGACGTCGCGTACGGCCCGCGCATCGGCCGTTCGAAGGTCACCGGCACGCTGCGCGGCACCGTGCAAGCGGTGCGCGACATGAGCGCGGCGATCACCGCGTGATCGACACCCTTGTCGTGCTGGCGAAGGAGCCGCGCCCCGGTTTCGCCAAGACGCGGCTGACACCACCGCTGTCCGCGCTCGACGCCTCACTCGTGGCGGCTGCGTGCCTGCAGGACACGCTGGACGCCGTGTCGCGGACTCCGGCTCGTCGGCGCCTGCTCGCCTTCGACGGCGATGCCGCCGGCTGGTTGCCGCACGGCTGGGAACTCGTCGAGCAACCCGATGGCGGTCTCGACGAACGCATCGCGGCCGCGTTCGACGCGGCCGGCGCCGGATCGGCCCTGCTCGTCGGCATGGACACTCCCCAGCTGCAGCCGCGTCAGCTGCTGGCCTTCGACCCGGCGCGGCACGAGGCCGCGCTCGGCCTGGCACCGGACGGCGGCTTCTGGGCACTGGGGCTGCGCGACGCCCGCCGTGGTCGTGCTGCCGTGCTGGGCGTTCCGATGTCGCGGTCGAGCACCGGTGCGGCGCAGTACGCGCAGCTGCAGGTCGAGGGACTGCGCCCGACACTGCTCGACACGCTGGCCGACATCGACACCGTGGACGACCTGTTCGCCGTGGCCGCCGATGCCCCGCTGGGGCGGCTGCGGGTCGTGCTGGCCGAGATCGCCCCGCGGCTCGTCGGGCGGGTGAGCTAATGCGTCCCGGCGCGTTGCGTCCCTACGAGGACGCCCTGCAGGGCGGCGGCGGCCTGCTGCAGCTGCACGCCCCGGGACGCCGCGCGATGGTGCTCGACGTCGAGCGGTGGCTGGCCCCGGCCGACGACGTCGACCGCCACGCCGTGCTGGGCAGTACCGGCCCGGTGCTGGACGTCGGCTGCGGCCCGGGACGGCTCGTGCACCTGTTGCACGCCCACGGCGTCGAGGTCCTGGGCATCGACATCGCCGAGGTTGCCGTGTCGCTGGCCCGGGGCACCGGTGCGCAGGCCGAGCACCGTGACGTGTTCGGGCCCCTGCCGCGCGAGGGGTCGTGGGCGACCGTCCTGCTGCTCGACGGCAACATCGGTATCGGCGGTGACCCCGGGCGGTTGCTGCGGCGGGTGCAGGACCTGCTGGCGCCCGGCGGTCGCGTGGTCATCGAGACCGACCCGGACGACGACATCGACACCCACGGATGGGTCCGGTTCGCGCGCAACGACGTGCCCATCGGCGTGCCGTTCCTGTGGTCGCGCGTGGGCGTGCACGGCCTGCGCACGCGGTTGCTGCCGACGACTGCCTTCGCCGTCGAGTCGGTGTGCCGGGTCGGCGGCCGCTGCTTCGTGACCCTGCAGCTCTGAGTGACCCTCCACCGCTGACGCCGACGTGACCGCGGTGCCCGGCCCGCTTAGTGCTCGTGCGGCACGGTGAGCCGCGGAACGCCGCCCAACCCGAGGTTGTAGCGGGTGTGCGCGGCGTACTCGGCCAGCTTGTCCCACAGGGCGGCGTGCGCCGGCCACGGGACCGGTTCGTCGCCGTCGAGCCAGCTCTCGCCGAAGGTAATCCACACGACGGTCCAGTCCGCGGCGTCGCGCCACTTGCCCTGACTCCACTCGATGAGCGAGCGGCGGATCTGGAAGGCCAGGCGCGCGGCGTCGGGGAAGGTGTGGACGGTGCTGACTTCCCACACCCGGAAGTCCTGCGACATCAGGTCCAGCTCGAAGTCGTCGAGCACGCCGGGGTCGACCAGCACCGTCGCCACGTTCTCGTGGCCTCGTCCACGCATGAACCGATTATCTACCCGACGGGTAAGACAACGCCGCTGCGCGGGTCAACGCGCGAGCATCGTCCCGCGGCACGAGTCGGCGCCGCACCGGCAGGCGTAGGCGGCAGCGGCCTCGTCCGAGGCGTCGTCGTCGAGGCTGAGCCGGTAGTCGATGAACAGCTCCGCGCCCGCGGGGATCGCGCGGACGGTGACGATGTGAATGGTGCCGTCCTCGTCGACGGTCTCGCAGTTCGGGTCGCAGCCGTGGTTGATGAACCGCGCCTCGTTGCCGCCGCTGCCCCCGTCGATCACGCGGCCGTCGCCGAGGTCGAAGAAGAAGGTGTGGTCGGGGTCGCCGTCGGCGGCCTCCCACCGCTGCTGGGCGAGCTCCCAGTCGACGACCTCACCGCCGTAGTCGAGCAGGAACTCGTCGGCGTCGAGGTCGGCCGTCGCGTACAGGCCGCGGCCGTGAACGGGGGAGCGGCGCACCCGGAACTTCGTCGTGGTCACCGGGTCGAGGGTAGCCAGGGCCGCCGGGTGCGACGCGGGCCCGTCGGCCCCTGGGCTGGGTACGGTGCCGGGATGAGCGAGACGCAGCGCGAACGCGAGTTGAAGTTCGATCTGCCGGAGGTGTGGGAGCTGCCCGACACCCGACGCCTCGTGCCGGACGGCGGGACGGTCGAGGTCGAGACCCAGCGCCTCGAGAGCACCTACTACGACACGGCGGGCCACGACCTGCTCGGTTCCCGCGTGACGCTGCGACGCCGCACCGGGGATGCCGACACCGGGTGGCAGCTCAAGATCCCCGCCGACGGCGCCCGGCAGGAGATCCGGGTGCCGCTCGCCCCGCAGCGCGGCGTGCCGGCGGAGCTGCGTGCGCTCACGGCGGGGCTGCGCGGCCCGGCGACGCTACGCATCACGGCCACGCTGCGCACCGAGCGTGCGGTCCGCCGCCTGGTGGACGCGAACGGCGTCGGGCTGGCCGAGATCGTCCACGACACCGTCACCGCCACGGTCAAGCACCAGTTCTCGGTGATCCGCAGCTGGCAGGAGGCCGAGGTCGAACTGCTCGAGGGCGGCACCGAGAGGCTGCTGGAGCGCATCGCGAAGTGGCTGCGCAAGCACGGCGCCCGGCCGTCGGCCAGCTCCTCCAAGCTCGGGCGGGCCCTGGACACGTCGGTATCTCGCGCGCGCTCGACGTCCACTGCGGGCGACGTCCTCGGTACCTACCTCGACGACAGCTTCACGACCATGGTCACCGGGGACATCACCTTGCGCCGTGACGCCGCGGCGCCGGCGGACCCCGCGGAGCTAGAACGGGTGGTGCACGCGACCCGGGTGGCGACGCGCCGCTACCGCAGCACGCTGCGAGTGTTCGGGCCGCTGCTGGACCGTGGTCGCGCGGCCGCGCTCGACGGCGAACTCGCCTGGTACGCGGCGGCGCTGGGCGAGGTGCGCGACCGGCACGTGCTGCGCACGACCCTCACCCGGGCCCTGGACGACCTCGACCCCGAGCTCGTGATCGGCCCGGTGCGGCGACACGTCGACAGCGCCCTGGACGTCGAGGAGACGGCGGCGCGAGCCGATCTCGCGACGGTGATGAACTCGCGGCGGTACTCGGCGCTGCTCGCCGAGCTGCGCGGGTGGAGCACCGACCTGCCCGTGTCCGACCCGGACGCGCCGGCGACCGCGCTGGTTCCCCTGGCGCGCAGGGCCGCACGCGCCATGGACCGGCGGGTGACCGCGGCGCGGGCCGCGACCGCGCAGGACCCCGCGGGTGCCGCGGCGTCGGACGTCGCGCACCACCGCGCCCGGAAGGCGGCCAAGCGGGCCCGCTACGCGGCCGAACTCGTCACCCCGGTGCTGGGCAAACCGGCACGCACGCTGGTCACGCGGGCCACGAAGCGACAGCGACGTCTGGGTCATCGCCAGGACGACGTCGTCGCCGCGCAGTTCCTGCTGCGGCTCGGCCGCCAACCGGGCGGGAACGGGTTCACGCTGGGGGTGCTGTACCGGCGCCAGCGCGACCTGGCCGAAGGCATCCGCTGACGGTCACGGTGTCAGGGCGTGGATGGATCGGCCGATCCCGGGTGATCAGCGCAGGACGTCCTCGACGGTGTCGCCCACCGGGATGACGTCGCTCAGCCGCGTGATCTGCAGGACCTTCACGAGGTGCGGTTTGGTCGACACCACACCGAGCCGCCGGTCGACCGCCTCCAACTGCTTGAGCGACCCGACGAGCACACCGAGTGCCGAGGAGTCGATGAAGTCGCTTCCCGCCAGGTCGAGCACCACGGCGTCGCGGGTGTCCTCCCCGGCGAGCTCCGTCAGAGCGTCCCGGAGCATCCCGGCGGAGCGCACGTCGAGGTCGCCGAAGGGCGACACCACCACGGCGCCGGGTCGGCGAGTCGTCTCCAAACGGAATGCCATGCGGCGATCCTTCCGTCACTGTGGTCACGACGGTAACCCGGGCCCGGTTGATCATGCCGGGTCATTGGTCACGTCGGAAATCGCTCGGTAAGGTCCGACCAACTCCACTGCGTCGAAGGGCCCGCCACACCATGGCCGACGAGCCTCTCGCCGAGTTCTTCGACCTCGGCACGGACATCGGTCGCGCCTACGCCGACGTCGATTGGGCCGCCACGGCGATCGGGCCGCCGCGGCAGTGGCCGCAGAGCCTGCGCTCGACGTTCTCGCTCATGGTGTCCTCCCGCTTCGCCATGTGGATGGCCTGGGGCCCGGACCTGACCTTCTTCTGCAACGACGCCTACCGGCGCGACACGCTCGGACGCAAGTACCCGTGGGCGCTCGGCCGTCCCGCGGCCGAGGTCTGGGCGGAGATCTGGCCCGACGTCCAGAGCCTCGTCGCCACGGTGCTGGAGGGCCGCGGGGCCACCTACGACGAGGGCTTGCAGCTGTTCCTCGAGCGCAGCGGGTTCGTCGAGGAGACCTACCACACGTTCTCCTACAGCCCGCTGCACGACGACGACGGCCGGATCTCCGGAATGTTCTGCGTGGTCAGCGAGGACACCATGCGCGTGCTGAGCCAGCGGCGCATCGCGGCCCTCAGCGACCTCGCGGCCGGCGTGTCCGACGCCAGTTCGGCGGCGCAGGTGATCGCGGCTATCGAGGCCCGGCTGCCGAACGATCCCTACGACCTGCCGTTCGTCGTCGGCTACCTGCTCGACCAAGCCGGGGCGGCCAGACTTGCCTTCACCAGCGGGGTCGACGCCGGACACCCCGCGGCACCGGAGGCCTTCACACTCGACGACCCCACGATGCCCTGGGCCACGCACTGGCCGTCCGAGGGGTCGGCCACGGTGGTCGAGCTGGCGCCGGTGTTCGACGACCTGCCGACCGGCGGATGGACCGCGGAGCCCGCCCAGGCGGTGGTCGCGCCCATGCTGGCCGGTGAACGCGTCATCGGCGCCGTCGTGGTCGGCATGAACCCGCACCGCGCGCTGAACGACGGCCTGATCGACTTCGTCTCGCTCGTGGCCGACCAGATCGCGGCCTCGATCACCCGCGGTCAGGCTTTCGACGCCGAGCGCGAACGAGCCGAGGAGATGGCCGCTCTCGACCGCGCCAAGACGACCTTCTTCACCAACGTCAGCCACGAACTCCGCACACCGCTGACCCTGCTGCTGGGGCCGACCGAGGACGCGCTCGCCGACCCCGACGCGCCCCTCGGGCCCGACCAGCGCCGGCGCGTCGAGGTCGTGCAGCGCAACGCCGAACGGCTGCTCAAGCTCGTCAACACCCTGCTCGACTTCTCTCGACTCGAGTCCGGACGGGCCCAGGCCAGCTACGAACCCGTCGTCCTCGACCGGTTGACCGTCGAGATCGCGAGCATGTTCGAGTCGGCGTTCGCCCGGGCCGGTCTGACCCTCACGCTCGACTGCCCGCCGCTGCCGGAGCCGATCCACGTCGACCGGGAGATGTGGTCGAAGATCGTGCTGAACCTGGTGTCCAATGCGCTCAAGGCCACCTTCGAGGGTGGCGTCACGGTGCGGCTCGCGAGCACCGGGTCCGGCGCCGAGCTCAGGGTGACCGACACCGGGGTCGGCATCCCCGCCGAGGAGCAGGCGCGGCTGTTCGAGCGCTTCCACCGCGTGGCCGGCGCGCAGCTGCGCAGCCACGAGGGGTCGGGGATCGGCCTGGCTCTCGTCTCCGAGCTCGCCACGCTGCACGGGGGCGCGGTGTCCGTCGACAGCACACCGGGTCGCGGCAGCACCTTCACGGTCACCGTCCCGCGCGGCGTCGCGCACCTGCCGGCCGACCGGGTGGCGGCACCCCGGCCGGCGGCAGCCCAGCGCGCCGGTGCCGACGTCGCGGCCGGGTACCTGGCCGAGGCGGCCCGGTGGCAGGGCGACGCCGACCGCACCGCGCACGGCCCGGTCGTCGACGGGGACGGGAGCGTCGACGAGGGCCGGAGCGTCGACGAGGGCCGGCGGGTGCTGGTCGTGGACGACAACGCGGACATGCGCGGCTACGTCGCCGACGTGCTCGGTGAGGAGTTCGCGGTCCTGACCGCCGCGAACGGCGCCGAGGGCCTCGAGCGCGCCCGCGCCGACGCGCCCGATCTCGTCCTCACCGACGTCATGATGCCGGTGCTCGACGGCTTCGGCCTGCTCCGTGCCCTGCGCGACGACCCGACCACCGCGCACATCCCGGTGGTCATGCTGTCCGCCCGCTCCGGTGAGGAAGCGGCCGTCGAGGGGCTCGAGGCGGGCGCGGACGACTACCTCGTCAAGCCCTTCTCCCAGCGCGAGCTGCTCGCGCGGGTCCGGGCCAACCTGGAGCTCGACCGGGTGCGGCGGGTGGCGGCCGAACTCGGCCGCAGCCGCGAGATGCTGGCCTTCGCCGAGGAGCTCGCGCAGGTCGGCAGCTTCACCTACGAGATCGCGGACGACACGCTGCACGGCACGCCGCAGTTCTTCGCCCTGTCCGGGTTCGACGCCCACGCGGCGCGGCGACCCGGTGACCCCCTGGACCTGGGGTCGGTGCGCGCCGACGACCGCAGGCGGGTCCTCGCCGCCGTGCGTGCCGGTGTTGCCGACGGCCGGGACATCGACCTGGAGTTCGCGGTCGACGACGGGCGCGGCGAGCGTCTGGTGTGGTTGCGCGCCGTTGCAGAACGCGGCAGCGACGGCCGTCCCGTGCGGCTGCGCGGGTCGGCGCAGGACATCACCACGCGCGCGGCCGCCCAGGCCGAAGCGGCGCGCGAGGAGGCGGCGCGCGAGGCCGCGGCCCGGGAGCACCAGATCGCCCACGAGCTGCAGGCCAGCCTGCTGCCGCAGCGGATGTTCGACGCCGACCACCTCGATCTGGCGGCGTTCTACCGCGCCGGCGTCGAGGGCACCCAGGTGGGCGGCGACTGGTACGACGTCATCGACCTCGATGCCGGGCGCACGGCCTTCGTGCTCGGCGACGTCATGGGCCGAGGCATCCAGGCCGCCGCGGTCATGGGGCAACTGCGCGCGACCGTGCGGGCCTACGCCCGCATCGAGATCGCGCCCGACGTCCTCATGCAACTGCTCGACGACGCGGTGCGCGAGATCCGGCGCGACATGATCGTCACCTGCATCTATGCCGTCTACGACCCCACCGACCAGTCGCTGACCTACGCCAACGCCGGCCACCTGCCTCCGCTGCTGCTCTGCCCGGGCGAGTCCGCGCAGCGCCTCACCCGGGGTGGGCCGCCGCTCGGCGTCGGCCGTGGGTGGGTCGAACCCGAGACGATCACCCTCGAGGCCGGCGCGCTGCTCGCGCTCTACACCGACGGCCTGGTCGAGCGGCGCGGCGCCAACGTCGACGACGGCATCGACACCCTCGCGGCGCTGCTCGCGAGCGCCCCCTCGGACGTCGGCGCCATCCCGGCCCACCTCACCGACGCCCTCCTGCCCGAGGATCTCGACGACGACGTCGCCCTGCTCGTGGCCCGGGTGTCCGACCGCGCGAGCACCGACCGCGTCGACGTGGTCGCGGTGCCGAACGACCTCGCCGAGGTGGGCCCGGCCCGGGACCGTGCCGCGGACCGGGTGGCCGAGTGGGGCGGCGCGGACGGCCAGGTCGAGGACGTCCGCCTGATCGTCAGCGAGCTGGTCACCAACGCGATCCTGCACGGCGAGCCGCCGGTGCAGTTGCGGGTACGCAAGGGCGGGCAGCGGCTGCTCATCGAGGTCTACGACAGCGCCGTCAGCGCGCCGCAGCTGCGGCGTGCCGCGCCCGGTGACAACCACGGGCGCGGTCTCATGATCGTGTCGTTGCTCAGCGAACGATGGGGCACCCGGCCGACCCCCAGCGGCAAGGCGGTGTGGTGCCAGCTGAGCGTGACCTGACCCCGGGGCCGGTGGTAGTCCGGCCGGGTCAGCTGCTCGGCTGCTGGATCTGCTGGGCCAGGTACAGCGGCTCGCCCAGCTGCTCGAGCAACGCGAGCTGGGTCTCGAGGTAGTCGATGTGGTGCTCCTCGTCGGCCAGGATGTCCTCGAAGAGCTTGCAGCTGGTGATGTCCTGCACCGAGCGCATGTACTCGGCACCACGCCGCAGCCGCTCGATCGCCTCGGCCTCGACGGCCATGTCGGCCTCGAACATCTCGCGGACGCTTTGTCCGATCCGCAGCGGGAACAGGCGCTGGTAGTTCGGCAGGCCGTCGAGCAGCAGGATGCGGTCGGTGAGCACCTCGGCGTGCCGCATCTCGTCCATGGACTCGGAGCGGGTGTAGGCCGCGAGCTTCACCCAGCCGAAGTTCTCCTGCATCTTGGCGTGCAGGAAGTACTGGTTGATCGCCGTGAGCTCTGCACTGAGCTGCTCGTTGAGGAACTCCAGGACCCGCTCGTCGCCACGCATGGTCGAGATCCTAGGGGTCGTCGACGGGGTCTAGGCTACGAGCCCGGCGAGCGGGCACGCGCCGCAGCGCGCCTCGACCAGGTCCTCGACGTGGTCGTGGCAGCTGCCGCAGCTGGACCCCGCGCCGGTGGCCCGCCCGATCTCGGCCACGGACATCGCGCCCGCGTCGAGGGCGTCATGGACCTGCTCGTCGGTGACGGCGTGACAGATGCACACGAACATGTTGGTGAGCCTAGCCTTAGTGAGGCATGCCTCACCAGCAGGCGTTGCGCGGACCACATGCCCGATTCGGGTATTTCGGCGGGGTTCTGCGTCTCCGTACCACCGGGAGAACTCCGCACTCTGAGAGGTCGGACCAGGCGCCCCCGACGGCGCAACCGGCCCCGGCGATAATCGAGGACGTGACCGTGGACCGCGACGACCTGCCCGAGTCGGACCTGCGCAAGCGGGCCGCCTGGCTGCTGGCCATGCTCGCGGTCGTCGCCGGCCTGTTCGTGGTGCTCAGCCTGACCCTGTTCAACGGCTCCGGCGGCGGCGGGGGCGACAGCAACCAGGGCCAGATCGCCGACCCGCCCACCGACATCTCGACGCCGGCGTCCGGCTCGGCTCCGCAATCGTCGCGGGCGCCCTCGACGACGCGCACCTCGACCGCACCGTCCGGGAACGGGTCGGCGAGCAGTTCGACGAGCGGTACCGTGCCGAAGCCGACCTGCCCCGGAGACTCGAAGTGCAGCGTCACGGGCGACGTCACCGGTGCCATGAGCGCGATCAACGCCTACCGGACCCAGCACGGGAAGAAGGCGGTGCCGACCACCGCGAGCCCGAAAGCCGCGAAGTGTGCGCTGAGCAGCGGCAACGACTGTCCCGACAGCTTCGTGTGGGTGCGGGTGACGGACCTCAGCGGATCAGGGGTCGTCAAGGGGGTCAACGGTTTCAACTCCAACGACGACCTGCTGACGAACTCCACGACCTCCTTCGAGGTCGGGTGGGCCTACGACCCCGGCAGCAAGAGCCTGTCGTGTGCCGTGATTCGTAACGATTAGTCACCGCGCGCGCAGTGGTCGGACGACTAGGGTCGGCCTGGTCCTGATCCGTCACCACCTGTCTGGAGTTCGTCGTGGGTGTCAATCTGACCAAGGGCGGCAACGTGTCGCTCACCAAGCAAGCGCCCGGCCTCACCTCGGTCGTGGTCGGCCTGGGATGGGACGCGCGCACGACCGACGGTCGGGCCTTCGACCTCGACGCCAGTGCCATCGTGACCGACGCGGACGGCCGGGCTGTATCGGACCAGCACTTCATCTTCTTCAACAACAAGACCTCGCCCGAGGGCGCGGTCACGCACTCCGGCGACAACCTCACCGGTGAGGGCGGGGGCGACGACGAGCAGATCACGGTCAATCTCGCCTCGCTCCCGGCCCAGGCGGGCAAGGTCGTCTTCCCCGTCTCGATCTACGGTGCTGACAGTGCCGACAGCAACGGGCAGACCTTCGGCCAGGTGCGCAACGCCTTCATCCGGGTCGTCAACTCCGCCGACAGCAGCGAACTCGCCCGCTACGACCTGTCCGAGGACGCGTCCACCGAGACGGCCATGGTGTTCGGCGAGCTGTACCGCAACGGTGAGGAATGGAAGTTCCGCGCGATCGGCCAGGGATACAGTGCCGGCCTGTCGGGCATCGCGAGGGACTTCGGCGTCAACGTCTGACCGTGGCCGCGGAACCGCGGACCAGGGGTAAGACGTTGTGCAAGCAGACCAGGAGGTTTTGACAATGAGCGTGAGTTTGAACAAGGGCGGCAACGTCTCCCTGACCAAGGAGGCGCCCGGCCTGACCGCGGTGCTGGTGGGGTTGGGGTGGGACGCGCGCACGACGAGCGGCGCCGACTTCGACCTCGATGCGTCGGCCCTCATGGTGGGGACGTCCGGCAAGATCCTTTCGGACTCGCACTTCGTGTTCTTCAACAACCTGACCTCCCCGGACGGCTCCGTCGAGCACCTCGGGGACAACCTCACCGGCGAGGGCGAGGGCGACGACGAGGAGATCAAGGTCAATCTCGTCAACGTCCCGCAGGAGGTCGACCGGGTCGTCATCACGGTGTCGATCTACGAGGCGGAGTCCCGCCAGCAGTCCTTCGGTCAGGTGCGCAACGCCTACATCCGCGTGGTCAACCAGGCCGACAGCGCCGAGATCACCCGCTACGACCTGTCCGAGGACGCGTCCACCGAGACCGCGATGATCTTCGGCGAGCTGTACCGCAACGGAGCGGACTGGAAGTTCCGCGCGGTCGGCCAGGGTTACAGCACCGGGCTCCGGGGCATCGCCCTGGACTTCGGCGTCAACGTGGGCTGACGGGCGGACCGGGTGTTCTTCCGAACCTTCGGATGGTCGCTGCTGATTGCAGTGATCGGCCTCGTGCTGGGTTTCTTGTACGACAGCGGTACCGGGCTCGCGCTGGTCGCGATCCTGGCGGTGCTGGAGGTGTCGCTGTCCTTCGACAACGCCGTGGTCAACGCCACGGTGCTGGTGCGGATGTCGCCGTTCTGGCAGAAGATCTTCCTGACCGTGGGTGTGGCGATCGCGGTGTTCGGGATGCGGTTGATCTTCCCGCTGCTGATCGTGGGCATCACCGCCAAGCTGAGCCCCGTCGAGGCGGTGCGGCTGGCGCTGGAGAAGGGCGACCCGGACACCAAGGGCACCTACGGCTACCTGCTGCACCAGGCCCACCCGGCGATCGCAGCATTCGGCGGGATGTTCCTGCTGATGCTGTTCCTGGACTTCATGTTTGAGGAACGGGAGATCACCTGGCTGTCCTGGATCGAGAAGCCGCTGGCCAAGATCGGCAAGCTGGATCAGCTGTCGGTGGTCATCGCGCTCGGGGTGCTGTCGATCTCGGCCTACACGCTGGGCAAGAGCGCGGACACCGCGCAGCCGGACCGGATCTCGACGATCCTGGTGTCCGGGGTGCTGGGGTTGGCGACCTATCTGCTGGTCAACGGGTTGGGGGAGTTCTTCGACGTCGACGACGAGGACGAGCAGGAGTCCACCGAGGGCGGCGAGATCGAGTTCCAGGTCAAGAAGCCCAAGGCCGCCCACGTGGTGGGCAAGGCCGCGTTCTTCCTGTTCCTCTACCTCGAGGTCCTGGACGCCTCGTTCAGCTTCGACGGGGTCATCGGTGCGTTCGCGATCACCCCGGACCCGATCATCATCGCCATCGGCCTGGGCATCGGGGCCATGTTCATCCGCTCGCTCACCGTGTTCCTGGTCAAGAAGGGCACCCTGAACGAGTACGTCTACCTCGAACACGGGGCGTTGTGGGCGATCGGGGCGCTGGCCGTCATCCTGCTCATCACCATCGAGTACGAGGTCCCCGAGGTCGTCACCGGCCTGATCGGCGTGGCCTTCATCGGCCTGGCCCTGCTGTCCTCCATCGTCCGCAACAAGCGCGAGGGCGACGACCAACCCGACACCAAGACCGCCGAACCGGCCACCGTCTGACCCTGTCGTTCAGGGCCGAAGAGAGGATCCCGACATGGGCATCGACTACACCAAGCAGCCCAACCCGCCCGGACAGCCGGACGTGCCCGGGCAGCCGGCCGGAGGGGCACCGTCCGGGGGTGTCTCGCTGTCCAAGGTCACCCTCACCAAGTCCGCACCGTCGGTGTCACTCACCAAGCACGGCGGCAACACCGGGCTGCTGGCCGTGAACCTGAACTGGAACGCCCGCCCGCCGGCCAAGGGGTTCTTCCGGAAGAACACCCAGCTGGACCTCGACCTCGGCTGCCTGTACGAGTTCACCGACGGCACCAAGGGTGTCGTGCAGGCCCTCGGCAACGCCTTCCGCGCGCGTCCACGCACCGGCAGCCAGGACCTCATCTGGCTCGACGGCGACGACCGTTCGGGGTCGGTCAGCACCGGGGAGAACCTGTTCGTCAACCTCGAGGGCCTGCCCGACATCCGTCGCATCCTGGTGTTCGCGCTGATCTACGAGGGCGCCGCCAACTGGGCCGAGGCGCAGGGCGTCACCACGATCACGCCGCGCGGCGCCGCGCCGATCGAGATCCGCCTCGACGACCCGCAGGACGGCGCGCGCATCTGCGCCATCGCCATGCTGACCAACGAGAACGGCGCCCTGACCGTGCACCGCGAGGTCAACTACCTCAACGGCGCCCAGCGCAAGCTCGACGAGGCGTACGGGTGGGGCATGAACTGGACGGCGGGGCGCAAGTAGCCCGCCCCACCGACGATCACCGCCTACGCTGACAGGCGCTGTAGGCGAACCCGCGCACGAAGGAGTCGAGGAATGTCCGAACTGGACCTCAACGCGACCGCGGCGGCACCCACCGCCGCCACGCCGGCCGCCGCCCCCGCCGCCGGAGGTCTCGTGCTGACCCCGCCCGCGCCGGTGTCGGTCGTCAAGGACGAGCAGGCCGCGGGAGCCGTGCCCGTCGACGACACCAAGAAGACCGAGCTCGCGACCCGGGCCTCCGCGTTCGCCAACGAGCTGGCGACGATGGACATCCACGCGCCCGAGTTCACCAAGAAGGTCGACGCCATCACCTCGATGGGCGACAAGGAACTGCGCGCGTCCGCCCAGGTGTCCAACCGCATGCTCGACCGGCCCGCCGCCGCGATGAAGGCCGGCAAGGGCGGCAGCGGCGGCGACGCGCAGACGCGGGTCGCCGGCACGCTCAACGAGCTGCGCAACACCGTCACCGAGCTCGACCCCAGCCGGGCCGACCTCACCGGCGTCAAGAAGGTGCTCAAGTGGATTCCGGGCGGCGACAAGATCGCGCGGTACTTCCAGAAGTACGAGTCCGCCCAGACCCAGCTGAACGCGATCATCAAGTCCCTCGAGTCCGGCCAGGACGATCTGCGTAAGGACAACGCGGCGATCGAGACCGAGAAGGTCAACATGTGGACGACCATGGGCAAGTTGAGCGAGTACAACGCGCTCGCCACCGCCCTGGACGAGGCCGTCACGCAGAAGATCGCCGAGATCGAGGCCGCCGGGAACACCGAGGCCGCCAACACGCTGAAGTCCGACGCGTTGTTCGCGATCCGCCAGCGCCGGCAGGACATCATGACGCAGATGGCGGTGTCGGTGCAGGGTTACATGGCCCTCGACCTCGTGCGCAAGAACAACCTGGAGCTCATCAAGGGCGTCGACCGCGCGCAGACCACCACCATCTCGGCGCTGCGCACGGCGGTCATCGTGTCGCAGGCGCTGGCGCGGCAGAAGCTCGTCCTGGACCAGATCAGCGCGTTGAACACCACGACGTCGAACCTCATCGAGTCGACCTCGAACCAGCTGCGCATCCAGGGTGCCGAGATCAACCAGCAGGCGGCCAGCTCGACGATCGACATCCAGAAGCTGCAGGCGGCGTTCGACAACGTGTTCCAGACGATGGACGCGATCGACTCGTTCCGGGCCCAGGCCACCGATTCCATGTCGCAGACCGTCACCGCGCTCGAGGGTCAGATCGAGCGCGCGCGGCCCTACCTGGAGCGCACCCGGCGCCAGGAGGGCGCGTCGGCCGAGCTGCCGGGCGCGAACCCGAACGCGCTGCCGGGCTCCTGACCCGGCAGGCGTCGCGTGACGTGGTTCCGACGCGGGCACGAGGAGTCGCCCCCGGCCGCCGACCCGGCCGAGGACGACGACTCACCCGAACACCTGCTGCGCCGGCTCTGGGAGCTCGTGCAGTTCGTCAACCGCAGCGCGGGCAAGCTGCCGGTGGAGGCCGTGGTCGTCTCACGCGAGATCACCGACCGCATCCGCGAGGTCATCGACACCGCGACCGCTGACCAGCTCGACGTGTACGCGGTGGTCCAGATCAACGGCATCGTGGGGGACTACCTGCCGACCACCCTGCGCGCGTACCTGGCTCTCGACCCGCGGCTGACCGACCAGGTCGGCCCGTCCGGGCGTACGCCGCGCGCCGCGCTGCGCGAGCAGCTGGACTCCCTCGCGGGTGCGGCCGGCGATCTGGCGAGGGCCGCCCGCGAGCACGACGTCAACGCCCTGTTCACCCAGGGCAACTTCCTGCAGACGAAATTCAGCCGCTCGGACCTCGACCTCTGATCCCCGGCGACGGACACTAGGCTCGACATCGAGATGGCCGAGATGAAGCGAGGCGCGAACGTCGCGCTGACACGGGAGATCCCGGGCCTGCAGGCCTTGGTCGTCGGCGTGGCCTGGAACGCGGGTGCCGAGCGGGTGCTCGACGATGGCCTGGTCCTGGCCGCGGTGCTCTGCGGCGCGGACGGGCGCGCGCGCAGCGACCAGGACTTCGTGTTCTTCAACCAGATCACCTCGTCCGATCAATCGACCCAGCACCTCGAGCGAGCGCTGGGCGGCGACAACGAGCAGCTCGAGATCAGCCTGGCCGACGTGCCGGCCGAGATCGCGCGCGTCGTCGTCGTGCTCTACGTCAACGACGGGCCGGCGCAGCGCCGCACCCTGGGTCAACTGCGGTCGTGCATCGTGCGCGTCCTGAACGCGGCCGACAACGCCGAGCTCGTCCGCTCCGAGGACCTGTCGCGGGCCTTCGAGGGCGAGACTGCTGTAGCGCTCGGCGAGGTGTACCGCAACGGGCCGGACTGGAAGTTCAAGGTGCTCGGGCAGGGCTACTCGAAGGGCATCACCGGGATCGCGACCGACTACGGCATCCCACTCTGAGCGCCGTGGACACCGACCCCACCGGCGCCGCGCCGCGTCCCGACCTCACCTTCCTGCGTCGCCGGTCGCGGCCCCGGCCGGCCGCCGCGCCGCCGCCTGCCGCGCCGCCCACCGTCGCGTCCACCGGCGGCGGTATCGACTACACGCGCCCCGACCGGGCACACCGCGATGCCCCGGCGGCACCGACGCCGCCGACGGGCACCCGCCCCAAGATCGACTTCAGCCGGCCCGGTCGTCGCCCGGCGACGTCGAGCGGGGGAGTCGACTACACACGTCCGTCGGCGCCCGCGCCGTCAGCGCCGTCAGCGCCGTCAGCGGGCGGGTCCCTCGACCTGTCCACCCCGTCGGCCACGCCCGGGCCGGCACCAACCGGCGCGGTCGCGGCGCGCCCCAAGGGCCCGGCACTGCGCCGGCACGAGGACCGCCACGTGTCCGGTCGCGAGCAGGTCCTGCTCGGGGTCGCGACGCCGACGGTGACGCTGACCCGGGTGCAGTCCGGCGTGGGGCACCTCACCGTCGAGGCGGTGTGCTCCGGGGACGTCGGAGACCTACGCCTCGGGGCGCTGTACCAGTTCCGCTCCGGCGGTACCTCGACGGTCCAGCTCACCGGAGGCAACCGGTTCGCGCCGTCGTCGCGCCGACCGGTGATCGTCGCCGGCCACGAGGACTACGAGCGGCTCTCGATCGATCTCCGGCAGATCGGCGACGTCGAGCGCATCACGGTGTACGCGTTCTCGGAGTCCCGTCAGGCGCTGACCTGGGGAGGCACGCTCGTGCTCGAGACGTTCGGCGGCGGCCGCATCGAGTTGCCGCTCGAGACGCTCTACTCGAGCACGGTCGGCGTGCTGGTCTCGCTCTACAACCTCGACGGCGAGCTGGTGGTCCGGGCCGAGATGGAGTCCATCGCCGGTGACGTTCGGGAGGCCGCCCGCGCGTACGGCTACGACCGCATCACCTGGCGCGACGACCGCACCCCCGTCGACTGAACGGGGGGTGCGGGCGCGCGTGGGGTCACGGAGCCACCGCGTGCCGGGACGCCGGACCGACCAGGCCCTTGCCGGTCTTCGCGTCCTGGAACTCGCCGAGCGCCCGCATCTCCCAGCTGCCGTTCGGCGTGCGGCGCAGCGCGGCGATGAGCACCGCCGTGGCCGGTTGCGAGTCCGAGAGGTTGTAGCGGACGAGCTCGGCACCACTGTGGGCCTCGACGAGGCGGCAGAACGCGTTGGCGACCTCCGTGAAGCGCTGTCCGCGGAAGGACGTGATGGTGAAGACCAGCGTCGTGATGTCCGGCGGCAGGGCCGTCAGGTCGACGTCGATCTTCTCGTCGTCACCGTCGCCCTTGCCGGTGAGGTTGTCACCCTGGTGGCGGATCGCGCCCTTGAACCCCTTCTTGTGCGCGAAGTAGACGATCTCTCGGTCCCGGCCGTTCTGGTCGAAGGCGATGACCGACGCGTCCAGGTCGATGTTGCGGCCACCGCGCGCCGGGTCCCAGCCGAGACCCATCGTCACGAGCGACAACGGCGGTGCGCCCTGCTTCACCAGGCTGACCCGCGCGCCCTTGACGAGGTTGACCCGGCCCTTGTCGAGCGTGACGGGTGCATCCGGCGACGGGGCGGCCGGCGGCGGGGGCGGCGGTGTCGTGCCCGGGAAC
>NZ_CAXUNP010000024.1:0-30652 GCF_964252635.1 uncultured Jatrophihabitans sp.
CGCCCGGGGCGTGGGGGCGTAGGCCTGCGCGGACGCGGCGGCCTGGCCGGGCGGGGCCGAGCCCGGCGCGACGGCGGCGGGCACGACGTGCAGCTCGAGGGGGGTGCCCTGCGGGTCGGCGAGGTGCAGGACGGTGCGCGGCGCGAGCGCGAGCGTGTCGATGCGCCGGCCGGCGAGGAAGGTGCCGTTGCGGCCCTCGCTGCGCAACCGCCAGCCGTTCTCGAACCAGATCGTCAGGTGCTTGGCCGACACCTTGGTGTCGTCGGTGATGCGCAAGCCCGCGGCCGGGTCGCGACCGACCACGAAGACGCTGCCCGGGCTCACCTGTACGCGCCGTTCGCCGTGGCGGATCTCCAGCACGTCGGCCACCGACAGCTCCCTCGTTCCGGTGTTACGTGCTGGCAGACTAAAGCACGCCGGCGGCCGACACCTGCCCCAGCGAGGCGCGGACGGGATGGGAGGGCCGACTGGCCGTGGAATCGGTGCTGCTCGGTCCCGCCGAGATCCGCGCCCAGGCCGCGCGACTCGGCATCCGGCCGACGAAGACCCTCGGCCAGAACTTCCTGCACGACGGCAACACGATCCGGCGCATCGTCCGGTCGGCGCGACTGCTGCCGGCCGAACGCGTTCTGGAGATCGGCCCGGGCCTCGGGTCGTTGACCCTGGGCCTGCTGGAGGCCGGGCACCCCGTCACGGCCGTCGAGATCGACCCGGTGCTGGCCTCGGCCCTGCCCGGTTCGGTGGCCGCCCGGATGCCGCAGGCGGAGCTCGAGGTCGTCACCGGAGACGCCCTGCGCCTGGCCGGCCTGCCCGGTCCCGCACCGACGGCGTTGGTGGCGAACCTCCCCTACAACGTCGCGGTGCCGGTCGTCCTGCACCTGCTCGAGACGGTGCCGTCGTTGGCCCGCGGGCTGGTGATGGTGCAGGCCGAGGTCGCCGACCGCCTGGTCGCCGGGCCCGGCTCGAGGACGTACGGCGTCCCGAGCGTGAAGGTGGCCTGGTACGCCGCTGCCGAGCGCGCCGGTGCCGTGCCGCCGTCGGTGTTCTGGCCTGCGCCGAACGTCGATTCCGGGCTCGTCCGGTTGACCCGCCGCGAACCGCCTGCGACCACGGCGTCACGGGCGGAGGTGTTCGCGGTCGTGGACGCCGCGTTCGCCCAGCGGCGCAAGACCTTGCGGGCGGCCCTGGCCGGGTGGGCGGGCTCGCCCGCAGCGTCGGAGGAGGCGCTGGTCGCCGCGGGCGTGGACCCCCGCGCCCGCGGCGAGACGCTCGACGTCGCCGGGTACGCCCGGCTCGCCCGACATCGTCCCGATCCGCATCGATGACGATCTGCTTGCGGACGCCTCGTCCGTCTAGGTGAACGGCCCCCGGTCGCCTACTGTCGGTCCCGCCCGCATGCCCCGTGTCCGATGGAGTCCGCCGTGACCGCCCCTGATTTCTCGAAGAACCCGTACGGTCAGGCGCCGCCGGCCGGATACGGGCAGCAGGCACCACCGCCCGGGTACGGCCAGGCCCCGCCGCCCGGCTACGGCTACGGCCAGGCTCCCTACGGTCAGACTCCGTACGGTCAGGCGCCCTACGGCCAGGCTCCCTACGGCCAGCCGCCCTACGGCCAGGCTCCCTACGGCCAGGCCCCGTACGGTGCGCCGCCCTACGGCGGGGTCGCCAAGCCCACCGGCTGGTTCGTCGTCAACTGGCTGTTCTTCTGGCCGCTGGCCATCTACTCGCTCACCTCGGCGTGGGGCAACATCGACCGCGCGCTGTTCGCCGGTGACCTCGCGGGGGCGCAGCACCAGGCCGACCGCGTGAAGAAGTTCGGCATCATCGCGCTGTGCATCGGCATCGGCTGGATCGCGTTGTGGATCATCATCGCGGTCGCCACGGTGTCGACGTGCGACCCGTCCTACGCGAACAACTACAACTGCTGAGCCTTCGGGGAGCCGCACGTGCCGCGGAACGTGGAGGGCGAGTCCGGGTCATGGGCACGTCGCAGGTGGCGCCCGGTGCTGGGCGTGCTGGCCGGCGTGTTGTTCGTCCTGAGGGTGGTCGTGTTCTTCGTGCAGTTCGACCACCACCACCACACCCCGTCGTCGGTCGCCGCCACGTTCCCCACCGACGGGCCGTACACCCCACCGGGCGTCCCCTCCACCGTGCTGACCGCGATCCCGTCGGTGGACCCGCTGACCTCCGTGCCGGAGGACATCCCGTCCGACGCGCCGACCGCGACCACGATCGGCCCGGTGACCTACGAGGTGTCGGGGGCCGCGCCGGCGTCGTTCGTCGAGTACTCGAACGCCGACCTGGTGCTCGTGCACGTGTTCCACCCGTCGTTGCCCTACCGCAAGACGATCGACAGCGGGGTCGGCGACTACTTCACGATCTACGCGACGGCCGGGTCGTCACGCTCGATCACCTGCCGGATCCTCGCGCACCACGGCACCGTGGAGGTCACCCGGACCGCCCACGGCGCGCACGCGCGGGTGCACTGCGACTGGCAGGCGCCGAGCACGTGATCGCTGTCGTCCCCGGGTCGGTCGTCAGCTGCGTCCCCTGAACAGGCTCGTCACCGAGCCGTCCTCGAAGACCTCCTTGATCGCCTGCGCCAGCAACGGGGCGATCGACAGGACGGTGAGGGAGTCGAACTCCTGCTCGGGACGGATGGGCAGGGTGTTCGTGACCACGACCTCGGCGATGCGGCTGTTCTTCAGCCGGTCGACAGCCGGGCCGCTGAAGATGCCGTGGGTGGCGGCGACGACGACCTCGGTGGCGCCGGCGTCGAACAGCAGGTCGGCGGCCTTCGTGATCGAGCCCGCCGTGTCGATCATGTCGTCGATCAGCAGGCAGCACTTGCCCGCGACGTCTCCGACCACGCGGTTGGCCTCGACCTCGTTGACCTCGTCGATGTTGCGGCTCTTGTGCACGAAGGCGATGCCGAGCCCGCCCAGCTCGTCGGCCCACTGCTCGGCCATCCGCACCCGGCCGGTGTCCGGTGACACGACCACGAGATCGCGGTCGGCGCTGTACTTGTCGCGGATGTAGCTCGACAGCAGCGGCATCGCGAACAGGTGGTCGACGGGGCCGTCGAAGAAACCCTGGATCTGCGCGGTGTGCAGGTCGACGGCCATCAGCCGGTCGGCGCCGGCGGTCTTGAACAGGTCGGCGATCAGCCGCGCCGAGATGGGCTCGCGGCCGCGGTGCTTCTTGTCCTGCCGGGCGTAGGGATAGAACGGCGCGACGACGGTGATGCGCTTGGCCGACGCGCGCTTGAGGGCGTCCACCAGGATCAGGCTCTCCATGAGCCAGTCGTTGATCGGCGTCGTGTGCGCCTGGATCACGAACGCATCCGTGCCGCGCACGGAGTCGTTGGGGCGGATGAACAGCTCGCCGTTGGCGAACTCGCGGCGGGTGGTCCCGGTCACGGTGACGCCGATGTGACCGGCGATCTCGTCCGACAGCTGCGGGTACGCGCCGCCGGAGAGAATGACCAGGCTCTTGCGCCCGGCGACCTGCAGAGTCGACATCGGTCCGTCCGTCTCGTTGGTGGGGATCGGGGTCAGTGGTCGTCGGGCTCGACGGTCGGGCTCGCGTCCGGAGGTGTCGCCCGGGCGGCGGCGTCGGCGGACAGGGTCCCGGCCCGCTTGCGCTGCACCCAGCCTGCCACGTTCCGCTGCCGCCCGCGGGCCACGGCCATGGCGCCCGGCGGCACATCGGTGGTGATCACCGATCCGGCGGCGGTGTACGCGCCGTCCCCGATGGTTCTCGGGGCGATGATCATGGTGTCCGAACCGATCTTCACGTGGTCGCCGACGACACTGCGGTTCTTCGCCACCCCGTCGTAGTTGACGAACACGGTGGCCGCGCCGATGTTGCTGTGCTCGCCGATGGTGGCGTCGCCGACGTAGCTCAGGTGCGGCACCTTGCTGCCCGCGCCGACCTCGCTGTTCTTGATCTCGACGTAGGTGCCGACGTGGGCACCCTCGCCCAGGTCGGCACCCGGGCGCAGGTAGGCGAACGGGCCGACCGTGGCGTCGGCACCGATGGCGGCCCCGATCGCGACGGTGCGGGTGACGGTGGCGCCGGTGCCGACGGCGGTGTCGGTGAGGCTGGTCTGCGGCCCGATCTCCGCGCCGCGCGAGACGAAGGTGCGTCCGTGCAGGTCGACCGACGGCCAGAGGGTGACGTCGGGCTCCACGATCACGTCGGCGTCGACCCAGGTGGACGCCGGGTCGACGACGGTAACGCCGGCCCGCATGTGCGTCTCGAGCAGCCGCCGGTTGTAGGTGGCGTGCGCGGCGGCGAGCTGGACGCGGTCGTTGCACCCGGCGGTCTCGTCGGCCGGCGCGACCACCGCGGCCACCGGCCGGCCCGCACCGGTGAAGATGCCGATGACGTCGGGGAGGTACTCCTCGCCCTGCACGTTGTCGGTGGAGATCCGCCCGATGGCGTCGCGCAGGGCGGCGTGGTCGAAGGCGTAGACGCTGGTGGCGACCTCGTTCACGGCGAGCTCGTCGGCGTCGGCGTCCTTGTGCTCGACGACGCGTTCGACAGCGCCGTCGGCGCCGCGGATCACTCGTCCGTACCCGGTGGGGTCGGTCAGGACGCTCGTGAGCAGGGTGGCGACGGCGCCGGCGGCCTCGTGCTCGGCCACCAGCGAGGTCAGCGCGGTGTCGGTGAGCAGCGGCGCGTCGCCCGGGACCACGACGACGGTGCCGGTCGCGCCGGCCGCGACGGCGTCGAGGGCCTGTCGAACGGCATGGCCGGTGCCGCGCTGCTCGGCCTGCACCACCGCGACGGCGTCGGGTGCGATGCCGTCGAGGTGCGCGGTGACCTCGTCGCGGCGATGACCGACGACGACCACGGTGGAGTTCGCGCCCAGCGGCGCGGCGGCGGCCAGGACGTGGCCCAGCATCGAGCGTCCGGCGAAGCCGTGCAGCACCTTGGGCAGTGCTTCGGAACGCATGCGGGTGCCCTCGCCTGCGGCGAGCACGATGACGGCTACCGGCTGTTCGGCCACCAGAACGGTCCTCTCGACGACGTCGCGGGCAGACACATCGACGGCCGGTGGCTGGGGGACTCGGACTCGAACCGAGACTGCACGGCTCCAAAGGCCGGCGGGCTGCCGATTACCCCATCCCCCATCGCTGCTGCACCGGCGTCCAGGTTAGGACATGGCCGGTTCCCCCGAGCCCCTCGCTGCGTACGAACCCGTAAGTTACGCTGCCGTAACCGGCCCCATTGCACCCCTGGAAGCAGGCTTCATGACCCTTCTCGACGAACGTTCACCGGCCCCGTCCGCCGACGGGCCCAAGCCGGTGTTCGAGGGCACCAAGCGACGCGGTGAGCAGGCGATGCTCTACCTGTTCGTCATCGTGCCGTTCCTCGCGTTCGCCGCGATCATCCCGGTGGCCTGGGGGTGGGGGATGAGCTGGACGGACGTCACGCTGCTGGTGATCTTCTACTTCGGGACCGGCTTCGGCATCACCGTCGGCTTCCACCGCCTTTTCACGCACGGGTCGTTCAAGGCCAACCGGGGGCTGCGGATCGGGCTGGCCATCGCGGGCTCGATGGCCATCGAGGGTCCGGTGATCCGCTGGGTCGCCGACCACCGCCGCCACCACGCCTTCAGCGACCGTGAGGGCGACCCGCACTCGCCGTGGCGCTTCGGCAACTCGGCCGGCGCCCTGGCCAAGGGTTTCTGGTTCGCCCACCTCGGCTGGCTGTTCGACATCGAGCACACCAACCGCGACAAGTACACGCCGGACCTCATGTCGGACCCCGACATCCGCCTCGTCGACCGGCTGTTCCCGGCGTGGGTGCTGGTCTCGGTGTTCTCGCCGGCGCTGATCGGCGGCCTGGTGACCATGTCGTGGGGCGGCGCGCTGTCGGCGTTCTTCTGGGCCTCGCTGGTGCGGATCTTCCTGCTGCACCACGTCACGTGGTCCATCAACTCGGTGTGCCACATGATCGGCGAGCGGCCCTTCGCGGCCCGCGACCGCAGCGCGAACTTCTGGCCGCTGGCCATCCTGAGCTTCGGCGAGAGCTGGCACAACATGCACCACGCGGACCCGACCGCGGCCCGGCACGGCGTCCTGCGCGGCCAGATCGACGAGTCCGCGCGCGTCATCTGGCTCTTCGAGAAGCTGGGCTGGGCGACGGACGTCCGCTGGCCCCGTCCGGAACGCCTGGAGAAGCTGCGCGTCGACGCCTGACCGAGCCGGCAGGCCGTTCGGCCGCGACCTGACGGTCAGGTGACGGCGGCCCGGACCGCGAAACGCGGGTCGCGCCACTCGCCCGTGGCCAGCACCGAGCTCACCGTCTCCATCGCGTCCCACACCTGGACGAAGGACAGGTAGAGCGGCGTGAACCCCAGCCGCACCAGGTCGGGCGCCCGGAAGTCGCCGACCACCCCGCGCGCGATGAGCGCCTGGGTCACCTCGTACGCCGACGCGACCCGCAACGACACCTGCGACCCCCGTCGCGACGGGTCGCGCGGGGTCACCACCTCGACGCCGGACAGGTGCTCGTCGACGTAGTCGATGACCAGTCCGCTGAGCCGCAGCGACTTCGCGCGCAGCTCGGTCAGCGCCACGCCGTCGAACACGTCGAGGGACGCGTCGAGCGCGCGCATCGACAGCACCGGCGGTGTACCGATGCGGGCGCGCTCGACCCCGGGCGCCGGCGAGTACGTGGGGTCCAGCTCGAACGGCGTGACGTGGCCCTGCCACCCGGTCAGCGGCAGGTCCGCGACCTCCTGGAGCCGAGCGGGGAGGTAGATCCACGCCGGCGCACCGGGCCCGCCGTTGAGGTACTTGTACGAGCAGCCGACGGCGGCGTCCGCGCCCAGCCGGTCCAGGTCGACGGGCAGTGCACCGGCCGCGTGCGCAAGGTCCCAGAGCATCAGCGCGCCCGCACCGTGGACGGTCGAGGTGATGTTCTCGAGGTCCCACAGCTCGCCGGTGCGGTAGTCGACGGCGCTGAACGACACCAGCGCGGTGCGCGCGTCCAGCACCGAGGCCACCTCGTCCGGGCGCACCCGCACCAGCTCGAGGCCGAGCAAGCGGGCGACCGACTCGGCCACGTACTGGTCGGTCGGGAAGTTCGCGCCGTCGGTGACGATCACCCGCCGGTGCGGCTTCAGCCGGGCCAGCGCGACCATGGCCTGGAACAGCTGGACGGTGGTCGAGTCGCCGCACAACACCTGCCCCGGCGCCGCGCCGACGAGCGCACCTATCCGGTCACCGACCCGCGTCGGCAGCGTCCACCAGCCGTTGACGTTCCAGGAACCGATGAGGTCCTCGCCCCACTCGCGGGCCACCGAATCGGCGACCGTCGAACCGACCCCCACGGGCAGGGCGCCCAGGGAGTTCCCGTCCAGATACACGAGCCCGTCGGGGACGGCGAAGCGGGCCCGCAGGTAGGCGAGCGGGTCGGCGTCGTCGGCCTGTGCTGCCTCGACGCGTGAGCGGATCGCGACGACGGGCTCAGACACCCCGCACCTGCCACAGGTCGGGGAACGCGGGCCGGAACAGGGTGGAGCGCAGGTAGGCCGCCCCGGCGGACCCGCCGGTGCCGGGCTGCGCGCCGATGATCCGCTCGACCATCTTGACGTGCCGGTAGCGCCATTCCTGTACGCCCTCGTCGACGTCGACCAGCGCCTCGCACAGCTGGGCCGCCGCACCCCGTTCGTCGGCGTAGACGGCCTTCAGCAGCGACAGCACGGCCTCGTCGCCGGCCGGCCACTGCTGCGACGGGTCGCGCTCGAGGGCCGGCGGGGGGACGTCGTGGCCGGCCGCGGCGAGGTAACACAGCAGGGAGTCGAACACCGAGCGCCGCTGCATCGCGTCGGCCGTACGGGAGTCACGGGAAGGGTCGAGGTCGCGGCGGCCGAGGACGGCCTCGAGCTCGCGGAACTGCTCGGACTGGAAACCACTCGAGCCGCCGAGCTCGGGACGGAAGCTCGCGAACTGGCGGGGTGTCATCGTCTCCAGGACGTCGAGCTGGCCGACCACGGTCTTCAGGATCTTCGCGATGCGGCGCGAGGTGAGCAGCGCGCCCGCCGCGTCGCCTCCCTCGAGGCGCTGCTGGAGCCGGGCCGCTTCGTGCAGGATCTGCTTGAACCACAGCTCGTAGACCTGATGGATGATCACGAACAGCAGCTCGTCGTGCTCGCCGGTGCGCGGCGACTGCGCGTCGAGCAGGTCGTCCAGGCGCAGGTACGTCGAGTAGGTCAGCGCGTCGTCGTCGGCGCGCACGTCCGGAGTCATGGCACCATCATCGGCGATGACCGAGTCCGAGCAGCGACGACGGGTCCGGATGACCGGTCAGCAGCGTCGCGAGCAGCTGATCGCCATCGGCCGCGCGCTGTTCGCCGAGAAGGGTTACGACGCGGCCTCGATCGAGGAGGTGTCCGCGCGGGCCGGTGTCAGCAAGCCGGTCGTGTACGAGCACTTCGGCGGCAAGGAAGGGCTCTATGCGGTCGTGGTCGACCGCGAGATGGCCGACCTGCTCGGCCGGCTGACCGCCTCGCTGGCCGACGGCGACGCCCACGGTCTCGTCGAACAGGCCGCCCTGGCCCTGCTGACCTACATCGAGGAGGAGACCGACGGGTTCCGCATCCTCGCGCGCGACTCCCCGGTGAGCTCGGTGTCCAACGACGCCTCGGGTGCAGCGGGCGGTGGTTTCTCGTCCCTGCTCAACGACGTGGCCAGCCAGGTCGAGCACATCCTCGCCCGGGAGTTCGCGCGTACTTCGGTGTCCGTCGAGCTGGCCCCGCTGTACGCCCAGATGCTCGTCGGGATGGTGGCTTTCACCGGCATGTGGTGGCTGGAGGAGCGCGAACCGGGGCGCGAGGAGGTCGCCGCGCACCTGGTGAACCTGGGGTGGAACGGGTTGAAACACCTGGAGTCCGCGCCGCGACCGGTACGGACCCGGCCGGCGCCCTGACCGGGTCCCGTGCGCCCGCTGTGGGTCCACCGAGTCCCCGTCGGCCGATCGTGCACCGCGGTACGCGGCCTGCCACCATGTAGCCCATGGACGAGGCCGCTCCCCCCGGCGCCCCGCAGGCGGACGGCGCGGACGCCCACGAGCAGGCCCGGCTCGTCCTGGCCCGGGCCGAGCAGGCCGCCGACGTGGTGCTCGCCGACGCCCGCGAGGACGCCGAGCGGCTCGCCGGGCTCGTGCTCGAGGACGCCCGCGAGGACGCCGAGCGGCTGGCCGAGGACGGGCGTGCCGCGGCCCGGGTCCTGCGCGACCAGGCCGAGGCCATCGTCGCCGCCGCGCGGGAACGCGCGGCCGGTCTCGAGGCGCGGGCGGCCCAGGATGCCGACCGGCAACGCGACGCCCTGGCCGCGGAGCTGTCCGACACCCGCGAGCGCGTGCTGGCCGAGGCCGAGCGCGATGCCGAGCAGATCCGTGCGGAGGCGCGGGGCCGGGGTGACGCGATGCTCGACGACGTCCGTGAGGCGGTGTCGGCCGAGATCGCGGAGGCGGCCGAGCAGACGTCGTGGACTAAGCAGACCATGACCGACCTGCTGGCCGCCGCCGCGGCGGACGCGGCCAGGATCAGGGAGCAGGCCGAGGCCGAGGGTGCCGAGGCCCGCACCGCCGCGAAGCAGCGGGCGGAGGCCCTCGAGGCCGAGGTCCGTGACGAGTGTGCCGCCCGGCTCGAGGCCGCGCAGCGCGACTCGGTGGAGATCCGTCAGGCGGCCGGGGACGACGCCGAGCAGATCATCGCCGCGTCGCGGACGCAGGCGGCGGCCTCGCTGGAGCAGGCCCGCCGCCGGAACGAGGAGGCGGAACGGGCGCTGCAGGAGGCCCGCGCAGAAGCCGACGCGGTGCGGGCCTCGGCGCGTTCGAAGCTCGCGGAGGCGCGGGCCGAGGTCGCCGTTCTCGGTGCGCACCGCGACGAGATCGCCAAGCAGCTGGGCGACCTGTCGGGGGCCATCGACGCGCTGGCCGTCGCCGAACAGGCCGAGGCCGACGGTGTCGGACGGGCCGGCCCACGAGGCGTCGCGCGCGACTCGGGCGACGACAGCAGCTCCGATCGGGACGCCACTGCTGAACAGGCGCCCCGTCTGCAGGACCGGTAGTCTCGCCCCACCGACGGCAGGACGCAATGAGCGCGGGGGACGATGAGCGACAACACGACGAGCACCTACCGGACTGTCATGCGCGGGTACGACCCGGCCGAGGTCGACCGTCACGTCGCCGAGCTGTCCCGCGCCGCGGCCGAGGCCAACACTCGCGCCGACGAACTGGCCCGGCAGGTCGAGGGACTCGGGCGGCAGGCCGACGAGGCGCGGCAGGCCAGCGAGGCGCGTGAGCGCGAGGTCAAGCCGCAGCCGCCCGCCGAGCCGACCTTCCACGACTTCGGCAAGCGGATCGGCCGCATCCTGGCCATGGCCGAGGAGGAGGCCGAAGAGATGCGGACGGCGGCCGTCGCCGAGGTGCACCGCAACCTGGCGGACGCCGAGACCACGGCCACGAGCACGCGCGAGGACGCCGACCGGTACGCCGTCGAGACGCGCAGCAACGCGGACCAGGAGAGCGCGCGCATCGTCGAGGACGCCAAGCGCAGCGCCGAGCAGATGATCGACGAGGCCGAGCGGCGGGCCGTCGCCCGACGCAACGAGGCCGAGGCGCTCTTCGAGGAGCAGCAGGCCCGTTCGGCGCAGGCGGCGGCCGACTTCGAGCAGTCGTTGGCCGAGCGCCGCGACAAGGCCGAGTCGGTCTTCCAGGAGCGCACCGAGGAGGCCGAGCAGGCGCTCGGCGAGGCCCGCGAGCGGGTGGCCGCCACGCGGTCGCACGCCGACCAGGTGCAGGCCGAGGCGGCCGAGCGTGCGGCGCGGCTCAACGCCGAGGCCGAGCAGAAGTCGCAGCAGATCGTCGCCGAGGCCGTGGCCCGTGCCGATCGCATCCGCGACGAGTCCGAGCGCGAACTGGCCGCGCACGTGCAGCGCCGCAACGCCATCAACGCCCAGCTGTCCAACGTGCGTCAGATGCTGGCGACGCTGTCGGGCACCACGGCCACCGCACCCGCGGACGAGAACGGCGCGCAGTAACAGCAGCGCGTCAGGCGTCCTCGGCGAGCACCAGCCAGGCCTCCTCGGCCGCCTCGCGCTCGGCCGTGAGCTCTCGCAGCTGCGCCGTGAGCTCGCCGACGCGGGCGAAGTCGGTGGCGTGGGTGGCGAGTTCCGCGTGCAGCGCGGCCTCCTGCTTGTCCAGGGTGGCGACCCGTCGTTCGAGGCGGGTCAGCTCCTTGCGGGCGCTGCGGGTGTCACCACGCTTGTCGCGACGGTCCTCCGCACCGATCGGGCCGGGGTCGACGCGGGTGGCGGCTCGGCGCGCCAGGTACTCCTCGACGCCGCCGGGCAGCGCGGCCAGCGAGCCGTCACCGAGCAGGGCCACCGTGGTGTCGCAGACCCGCTCGAGCAGGTAACGGTCGTGGCTGACGATCACGATGGTGCCGGCCCACCGGTCGAGCAGGTCCTCGAGCGCAGCCAGGGTGTCGGTGTCGAGATCGTTGGTGGGTTCGTCGAGCAGCAGCAGGTTGGGCTGCATCAGCAGCAGGCGCAGCAGCTGCAGCCGCCGCCGCTCGCCGCCCGAGAGGTTCGACACGGGCGTCCACTGCCGCTCGTTGGGGAAGCCGAAGCTCTCGGCCAGCTGACCGGCGCTGAGCTCGACCCCGTCGATCTCGGCCGACGCGCGGACCTCGTTGACCGCCTCGAGGACCCGCAGGTTGTCCGGGAGTTCGACGATCTCCTGGCTGAGGTGCCCGGTGTGCACGGTCTGGCCGATCTTCACGGTCCCCGAGTCCGGGTCGAGCTCGCCCGCCAGCAGCCGCAGCAGGTGGCTCTTGCCCGAGCCGTTCACGCCGATGACGCCGATCCGGTCGCCGGGACCGACGTGCCAGGTGACGTGGTCGAGCAGGGTGCGGGCGCGCTCGGTCCCGGCGCCGACGGTGACGGTGACGTCCTCGACGTCGACCACGCTGCGGCCCAGGCGGCGTTGGGCGAGGGCGCGCAGCTCGACCCCGCTGCGCGGCTCGGGGACGTCGGCGATGAGCGCCTCGGCGGCGTCGATACGGAACTTGGGCTTCGACGTGCGGGCCGGGGCGCCGCGGCGCAACCAGGCCAGTTCCTTGCGCAGCAGGTTCTGCCGGCGCGTCTCGGTGGCCTCGGCCTGACGCATCCGCTCGGCCCGGGCCAGGACGTAGGCGGCATACCCGCCGTCGAAGGGGCGGACGGTGGCGTCGCCGACCTCCCACATCCGCTCGCAGACCGCGTCCAGGAACCAGCGGTCGTGGGTGACGACGAGCAACGCGCCGCGTCGCCGGCGCAGGTAGCCCGCCAGCCAGGTGATGCCCTCGACGTCGAGATGGTTGGTGGGTTCGTCGAGCACGAGCAGGTCGGCCTGCTGCACCAGGGCGGCAGCCAGCGCGACGCGTCGGCGCTCCCCGCCGGACAGGCGCGCGACGTCGGCGTCGAGGCCGACCGTGGCCAGGCCGAGACCGGCCAGCACCTCGCGGACTGCGGCGTCCCCGGCCCACAGGTGCTCGGCGCCGTCACCGACCACCACCGTGCGCACCGACGAGCCGGCGGGCAGCAGCCCGCGCTGGTCGACCAGGGCGATGCTGCCCTCGTTGCTGCGCGTCACCCGACCGGCGTCGGGTGTCTCGTCGCCGACCATCAGGCGCAGCAACGTCGACTTGCCGCCACCGTTGCGCCCGACGACGCCGATGCGTTCGCCGTCGGCCACGCCCAGTGAGACGCCGTCGAGGACGACCGTCGTGCCGTAGGCCTTGCCCACGTTCTCGAGGTTGACGAGGTTCGCCATCAGACCGGCACGTTCGTGCTAGTCACCCGCGCGCCGGGTGCGGGCCCGTCGGACACACGCGCGTCGCGGCACACCCCGGCGTCCAGCAGGCTCCGGGTGAGCCCGTCGGCGGTGTCCGCGTCCGGGCACAGAAACGCACAGGTGGGTCCGGAACCGGACACGATGCCGCCGAGGGCTCCGGCGGCCAACCCGGCATCGAGGGTGTCGCGCAGTGACGGGGCGAGGGCGAGTGCTGCCGGCTCCAGGTCGTTGACGAGGTGTGCGGCGACGTCGGCGGGAGTTCCGGTCGCGAGCGCGGCCAGCAACGCGTCCGGCGGTCCCGCGGGTTCGGGTGCCTCGCCGGTCGCGCGCTGACGGTCCAGCTCGCGATACGCATCACGGGTCGAGATGCCGAAGTCGGCCAGGGCCAGGGCCCAGGCGTAGGTGCCCGTCGTGGCAACCGGCGTGAGGAGCTCGCCCCGGCCCGTCCCCAGCGCCGTGCCGCCCAGGAGCGAGAACGCGACGTCGCTGCCCAGCTCGGCGGCGAGCCGCGGCAGGTCCGCGCTCACTCCCCACAGCTCGGCGCAGGCGACCAAGGTGGCCGCGGCGTCGGCCGAACCACCGGCGAGGCCACCCGCCACCGGGATGAACTTGTTCAGCTCCAGACGGACGTCGGGCCGGACACCGGCGGCCTCGGCGAGCAGCTCGGCGGCTCGGTGGGCCAGATTGCCGGCGTCGGTGGGGAGCACGTCCTCGCCCTCGCCCTCGATGCCGAGCGACAGCGAAGTCGACGCCCGGGCCACGACCTGATCGCACATGTCCAGGGCGTGGAACACCGTCACCAGTTCATGGAAGCCGTCCGGCCGCAGATCGCCGACCGACAGGTGCAGGTTCACCTTCGACGGGACGGTCGCGGTCACAGCACGGCGGACAGGCACCGCGCCACTGTACGGAGAGCCCTGCGCGCGCCGCGGATCGGTGAGAACGAGCTGCACCCCGTGGTCGAGCGCAGCCGGTCGAGCCGGTACGCTGAGCAGGTTGCCCGGCGAGGGACCGTCCCGGACGGATCCGTGATCGACGCGGTGTCGTTCGTCGACGCACGTCCCGCGTCCGAGGCACCGCACGACGAATCACCGGCAGCCGCCGGCCCGACTGTTCATCGATGACAAGTGTTGCAGGGAGTTCCACCGTGTCCGAGGTTCGACTGAGCGCTGAGACCCGTACCGAGTTCGGCAAGGGCGGCGCGCGACGCACCCGCCGAGCCGGCAAGGTGCCGGCCGTCATCTACGGCCACGGCGCCGACCCGCGCCACGTGTCCCTGGTCGCGCACGACCTGGCCACCGCCATCCGCAAGGGCGGCAGCAACGTGCTGCTGACCCTCGACGTCGAGGGCGGCGAGCAGCTGGTCATCCCCAAGTCGATCCAGCGCCACCCGATCAAGGGCTACTTCGAGCACATCGACCTGCTGGCCGTCCGTCGCGGCGAGAAGGTCACGGTCGACGTGCCGATCACCGTCACCGGCGAGGTCGCCCCCGGTGGCCTGCTCAACCAGGAGAACACCTCCGTCAGCGTCGAGGCCGACGCCACCGACATCCCGACCGGCTTCGAGGTCAGCATCGAGGGTCTCGAGATCGGCGGCCAGATCACGGCCGGCGACGTCGAGCTGCCCAGCGGCGTCGACCTGATCACCGACCCCGAGTCGCTCGTGCTGGCCATCGCCGAGGCGCCCACCGCCGAGCAGCTCGACGCCGAGGTCGCCGAGGCCGCCGAGGAGCTCGGCATGGTCGAGGACGCCCCGGAGACCGAGGACGAGGACGGCGACGCCGAGGGCGACAAGCCCGCCGAGGACAGCGCCGAATAGCCCCGACCGCTCCTCCCGAACGACACCACCGTGGCCGACGACCGTTTCCTGGTCGTCGGCCTCGGCAATCCCGGGCCCGGTTACGCGGGCAACCGGCACAACGCCGGGTTCCTCGTGCTGGACCTGCTCGCCGACCGCGTCGGCGGGCGGTTCAAGACCCACAAGTCGCGCGCCGACGTCGTCGAGGGCCGGCTGGCCGGCGTCCCGGTCGTGCTGGGCAAGCCGCGGTCCTACATGAACGAGTCCGGGGGCCCCGTCGTGTCGCTCGCGCGTTTCTACAAGATCCCGGTCGAGCGCATCGCGGTCGTGCACGACGAGCTCGACCTGCCGTTCGGAGCCGTGCGACTGAAGCGCGGGGGCGGCGAGGGCGGCCACAACGGGCTGCGGTCGACGAGCTCGGCGCTGGGCAGCAAGGACTACGCCCGGGTGCGTTTCGGGATCGGCCGCCCGCCCGGCCGCCAGGACCCTGCCGACTACGTGCTGCGCGACTTCTCCGCAGCCGAGCGCAAGGAGCTCGCGCTGGAGGTCGACCGCGCCGCGGACGCCGTCGAGCTGCTGCTCACCGACGGGCTCGAGGCGGCGCAGAACGCGTTCCATTGATGTGGCGCGCTCACGGCAAAGGCTCGGCGACGAGGGAGTCGTGCTGGTGCTTCCGCCCGTTGTCGGCTTCCGCGTCGACGGGTGACTGAAGTGGCTGAAGGGCCCGCTTTACTGGGCTGTGAGCTTGTTCGAGGTCCATGCACGTAGCATAATAGAACACGTGATCGAGGCGTTGGAGCGGACGGATACGGCGACGTTGCTCGCCACACTCCACGCCGCCGTGGACGCGTTGATCAGTGCCGGCGCGGCCGGCAGGTCCGAGGACGAACAGCTCGCGGTGCTGCGGTCGGTGGAGCAACTACGGCGCAAGTTGCCCGCGATCGAGCACGACGTGCTGCTGGACCTCGAAGCCGCGGGGACGCATCTGTCGTTCGGGGCGCGCACGATGACGACCTTCCTGGCCGGGATGCTGAACCTCGACGCTGCCGAGGCGGGGGCGCGGATGCATGCCGCGCGCGCCTGCGGACGCCGCCGCTCCCTGACCGGCGAGGTGCTCGCGCCGTTGTTCCCGCTGGTGGCGGCCGGCCAGGCCGCCGGGCAGCTGTGCGAGCGGGAACGTCGGATCATCACCGACTGCGTGGACTCCCTGCCCGACGCAGCGGTGGAGATGGGCCCGACGGTGGAGGCCGAGCTGGTCGGGTTCGCCGCGACCATGGCGCCGCGGTCGTTGAAGCAGGCCGCAGAGCGGATCTCCTACCTCTACGACCAGGACGGCGCCTTCGACGACGTCGAGCGCCGCCGCAAGAACCGCGACCTGCACCTGACCGTCCGTCCCGACGGGTCCTCCCACGGGACGTTCGAGGCCACGGCCGAGCTCACCGAGTTCCTGCAGGTCGTGTTCGACGCCCTTGCCGCACCCCAGCCCGAGAGCAACGGACAGAGGGACACCCGCACCCCTGGCCAACGACGCCACGACGGGCTGCTCGACGCGCTGCGGATCGTCGTGGGGTGCGACAAGCTCACGAGCACCGGCGGGGTGCTGGCCACCCTCGTGCTCACCATGACCACGGAGGCCTACGCCACCGGCGAGGGCTTCGCCCGCACCGGCCACGGCGCCCAGGTGCCGGTCGCCGAAGCTCTCTCCTGGGCTGGTGGCGACTACCGCCTGATGGTCACCGCTCTCGACTCCCTGAAGGCGATCACCGCCTACAGCTCGACCCACCGGTTGTTCACCGAGGGCGACCGCCTCGCGATGATCGCCCGGGACGGTGGCTGCGCGTTCCCGGGTTGTTCGGCACCACCAGGGTGGACCCAGGCCCATCACGTCACCGAATGGCAGGACACCCACCGAACGTGCGTCGATGACGGCTGCCTGCTCTGCGGCTGGCACCACCGGGAGTTCGAGCGCTTGGGCTGGCGGGGTGGCCATCGTCGACGGCCGACCCGAATGGACACCACCCCGCAGTGTCGATCCGGAGCGAAAGCCCGTCCGGACGTGACCCGCTACCGCTGTGCGCGCCACTGATCGGCGACGAGGTGCGCCCACAGGTGATAGGTGGCGTAGGTGCGCCACGGTGCCCAATCCGGGCGGCCGTCGTGCAGCTCGATGCCGAGCTCGGCGGCGGCCCGCTTGACGACCAGGTCGGTGCCGAGCAGGACGTCCCGGTCACGCGCGACGCGCATGGCCAGGTAGTCGGCCGTCCACGGCCCGATGCCCGGCAGCCCAAGCAACGATGCCCGCCATGCCGCGCGGTCGTCGAGGCTCGGCCCGTCCAGCGCGACCTCGCCCCGCGCGACGGCCGCCGACAGGGCCTGCACCGACCGGCCCCGTGCGCGCGGCATCGGCAGCGTCGACGGGTCGACCGCAGCGAGTCGTTCCGGGGTGGGGAAGCACCGCCAGCCCGGGTCGTCGCCGAACGCGACCTCGCCGTGCTCGGCGACGATGCGCCCCAGCACCGTCCGGGCCCCCGCGAGCGAGATCTGCTGCCCGACGACGGTGCGTACGGCCGTCTCGAACCCGTCGATCGACCCGGGCGCGCGCAGACCCGGTCGAGAGGCGACGAGCGGGCCGAGATCAGGATTGCTGCCGAGTGCGTCGTCGACGGCGTGCGGGTCGGTGTCGAGATCGAGCAGGGAACGGGTCAGGGCTGCGATGGCGTCGACGTCGTTGCCGGCAGCCGTGCGGATCGTGGCCTCCACGCCGCCCTCGACGACGGCGAGCGACACGAGGGCCGGACCACCTCGGGCCACGACGACCCGGGTGTACACGCCGCCGGCGTAGGTCTCGACGCCCGGCACCGCGTGCGCGCCCAGGAAGTCGAGCACCGCTGCGACTTCGATCGTGCTGTCGCAGGGCAAGCGACGCAGGACGGTCCTCCGCCGACCGTGCGTGACCACGGTGCCGATTGTGCAGACCGCCGGAGTCGCTCGCCGCAGCGCCCCTCGCCGGCATCGGCCCTAGACTGCGTCGCGTGAAGGGCATCGTTCTCGCCGGTGGCAGCGGCACCCGGCTGCATCCGTTGACACACAGCGTCAGCAAGCAGCTGCTCCCGGTCTACGACAAGCCGATGATCTACTACCCCATCTCGGTGCTGATGCTGGCCGGCATCCGCGACATCCTGATCATCACGACGCCGCACGACCAGGACCAGTTCCGGCGCCTGCTCGGCGACGGGACGCAGTGGGGCATCACGCTGTCCTACGCCGCACAGCCCTCACCCGACGGGCTCGCGCAGGCGTTCCTCATCGGCGAGCAACACCTCGCCGGTGAGCCGGCCGCCCTCGTGCTCGGCGACAACATCTTCTACGGCTACGGCATGGGCGGGCGCCTGGTCGACACCGCGAGACAGGTCGAGGTCGACGGCGGGTGTGCGCTGTTCGGCTACCGGGTCGGCGATCCCGAGCGCTACGGCGTGGCCGTCGTCGACGCCGACGGCACGCTGCTGGACATCGAGGAGAAGCCCGACAAGCCACGCTCGAACCTCGCCGTCACCGGTCTGTACTTCTACGACGCCACCGTCGTCGAGTACGCCCGCAGCCTGAGGCCGAGTCCCCGCGGCGAGCTCGAGATCACCGACCTCAACCGGATGTACCTCGAGCGCGGGAACGCCCGCCTGATCGACCTCGGGCGCGGCGCCGCCTGGCTCGACACCGGCACGCAGGACTCGTTGCTCGAGGCCGCGCAGTACGTGCAGGTGCTCCAGCACCGCCAGGGCGTCACCATCGCGTGTCTCGAGGAGGTCGCGATGCGTCGCGGCTTCATCACCGCCGAGCGTGCGCTGGAGATCGGCGAGGACATGGGCAAGTCGAACTACGCGCAGTACCTGCGCCGGACCGCGCAGGAGTACATCGATGCCCGCTGACGTGCGGCCGATGACCGTCGAGCGGACCGCGATCGACGGCCTCGCCAGGATCACCACCAAGGCCGTCACCGACGAACGGGGCACGGTGCGCGAGTTCTTCCGCACGTCGGGCTTCGCCGACGCCGGGGTCGACGTCCCCGAACGCTGGGCGCAGATCAACCTGACCTGGACGCGGCACGGGGCCCTGCGCGGCCTGCACGGCGAGGCCGCCGACAAGCTGATCGGCATCGCCGCCGGGGAGGCCTTCGGCGCCTGGGTCGACGCCCGACCCGGGTCGCCGACCTACGGAGCGGTGCACACCGAACGGCTCGCCGTGGGCATCCAGATGTTCGTCCCGGCCGGGGTGTGCAACGGGTTCCAGGCCGTCTCGCCGGACGGGTGCCAGTACCTGTACTGCTTCGGTGTCGAGTGGACGCCCGGGATGGCGGGAATCGCGGTGACACCGCTCGACCCCGACCTCGCCATCGCCTGGCCGATCGCCCCGGACGTCGCCGACCCGGCGTCGGTGTCGACCAAGGATGCGAACGCCCCGCGTTTCGCCGACCTGTAGAGAGGGCACCTCGCAGCATGCGCGTACTCGTCACCGGCGGCGCCGGCTTCATCGGCGCGAACTTCGTACGCCACACGGTCGAGCACCGGCCGGACGACCGCGTCACCGTCCTGGACAAGCTGACCTACGCCGCGAACCCCGCCAGCCTCGACGGCACCGGCGTCGAGCTCGTGCAGGGCGACATCGCCGACGCCGAGCTGGTCGGTCGGCTGGTGGGGGAGCACGACCTCGTCGTCCACTTCGCTGCGGAGTCGCACAACGACAACTCGCTGCGTGACCCGTCGCCGTTCGTGCACACCAATCTGGTCGGCACGTTCACGATCCTGGAGGCGGTGCGCGCGCACGGAACCCGCCTGCACCACATCTCGACCGATGAGGTCTACGGCGACCTCGAGCTGGACGACCCGGCCAAGTTCACCCCCGACACCCCGTACAACCCGTCCAGCCCGTACAGCTCGACCAAGGCCGGGTCCGACCTGCTCGTCCGTGCCTGGGTGCGCAGCTTCGGGCTCTCGGCCACCCTCTCGAACTGTTCGAACAACTACGGCCCCTACCAGCACGTCGAGAAGTTCATCCCGCGCCAGATCACCAACGTGCTCAGCGGGTGGAAACCCAAGCTGTACGGTGCCGGCGAGAACGTGCGCGACTGGATCCACGTCGACGACCACAACGCCGCCGTGTGGACGATCATCGACCGTGGCCGGCCCGGCGAGACCTACCTCATCGGTGCCGACGGGGAGCGCAGCAACAGGGACGTGCTGGAGTTGATCCTCGAGCTGACGGGACGACCCGCTGACTGGTACGAGCACGTCACCGACCGCGCCGGGCACGACCTGCGCTACGCGATCGACGCGAGCAAGCTGCGGACCGAGCTGGGTTGGACCCCTCGATACGGCGACTTGCGTGCCGGCCTCGAACAGACCGTGGAGTGGTACTCGACGCACCGCGACTGGTGGCAGGCCGGCAAGGCGGCCACCGAGGCCAGGTACGCCGAGGCCGGGCAGTGACGCGGTGGCTCGTGAGCGGAGCGGGTGGGCAGCTGGCCACCCACGTGACCGAGCAGCTGTCCGCAGCCGGTGACGACGTGCTGGCCCTGGACCGGTCCGCGCTGGACATCACCGACGCCGCCGCCGTGGTGGCCGCGCTCGACGACCATCGGCCGGACGTCGTCGTCAACGCCGCCGCCTACACCGCGGTCGACGCGGCCGAGGAGCACGAGCACCTCGCTGCCCAGGTGAACGAGGTGGGCCCGAGGGTGCTCGCCGAGGCCCTCGCGTCACACGACGGTGCGCGTACCGCCCGACTGCTGCATGTCTCGACCGATTACGTGTTCGACGGCCGTGCTACCCGCCCCTACGAGCCGGACGATCCGACCGGGCCGCAGGGGGCGTACGGACGCACCAAGCTGGCCGGCGAGCTCGCGGTGCGTGCGGCGCTGCCCGACCGCGCGTGCGTCGTGCGGACCGCGTGGGTGTTCGGCGGCCCGGGAGCGAACTTCGTCGACACCATGCTGCGGCTCGAACGCGAACGGGAGACCGTCGACGTCGTGGCCGACCAGATCGGCAGCCCCACCTACGCGGGCGACCTGGCGGCCGGGCTCATCGCCCTGGGTCGCTCGGACGTGGCGGGCGGCACGCTGCACTTCGCCAACGCCGGCCAGGCGTCCTGGTTCGACTTCGCGCGGGAGGTGTTCCGGCAGACCGGGGCCGATCCCGATCGCGTCCGCCCGACCGACAGTGCCGCCTTCGCACGGCCGGCCGCACGGCCCGCCTGGTCCGTGCTGTCGACCGCGGCGTGGGTTGCCGCCGGTCTCGGACAACCCCGCCCGTGGCAGGACGCGCTCGCCGCGAAACTGGCGCGCCCCGGGGCGTGAGGCCCGCCGCTCGGCCGTTTGCCTCGGCCGGGCGTGGGGTACCGCAGGCTCGTGTCCCACTTCTCGGCCCGCACCGCGGTGCGCGCCTCCTACCACCTCGTCCGTACACCGCTGACCCTGTTCGACGACCTCGTGGTCGAGCGGGTCTTCGGCGCCGACTCGGCCCCCCACCGCGTGCTGGCGCAGGGGCTGGAGCGACTGGACTCGCTGGTCGACGGTGAGGCCGGGGTCGGCACGATGCAGTCGCCCCCGTGGGCGGCCGGTGACCGGAACGTGCGTGACGAACCGACCGCCAGGCCCGGCGACGAGGCAGCGCCCGTCGAGGAGCCCGAGCCGGCGGCAGGTCGCGACGAGACGGCCGGCGACACCCTCCCGGCCGACGAGCAGCAGGAGATCGAGCAGCTGGCCGAGGTGTTCGAGTCCGACGAGGAGCTGGTGCCCCGGGCCGGTGAGCTGGCCGAGAACGACGACCTGCGCCGCGTGCAGGCCGAGATCAAGGCCAAGCAGCAGGTCGAGGACGGGCACGGCCAGTTCTGACCGCTGACTCAGTTGAGCTGCAACGACGCCAGCGTCGTCCCGCAGGCCACGGCCAGCCCGGCGACGCCGTTGGTCGACCCGAGTTGGCAGCTGTACAGCAGGAAGTGGTGCGTGCCGAAGGCCCAGTAGGCGAGGTAGGTGAAGTTGCCGAGTTCGGTGGCCGTCTCCGTGTACGCAGTGAGCCCGTCGATGCGTGACGTCGCCCGGCGGATGGTCCCGCTGACCTTCGCCTTCGCCTTCGCGTTGTAGGCCTTGATGAGGGCCACCTGGTTCGTCCGCGACGTCACCGTCCTGGCCGCCGGCAACGTGTACACGTACATGCCGATGACCTCCTTGGTGTTCGTGGAGTTCGTCGGCACCAGGAAGTGCGAGGTGTAGTCCGCCTCCAGCGGGGTCAGCGGCCGGTAGTCGCCGCTGCCGGTGAAGCCGCTGGGCGTGCTGAAGCTGACGTCGTGGAAGTCGCGCAGGCCCGGCGGTGGTGTCGAGGCCCGGCTGCTGACGGTCGGGGTGGCGACCGTCGGTGCCGTCACGGTCGGGGGTGCCGAGGCGGACGTGGGTGGGCTGGACGCAGCGATCGTGTCGGACACAACCCCTTTGCCGGCGACCGCCTGGGAGGAGGCTCGCGACGTCGTCGGGAATCCCGACGACCCGCTGCCGGAGCACCCGGTGAGGGCGGCGGCGAGCACGGAGACGGTCGTGACGGCGATGACGAAACGGCGGTGCACGGAGCCTCCCAGGGGCGGGCGTCGTGGATCTCTGCCCGCATCATTGCCGATCACGGGCGAAGACGCCGCTTCGCCGGAGGTGCTCAGCCGGTGTTGCGCAGCCCGGCCGCCACCCCGTTGACCGTCAGCAGGAGGGCGCGGCGCAGCTCCGGGGACGCGTCGGACTCCTCACCGGCCCGGACGCGCGCGAGCAGATCCACCTGCAGGTAGGAGATCGGGTCGAGGTAGGCGTCGCGGACCCCGAACGTCCGCTGCAGCACCGGGGAGTCGTCGAGGAGACGCTTCTCGCCGGTGACCCCGAGCACCTCGGCGACCGTGCGTTCGTGCTCCTCGCGCACCACGTCGAACAGGTGGCGCAGCGGGGCCGGGACGAGGGTGTCGACGTAGTGCGCCGCGATCTCGAGATCGGTCTTGGCCAGCGTCATCTCGACGTTGGACATGAAGGTGCGGAAGAAGTGCCACTCGTCGAACATCTCGGTCAGCACGTCGTCCAGCCCGGCCCGGCGCGCCGCGGCCAGACCGGTCCCGACGCCGAACCAGCCCGGCACGATCTGGCGGGACTGCGTCCACCCGAACACCCACGGGATGGCCCGCAGCCCGTCGATGCCGCCGCCCCCCGAGGGCCGCTTCGACGGCCGCGAGCCGATGTTCAACGAGCCGAGTTGTTCGACGGGAGTGGCGGCGACGAAGTACCCGGGCAGGTCCTTGTCGTCGACGAAGGCCCGGTACGCGGCGTACGCGGCGTCGCTGACCACCGTCATGCAGGCGTCCCAGCGCTCGAGCTGCGGCCCGGACTGGCGCGGCGACCGGTGCAGCGCCGACGCGCGCAGCGTGGCGGCCAGCGTCAGCTGCAGGTTCTCGCGGGCCAGCTCGGGCAGGGCGTACTTGTCGCTGATGACCTCGCCCTGCTCGGTGAACTTGATCTCGCCGTCGAGCACGCCCCACGGCTGGGCCAGGATCGAGTCGTAGGTCGGCCCACCGCCGCGGCCGACCGTGCCGCCGCGCCCGTGGAACAGGCGCAGCCGCACACCATGACGGGCGGCGACGTCGCGCAGCGTGCGCTGGGCCCGGTGGATCTCCCACTGCGACGTGGTGATGCCGGCCGACTTGTTGCTGTCGGAGTAGCCGAGCATGACCTCCTGCACGTCGCCGCGCAGCCGCACGATGAGCCGGTAGGTGGGGTCGGAGAGCAGGTCGTCCAGGATCTCGCCGGCCGCGCGGAGCTCCGCAGCCTCCTCCAGCAGCGGGACGAACCCGATGCGGGCGAACGGCTCGCGGGCGCCGTCGATCCCGGACCCGTGGACGTCGATCAGCCCGGCCTCGCGGGCCAGCACCACGGCCGCCAGGACGTCGTCGGCACCGTGGGTCATCGAGATGATGTAGCTCTCGATGACCTCCGGGCCGTAGGTGTCGAGGGCGTGGCCGATCTCGGTGAAGACCGCGAACGTCTTCGCGCCCGCCTCGTCCAGCGGTAGCGGCACGCCCGCGAGCGGGCGGCGGGAGCGCAGTTCCCGGGACAGCAGTCGCAGCCGGTAGTCGCGTGGCACGTCGGCGTAGAGCCAGGTCTCCTCGACCAGCCGGTCGACGAGCTGGCCGACGGCCTGATGGTGGGCGTCGGAGTGCTCGCGGACGTCCATCGTGGCCAAATGCAGCCCGAAGACCGCGACGGTGCGCTGGACGCGGGCCAGCACGCCGTCGGCGATCAGGGCGCCGGCGTTGGCGCGGAGCGAGTCGCCGATGAGGTCCAGCTCGCCCAGCAGTCGGGTCGACCCCAGGTAGTCGTGCCCGGGCCGGTGCGGCGCCTCGTCGTCGACCCGGCGCCGCGTGTTCGCGATCTTGGCCTTGATGCATGTGAGCTTGAGCCGGTAGGGCTCGGTCGCGTTGAGGGCGACGAGGCGCGGGTCGACGTCGAGCACGGCCAGGTCGGCCTCGAGCGAGGCGGCCAGCTCGGGCGACGCCGCGACCACGGCGGTCGAGGACGACAGCTCCGCGATGAGGGTGTCCAGCTGCTGGTCCAGGGCGCGGGCCGCGACGTGGTGGTGCATCCGCAGCACGTCGCGAGTGATGGCGGGCGTGACGTTCGGGTTGCCGTCGCGGTCACCGCCGATCCACGTACCGAACGTCAGAGGACGGGCGACTGTGGACAGCTCGACGCCGTGGCGGGCGGTCTCGAGCGCGAGATCGGTCGCCAGCTCGGGCATCGTCTCGGACACCAGGTCCTGCAGGTAGTAGACGACGTTGCGGGCCTCGTCCAGGGGCGTCGGCTTGTTCTGGCGCAGCTCGTCGGTCTGCCAGACGAGGTCGACCAGTTCGGCGAGATCGCGGTCCTGGCGGACGCGGACGGTGGTGCCCGGCTCGCTGGCCGTGCCCAGGATGTCGGCGATCCGTCGCAGCTTGGTCAGCACCGAGCGGCGGCTGGCCTCGGTGGGGTGGGCGGTGAACACGGGACGCACGGCCAGGGCGTCGATCGCGGCACGCAACCCCGACGCGCCCAGCTCGGCGGCCACGTCGGCCACGGCGCGGGTCAGCCAACCGTCGTCCCCCGGCCGGGCACGCAGCCCGCGGACCCGGTGCACCTGCTCGGCCACGTTCGCGAGGTGGAAGAACGCCGAGAACGCCCGCACCAGCACCGTCGCGGTCTCGATGGGCTGGTCGGCGAGCAGCCCGCGCACCTCGACCGAGGCCGCGTCGTCCCCGGACTTGCTGCGCTTGGTCAGGGCACGGACCTGCTCGACGAGCTCGAGCGCCGAGGTCCCTCGCTGCCGCACGAGCGACTCGCCCAGCAGGCCACCGACCCGGCGCACGTCCGCGCGGAGCTGCGCGTCACCGATCTCGTCGCCCAACGGTTCGGGGGTGGGCTCCAGGGTGTCGACGCCGTGTTCCATGTCGATGATTCTGGCCCAGCGCCGCCGCCGGTGCCGCCGCGGCGTCCGATCGGTCGTCTGACCACTCCGTGCACAAGCGGTGCCGTCCTGTGCTCGGGTAGCGTCCGACGCATGCGAGTCCTGGTCACCGGCGGCGCCGGGTACATCGGCAGCGTGGTCGCGGCCCGACTGCTGGCCGAGGGGCACGAGGTCATCGTCGTCGACGACCTGTCCACCGGGCACGCGGACGCCGTACCGCGCGGGGCCACGTTCCACCAGATGTCGATCGCCGGTCTCGACCCGGTGCTGGGCGACTGGGCGGTCGACGCCGTCCTGCACTTCGCCGCGAAGTCCCTGGTCGGCGAGTCGGTCACCGACCCGTCGCTCTACTGGCGCAACAACGTGGTCGGCACCGTGGCCCTGCTCGAGTCGATGCGGGCCCACGGTGTGCCCCGGATCGTGTTCTCCTCCTCGGCCGCGACCTACGGCCAGAGCGAGCAGCAGCCGATCCGCGAGGACGCCCCACCACGTCCGGGGAGCCCTTACGGCGCAACGAAGCTGGCGATCGACCTCGCGCTCACCGACTACGCGCACGCCTACGGTCTGGCGGCCACGAGCCTGCGCTACTTCAACGTCGCCGGCGCGCTGATGGACCCCGGTGGGCAGTCCTTCGGTGAGCGGCACGCGGTGGAGACGCACCTCGTCCCCAACGCACTGCGGGCCGCCGCCGGTGACGGCCCGGCCCTGTCGTTGTTCGGCACCGATTACCCGACCCCGGACGGCACCTGCATCCGCGACTACATCCATGTCGTCGACCTGGCCGACGCCCACCTGCTCGCCCTGCGCGCCGGGGCGGAGGGCGAGCACCAGGTCGTCAACCTCGGCAGCGGCTCGGGGTCGTCGGTGCGCGAGGTGCTGAGCACCGCGGGCGAGGTCACGGGACGTGAAGTCCCTGTTATCGAGGCGGCCCGACGGTCCGGTGACCCCGCCGTCCTGGTGGCGTCGAACGAGTACGCACAGTCCTTGCTGGGCTGGCGCCCGGCGCAGGATCTGACCGCGATGGTGTCCGACGCCTGGCGTTTCGAGCAGGAGGTTCGCGGCCAGGCGTGAGCCGAGGGCCGGGTTTTCGGGCCTCGTCGCGATGCGGTGTGAATGGCGACCGGCCGCGGTCCCGGAATGCCATTAGGGCGGTCGCCCGAATGACGGCGGTGGCACCCGAAACGTCAATTACTGACGGTAACGCCAATTGCCACCGTCGCCATTACTCAGCGTAAGTCCGCCCTCCATCTCCGTGCGACATGTCGGACACGTCGACACAGGAAAGCCCCACAAATCGGGACTACCTGGGGCCCGTGATGCCGTGGCCTGAACGTCGATGTTAATGACTGTCCTGCGGCTCGGCTCTTTCCAAACAACCTATTCACCCGCTATACAGAACGGGAATCGTCGGTCGCTCGGGGGACGGCCGACGATTCACTACTTCGGCAGTTTCCGACGGCCCGCAGCAGCCGAGTGCGGCGGGCCTGGGGGCGGTGATTCGCATGCCCGCGCGCTCCGCGAGGCACAGTCCGGACATGACGCGTTGTGTCGTCCCTGTGAGAAGACACAGCTGGAATTCTCCGGGTAGCGGACGGAGACTTAACACGGTATAGATACCGATCAGTCGGTGACGCCGCTTCGCCACGGCGAATCGGTCCGGGCTGACGTTCGTTGTACACACGGGGGGACGCTCTCGTCCGCGCCACGGTCGAGAGCACATCGGGGGGTCATGTCGTACGCCGGAACGGTGGGTCCGACGACGCTGCGTGCCGGGGTGCCCGGCGGCGTCGGCGCGTCACCGTCAGTGGAGGGGCCGTTACGCCCGGCGCTGCGCGAGAGCCGCAGCGAGGCCGCGCCGCGCGGCCGGGCGCTGGTGGTCAAGCACGTCCTGGACCGGATCGCCGCGGGCGCGGTGCTGATCATGCTGTCGCCGTTGCTGCTCGTCGTGGCGCTCGTCGTCCGCGGCACGAGCCCGGGTCCGGTGCTGTTCCGCCAGACGCGGATCGGCCGGGACGGTCGGCCGTTCACGATGCTGAAGTTCCGGAGCATGCATGCCGATGCCGAGGCCGGGTTGGCCGACCTGCTGGCGTGGAACGACGCCGCGGGCGGGGTGCTGTTCAAACTGCGCAACGACCCGCGCACCACGGCCGTCGGCCGGGTGTTGCGGCGACTGTCGCTGGACGAACTGCCGCAGCTGCTCAACGTCCTGAGCGGGTCGATGTCGCTCGTCGGTCCGCGGCCGCCGTTGCCGTCGGAGGTCGCGCGGTACGGCCCGCAGGAGCGACGCAGACTGCTCGTCAAGCCGGGGCTGACCGGGCTCTGGCAGGTCAGCGGCCGCAGCAACCTGTCGTGGGAGGAATCGATCCGGCTCGACCTGTTCTACGTCGAGCGCTGGTCGCTGGCGCTCGACGCGGCGGTGCTCGTGCGGACACTGCCCGCGGTTCTACGTGCCGACGGGGCGTACTGACCGACATGATCCAGATTCGAGAATCGGGGGGGATTCGAGAATGAGAATCGCATTGGTGGGCACGCGCGGCGTGCCGGCACGGTACGGCGGCTTCGAGACCTGCGTCGAAGAGGTCGGCAAACGGTTGGTCAAGGCCGGCCACGAGGTCATCGTGTACTGCCGCACCGTCGGTCTCGACGACTCGGTGGAACTGGTCGACGCCTACGAGGGCATGCAGCTGGTCTACCTGCCCGCGGTCAGCAAGAAATCGTTGGAGACGCTCAGCCATACCGCGCACTCGGTGCGGCACCTGCGGCGCCACCCGGTCGACGTCGCGGTCGTGTTCAACTCCGCGAACGCGCCCCTGGTGCCGTTCCTGCGCTCCCGTGGCATACCGGTCGCGACGCATGTCGACGGTCTGGAATGGATGCGCGACAAGTGGCAGGGGATGGGCCGTCGCTATTACCGCGTCGCCGAGTCCATGGCCGTGCGCTGGTCCGACGCGCTCATCGCCGACGCGCAGGGCATCGCCGATTACTACCGGCTCGAGTTCGACGCCGACACCGAGCTGATCGCCTACGGCGCGCCCGTCGTCACGGGCGAGGCCAACGACCGCCTCGCCCGGGTGGGCGTGCAGCCGGGGCAGTACCACCTCGTGGTCGCCCGGTTCGAGCCCGAGAACCACGTCGATCTCATCGTCGAGGGGTATCGCGACAGCTCCGCCCGGCTGCCGCTCGTCGTCGTCGGGTCGGCGCCCTACGCCGACGAGCACACGGCGCGCATCCACTCGCTGGCCGACGAGCGCGTGCACCTGACCGGTGGCATCTGGGACCAGGAGCTGCTCGACCAGCTCTACGCCAACTGCGTCACCTACCTGCACGGGCACTCCGTCGGCGGCACCAACCCGTCGCTGTTGCGGGCCATCGGCGCCGGTGCCGCGACGATCGCCTACGACGTGAACTTCAACCGCGAGGTCGCCCGACACAGCGGGGTCTACTTCCGGACACCCGCCGATGTCGCCGTGCACATCGAGCAGGCCGAAGCGGCACCCGAGGACACCGCCCGCCGCGGCGAGGAAGCTCGCGTTCTCGCCTACCGCTACGACTGGGACGATGTCGCGGCCCGGTACGAGGCACTGTGCGAACGCCTGGTCCACGAGGGGGTGCGCGGCCACCGGCACCCGTCCGGTCGGCGTCGGGGGATAACCTCCGGTGATCTGTCGGCGCCAGGTGTGTATCCGGCCGACACGGTGCACGCTGTACTTCCGCTGTCCACCGCCGGCTGACGACCGTTGTCGACGCTGCCACTGCTGATCCGGGGACGAGGGCGCAACGAGCGAGGGACGTGCGGACGATGAAGCAACGCCGGTTCCCACGAGGCGCCCAGACCGTCCGGGCCTGCGGTGCCGGACTTGTCCTGGCCCTGACGTTGTCGGCGTGCAGTCACGATTCCGGCGGCCACCACGCGTCGTCGACCCCGACCAGCGGTGCCGCGGCGCAGCCGTCCGGGGCGGGGACATCGGCTGCCACATCGGCAGGCCCGACCGGGCAGACGCCGTCGAGCCGAACGTCGCCTCGGAGACTTCACCTGTCCACCGTCGCGTCGAAGCCGGCCACCACGCTGCCGCCTGTGCCGATCCGGAAGCCGGCTTCCTTCGGCACAGGGGTCTCGGTCCAACTGGATCGTGTGGTGCACGGCATATCGACCGCATCCGGGCGTGGCACGTTGGCTGGTCGGGACACGGTCTCCCTGACCTTGAGGCTGCGCAACTCCTCGCAACGCAACGTCCGTGTCAATGCGGTGCAGGTTGCGGCCACATATGGTCCGGCGAAGACGCCGGCTATCCCCGCTTCCGGCAAAGGGACCGTCAACTTCCACGGCACGCTCGCAAGCGGGGCATCCACGATCGGCGTCTACCAGTTCCTCGTGCCGAGGGCTGCGCAGAACGACATTGACCTGACGGTCTGGTACCAGTCGGATACGCCAACCGTTCTGCTTCGGGGGTCGGTGCGTTAGCCCTCGTCTCATGTTTGGTTCGTGTTAGGTTCGGGTACAAGAGTGGGCAGCCGCAGCCTCGCGGTCAGGCGTCCGTGTGGGGACTCGGGACTCCGATGCAGTCTGGGGTTATTCGAGGAGTCTCATGCCCGCCGGCCGGTACACAACTCGCTGTCTTGTCGCCGTCGCAGCGCTTGCCACCGCCTCGGCGGCCGGCGTCCTACTCGACGCCGCTGCCGCGCAAGCGAACTCGGCGCCCAGGATCATCGTCCGCGATGACATGCAGCGCACGGTCAAGGCTGGGTTCGGGTCGGCGCCGGTCGGCGGCACCTACTCCGTCACTTCAAAGGCCAGGACGAGCGTCACCCGAGGCGCTGGGCATCTGACAGTCACACCGGGCGCATCGACGTCGGCAGGTCCGTCCCGGGTCTCGGCGACGGACGCAGCAGCCCGGCTGACCTTCGTCGCCCCGGCCCAATCGGCATCCGGCTCAGGTGTGTACGTGACGATCCAGATGCGTCGACAGGTTCGCTACGACGGCTACAGCACGAAGGTCCGGATTGAGCCGAACGGTCGCGTCAGCGTGGGTTTCTACCGGCTGGGAGGTGCCCAACTGGGCCCAGACCGTTCCGTGTTGGTGGTGAGTCCGGGCCAGGTGCTGACGGTTCAGACGCAGGTCTCCGGCAGCACACCGGTGCGGCTCGCGGCCAGCGTGTGGGCCGGTACGTCGTCGAGTCCACACACGACAACCTGGCAGAACACCTACGCCGACTCGCGCCCGTCCCGATTGCGATCGGCAGGCCGATTGCAATTGATGACGTACCTGTCCAGTGGCGCCCGCTCGGTAGTGCACCAAACCGTCAGCGCCTTCGAAGCCTGGTCGCTGGCGGGGTCGACGCCACCCGTCGGACCCTTCCCGGCTCCGGGTTCGCCAACGGCTCCGCCGACGACCACGGCTCCGCCGACGACCACGGGTCCGCCGACGACCACGGCGCCGCCGACGACCACGGCGCCGCCGACGACCACGGCGCCGCCGACGACCACGGC
>NZ_CAXUNP010000024.1:30752-38131 GCF_964252635.1 uncultured Jatrophihabitans sp.
CGCCGCCGACGACCACGGCGCCGCCGACGACCACGGCGCCGCCGACGACCACGGCTCCGCCGACGACCACGGCGCCGCCGACAGGTGCGGCGGCTCCCGGTACCACGACGTACCCAGTGCCGGTCGGTGCTTACTTCGTCGCTCCGAACGGCAGCGACTCGGCCGCAGGTACGCAGGCCGCGCCCTGGCGGACCCTCGCCCACGCGATCTCGGCAGCTCGGTCGGGATCGACGATCGTCTTGCGCGCCGGCAATTACAACGAGTCCGTCACGGTCCAGGCAACGAAGTCCCTGACGATCCAGTCCTTCCCATCCGAGGCGGTCTGGCTGGACGGGAGCACGCCGGTCGACAACTGGACACGCTCGGGCAACACCTGGGTGCACAACGGTTGGACCGCCAAATTCAGTTCGCTCGCTAGCTACACCAAGACCGTGCCCACGGCACCCGGGTTTGCCTTCGTCAATCCCGCGTACCCGATGGCTGCGTACCCCGACCAGGTGTGGTTCGGGACTGAGCCGCTGACGCAGGTTGCGACCGCGGCTGCGGTCGGGCCGGGCACCTTCTATGTCGACTATCAGTCGGACCAGCTGGTGGTCGGTGACGACCCGACCGGTCACGAAGTCACGGCCAGCAACCTCGGTATTGCTTTCACGAGCTACGGCCCGAATGTGACCCTGCGCGGGATCGGGGTCCGCAAGTACGCCACCGCGGTCGGTGACATGGGCACGATGCGCGTCGACGGTGCCGGTGATGTTGTGGAAAACGTCGTCTCGAACGACAACGCGACAACTGGCTTGTTCGTTGGCGGTACCAGAATCTCGGTTCGCAACGTGACCACCTCCCGCAACGGCATGTTGGGGATGACCGCGGGTTACGCCGACTACCTCTCCGTGGACGGGCTTCTTGCGTCGGACAACAACACGCAGCACTTCAACTCGGCGCCGGTGTCGGGCGGCCTCAAGATTGCCCGGTCACGCAACATCACGGTTCGGAACAGTTCTTTCATCAAGAACCTGGGTGTCGGCGTGTGGTTCGACGAGTCCTGTTACAACCTCGTGCTGGTCGGTAGCACGGTCACCGGAAACAGCACCAACGGTGCCGTCGCTGAAGTCTCCTCCACCGGGGTCATCGCGAACAACACGATCACCGGAAGCGGGGCAATCGGTCTGAAGATCAACAACACCGACGGCCTGCAGATCTGGAACAACACGATCATCGGCAACCGCTCGCAGGTACAAATTGTCGAGGACAACCGACGAGGTACGAACCCGGCGAATGCAGGACACGATCCACGACAGCCCCAACCGGACCCCACCGAGCCTTGGGTGATCAGGAACGACGCGTTCATGAACAACGTCGTCGGTCCGTCTTCGTCCGGTATGCCGCAGCTGATAGTCCGTGATTACAGCGGCCAGTACGCAGCGGACCAGCTCAACGTCGTCATCAGCGGCAATGCCTTCGTCGGTGCCGCCGCAGGGGGCCTCGTGACATGGGGGACCGGTGGGTCCGGCGCGACGACCTACCCGACCGTCCCGGCCTTTCAAGCCGGCACAGGTCAACGTGGGAACGCCGGACCGCCCACGCTCGCCGCTGTTGATTCCTCCCTGGGCATGCCCCTGCCGCCCTCGGTCGCGGCCATCGCCCAACTGGCCGCCGGGCTGACGCGGGTGGGGGCTGTCTGACTGGATTCATCGCGTCAAGAGGTTAGAATCGACTCTCGCTTCACGTGGTCCTGACCCACGTTCTGCCTTCCGAATCGAGGGACGTTGTCCACAGGCTCGGTAGCCGCTGCCGGCCGCGTGCGCAACGAGGTCGCCACCGTTCCGCACGACCGTTGGCGCGCCGGTCAACGGATCCTGTGCGCGGTGCTACTGACCGTGAGTCTCGTCAACTGGCGGGTTGGGGATTACTACGCCGGTGGTTTCGACCCGGTCGTCGGAGCAAAGGCATTGCTGAGCCTCATCGCGCTCGTTCTGGCCATCAGTGCGCTCAGGTCAACCGCGAATGTGCCGTGGGTCGGTCTGAGAACAGTGGCCATCTCAGCGGCATACCTCGTTGTTGCGCTGCTGGGTGGGTTCGCGGGTGGCGACCTTCTGGCCAACGCGACCCTGGTCGTTCGCGTCCTGGTGGTGCTGGTGACCATGCTGTGCCTGATGATGTCGGGGTCGCTCAACGAAGTCGTTGGCCAGACGTCGACGGGCCTCGCCAGCGTGGGTGTGTTCCTGGCAGTCACAGGCCTGCCCAGTTATGCCGCCAAGGGAAGGCTCTATGGCGGCATCCTGCCGGTCAACCCGAATGGCTTGGCCCTGCTGTTCGGTCCCCTCGTCCTGTGTGCACTCTGGCGCATGCTCAACGAGCACCGTCAGCGCTGGGATCCTGTGATCTTCGTCGGGCTGACCGGAGCCACCTGGCTCACGGGATCGCGAACCGGGTTGGCCGCGCTTCTGGTTGCCGTTGCGGTCATCATGCTGGTCTCGCCGCACCTTCCGGCACCGGCCGTTGTCGGACTGGTTTTCGCCGTTCCCGCCGTCGTCTACCTGTTGTATTTCTCGCCGCTGGTGTCGAATTACTTCAACCGTGGCGGCACCCAGAATGTCACCACTCTCAACTCGCGCACGATCGCATGGCAATCAGCACTGGCGGCACCCGCGAATTTCTGGCAGCACTGGGTGGGCCGAGGTCTAGGCGTCAAAGAGGTCGCGGTCTCGGGCACGTATTGGAACGCCCAGATCCTCGACAGCAGTTGGTTGTCGGCTTACGTCCAGGCAGGGATCGCGGGGTTCGCTCTACTCGCGCTCTGGGTGCTGGCAACGCTTGTCGGGTCGGCGCGCGCCCCTCAGCCGCACCGGTCTCTCCTGCTCGGCGCCAGCCTCTACGCTGCGATCAACAGTCTCCTGGCGACGGGGTTGCTGGACGCATACGTCCTGTTCGTTGTCATGCTCTTGCCTGCCCTCGGCAGTGAGATCGCGAATGTCCAAGCACATACCCGCGGCTCATCCGACCCGTTCACGCCGTGACCTCGCCCAGCAGGGCAGCCGGAGACGCCAACGGTTTCGCGCTGTCCGGGGCCGCGCGCGGCGGAACGCTCAGCCTGCTCGGCGCCGCGTGCAACCAGTTGTGCCTGTTCGCCATCGTCACCGTTGTCGCGCGCGAACGGGGTGGGCGGGCCGTCGGCGAGTACACCCTGTGTTGGGCCGTGCTCATCGTCGTCGGCCTGCTTGCGTTGTGGGGATTTCAACCCGCTCTCAATCGGTTCGTCGCCGTGTACCTCGCCCAGGGCGACCCATCGCGGGTCAGAGGAATAATTCGGATGGCTCTGTCGGCGTCGGCGGCCACGTCGCTCGTGCTGGCGGTTGCGGTGGCCGTGCTCGCGCACCCACTTGCGACGCTGTTCGGCAATGCGCACTTGACCGAGGAACTGCGCCTCGTTGCTCTGACCCTCCCGGCGGCAACCCTGCGTGACGCGGCACTGGCCGCCACGCAGGGCTGGCGCACGCAGCGGCCGTTCGCGTTGATCGGCTGGGTGTACGAGCCAGTGGCGCGTTTGCTCCTCACAGGTGCGGCTACCCTCGCCGGTTGGAGTGTCACAGGCATTTTCGCCGTCATCCCCGTTGTCTCGTGGTCGACTGCCGCGCTGGCCCTGATCAGCCTGCGAAGGTTGTTGCGATCGCTGCCTGCGGCTCGACCGGTCGTGGACGTCAGAACCGTCCTGCGATTCTCGACGGCGAGCTGGGGGACGGTTCTGGCTTCGGTCGGGCTCGTTTGGGCAGACACTCTCATTCTCGGAGTGCTGAGTACGACTCAACAGGTCGGCATCTACACGATCGCGACCCGAATCGTGAATCTCGCGGTCTTCGTGATGGTGCCGCTCAACGCTTCGCTCGCACCGCAATTTGCCCACTTGTTGCACCTCGGCGAGCCCGGTCCACTGCGGCACGCGTACACGACCACCACCAGATGGATGTTGTCATTGTCGCTGCCGGCGTTCGTGTTGTTGCTGGTTTTCCCCGGCGACCTCCTGCACCTGTTCGGGCATGAGTACGAATCCGCTGTGTGGGTGACCGTCATCCTGGCCGTGGGTCAACTTCTGAACGCGGCGACCGGGCCGTGCGGCAATCTGCAGAACATGAGCGGCCACGTCCGACTCAACATGACGAACAACCTGGTGACGCTGGCGCTCAACGTTGGGCTCAACGTGGCCCTAATCCCGCCTTTCGGCATCAAGGGTGCAGCTGTCGCATGGAGCGTCTCGCTGGCCGTCGTCAACATCGCCAGAGTGGTAGAAAACCGATTGCTGTTCGGGGTGCTTCCATTCGACCGCTCACTGATCAAGGTGCTGCTCGCGGCCGCCGTTGCGGCAGCGGTCGCGGTGGCGATCCGGGTCGGGTTGGCCGGCGTGCTCACCGAGTTGGTGGTCGGCGTGGCCGCCGGAGCAGGGGCCTACTTCGCGGCCTTGTGGTTGTTCGGCTTCGAGGACGACGACCGGGTAGCGATCCGCAGCATCCTCGGCGCTTCAGACTCAGCAACGGCAGACACGGACCAGCCGGCGGCGCTTCCGTGAGCTATGACCGAATAGCGAGTCAGACCTACGTTCGCTTTCCGCCCGGGTTGCGCAACGTCCTTATCCCCGATCGTCCGGCGGCGGCGTCGGCGCTGGGGGTGACGCTCTACACGGCGTCACGACCTGGCCCGCTCGCATTCCAACGAGCGGTATGGGCCGTAACCCGTCTCGGTGGATGGCGCCTGCTGCCCGGACCGCACGACTCGTGGTCACCCCCTATGGAGCCCGGCGTCTTCGACGTGCTGTGGGACATGTGGACGGATGCGGTCGGCCGCCCCATCGATGGAGTGGCGATATACGAACGACCACAGACATTCCGGAGCAACACGACCGTCCTGCTGTGCGCCGGGGCGGCGTCGGCGCTAATTCGCCTGCATCGCGACCCTACGCATCTCGAGGTGGAGAGACGCGTGAGCAACGCAGCCCGGGAGCACCGGTTGTCGTGCTTCAGAGTTCCGTCCGTCGTCGGAACGGGTGAGGTCGGTGGCTGGCATTGGGTCGGGTACGGCCTGATGTCCATGAGGCCGCACCGCGCGATCACCCGATTGCGGAGTGGATTGCTTGACGAGGTACGCACCCTGGTCGGAGCCGTCGTGCCTCGGCCACCCGGGGTTCCGGAACACTGGGTACCGTCCCATGGCGACCTGAACCCCTGGAATCTGCGGCGAGCCCGGACAGGTGACTGGTTGATCGACTGGGAAGATGCTGGCTGGGCGCCGCCGGGCACTGACGAGGTCTACTTCTCAGCCACGTCTGCGACGCTGCGCCGAGGTGCGGTACAGCCGTTGCCCATCGCGCCCGAGCACCGAGAGGCGGCTGCAAGGTTGGCCGCTTGGGTGGCTGCCCGCCCCGTCCGAGACCGGATCGGCGCCCAGCTGCAAATACTGCTCTCCAACGGATCAGTCGAATAATGCCCGTCGTTCGTCTGGAATGACGGCGATGTCACGCGAGCCGTACTGAGACAAGATGTCCGTTCCGGCGGCGACCGCAGAGGCAGGCACCTCTCGAAGTGCGGGTTCGGAAACCAGCCAGAACCGATACCCGTGCTCGGTCATCCGTACGAGCAACGCGCGCAGCTGTGGCGTGTCGCGCAGGACTTCGACGAGCAGCGTCACCCGTCGGGCGATCAAGTCCTGCAGGCTGCTGTGTAGAACGTCGTACTCCGCGCCCTCGATGTCGAGTTTGATGAGGTCCGCTGCGCCGATGACGTCGCCCGTGCGCACCGTGGGCACAGAGATAGTGCGCTGGGCCGCGCGACGAGCGCCGACGCCTTCGGCGCTGGTGCGGACGTATGCGCCGGACGGCGCTGCATACTGTTCCAGATCAGGGAGCGCGAGCTCGATCGTCGGCGCTTCGGGGGAACCCATCACTGCGCCGGTGATGAGCTCGACGTGCGTGATCGAGTTCAATTGCAGGTTCCGTCGGACGATGTCGACGCTGCCGGGGTTGGCCTCGATCGCGGTGTACGAGGCCGAGGGCGCGGCTAGGGCGCCCACGACCGTGTAGTAGCCGATGTTCGCGCCCATCTCGACGATGCCTGTCGCTTCTGCGCACAGCCGACGCCACCAGGCCACCTCGTTGCCTTCGTAGCCCTTGTCGCCGTACCAGTACAGGATGCGCGTCAACCGCGAATCAACGGCTGACAGTGTTATCGGCGGATTGCCACCGAGGGTGAACGAATCCAGGCCGCGAAGGCTTCGGTGGCGCAGGAGGGGGACCATCACGTGCCGGCGGCGGGCGCCCTCGATGATTCGGAGCGGGACCAACCGCAGAAGCACTTCCAACAACTGCCGACTGCGAAGCCGGAATCGCTCGCTCAGGGTCAACGCCAACGGCATGGCCGGGAACCTACCAGCGAGCAGTTCTCAGCACAGCGAGAAGGGAAGTGCTTTCCGCGGTCTCGCCGTGCAACGGATGGATAAACTTGCAGCAGATTGCCGGGGGCCGGTCCGGCGCCAGGGGGGCTTTGCGACATGGGTTCGGTTCCACCGCTGATCGCGTTCGTGTGTCAGGCGAACGTTTGCCGTTCGCGCCTCGCGGCCGCGTTCTTCAAGCGCGGACTGCGCGAGGCCGGTTTGGAGGGCGCAGCCCGCGTGGCTACGGCAGGAACCCACGCTCTGCCTGATCGGGGATGCTGCGAATGGGCGTTGGCCAACGTCGATCAGGATGACAGGCGTGCCATGCTGGCCGATGATCCGACTCCGGTGACTGCGCAGTTGCTCGACGACGCGTCGCTGTGCCTGGGCCTGGACCGCGAGGTGCATGCCGCACTCATCCGTCTGTCCCCCCCCGCACGACCAAAGATCTTCACCTTGAAAGAGGCGGCTGCCCTCGCACAGCTCGCGATTGCCGACAACTCGTCTCGGGGGCAGAACACGGACTTCGACTGGCGCGGTGGTTCCGAGCGAGACCTCGCGTGGTTGGTGGTGGAGATGGACGCCGCACGAGGCTGGCTTCCGGTCCAGCCGGACGGCCCGCGTCGCTTTCGGCGCTCACTCACCTGGTCGAAATCCCTGGATGTTCCGGACGCTCACGACGACACAAGGAGAGCGGTCCGACATCAAATTACGCTGGCCGAGCTGCAGCCCGCGGTCGTCAGCCTCGCTGCGTCGGTCGCTTCTGCCCTTCGGGTCGCTGATCAGCAGGTGTAGACACCAGTGCATCCAGCTGCGGAGGCGTCTTCGGCTGGTGCCCGGCAGCTTTGGCAGCGTTCGTCGGCCCTGACCTCTTTCTGGCACGACGCCGACCTCGTTGCGTCGTCGAGGTGGTAGCGGCGCCGCTCGCTGCAGCGTCGGTGTCCTGAGCGGTGCTGGTGTCC
>NZ_CAXUNP010000024.1:38231-52389 GCF_964252635.1 uncultured Jatrophihabitans sp.
GGTGTCCTGAGCGGTGCTGGTGTCCGTGTTCTCGACAGCCGATGCTGTTGCGTCCTGGGCCCCGGTCGTTTGGTCGGCCTTGCGCAACGGAGCACCCTCGGTGGGCGTGGGGTCGACGCTTTGGGTCGGCCCCGACCCGGTGTTGTCGACGAACCGGTGCGACGCGGTGCGGTAATGACCGTAGTAACTGCGTTTGTGCCGCGCCGGTACGCGCGTCAACACGGTGCCCAACAGCTTGGCGTTCACGACGGCGAGCGACTCGATAGCCGTCGCAAACTGGTCGCGCTTCACGTGGCGGTAGCGGGCAACCAGGATCACGCCATCGGACACAGCGCCCAAGACGGCTGCATCGCTGACAGGCAGCAACGGCGGCGCATCGATGATGACGAGATCGAAGCGCTGGCGGAGCTCGTCGAGCAGGCCGGTCATGGCTTTCGACCCCAGAAATTGAGCAGGGTCGGGTGGGGTCGTTCCAGCAGGGAGGACGGTGATCTGCTGGCGATGCCATGGGATCAGAGCTTCGTCGAGTCGGTGGGTACCCGCTGCGACGTCGGTGAGACCCAGCGTCCCGTCCAGGCCCAGATAGTTCGTCGCCCTCGGGCGACGAAGGTCGCCTTCCACGAGACAGACCTTCACATCGGCCTGAGCCATCGTTGTGGCGATGTTGCAGGCCGTGACGGATTTGCCCTCGTTGGCGACGGCAGAACTGATGACAATCTGGCGCGGCGGACTATCGACGTCGACGAACTGCAGGTTGGTACGGATGGAGCGGAAGTCCTCGACTCCGGCAGTCTCCTGGTGCATGGAGACGAGTGGCCGGGTCTGGAATTCCGAGTCGTTGCGAATCGTCCCCAGAGGGCTGGCGCCACTGAGGCGACTCAGATCGTCGGTCGTGCGAATCGAGGTGTCGAGCTGCTCTCTTACGATGGCGAGCGCAATGCCGAGAGCCAATCCGATGAGCGCACCCAACGCGACGTTGAGGACCGGCTGGGGCGAGCTCGGACTTCTGGGCCGCAGCGCCGGCACGTCGAAACTGGCGGTAACGAGCGAAGCCGGCAGCGATTGCCCGCCGCTCGCACGGTTCGAGCCATTTATATAGGCGGCAAGACTCTCGGCCACCGCATTAGCGATCTGTTGAGCCAGCTTGGCCTTGCTCGCGGTCGCCTGAACCTTGAGGTTGAAGCTGCCACTCGGAACGCTGGCGCTGACCTTCTCGTCGAGCTGGTGCACGGTCAGCCCGAGGGAGAGCTGCTTGATCACCGGTTTCAGCACGTACGGGCTATACACCAATGGTGGCAGCGACTGCACGGTGCTCTGCACCGTTGTCGCCCCCTGCTGGGCCGTGGTTGCCTTCGGGACCACAGTTCCCGTGGCTTCGGCCTGGTAGCGGGGACTCATGAGCACAGTCAGACCGACCGCGGCGAGCACGCCGATCACGGTCATTGCCACTATGGCGAGCCAGCGCTTTCGAAGCACCTGGCCGTAGTACTTCAAGCTCACCTGCGGTCGTCCCCTTCACGAGGTCGGCTGGCGTCGCCGGTTGGCTGTGGGGACCAGGACCGCGAGCCCACCGAATGGCCGCCGATCAGTGTAGGCGAGACCAGGAGATGTTGCCGGATGAAGGCGGGCACAGCGACCTTCGTCGGCAATGAGCCAGCTCCTGTCTCGCCGCCGACGCGACGTTGCGATTTCATCTCGCGTGTGTAGTCCACATAAGGTATCGTCCTCGTATTACGGCGCCCCGGGGGGTTGGTGCCGTTTGTCACGGGGGAAATTGATGATGTTGTCGTCTGTCATGGGCGCGTGTCGTGCACGAACCTGGAAGCTCCTGATGGTGGCGGTTCTAGCCACCGCCTGCTGGGGGGTAGTGGCGGTCGCGGCGCCGAGCGCGCGCGCGGACACCGCGCCGCCCTCGGGCACTCCCGCCACGGTCAGCGCGGACCCCCTTCCCACCGTGCAACAGAACGGCGTCATCTGGGCACAGGTGACCGTCGGCAACACGGTCTACGCCGCGGGCAAGTTCACCCAGACCTGGCCCGCCGGCACCACGAATACAGCGGCGAACTACACAGCACGGTCCAACCTGCTCGCTTACGACATCACGACCGGTTCGCTCACGGCCTTCAACTTCGCGCTCGATCAGCAGGCTCTGGCCATCGCCGCGTCCCCGGACGGCAGCAAGCTCTACGTCGGCGGGGACTTCACGAACGTGAACGGAGTTGCGCGCAACCACTTTGCCACCTTCGACATCGGGTCCACGCAGCCGAACGGTGGCGTTCTCGATCCCAACATCAAGCCGAACTTCAGTGGCGAGGTCGGGGCCATAGCACCGAGTTCCGACGGCTCGACGGTCTTCGTCGGCGGCAACTTCGTGAACGTGAACACCGTCGGACGCCTGCGCCTGGCCGCTGTCAGCGCGTCGAACGGCAACCTGCTCACCTGGGCGCCGAAGGCCGACGACAACCAGGTGACCGCCATGGTCGTCACGCCGGACAACTCGGAGGTCGTGATCGGCGGCCGCTTCAGCTCGCTGAACGGCGTGCCCACGCCTGGACTGGGGGCGGTACGAACCTCCGACGGGACGTCGGTGCCTTACGCGGTTGCCGCAACGATCAGGGATTACACGACGCCCGGCAGCAAGGCTCCCAACGGAGCCGGCATCGAGTCCCTCACTACGGACGGCACCCAGGTCTACGGGTCGGGCTACTCCTACAACGAGGGCAATTTCGAGGGATCGTTCGGCGTCGAGCCGAACAGCGGCAAGATCAACTTCGTCAACGATTGCCACGGTGACACCTACGACGTGTATCCGGTCGGCAAGGTGCTCTACACCGTCAGCCACGTACACGAGTGCACGGCCACAGGTGACTTCCCAGACACCAACCCACGCGTCAACTGGCACGCCAATGCGTGGACGACCAATCCCACCGGTACGAACGTCGGCCCGGACGACTACGGCTGGAACTATAACGGCGTACCGGACAGCAGCCTGTTGCAGTGGTACCCGAAGCTGACGATCGGCACCTTCACCCATCAGAACCAGGCAGCTTGGTCTGTGACCGGAAATAGCAAGTACATCGCACTGGGCGGTGAATTCCCCGCGGCCAACGGCGTCGCGCAGCAGGGCATCGTTCGTTACGCCATCAGCTCGTCAGCCCCGAACAAGGTCGGGCCGACGCCCGCCGCGAGCCTCACGCCGTCCGCCACGTCGACGACCAACGGGCGCGCTCAGGTGTCGTGGAAGGCAACCTGGGACCAGGACAACGCCAACCTGACCTACAACGTCCTGCGCGACGGTGGAAGTACGCCGGTGTACTCAGTCACGCAGGCGTCCAACTTCTGGCAGCTGCCGAGTCTCGGGTTCACGGACACCGGCCTCGCGCCGGGTTCCAGTCACACCTACAAGATTCAGGTCGTGGACCCGTCCGGAAATAAGGTCGGAAGCTCGGTATCGGCGCCGGTGACCATCTCCGGCACCGGACCACCCCCACCGGCCGCACCCGTAGCGGCTTTCACGTCCAGCTGCTCCACCCTTACGTGCACGTTCGACGCGTCCGGATCTTCCGGTACCGCTATCTCTTCCTACGCGTGGAACTTCGGTGACGGCAAGAGCGGTTCCGGTAAGACCACAGCGGATTCCTACGCCACGGGTGGCAGTTACACAGTCACGCTGACCGTCACCACCTCGGACGGCCAGCAGAACTCAGTCAGCCACACGGTCGCCCCGACGGCCCCTCGAAACCCCACGGATCCGTACGCCACAGACGCGTTCAATCGCACGGTGAGTTCGGGTTGGGGCAACGCCGACACCGGCGGGGCGTGGACACCGACCGCGTCGACCACGAGCCTGTCGGTCGGCAGCGGCTCGGGCGCTCTCAAGATGTCAGCGCCAGGGTCGAACCCGGGCGCGTATCTGGCCGGCGTATCAACCACCGATGCGAGCACCACCGTCAACATCACCACGAATGGAGCGCCCACCGGCAACGGTACGTATCTCGACGTGCTCGGGAGGCGGGTCTCATCGAATACGGACTACCGCGGCCGGGTGATCCTCGCCCCGAACGGCTCGGTGACGCTCGCACTCATTGCGATCAACGGAGGCGCGGCAACGACGTTGAAGTCTGCGACCCTCGCCGGCGTGACGTACACACCCGGCAATCAGCTACAGGTGCAGCTGGCCGTGAGCGGCACCAGCCCGACGACCCTGCGCATGCGTGCGTGGCCCGTCGGGACGACCCAGCCGGCCTGGCAGTTGACCGCGTCCGACAGCGCCACCACACTTCAGACGAACGGGTCGGTGGGACTTGCCGGGTATCTGCCGGGCAACGCGACCACAGCACCGGTCACGATGCTCGTCAATACGTTTTCGACCGGCCCATCCGGGGGCTGACAGTCGCCGAGAGGTCGGTTCAGGTAGCCGGCCCTCCCGACCACCGTTGCTTGCGAAAGGAAGGTCATGCTGTCGTACCCTGTTGCGCCTCACGTGTCGGACGACGTCGGCGCGCTCGTCGCGCAGTTCGCGTCGTCCGGGCCGGTGAAACACGTTGTCATCGACGATTTCCTGGATTCTGAGTACGCGCAGCAATTGTTCGACGACTTGCCCGATCCGAAGGCCATGCCTAAGTCGCGCGACTACATGTTCAGCGATAAGCGCGAGCTGTCCACACTGGACCGACACTCCGCCATCTCGATTCAGCTGCACGACATCTTCATGAGCCCGGAGTTCGCCGACCTGGCGTCCAAGCTCGTTGGTCACCCGGTGTTTCTGGACCCTGAATACATCGGGGGAGGTTTTCACGCGGGGTCCGAAGGCAGCTTCCTTGACCTGCACGTCGACTTCAACATCCACCCGGCCCACGAGGACTGGCTTCGTGAGTTCAACATCTTGCTTTACCTCAACCCGGGCTGGGAGCCGTCCTGGGGCGGAGAGCTGCTGCTGACCGACAACCCGGGTAACCCCACCCTGGCCGTCGAGCCACGGTTCAACCGCCTGGTGATGATGGAGTGCACCGACACGTCGTTCCACGGCTACAAGCAGATCGCTTTTCCGGCGGGACGCTCACGTCGTTCGGTGGCGGCCTATGCCTACTCCACTGTCGTCGCGGGTTCGGTCACGCGGCATACGACGAACTGGGTTCCGCAGGACGCTAGCCTCATCAAAACGGCTCTCGCCAAGAATTGGAACCGCATCGTGCTGACCAAGAACAGGTTCTTGGGTAGCGGAACCCTGAAGAACCGTCGATAGCACAGCGTGGGTCACGCGCCGACGGGGTCAGGCGGTCGTGAACAGGAAGTTGTTCGCATATTGGCCTCCAGGGCGACGGTTCAGCTGTGGCCCGTCCCAGCGTTTCCGGTCGACCGGTACCACGACATTGCCCGACAGTTCACGGGCTTGGTAGCCCAAGTCGTCGAGGAGCAGAGTCGCCAGATGTCTGACACGCTCGGTACCCGCGTGTTCGACCTCGACCTCGACGAGGAGGGTGGGTCGGTCGCGCGTCAGCAGGCCCTGGGCTCCTTTCAGGAGAGCCAGCTCGTGACCCTCCACGTCGACCTTCATGAATCGAAGCGGTCCCGGCATGGGCTCGTCGTCCAGCACAGCAGTGGCAACGTCGACATCAACAGCGTCGTCCACGGCGTCGCCGAGCGTGGCGCGGCCGATGACGGGGCGACCGTTGTCCAGCGGCACATGCAGAACGGTGGTGCCCGCGGTGTCCGACAACGCTCTCGCGCGCAGCTCGACGCGATCGCGCCATCCGGGACCGGCCACGCCGGCAGACAGGTACCGCGCCAGCGCGGGTTGAGGCTCGTAGGCCACGACGTGTCCGGTCGGCCCGACGAGGCGAGCCAAGTGGTAGGTGTAGACGCCGTGATGAGCCCCGACATCGATCACCGTGTCACCAGCATGCACGAACCGCGACAAGATACTCAGTTCGGGCTCGCGCGAGCCTCCCAGACGGGCCCGCAAGGGAAGCGATATGCGCGGGGGCAGCACTTTGCCCACGGCACTCTGCACCGTCTGGCGAAGACGGCCCAGTTCAGTCTCCATGTCACGGGAGACTAGTCGCATGAGAGTTCTCTTCGATGCCTACTGGTGGGTCGAGGGCCCGGTGTCGAACCGAACGGTGCAGCGCGAATTCATCACCGCCTGGCTCGAACAATTTCCCGGCGACGACTGCACTCTGTTGTTGCCCCGTGATCACCTCGCCATAGCCGACGACCTACCTCATGCAGCCCGTGCGGTGGGGAGCCGGTTGAAGCCGCACGGCATCGCCATGGCCGCGGACATGCCCCGGTTGGCTCGTCGGCTCGGTGTTGATCTCACCCTGACACACAACTTCGCGCCGTTGTTCGGCCGCAGCGCCGTCTTCGTCCATGATGCGCTGTACGAATCCAACCCCGAATGGTTCAGTCGGGCCGAACGCGCCTACCTTTCGTTACGCCCGCGCCTCGCTCCGCGGGCGGACATCGTCTTCACGTCGTCGCACACCGAGGCCGCCCGGATCCGATCCCTGTACCGAGGGGTGAGTCGCGTCGAGCCGGTAGGGCTCGCGGTACGTACCGACCTGCTGGCCGCCGAACCCAGGCAGGTCCCCGGCATTCCGGCCGACTTCATACTGAGCGTGGGCCGATTGAACGTCCGTAAGAATCTGATCACGACGTTGCGGGCAGCGCTCGCCTCGGGCCGGTTGTCACCGCAACGTCCTCTGGTGGTCGTCGGAGAGGCCGACGGGCGCACCGGTGCCCTGCCCGCTGGCTTGTCCGCAGCGTTGAGCGACCGGTCGGTCATCATCCTTCCGTCGGTCGACGACAGTGAGCTTGCATGGCTTTACCGCTCCGCGCGACTGTTCATGTTCCTGTCTTTGGATGAGGGTTACGGGCTCACGCCGGTCGAGGCGATCACGTTCGGGTGCCCGTGCCTCGTCAGCGACCTCCCGGTCTTCCGCGAGAACCTCGGCGATCGCGTCACGTACGTCGACCCGCTGGATGTCGAGGCGGCCGCGGCGGCACTGCGTGCGACGTTGGACGCTCCGCGAGGTACGCCTAATCGCGATCTCGGGCTGTCGTGGGCCGCTTGCGTGCGACGGATGCGCGCGGCATTGGAACGGATGCCTGGTCAGCCGACGACACGTCATCGGTAGAGGGGGTACGACGATCCAGGTTGATAATCCAGCCGAAGACTGCGACCAGGATGATGCTGAGGGCGAGACCAGCCACGATGTCGCCGAGCAAATGCCGACTCAGGTAGAGGCGCGTGAACAGCTCGATGAACACCACCACTCCTCCGAGATCGAGGAGCCTCGCGGCGACCGTTTCCGAGTACGGCCGCCAGAGGGCTGCCGCCAAGACGAACAACGACAGCAGTCGCGACACCGAACCGGACGGAATGGCACTCACGCCTGCGCCAGCGGTGGAGACGTGCTCGGTGAATTGGGCAAGGGTGTGGTCGTGAAAGGTGTCGACGGTCGCCGTCTGCACGCTGATCTGTACCAGCACCACCACGGGCAGCACCCACGCCGTCCAGGACCGAGAGCGTCGGAAGATCAGGATCGAGAGGACGCCGGCAACGACGAAGCACGGGACAAGATCCCCGACGGTCGTGACCACGGTCGCGATGTCTTGCACCGTCTTCGTGCGATCCGGGACCAGCCTCTTGACCACCCGAGCGTCGGCATGAGCGACTGCGTGCGACTTGTAGGCAAGCGCGAGAACGACGAACACGACCACCGAGGCCGCGACTGCAGTCAGGCCGCCTCTGGACGTGCTGATCCTCGGCCCAGGTCGGCGCGGAAGGGTGGCCTGAGCGAGCCGGATCGTCTCAACAACCGCGAGGGCGCTGATGAACGCAACTGCAAACCACAGGACATGCGTAGCCACGTGTTTCCCCCGGACGGATGCGCGAACGTGCGGGCCGAAATCATATCGGGCCTGACTGGCGCGAGGCCCAGGACAACGTGCTGGCACACAACTAGGCTCAGCGCCGTGAAAGGCAACGACCGCGTGCAACCTGGTCAGAACCCGCACCGGCTTATCAGCCTCGGCCGCTCAGCCGTGCGCAAGTACGGAAGCCTCACCGCACCATGGCGCCCCCTCCCCGAGTTCTTGATCATTGGCGCCAAGCGGGGGGGCAGCACGTCCTTCTACTACGACCTGTTGGGTCACCCCCAGATCGCTTCGTTGTTCCCCCGTCCTGACCACCTGCCGAAGGCGTCGGCCACCAAGGGGGTTCACTACTTCGATCAGAACTACGACCGTGGTCCGCAGTGGTATCGCGGTCATCTGCCCTCGATGGCGGCGCGTGCGCTGCAGTCGCATCGGCACGAGGGGCCGGTGATTACCGGCGAGGCGTCGCCGTACTACCTGTTTCACCCGGCGGCGGCAGAGCGGGCCGCGGCTCTGGTTCCGCAGGCCAAGATCATCGCCGTGCTCCGTGACCCTGTTGACCGGACCTACAGTCATTGGAAGGAACGCCGTCGGGCTCAGGCCGAAGACCTCGATTTCGCCTCGGCCCTGGACGTCGAGGACGCGCGCATCGGCGACGTCGAGATGCGCCTACGCGCCGACCCGGCGTTCCACAGTTACGCCCATGAGCACCAGTCGTACGCCCGGCAGAGCGAGTATGCCCCGGCGTTGCAGCGGTGGTACGACAACTTCCCGCGCGACCGCATTCTGATCCTGTCCAGCGACGAGTACTACTTTGCGCCGCAGCAGGTGCTCGAGGTCGCACTCGCGTTCCTTGATCTGCCCGCGCACCCGCTGGCGACGGGCAAAATTCGGAACGCGGCCGAGGGCGGCAATGTGGATGCCGATCTACGCGTGCGCCTCACCGCCCGATTCGCACCCCACAATGCGAACCTCGAACAGCTCGTCGGACGTCGTTTCAGTTGGTCGTAACGCGCCGAGTCATCGGCAGTGGTGGTCGCCCGACCTTGTCAGCGCCTGAGGGTTGGCTCGCGGTTGCCGGAGAACTTGGACCGGTCTCGACGTCGCGGGCTCGCGTACCGTCACAGCCAGCCGCCGCCGGCTACCAGCAGGCAACTCGACGTCGACCGTCACGGTGCTCGTCGAGCCCTCGGGTAGAACGGCAAAGGGGACGATCTGGCCCTCCAGCATCACTCGCTCGATGGTGGCATTGGCGCTCGCATAATAGGTGACCAACTCCCGGTTGTCGCCGGGCCGAGCACCCGCGAAACCGTCCGACCGAATCGTGACGTACGGGGGCAGCCCCGTACGCGGGGCGGTATTGGTGAGTGTCAACGTCGTGGTGGCCACGCCACCGTCCGCACAGTCGGTACGTCGATAGGTCATGCTCGACCTCAGGTAATAGTCCAACTTGCCGCCAGTTGCGTTGTTGACCACGTATCCGGTGTAGGTCCGCCCTGCTGCGGGGCCGAGGGCGCCGGCCCACTGCGCAGATAGCAGGTTGCGCTCGATGGCGGGGTCGGCGGAGTACACCAAGAGCCGACGCTCGCGGGCCGATCGGGACAACGCTGTAACAAGGCGAGGGGCGCTGCCTGCTCGGAGCAATCGCTCGGAGACCGCTGCGGCGATGCTGTCGAGAAAGGCTTTCCGGGCAACGACCTGGGCCGGAGACGTGCCCGGGAACCGTCGATACTGGCCCGCCTGCGTCAGCGTCGCTACGTTGGCTGCGCTGACCCTGACGCCACCCGGCACTTGCGCGGGACCGGTGACAGCGAGCAGGTAGGACAATGCGATCGGGTCGATGGCCAACGCGCCGTCGACGCGCTGCCCGGTCTTGGCTTGCCACATACCTGCCCAAATTCGCGCGGCGTTTCGGAAGTCAGGGCTGATGTCGGAATTCGCGAACGTCCCGGCCGGATCGTCCTGACCGTAAAGGGCTTTGTACTCCGCACCCAGGTTGACTCTGGCGCGAACATGCATCAGATCCAGATCGGATCCGAAGTGTTCGAAACGAACGCGTCCATGGTCGGCGCTTGCTATGGCGAACGCGCCGGGGACACCGCCTACGCCTCGCGACTCGGCTTCATTCAGGAAGCCGATGAAATATCGCTTGGATCCGTGCTGGCCGAGCATGGGGAGCAGGATCCCTACCGCGCGGTTGACGCCGGACAGGTCGCCGACGACCTTGGTCAGTTGGTGCAGTGTGGATCGGCGTGCCGAGCTCACGGGTGACGCCCATGACGGGTCACTCGCGCGGATCGCGCGCAATGCGCTCGAGGCGCGTCTGCCCGCTTCGACGAGCTTGGGCTGAGCCGAGATGAGCGGAGTCAGGTCGAGGCGTTCGTCCGCGGTGCGGATGTGATCGTTCACCGCGCTCAGCTGCATGAGCCGGGGCAGTATCTGGTTGGTGAGTACATCGGCCTGTGCGGTGATCGTCCGCGCGGTGCGCAGCGGCGTGCCGAGCAGCGGCAGGTTCGCACCGACCCACCAGGCCGGCCCCGACGTCAACTCGTGGGCGCTGGCCGTCTGGTCGGCGACGTGCTGGGAGATGCGTCGGGCGCGGGGAAGATCGCCGTGCGAGACGGCGGTCCGGAGCTGCGTGATCTCGCCCCGGACGTCGTTCAGCCGCGCGCGCGCCACCAGGCCGCTGACGACGACCCAGAGCACGGCACCCAGGACGACGGCGACGACGCACCAGAACAGCAGCATGTACAACCGGGCGCGGTGGTCGGACCCGGGTTCGGTGGCGGTCGACGCGGCGTCGGCGGGATCAGAGGACACCGCGGGAACGTGGCTGCTGGTGTGCGGGTCAGCCGTGCCGGCGACGCCGGCCGAGACCCAGGAACACGGCGCCGGCGCCGAGCAGGACCACGGCGATACCCGTAGCGGTCAGAGCCTGGAAACCGGTCGAGGACAACCCGGAGCTGCGGTGCGTGCTCTCGTTCGCGACCGACGACGTGGTGCCCGCCGTCGAGGTACCCGGTGCACGGTGCAGGCTGGTCGGCAGGATGCCGGAGCTCGGGTTGTTCGGCGGATACGGATCGGCATGGGCCGACGTGGCGCCCCAGCCGATCAGCAGCACCGAGCAGGCGAGCACGGCGACGAGCAGGGCCGCGCCGCGCCGTGTCAGGGACACGACCGTGGCGGACAGAGCAGTGGACGACGTGGTGATAGTCGAGGACGACATGCGCAACAAACCCCCCGTGTGGTGCGCGATCAAAGCCTTGTGAGATTAGCGTAATCTCTTCGGCCCTGCCACCCGAGACCGCGGCGAGCGGGGTCAGCCCGTCCGGCGCGTCAGCACGAAGACACCCAGGCCGCCGGCCATCAGCAACACGATGGCAATCAGCAGGATCAGGGTCCACGACAACCCGAGCGGTGCCGCGTTGTCGGTGTCGGCGCGGGTGGGCGAGCGGGTGGACGACGGTGCCTGAGTGGTCGCGGGGGTCGACGGCGCAACGGAGGATGCGCCGGACGCCGCGCTGCCGGAGCCGCGCGATCCTCCGTTCGGGGCTGACGACGCGCCGCCCGACGCCGAGTCGCCGGAGCGTCCGCTCCCCGACCCGGTGGCGGCGGAGCCGTTGCTCCCCGAACCATTGGAGCCCGAGCCATTGGAGCCCGAACCGTTCGAGCCGGAGCCGGAGCCGTTCGACCCGGAGCCGTTAGACCCGGAGCCGGAGCCGTTCGACCCGTTCGACCCGGAGCCGTTCGACCCGGAGCCGGAGCCGTTCGAGCCGGAGCCGTTCGACCCGGAGCCGTTCGACCCGGAGCCGGAGCCATTCGAGCCGTTCGAGCCGTTCGACCCGGTGCTGCCCGATCCGTTCCCGCCGGACCCGGTGCCGGTGCTCGGCCCACCCGGTCGGGGCGAGCCCACCGGCGGTGTCGAGCCGGGCGGCACGGTCGAGCAGGTCCGCTGCGGGGTACGGGCGGTGAGCCAGGAGCCGCCGGCCGATGCGCGTACCGAGACCTGGGCGGAGAACGAACCCGAGCTGTCCGTGACGGGTGCCCCGACGCTCGCGTTCTCCGGGTAGAGCGTGAGGGCCACGCGGTGGCGGACGTCCAGGCCGTGCCCCACGAGCACGTCTGCACCGGACCCGGACGTGCTCCAGGCCAGGGTGCACGGAGGGCTGGGCGGGTACGGCGCCACGGCCGACGCCGACGGCAGGTTCGCGACGAGGGCCGCGCCCAGGGCGGCGGCAGCCGTCGCCAATCGCAGGACGGACCTGCGGCAGTTCGACGGCCGGCGCAACGCAGCGCTCAGCGGCATCGCGAATTCCCCCGATTTCGCGTTGGCGTACCCGAGGCCTGGATCGGTCCCGGTCAAAACCACGTTAGCTCACCTGTTACGTCGATGCGAGGTGAGGGTGGGTTTTTCGTGCCGAAAGTCCTTTTCGGAACTTTCGGGTGGCTCGTGCCCCGGCGACGGCCATCAGAACTGCGGCGCTCGGCGTCGGCCGGCGTTGTCGGAGACGTGCGTAGTCTGGAGGTTGCCGGACGGTGGGTCGGCTCAGGCTGTCCGCTCAGACTGTTGCTCGGGCTGTCGCTGCTCAAGCTGTTCCGATGTCGCCCGGCGGACCCGGTTGCTCTGCGGCCGGGCTCTTCGTGCTGCGCTGGAAAGGCCCCTTGCCCGTGTCGTCCTCCGTGTCCACCCACCCTCGGTCGTCGCTGTCCGCGCTGCTCGACGTCGCCGCCGACGACCCCGCGCTGCGCGCCGTGGTCAGCTCGCTGGGCGAGCCGGACCTCACGCTCAGCGGGCCCACCGGCCTGCAGCCGCTCGCCCTGGCCACCGCGGCGCGCGCCGGACGGTTCGTCCTCGCCGTCACCAGTGGCGCGCGCGAGGCCGAGGACCTCGTGACGGCGCTGCGCTGCCTGCTGCCTCCGGACACGGTGGCGCTGTACCCCGGCTGGGAGACCCTGCCCCACGAGCGGCTGTCGCCGCGCGCCGACACGGTGGGCCAGCGCCTGGCCGTGCTGCGTCGGCTCGCCCACCCGACGTCCGACGACCCGTCCACCGGGCCGTTGTCGGTCGTCGTGGCCCCGGTCCGTGCCGTCCTCCAGCCTCAGGTTCCCCGGCTGGGCGACCTGGAACCGGTCGTGCTGGGTACCGGCAATTCCGGCCTGGAGCTCACCGAGATCGTCGAGCGGCTCGTCGGCGCGGGGTACGCCCGCACCGAGCTCGTCGAGCGGCGCGGGGACTTCGCGGTGCGCGGCGGCATCCTCGACGTGTTCCCGCCCACCGAGGAACACCCGCTGCGGGTCGAGTTCTGGGGTGACGAGGTCGAGGAGGTCCGTTACTTCAAGGTGGCCGACCAACGCTCGCTCGAGATCGCCCCGCACGGGCTGTGGGCGCCGCCCTGTCGCGAGCTGCTCCTCACCGCCGACGTGCGCGAGCGGGCGGCGGCACTGCTGGTGCAGTACCCCGACCTCGGTGAGCTGCTCGACCCGATCAGCCGTGGCGAGGCGGTGGAGGGGATGGAGGCGCTCGCTCCGGTCCTGGTCGACCGGCTGGACCTCGTGGTCGACGAGCTGCCGGCCGGGGCGCACGTCGTGCTGTGCGACCCGGAGCGGGTGCGGACCAGGTCGGTGGACCTCGTCCGCACGTCGGCCGAGTTCCTCGAGGCGTCGTGGGCGGCCGCGGCGAGCGGTGGCCGGGCTCCGGTCGACCTCGGCGCCGCGTCGTTGCGCGACCTCGACGACGTCGAGGCCGCAGCCCGGGCCGAAGGCGTGCCGTGGTGGGGCATCAGCGCCCTGACCAGCGACGCCCCGGGCACCGTCACCAGTTCGCTCACCCAGTCGCCGAGCTACCGCGGCGACACCGAGAACGCGCTGACCGACGTGCGCGGCTGGACGCGGGCCGGCTGGCGCGTCGGGCTGGTCTTCGACGGCCACGGGTCGGCCGCGCGGGCCGTCGAGCGACTGTCCGGTGTCGAGATCCCCGCCCGGCTGGTGAGCGACGTCGGGCTCGACGCCGGCGTCGTCGACGTCACCACCGGGCGGTTGCTCGGCGGGCTGGTGTCCGAACCGCTGCGCCTCGCGCTGCTGTCCGAGGCCGACATCACCGGGCAGCGCGGCTCGCTGACCAAGGACACCAGTCGACTGCCGTCACGTCGGCGCAACGCCATCGACCCCATCCAGCTCAAGTCCGGCGACCTCGTCGTGCACGAGCAGCACGGGGTCGGTCGCTACGTCGAGATGGTGCGCCGCACCGTCAACGGCGGCGAGCGCGAGTACCTGATCA
>NZ_CAXUNP010000025.1:0-51147 GCF_964252635.1 uncultured Jatrophihabitans sp.
GACCAGGGCGCCGCCTGGCCGGAGACCGAGGCGGCAGCCACGAGCGGACGAGAGGCGATGGCGGTCACCGCCGAGGATCGGCGGCACTGGTCCTATCGCCCACTGGGCCGCGTCGATCCGCCGGAGGCGCAAACGCGCGGGGGCCGGGGGCCCGGGGGTGGGGCCGGCCGGGGCCGCCTGGGGGGGGGGTCGGCTTCGAGGGGCGGCGGCGGGTCGAGCCGTCCGGCCGTCCGAACCAGGGGCGTCCGAACCAGGGGCGTCCGGTGCAGGGCCGTCCGAACCAGGGCCGTCCCGTCGCCCGACGCGCGCCGAGGCGCCCCCCGGCGCGCAGCACACGCCGGGCGTTGCGTCTCGGCCGCCTCGACGGGCGCCTGCGCTACGGCTTCGCGGCGGTCTGCACGCTGCTGCTCGTCATCGGCGGTCGGCTCGTCCAGCTGCAGGGTGTCGACCACAGCAACTACGCGACCGCGGCCGCGGACCAGCGCGACAACGTCGTCCCCCTGAACGCGCTGCGCGGCACCATCACCGACCGCTTCGGCACGCCGATCGCGTACACGTCCGACGCGCAGGACATCACCGCCGACCCGCTGCAGGTGCCTGTGACCGCCCGGGCCCACTACGCGCAGGTGCTGTCACCGCTGATCAAGCGGCCGGCGGCGGCCATCGTCACCGCGCTGTCGGGCCGCACCCACTGGGCGCCGCTCGCGACGGCACTGTCGCCCGCGACCGCGCAGAAGATCATGGACCTGCAGCTCGTCGGCATCTACGAGCAGGCCACCACCCAGCGCCAGTACCCGAGCGGGTCGACCGCGGCGAACATCGTCGGCACCGTGCACACCGACGGCTCCGGCGCCGCGGGCATCGAGTCGGAGTTCAACAGCCAGCTCGCCGGCAAGAACGGCAGCATGCGCTTCGCGGTAGACAGTTCGGGCGGCACCAACCCGAGCAGCCGCGCCGACACCGTGCCCGCCGTCAACGGGTCGAACATCAAGCTGACCATCGACCAGAACCTGCAGTTCGTCGCGCAGCAGTACCTCGACCAGGCCGTGCCCGAGGCCAACGCCAAGGGTGCCCAGATGGCCGTCCTGGACGCCCACACCGGGCAGGTGCTGGCGCTGGCCGCATCCGGCACGTTCGACGCCGCGAACCCCAACACGATCAACCCCAACCTGCCCATCAACCCGACCGTCATGTCGGCGTTCGAGCCCGGCTCGGTGCAGAAGTCGATCACCTTCGCCGCGGCGCTGCAGCAGCGGCTGCTGACGCCGCAGTCCCACTACTCGGTGCCGGACTCGATTCGCACCGGTGGCGTCACCGTGCGCGACGCGTGGGACCACTCGACCCAGACCTTCACCGCCACCGGCATCCTCGCCGAGTCGTCGAACGTCGGCACCCTCAAGATCGCCAAGCAGATCGGCCCGTCCACCTGGTACCGCTACGAGAAGCTGTTCGGGGTGGGCGACAAGACCGGCATCGAGCTGCCGGGTGAGAGCGGTGGCTACGTGCCGCCGATCAAGGACTGGTCCGCGTCCACGTTCGCCAACCTGCCGTTCGGCCAGGGCGAGTCGATGACCGTGCTCCAGCTCGCGTCGATCTACCAGACGATCGCGAACAACGGGGTGCGCATCCCGCCGCGGATCGTCCAGTCCGTCACCGGCGCCGACGGGTCGGTGAAGGTGACCAAGCAGCCCAAGGGCATCCGGGTGGTCAGCCCGCAGACGTCCAGGACGCTGCGCACGATGCTCGAGTCGGTCATCCAGCCGGGCGGCACCGGCGTCAAGGCGGCCCTGCCCGGCTACCGCGTCGCCGGCAAGACCGGCACCGCCCAGCAGCCGGACCCGGCGCACGGCGGCGCGTACTCCAGCTACAAGAACTGGGACACCTTCGCCGGCATGGTCCCCGCCGACGACCCGCAGTTCGTGGTCGCGATCATGGTCGACAACCCCGCCCACGGGGTCGAGGGCGGCGACGTCGCCGCTCCGCTGTTCCACCACATCGCGGCGTACGAGGTGCAGCACGCCCAGATCGCCCCGACCGGCAGCAAGTCCGTCCACGTGCCGCTGGAGGACTGCGCCGGTCAGGACCGCCGGTACCTGCCCGCTAACGTCTGCTGACGTGCCGCCCAGTTCCTCGTCCGTCGGGCCGACCAACGACATCCCCCGCCCGGCCGCGGTGACCCCGCAGCGGTTGAGCAGCCTCGCCGCCGTCGCTCCGGTCACGCTGCACGGCGAGGACGTCGACGTCACGGGCATCACCGCGGCCAGCGACCTCGTCCGGCCGGGCGACCTGTTCGCCGCGCTGCCCGGCCGCACGGTCCACGGTGCCGCCTACGCCGGGGCGGCCCTGGCCGCGGGGGCCGTCGCGGTGCTCACCGACCCCGCGGGACGCGCCGCGCTCCCCGCCGGCGTGCCCGTCCTCGAGGTCGACGCCGTGCGCCCGGTGCTCGGCGCCGTGTCGGCCGAGGTGTACGGCCGCCCGTCCACCGGCCTGCACGTGCTCGGCGTCACGGGGACCAGCGGCAAGACCACCACGACGTTCCTCATGCGTGCCGGGTTGCAGGCGGCCGGCCGTACCAGCGGGCTGATCGGCACCGTCGCCACCCTCATCGACGAGACCGAGGTCAAGGCGCGGTTCACGACGCCCGAGGCGCCCGAGTTCCAGTCGCTGCTCGCCGTCATGCGCGAGCGCGGCGTCACCGACGTCGCCATGGAGGTGTCGAGCCACGCGCTGCGGATGGGCCGCGTCGACGGCATCGGCTTCGACGTCGCGGCCTTCACCAACCTGTCCGAGGACCACCTCGACTTCCACGACGACATGGAGGACTACTTCGCCGCCAAGGCGTCGTTGTTCGAGCGCACCGAGCGTCCGGTGGTGGTCGTCGACGACGAGTGGGGTGTGCGACTGGCCGGCACGATGACCGACCCGGTGACCGTGTGCACGAACGGAGGCACGGCCACCTGGTGGGCCGACGACGTGGTCGAGCAGCCCGACGGCAGCACCTCCTTCCTGGTGCACGGCCCGGGGGTCGAGCTGCGGAGCGGTTGCGCCATCCCCGGCCGGTACAACGTGGCCAATGCGCTGCTCGCCCTGGCCGTCCTGCACGCCACCGGCATCCCGGTCGACGTCGCGGCCCCGGCCGTCGCCGCCGCGTCGGTGCCGGGCCGGATGGAACGCGTCGACGAGGGCCAGCCGTTCCTGGCGGTGGTCGACTACAGCCACAAGCCGGCCGCGGTCGACGGAGCGCTGCGGGCGCTGCGGCCGCTCACCGAGAACAAGCTGATCGTGGTGCTCGGCTGCGGGGGCGACCGCGACCGCGGCAAGCGGCCGCACATGGGCGAGATCGCGGCCCGTGACGCCGACCTGCTCGTCGTCACCGACGACAACCCCCGTTCGGAGGACCCCGCTGCCATTCGGCGCGCGATGCTGGACGGCGCGCTCGCCGTTCCCAGCGCCGAACGAGCCGAGGTGGTCGAGGTGGGTGACCGCGCCGCCGCCATTGCCGCCGGTGTGGCCGCCGCCGGCCCCGGCGACACCCTGCTCGTCGCCGGGAAGGGGCACGAGACCGGGCAGGAGATCCATGGCGTGATCCATCCCTTCGACGATCGCGTCGTGCTGCGCGCCGAACTGACTGCCCGTGATTGAGCTGACTCTCGGTGAGGTCGCCACGCTGGTCGGCGGCCGGCTCACCGGCGCCGAACCGGACACCCCGGTCACCGGACCCCTCGAGTTCGACTCCCGCCGGGTCGTCCCCGGTGGGCTGTTCCTGGCCCTGCCCGGCGAGCGCGTCGACGGCCACGACTACGTCGCCGCGGTCACGGCGGCCGGCGCCGCGGCCAGCCTCGTCACCCGCCCGACGGACGGCCCGACGATCGAGGTCGCCGACGGCTTCGCCGCGCTGGCCGCGCTCGCCGGAGCGGTGGTGCGTCGTCTGCCCGACGTCACCGTCATCGGCGTCACCGGCTCGTCCGGCAAGACCTCGACGAAGGACGTGCTGGCCCAGCTGCTCGCGCGCCTCGGCCCCACGGTCGCGCCGCCGGGGTCGTTCAACAACGAGCTCGGCCATCCGTACACGGTCCTGCGCGCCGACCCGTCCACCCAGTTCCTCGTCCTCGAGACGAGCGCCCGCGGCATCGGCCACATCCGCTTCCTGACCGAGATCGCGCCGCCGCGCATCGGGGTCGTGCTCAACGTCGGCAGCGCCCACCTGGGGGAGTTCGGCTCCCGGGACGCCATCGCCCGGGCCAAGGGCGAGCTGGTCGAGGCGCTGCCGGCCGACGGGCTCGCCGTGCTCAACGCCGACGACCCGCTCGTCCTGGCCATGCGCGAGCGCACGACGGCGCGGGTCGTCACCGTCGGGGAGGCCGCGACCGCCGACCTGCGCGCCGAGGACGTCACGCTCGACGACCTCGGCCGGGCCCGCTTCCAGCTCGTGCAGGACGGGCGCCGGGCGCCGGTCGCGTTGCGCCTCGTCGGTGCCCACCACGTCGGCAACGTGCTGGCCGCGGCCGCTGTCGCGCTGGAGTGCGGCCTGGCCTTCGACGAGCTGTCGACGGCGTTGGGCGAGGTGGCGCCAGCCAGCCGCTGGCGGATGGAGACCACCGAGCGTCCGGACGGGGTGCTGATGATCAACGACGCCTACAACGCCAACCCCGAGTCGGTGGCTGCCGCGCTGCGCACGCTGGCCACGGTCGGCAGCCGCCGCTCAGGCCGCGCCGTCGCCGTGCTGGGGGAGATGGCCGAGCTCGGCGACGACGCCGCGGCGGAGCACGAGGCCGTCGGCCGGCTCGCCGCACGGCTCGGCATAGCGCAGCTCGTGGTCGTGGGCGACACCGCCCGCCCGATCCTGCACGGGGCCGCTCTGGAAGGCTCGGGCCCAGACGGATCGCGGTGGGTGCCCGACGTCGACGCCGCGGTGTCCTACCTGCGCGCGGAGCTGCGGGCGGGCGACGTCGTGCTCGTGAAGGCCTCGCGGGCGGCGAGCCTCGAACGGGTGGCCCAGGCGATCACGGACGATACGGAGTCCGGTCCCGCAGCCGGGCCGGCGCAGGAGGGAGGCGAGCCGCGATGAAGACCATTCTCGTCGCCGCCGTCTTCTCCCTGATGACGTCGATCCTGCTGACCCCGATGGTGATCGTCTACTTCCGCCGGCGGGGCTTCGGCCAGGAGATCCGCCTGGACGGGCCGCAGACCCACCTGGTGAAGCGCGGCACGCCGACCATGGGCGGTGTCGCCATCATCGGCTCGACCGTCGTGGGGTACGCGGTGGCGCACATCGTGCGCGCGATCCGCGGCGACGGCGGCGTGCAGGCCTCGGGCATGCTCGCGATCTTCTTGATGGTCGGGCTGGGCGCCGTCGGTTTCCTCGACGACTTCATCAAGATCCGCCGTCAGCGCAGCCTCGGGCTGCGGGCGCGCGCCAAGTTCCTGGGCCAACTGCTCGTCGCCGTCGTGTTCGGCGTCCTGGCCCTGATGTTCAAGAACCGCTTCGGGCTGACCCCCGCCTCGACGCACATCTCCTACGTCCGCGACATCAAGGTGCTGGGCATCGGCGCCGTCGGCTTCGTCGTCCTGGCGTACCTGATCATCTCGGCGACCTCGAACGCGGTGAACCTCACCGACGGCCTCGACGGGCTGGCGGCCGGGGCCGCGGCGATGGTGTTCGGCGCGTTCACGCTGATCACCTTCCTGCAGTCGCGCAACCAGTGCCTCAACATCCCGCACCCCGCGCCCGGCTGCTACCAGGTGCGCGACCCCCTCGACCTCGCCATCGTGGCGGCCTCGGCGATGGCGGCCTGCTTCGGCTTCCTGTGGTGGAACGCCTCACCGGCCAAGATCTTCATGGGCGACACCGGCTCGCTCGCGCTCGGTGGGCTGATGGCGGGACTGGCGATCCTCACCCGCACCGAGTTGCTGCTGGTCGCGCTCGGCGGCCTGTACGCCGCCATCACGGTGTCCTCGATCGTGCAGACCGGCTGGTTCAAGATCACGCGAATACGCACCGGCACCGGTAGACGGGTGTTCCGGATGGCGCCGCTGCACCACCACTTCGAGCTCGGCGGCTGGGAGCAGATCACCATCATCGTCCGGTTCTGGATCCTGGCCGGGCTGTCCGTCGCCTTCGGGGTGGGGTTGTTCTACGCCGACTTCATCGGCTGATGGCGTCGCTCGACCTGTCGGGACGTCACGTGCTCGTCGTCGGGGTCGGAGTCGCCGGCGCGTCGGCGACGCGGGCCCTCGTGGCGCGCGGTGCCGAGGTGCTGCTGACCGCGACCACCGAGGGCGCCGCTGTCACCGAGCTCGTCGAGGCCGGGGCCTCGTGGCTGGGGCCGCTCGACGCGCTGCCGCCGTCCGTCGACCTGGTCGTCGCGTCGCCCGGAGTCCCTCCGACGGACGCGGTGCTGGTGGACGCCGCCGCCCGCGATGTCGAGGTGTGGGGCGAGGTCGAGCTGGCGTGGCGGTTGCGAGCCGACGGCGCTGCCCCGTGGCTGGCCCTCACCGGCACCAACGGCAAGACGACGACCGTGCACATGCTCGAGGCCGTCCTGCGCGCGGCGGGCCACCGGGCCGTGGCGGTGGGCAATGTGGGGGTTCCGCTCATCGACGCGGTGCTCGCCGACCCGCCCTACGACGTGCTGGCCGTCGAGCTGTCCAGCCAGCAACTGCACTTCGCGCCGTCGGTGGCACCGGCCGCGGGGGCGCTGCTCAACCTGGCTCCCGACCACCTGAACTGGCACGGGTCCTACGAGGCCTACGAGGACGCGAAGACCACGATCTGGCGCGGCGAGGTCGCGATCGGCAACGTCGACGACGTCCGGGTCGCGGCCCGGCTGCCCGAGGGGGCGGTCACCACGACGCTCGGCGAGCCCGGCGTCGGCCAGCTCGGGGTGCGGGACGGGCGCCTCGTCAGCCGGGCCTTCGGCGACGACTCGCTCGACCTGCTCGCGGCCGCCGAGGTACGCCCGCCCGGGCGGCACAACGTGGCGAACGCACTGATCGCCGCGGCGATCGCCCGGGCGATCGACACACCGGCCCGGGCGGTGGCCGAGGGTTTGCGCGCCTTCGAACCCGACCCGCACCGGAACCAGGCGGTGCTCGAACGCGACGGCGTCACCTGGGTGGACGACAGCAAGGCCACGAACCCGCACGCGGCCGCCGCGTCGCTGTCGGCCTACCCGCGCATCGTGTGGGTCGCCGGCGGCCAGCTCAAGGGGGTTGACGTGGATCCGCTCGTGGCGGCGTGCGCCGACCGGCTGGCCGGAGCGGTGCTGCTGGGCCAGGACCGCGAGCTGGTCCGTGCCGCCCTCGCACGACACGCGCCCGACCTCCCCGTGATCATGGTCGACAGGAACGACGATGGTGCGATGACTGCCGCCGTGCGCGCTGCCGCCGATCTCGCGCGGCCCGGTGACACCGTCCTGCTGGCGCCGGCGGCCGCCTCCTACGACATGTTCACCGGGTTCGCGGCACGCGGGGACGCGTTCGCCGCCGCGGCCCGCGCGCTCGGCCCGGACGTCCCGCGGTGACGGCCGACCCCCACCAGGCGAAGGCTCGTCCGCGCACGTTCACCGACCGCGTCGGCCGGCTGGACCGTGCCTCGCGCGCCCGGCAGCAGTTCCTCGACAAGCCGTACGCCTCCGTGCAGATGCTGTTACTGGCCAGCGGTGGGCTGCTGCTGTTCGGCGTGCTCATGTCGGTGTCGACGACCATCTCGGCCGTCCACGACGGCACCGGCGGTGGCTCCATCTGGGGGCAGGCCGTCAAGGAGGGCGAGTTCATCGTCGTCGGGCTGCTCGTCTTCTGGGCGGCCGTGCGCATGTCGCCGCGGATGTTCCGGGGGCTCACCTACCCGGTGCTCGCCCTGGCCCTCGTGGGGTTGCTCGCCGTCCTGGTGCCCGGCGTCGGCGTCGTCATCAACGGCGCCCGCCGCTGGATCGACGTCGGCCCGGTCCAGCTGCAGCCGTCCGAGTTCGCCAAACTCGCCGTGCTGCTGTGGGGCGCCGACCTGCTCGCCCGCAAGCAGCAGCTCGGCAGCCTGCGCCGCGCCCGGCACCTGTTCGTCCCGCTGCTGCCCGGCTTCGCCGTGGTCATCGCCCTCGTCATGGTCGAGCCCGACCTGGGCACGACCCTGTGCTTCATGCTCATCCTGCTCGGGCTGCTGTGGATGATCGGCATGCCGCTGCGGTACTTCACGGTGGTGCTGGCCACCGTGGCCGGCGCCGTGCTGCTGCTCGCGGTCGCCGCGCCCTACCGCCTGCAGCGGCTGACCACCTTCACCGATCCGTTCAAGGACGCGAAGGGCAGCGGCTACCACACCGTCGAGGGGCTGTACGCGCTCGCCTCGGGCGGTCTGTTCGGTGTCGGCCTCGGGCACGGCACGTCGAAGTACGGCTACGTACCGAACGCCAACTCCGACTACGTCTTCGCGATCATCGGCGAGGAGCTCGGCTTCATCGGGTGTGCCGCGGTGCTCGCCCTGTTCGGGCTGTTCGCCTACTCGGGCCTGCGGATCGTGCGGCGCAACGCCGACCCGTTCGTGCGTCTCGCGTGCGGCGCGGCGACCATCTGGATCTGCGGGCAGGCCGTCATCAACATCGGCTACGTCAGCGGCCTGCTGCCCGTCACCGGCATCCCGCTGCCGCTGATCTCGGCAGGCGGCACGTCCCTGCTCGTCACCTTCTTCGTCCTCGGCATGCTCACCTCGTTCGCGCGGCACGAGACGAATGCGACGAACGTCTGCCGTCGCTCCGAACGCCTCGGCCGCCGCAGCCGCCTCGAGCGCTGGGCCCGCATACCCGTGCCCAAGCCCTACGCGGCCCCGGCCAAACGCCGTCAGGCCGCGCCGGCTCCTGCCGCCGTGGCACGCTCGCCCCGGCGTGCACCGGCCGGAGCGCCGGCCGGTCGGCCCGCGGCGCCGGCCCGTCCGGCCACGCCGCAGCGGCGCTCCGCACCCAGGAAGGTCTCATGACGGTGCACGTCGTCGTCGCCGGCGGGGGAACGGCGGGGCACATCGAACCGGCGATGAACCTCGCCGACGCGCTGCGCCGTCTGGACCCGGGCGTCGAGGTCACCGCCCTCGGCACGAGCAAGGGGCTCGACACCACGCTCATCCCGGCCCGCGGGTACCCGCTGGAGCTCGTGCCGCCCGTACCTCTGCCGCGCCGTCTGAACCGCGCGCTGCTGCAGACCCCGGGCAACGTCCGGGCCGCGGTGACGGCCGCCTCCGCGGTGCTCGAGCGCGTGCATGCGGACGTGGTCGTCGGTTTCGGCGGGTACGTGGCGGTGCCCGCCTACCTCGCCGCCCGACGCGCCAGCATCCCGATCGTCGTGCACGAGGCCAACGCGCGGCCGGGCCTGGCCAACCGGGGGGCAGCCCGGATGACGCAGCACGTGTTCACCGCGTCCGCCCAGGGGCACCTGCCGCACGCGACGCCGATCGGCATCCCGCTGCGCCCGGCCATCTCGCAGCTCGACCGCCCAGCACTGCGCGCCGAGGCCCGCGAGCGGTTCGGGCTGCGACCCGACCTGCCCACCCTGCTGGTGTTCGGCGGCTCGCAGGGCGCGCAGTCCATCAACCGTGCCGCGTCCGGGGCGGCCGACGGCCTGCGCGCGGCGGGCGTGCAGGTGCTGCACGTCATCGGCCCCAAGAACGAGCTCGACGTCGCGTCCGACCCCGACGTCCCCTACGTCGTCGTGCCCTACGTCGACGGCATGCAGTACGCCTACGCCGCGGCCGATTTCGCGCTCTGTCGGTGCGGGGCCATGACGTGTGCCGAGCTGGCGGCCGTGGGCCTGCCCGCGGCCTACGTGCCCTACCCCGTCGGCAACGGCGAGCAGCGCTTCAACGCCGAGCCGATCGTCCGGGCCGGTGGCGGTCTGCTCGTCGACGACGCGGCCCTCTCGCCGGACTGGGTGCTGCGCGAGGTCGTGCCGCGTATCGTCGATCCGGCGACGGTGGCCACGATGTCCCGCGCCGCCGAGTCGTCCGGCGCTCGCGACGCCGACGTCGTCCTGGCCCGCCGGGTGCTCGACGTAGCCGAGGAACACCGACGGTTTCCAGGAGCGAAGCAGTGACGGCGAGCCGGCCGACCCGCGACCACGACGGTGACCGTCCCGACGACTGGTCGGCCCCCGGGGCCGCACTGGTCCGCAGCGCGGCCACCGATGTCATCCCGGCGCTGGCCGACCTCGGCCGGGTGCACGTGATGGGCATCGCGGGCTCGGGGATGAGTGCGCTGGCCCGCATCCTGCTCGAACGCGGGCTGCAGGTCAGCGGATGCGAGGCGCGTGAGTCCACCACGGTCACCGGCCTGCGGGCCCTCGGCGCCACCGTGCACATCGGGCACTCGCCGAGCCACCTCGACGACGCCGACACCTTCGTCTACACGACGGCCATCAACCCCAACCACGAGGAGTTCGTGGCCGCCCGGGCCAGCGGCAAGCCGTTCCTGCGGCGCGCGGCGGCCCTCGCCGCAGCGCTCGAGGGCAAGAGCTGCGTCGCCGTCTCCGGCACCCACGGCAAGACCTCGGCCACCTCGTTGCTCGTCGTGGCGGCGCAGGCCTGCGGGGCCGACCCCTCGTTCGCCATCGGGGGCAACCTCTACGAGACCGGCAAGAACGCCCACCTCGGCAGCGGGCCGTTCGCCGTCGTCGAGGCCGACGAGAGCGACGGCTCGTTCCTGCTGACGCGGCCGACGTCCGCGATCGTGCTCAACGTCGAGGCCGACCACCTCGAGAACCACGGCAGCCTCGAGGGCATCCACCGCGCGTTCGAGCAGTTCGTCGACCGGGTCGACCCCGCCGGGCTCGTGCTGACGTGCGCTGACGACGACGGCGCCAGGCGGGTGGCCGACCACGCGCGGGCGGCCGGGCGGCGCGTGCTGACCTACGGCCTCAGCGAGGACGCCGACGTCGTCCTGTCCGATGTGCGGACCCGGGCGGACGCCGTCGAGTTCGACGTGCGCGGCCCCGGTGTCGGCGAGCGGCACCTCCGCGTGGGCGCGCTGATCGGCGCCCACATGGCCCTCAACGCCACCGCGGCCCTGGTGCTCGTCGCCGAACTGGGCCTCGACATCGACACCGCGATCGCTGCCTGGGCGGGCTTCGCCGGAGTGCACCGGCGCTTCGAGTCGCACGGCGAGGGCGGCGGGGTGCGGGTGTTCGACGACTACGCCCATCACCCGACCGAGATCGCGGCGTCGCTGCGCGGTGCACGCGAGGCGCTGGCCGGGACGGGGCGGCTCATCGCGGTCTTCCAGCCCGGGACGTACAGCCGCACCCAGACCTTCGCGCGGGAGTTCGCCGAAGCCCTGCAACTGGCCGACGTTGCGCTGGTCATGGACATCTTCCCGGCTCGTGAGGAGCCCATCCCAGGGGTCACCGGCGCGACCATCAGCGACCTGATCGACCTGCCCGACGGCGCGGTGATCTACGAACCGCGCTATGACGCGGTGCCGGCGCGGGTGGCCGCGGTCGCGCAGCCCGGCGACCTCGTCGTGACGATGGGCATCGGCAACGTGTACCTGTTGTGCCGGTCGATCCGGGACGCCTGCGCGGGGACGAACGCATGAGCACCACGACGCCGTTCCTGCGTCCTGCCGGAGCCGACCACGGCGACGGTGACGGTGACGTCGGCGGAGCGGGCGACCGGCCGGCCCCCACCTCGTCACGGCGCCGCCTGCGGCTGCTGCTCGCCGGGGGCGTCGTCGTGGTCCTCGCGCTCGTCGTCACCTGGGTCGTCGCCTTCAGCGCGCTGTTCGGCGTGCGCACCGTGCAGGTGCGCGGCGCGCACACCCTGACCGCCACCCAGGTGCAGCAGGCGGCGCGCATCGCGCACGGCACACCGCTGGTGCGTCTCGACACGGCCGCGGCGACCAGGCGCGTCGAGGCGCTGCCCGACGTCTCCTCGGCACAGGTCAGCACGTCGTTCCCGTCGACGGTGATCGTCACCGTCGTCGAGCGGGTTCCGGTCGGTTACCTCAGCACCGGTGGGCACGACGTACTCGTGGACCGCACCGGCAACGCCTACCACGCACTGGCCGCGGCGCCGGCCCGCCTGCCCAAGCTTGTCGTCCCGACCGGGTCGGCGGCGGCGTCGGCGCGGGCCGCGGTGGCCCGGGTGGCCGCCGCCCTGCCCGTCCGGTTGCGCCCGGACGTGCGCTCGATCGACGCGCTGGACCCGGTCGCGATCACGCTCGTGCTGACCAAGGGCCGGATGGCCCAGTGGGGGAGCGCGTCGAGCAGCGAGCAGAAGGGCCGGATCCTGCCGGTGCTGCTCGCGCACGCCAAGCACGACACCCAGTTCAACGTCGTCGACCCGCAGCGTCCGTACAGCCGCTAGACCGGCAGCGACGACGCCTGTCGGTTGTCCCTACCGACGGCGGACAACTGGCGGCGTGTCGCGCGGCGCGCCTGACGGCCAAATGCGTGCCGTGGTTCTAACTTCGGTCCATCACCCCAGGTTGACATAATATTAACCGTTTACTTGAGGGTGAGGGTTCTCGGACCATCGACCTTGTTTCCGTGCAGCCCGCTGTACGGAGCCCACCAGCCACCAGTCGCACCGGCCACACCAGCACACAGGAGCCACCATGACAGCACCGCACAACTACCTCGCGGTCATCAAGGTCGTCGGCGTCGGCGGCGGCGGCGTCAACGCCGTGAACCGGATGATCGAGGTCGGCCTCAAGGGCGTCGAGTTCATCGCCGTGAACACCGACGCGCAGGCCCTGCTCATGAGCGACGCCGACGTCAAGCTCGACGTCGGCCGCGAGCTGACCCGCGGCCTCGGCGCCGGTGCGCAGCCCGAGGTGGGCAAGAAGGCGGCCGAGGACCACCGCGACGAGCTCGAGGAGGTCCTCAAGGGCGCCGACATGGTGTTCGTGACGGCCGGCGAGGGCGGCGGCACCGGCACCGGTGGCGCCCCGGTCGTGGCCAGCATCGCGCGCAAGCTGGGTGCCCTGACCATCGGCGTGGTCACCCGGCCGTTCAGCTTCGAGGGCAAGAAGCGGGCCACCCAGGCCGACGAGGGCATCGACGCCCTGCGCGCCGAGTGCGACACGCTCATCGTCATTCCCAACGACCGCCTGCTGCAGATCAGCGAGAGCAACGTGTCCGTCATGGACGCGTTCCGCAGCGCCGACCAGGTCCTGCTGTCCGGTGTCCAGGGCATCACCGATCTCATCACCACGCCCGGCCTGATCAACCTGGACTTCGCCGACGTGAAGAGCGTCATGAGCAACGCGGGTTCGGCCCTCATGGGCATCGGCTCGGCGCGCGGCGACAACCGCGCCCGGCAGGCCGCCGAGATCGCCATCGCCAGCCCGCTGCTCGAGGCGAGCATGGACGGCGCCCACGGCGTGCTGATGTCGATCTACGGCGGCTCCGACCTCGGCCTGTTCGAGATCAACGAGGCCGCGACGCTCGTGGCCGAGGCCGCGCACCCCGAGGCCAACATCATCTTCGGTGCGGTCATCGACGACACCCTCGGCGACGAGGTCAAGGTCACCGTGATCGCCGCCGGGTTCGACAGCGGCCAGCTGCCGTACAAGAAGGTCGACATCCGCCACGAGCCGGCGGCGCAGTCCCGGCGTTCCGTGCCCGCGCACGCCGCGTCCACGCCGAACGCGGCCGCGGCGCAGCCCCAGCAGCCCCGGCCCTACGAGCCGGCCGGGCAGTACGGCACGCCGACCACGAGCAACGGTTCGCGTGGCGCCGCCCTGGACCTCGACGCCGCCTACGACGGCGACGATCTCGACGTCCCCGACTTCCTCAAGTCCTAGTCGGACCCGGGCCGGCAGGTGAACACCGGCGACGGCGATCGGCGGCAGGCAGCGTTGGTGACGGCGCTGGGTGCGGTGCGGGCGCGGATCTCGAACGCCTGCGAGTCCGTGGGCCGTGACGCCGCCGAGGTGACGCTCGTCGCCGTCACCAAGACCTGTCCGGCCGCCGACGTGGCGACCCTGGCCCGGCTGGGGGTCGGCGACATCGGGGAGAGCAAGGACCAGGAGGTCCGGCGCAAGCTCGACGAGCTGGGCGAGCAGGCCCGCACGATCCGCTGGCACCTGGTGGGTCGGCTGCAGACCAACAAGGCGAAGAGCGTGGTCACCTATGCCTCCGCCGTCCACTCTGTCGACCGGCTCAAGCTCGCGCGTTCCCTCGCCGACGCCGCGCAGGAGCACCGCGAGACCCCGCTCGACGTGTTCGTGCAGATCAGCCTCGACGACGACCCCGACCGGGGCGGCGTGGCCGTCGGCGAGCTGGCGGCGCTCGCCGACGCGGTCGCGCAACGTCCGTCGCTGCGGCTGCGAGGGGTGATGGCGGTACCGCCGATGGGCGCCGACGTCGACGCCGCCTTCGCCCGGCTCGCCGAGCTCTCGCAGCAGGTGCGGGCCGCGCATCCCGGCGCCGACGCCGTCTCGGCGGGGATGAGCGACGACCTGGAGGCGGCGGTCCGGCACGGATCGACACACGTGCGTGTCGGTACGGCGTTGCTCGGCCGTCGGAGCCCCGATGTCGGCTAGCGTCCGATCTGCATACGAGCCAGGCCGTCCGGCCCGCGCTCGTCCTACAGCCCGCTGATTCGTGTGGAGGATCAATGCCCGGAGCGATGCACCGAATGGGCGTCTACCTCGGCCTCGTCGAGGAGGACGAGTACGCCGAGGCCGACGGCTACGGCTCGGCCCCGGAACGCTCCGCGGGCCGGCACGACGACTACGCGCAGGCCGAGCCGCAGTACGCCCGCAGCGCGCACGGCGACCGCTACACCGCCCGAGGGGAATCGACCGAGATGACGCGTTACAGCCGTGAGTACGACGACGCGCCCGCCGCCGTCACCTACGCCGACGAGTACCCGGCCGCGCCCGCGTACCAGATCACCGCGCTGCACCCGCGCACCTACAACGAGGCGCGGACGATCGGCGAGCACTTCCGCAAGAGCACGCCGGTGATCATGAACCTGTCCGAGATGGACGACGCGGACGCGAAGCGGCTCGTCGACTTCGCGGCCGGCCTGACCTTCGGCCTGCACGGGCGCATCGAACGCGTCACGGCGAAGGTGTTCCTGCTCAGCCCGCACAACGTCTCGGTGACGGCCCAGGACAAGGCGAAGATCGAGAACGGCTTCTTCAACCAGTCCTGATCACAGTTCCCGATCGGCGGCCTGGCACCATTTGCGGTGCCGGGCCGTTGTCATGGGTAGAGCCGGCGTCGGGTGTGGACCGGGGCCGCGTCATCGAACGAAGGGGCACGCGATGTCGCTGCTGTGGCAGGTCATCGGTTATGCCCTCTGGATCTACATCATCCTGATCCTGGCGCGCATCGTCATCGAGTGGACCCGGCAGTTCGCGAGGTCGTGGCGGCCGGTCGGTACGGCGGCCGTGGGCCTGGAGATGGTGTACGTGGCGACCGACCCGCCGATCCGTCTGCTCCGGCGATTGGTCCCGCCGCTCCGGCTGGGTAGTGTAAGCCTCGACTTGAGCGTCATAATCCTGCTGATCGTGCTCATCGTGCTGCGTGTGGTGGCGTTGGGCCTGGCTTAACAGGGTGCCTAAGATTCAGCAAGCACGATGACGAACGAACCGCATCACGATCCGGCCGGGCCGGCGCGTGACGAGCAACTGAGGTGACCGAATGCCGTTGACCCCCGCCGAAGTGCACAACGTGGCTTTCAAGAAGCCGCCCATCGGCAAGCGCGGGTACGACGAGGAGGAGGTGGACGCGTTCCTCGACATCGTCGAGGTCGAGCTCTCCCGTCTCATCGAGGAGAACAACGACCTGCGTAACCGCGCCGGTTCGGGGCAGCCGGCCCCGGCCCAGCCCGCCCAGGCGGTCGACGGCGACACCGACGGGCGCGGCGGAGCCGACCCGGCCGAGCTCGCCGCCGCCAGGGACGAGAACGCCCGCCTGAACAGCCGCATCGAGGAACTCGAGCACGCGCTGACCCAGGGCAACGACGGGGCGGCCCAGCAGCTGCAGTCGTTGCAGCAGCAGCTGGCCCAGACCGAGCAGCAGCTGACCGCCAACCGCTCCGAGCTCGAGCAGGCCCAGTCCGCGCTGAGCGCCGCCCAGAGCGCGCCGCAGCAGCAGTCGGGTGAGGGACAGGGCCAGGCGGCCGCACCGCAGTTGGCCGAGCACCACCAGCAGGCCGTGCAGATGCTCGCCCTGGCCCAGCAGACCGCCGACCAGCACCTGGCCCAGTCCAAGGCCGAGGCCGAGCAGCTCATGAGCGAGGCGCAGGCGAACGCCAAGTCGACGACCGACTCGGCCAACGAGCAGTCCACCCGCCAGATCAGCGAGGCCGAGCAGCGGGCCCGCCAGCTCGACGAGGAGAGCAACGCGCGGGCGAACCAGACGGTCCAGGACGCCGAGCAGCGCGCCGCGACCATCACCGCACAGTTCGAGCAGCGCAAGGCGGCCCTGGAGCGGCGGGTCGAGGAGCTGCGCACCTTCGAGCGCGAGTACCGCACCCGGCTCAAGAGCTACCTCGAGTCGCAGCTGCGTGACCTGGACGCCAGCGGTAAGTCCGAGCCTGCGTCGCCGAACAGCGACTACGCCGAGGCCCAGTAACCGCGGCGCCAGGACACTGACGCTGGAGACGAAGGTGCACGCCCGGGACGCGTCGAGTGCGCCGGTCGTGCCGGGGCCGCGCCCCTCAGGTACGGGGAGTGACGCCCAATGGTGTTGATCGGTCTGCTGCTCGTCGCAGCGGTGCTCGTCGTCCTGGGGATCGTGTTCTCCAGCGTGGGCCTGATCGTGGCCTCGCTGGTGGCCAGTGCCCTCGCCGCGGGCGTGATGATCTGGTCCTACCTGCAGAACCGCTCGTCGACGAAGACCGCGGGCGGCAAGCGTCGCGCCGGGCGCAGGTCCGCGGACGACCCCTCCGGGCCGCCGTCGACGGCTGCCGACCCGAAGGCCGACCAGGTGGCCGCGAGCGGCTCCGGTGCCGCTTCAGCCCCGCCGACGGAGCAGGACGCGCCGGCTGCCGTCCCCGCGTCGGCACCGACGGTGTCGTTCGCCAAGGTGGACGAGGACCCGGCCACCGCGTCCGTCCCGGGCGGTACCGACGCCGAGGGTCAGGTCTGGGTGGCCGACGGTCATCCCGAGTTCCACCGCGAGAAGTGTTCGGCGCTGGACGGGCTCGCCGCCGAGTCGATCCCGCTGTCACAGGCCCAGGAGGACGGGTTCACCCCGTGCTCGGTCTGTACGCCGCTCGAGGCCGCGGCAACCCAGAGCACCGTCGACGATGCGGCCGGCAGCTCCGTCCCGGCCGCACCGGCCACGTCCGAGGCGGCTGACTCCGAGGCGGTTCGCCCTGAATCCGACGACGCGACGCAGGGGGCCGAGCCCGGCGCTGCGGACGGCGTCGTCGAGGTCTGGGTCGCGGACGGCTACCCCGAGTACCACGTGGCGGGGTGCAGCGAGCTCGGCGGCCTGAACTCCGAGCCGATCCCGTACGACCAGGCCGTGGACGACGGCTTCCAACCGTGCGTCGTGTGCAACCCCGACCGCGTGACGGCCGGGGCCGTCCCCACCGCCCCGGCCGCCCCCGGCGGCGCGGGCACCGTGTGGGTGGTGGACGGCCGGCCCGACTACCACCGCCAGGACTGCCGGACCCTGCAGGGCAGCGATGCCGAGCCGATCCCGCGTGAGCAGGCGGTCGAGGACGGGTTCGCGGCGTGCACCGAGTGCGCGCCGGACTCGGGCGACGCCCCTGACGCTCCGCCCGTGCAGCGACCGGACAGCGATCAGCAAGCGTTCGAGCCGCAATCGGCGACGGCCACCGACGATCGCAGCGTCTGGGTGGTCGACGGTTTCCCGAACTACCACCGCGAGAACTGTTCCGAGATCGCCGACCTGGACTCCGAGCCCGTGCCGCACGACCAGGCGGTCGGCGACGGTTTCGCCGAGTGCTCCGTCTGCACGCCCGAGGCGAGCGAGGCTCCGGCCGGCACCACGAAGCCGTCCGAGGCGGGGTCCGAGCCCAAAGCCGGGTCCGACTCGGAGCCCTCGACGGCCGCGGACGGCTCCGGCGACGTGTGGGTCGTCGACGGTTTCCCCGACTACCACCGCCGCGAGTGTGTCGAGCTCGTCGGCCTCGACGCCGAGCCGGTGCCGCACGACCAGGCCGTCGAGGACGGTTTCCGCGAATGCACGGTGTGCCGTCCGGAGGCCGCCGAGGCCCCTGCGGGGCACCCCGAGCCCGCCGCCGTGGCGGACCAGTCGCGCGCAGCCGAGGACACGCCTGCCCAGGACACGCCCGCCGAGCACACGCCTGCCGCGACAACGGAGCAGACCGCGGCAGAGGTGTGGGTCGTCGACGGCTTCCCGGACTACCACCGGCAGCAGTGCGCGGAGATCGCCGGGCTGGACTCGGAACCGGTGCCGCACGACCAGGCGGTCGAGGACGGCTTCACCGAGTGCTCGGTGTGCCGTCCGGAAGCTGCCGAGGCGCCCGAGCGGCAACCCGAGCCCGACGCCGGAGCCGACGCGGGAGCGCCAGCGGAACCCCACGTCGAGGACGCGACGGCCGAGACGGTGGCCGAGGTGTGGGTGGTCGACGGTTTCCCGGACTACCACCGGCAGCAGTGTCCGGAGATCGCGGGCCTGAATTCCGAGCCGGTGCCGCACGACCAGGCGGTCGAGGACGGTTTCACCGAGTGCCGGGTGTGCACGCCGGAGGCTGCCGGGGCGAGCGACGCTCAAACCCCGAGCGATCCGGAACCCGCAACCGCGCCCGAGCCGGAGCAACCGGCCGAGCCCGAGCCGCAGCAGGCCACCGCGTCCGAGCCGGAGCAAGAGGCTCAGCCGGAGCAACCGGCCGAACCCGAGCCGGTGCAGGCGGCCGAGCCCGAGCGTGCAGCTGAGGCAGAGCCGGTGCAGGCGGCGGAGCCCGAGCGGACGGCTGAGCCAGAGCCGGTGCAGGCGGCGGAGCCCGAGCGTGCAGCTGAGGCAGAGCCGGTGCAGACGGCGGAGCCCGAGCGGACGGCTGAGCCAGAGCCGGTGCAGGCGGCGGAGCCCGAGCGCACGACTGAACCCGAGCCCGAGCCGCAGCAAGCAGCTGAGCCGGAGCCGGTCCAGGCGGCCGCATCCGAACCGGAGCCGTCGGTAGAGCCCGAGCCGGAGCGCCAGCCCGAGCCGTCCGTTCAGCCCGAGCCGGAGCGCCAGCCTGAGCCGTCCGTACAGCCCGAGCCCGCGCTGGTCGGCGCCACCGCCGCGTCGGGGGCGTCGTCGTCGACCGCGCCGGCCGGCGCCGACGCACCGATGGTCTGGGTCGTCGACGGCCGGCCGCGCTTCCACGCCGAGGACTGCCTGATCATCAAGGGTCAGCAGGCCCAGCCCATGCTGTTGAGCGAGGCCGAGACCGACGGTTTCCAGCCCTGCTCGCTGTGCCAGCGTCGCCCGTTCTGATCGCGACCGCGACGGTATGCAGACACGCGGGTCCTGACCCGCGGGTCTGCATACCGTCTACTGCGGCGCGCCGTCGGAATCAGACGCGGCGCAGCCAGACCGTGAGGCCCAGCTCCTCGTCACCTGCCGAGTAGGTCGACGATTCGTCGGCCGGCGCGCCCTCGGTCAACGACGACGCCAGCACCTCGCCGGCCACCTGCTGACCGTGGGTCCGGATGGCCTCCGCCGGCTCGGGGGAGCCGCCCACCCGCCACCACAGCTCGATGCGGTCGGTGACGTCGAGCCCGGCATTCTTGCGAGCGTCCTGCACCAGCCGGACGACCTCGCGGGCCAGCCCGGCCAGGCGCAGCTCGTGCGTGAGCTCCAGGTCCAGCGCGACCGTGTCGGCGCCGCCGGACGACACCGCCCAGCCCGACCGCGGTGTCTCGGACACCACGACCATGTCCCCGGTGACCGGCAGGGTCTCGCCGTCGAGGTCGACCGTCAGCGTCCCGTCCCGGAAACGTTCCACGAACGTGTCGATGCCGGCGGCCGCAGCGTCCGAGATCGCGGTGGCGACCCGCTGGGTGCGCTTGCCGTAGGTCCGTCCGAGCTCGCGGAAGTTGGCCTTGACGGACAGCTCGACGAGCTCGTCGGCGTCGGCAAGGTCGGCCAGGGACACGACGTTCAGCTCCTCGCGCACCTGGTCCTGCAGCTCGGGGGGCAGCGAGGTCCAGCCGGGCGCCGAGATCAGCGCCTGGCCCAGGGGCTGGCGGGTCTTCATCTTCGAGTCCGCGCGGGCCGCACGCCCCAGCTCGACGAGGCGGCGGACCAGCGCCACCTGCGCCCCCAGGTTCTCGTCGATCCGGTCTGCGTCGGCCTCCGGGAACGGCGTCAGGTGCACCGAGTCCGCGCCGCCGGTCGAGGCGAACAGCGCGCCCCACACCTGCTCGGTGACGAAGGGAACGAGCGGCGCGAGCAACCGCGTGAGGATCTCGAGGCACTCGTGCAACGTCTCGAGCGCGGCCGCGTCGCCGTCCCAGAAACGCCGCCGGGAGCGGCGCACGTACCAGTTCGACAGGTCGTCGATGTAGTCGGCAAGAACCCGTCCGGCCCGGGCGGTGTCGTAGGCCTCGAGCGCGTCGTCGACCTCGCGGGCGGTGCGGTGCGCCTCGGACAGCGCCCACCGGTCGAGCACGCCGGGAACACTGGCCGGGCTGTCGGGCGTCCAGCCGTTGGCCCGGGCGTACAGCGACTGGAACGACGCGATGGACCAGTAGGTGCGGATGACCTTGGACGCGATCTCGTCGAGCACCTTGTGGCCGACCCGTCGTGCCGACCACGGCGAGCCGGCACAGAGCATGAACCAGCGCACGGCATCGGCACCGTGGCGGTCCATCAACGAGATGGGCTCCAGGATGTTGCCGAGGTGCTTGCTCATCTTGCGTCCATCCTCGGCCAGGATGTGCCCGAGACAGACGACGTTCTTGTACGACGAGTGGCCGAAGACGAGCGTGCCGATCGCCATGAGCGAGTAGAACCAGCCACGGGTCTGGTCGATCGCCTCGCAGATGAAGTCGGCGGGGTACGCGGCGTCGGCCTCGTCCTTGTTGCGGTAGGGCGCGCCGAACTGCGCGAACGGCATCGAGCCCGAGTCGAACCACGCGTCGATCACCTGCGGGACGCGACGGTAGGTGCCCGCCTCACCGGGGCGGGTGAACGTCACGTCGTCGACGAAGGGCCGGTGCGGGTCGGTGAGCTCGACCCCGGACAGCTCGTGCAGCTCGGCCAGCGAGCCGACGCACACCTGCTTCAAGGGGTCCTCGTCGTTGCGCCAGACGGGTAGCGGGGTGCCCCAGTAGCGGTCGCGCGACAGTGCCCAGTCGATGTTGTTGTTCAGCCAGTCGCCGTACCGGCCGTTCTTGATCGTCGACGGGTGCCAGTTGGTGGCCTGGTTCTCGGCCAGCAGCTCGTCCTTCACGGCTGTGGTGCGGACGTACCAGGACGGCAGCGCGTAGTACATGAGCGGGGTGTGGCAGCGCCAGCAGTGCGGGTAGCTGTGCTCGTAGGGGACGTGCCGGAACAGCAGCCCACGCGCACGCAGGTCGGCGACGATCGGTTCGTCGGCGTCCTTGAAGAACATCCCGCCGACGAGGCCGAGGTCGCCGGTGAAGTGACCGTCGGCGCCGACCGGCTTGACGACGGGCAGGCCGTACGCGCGGCTAACCGCCAGGTCGTCGGCGCCGAACGCCGGGGCCTGGTGGACGAGCCCGGTGCCGTCGTCGGTGGTGACGTAGTCGGCCAGCACGACGTAGTTCGCGTCCTCCAGCGTCACCAGCGCGAACGGGCGCGCGTAGGTCCAGCGCTCGAGGTCGCGGCCGGGCAGGGTCTCGAGCACCTCGGCGTCGTCACCCAGGACCTTCGTGAGCAGTGGCCGGGCGACCACGAGCAGGTCGTCGCCGTGCCGTGCGAGCACGTAGTCGACCTCGGGGTTCACCGCCACTGCGGTGTTCGAGATCAGCGTCCAGGGCGTCGTCGTCCACACGAGCAGGTCGGCCCGCCCGGCCCACGGGCCGGAGGTCAGCGGGAAGCGGACGTAGACGGAGGGGTCGGTGACGTCCTCGTAGCCCTGGGCGACCTCGTGATCGGAGAGCCCGGTGCCGCAGCGGGGGCAGTAAGGCGACACCCGGAAGTCCTCGACCAGCAGGCCCTTGTCGTAGATCGTCTTCAGGGCCCACCACACCGACTCGACGTAGTCGGGGTTCATCGTCCAGTAGGCGTGCTCGTAGTCGGCCCAGTAGCCCATGCGTTCGCTCATGGTCTCGAAGGCGTCGACGTGGCGCTGGACGTTCTCGCGGCACCTGGCGTTGAAGGCCTCGATGCCGTAGGCCTCGATGTCGGGCTTGCCGGTGAAGCCGAGCTCCTTCTCGACGGCGAGCTCGACGGGCAGGCCGTGGCAGTCCCAGCCCGCGCGCCGGGGCACGTGGTAGCCCTTCATGGTGCGGTAGCGCGGGAAGACGTCCTTGAAGACCCGGGCCTCGACGTGATGGGTGCCCGGCATGCCGTTGGCTGTGGGCGGGCCCTCGTAGAAGGTCCACTCCGGGCCGTGGGCGGTGGCGTCGATGCTGCGCTGGAAGACCTTGGAGTCCGTCCAGCGCTCGATGACCGCATGGTCGAGTGCGGGGAGGTCGACGTGCGGCGTGAGCGGTTCGTACCCGGCCATGGGTGGTGCTCCTTCGAGTCCTGCGTTCCGACTCGAGGGACGAGGCTCGCGCCCCGCGGTACCACCCTCGTTGACGCGATCCGGGGTCCAGCCCGTCTGCGCGCCCGCTTCGTTCGGGTCCGGGTCTACTGGGGCTCTCGCCCGTTCTTCCGGTGCTCGGAGGTGATTTCGCCACGGCCCTGGCCCCCGGGCTCACACCGTCCCCGGGTCGCTTCGGCTGGTGCCCCGCGACTACTCGTCCTCGTCGTTGCAGGACCAGCTTAGTGGGCAGCGCCACCGAGCTGGGACCGCACGGGTGGAAGCGGTGGCGGCGTGGGGGGTGGCGGCGCAGTGATCAGGCCCATATATTGACCGCCTTTGCGTCACCGCGTCGGGATTGCCGGCCGCGACACGTGCAGCGACCCGGAAGAGGTATCCATGGCAGCCGCGGGACGAATCGGTCGTGCCCTGCGTCGCGTCGGTGCGGGGGGTCGGACCGCGAAGGGCGCAGCCGCCTCGCCGGCCGGCAAGGACGACGCGGTGACCTCGCCTCGTCGGGTTGTCGCCGCCGCGACCTCGTCGAAGACGAAGTCGGCTCCGGCGACGAAGGCAGCCGCCAAGAAGGCGGCGGCGAAGAAGGCGGCGGCGAAGAAGGCGGCCCCGGCGAAGAAGGGGGCGGCCAAGAAGGGGGCGGCGAAGAAGGCGGCGCCGGTAAAAAAGGCGGCGGCGAAGAAGGCGGCCCCAGCCAAAAAGGCGGCGGCGAAGAAGACTGCTCCCGCGAAGAAGGCGGCCCCGGCCAAGAAGGCAACCGCCAAGAAGGCGGCCAAGAAGTCGGCTGCTACCGCGAAGAAGGCGGCGCCGGCCAAGAAGGCGGCGGTGAAGAAGGCCGCGCCGGCCAAGAAGGCGGCGGTGAAGAAGCCCGCGCCGGCCACGAAGCCAGCCGCAACCGAGGCCGCCCCGGCCACAGAGGCGCCCGCCACGAAGGCCGCCGACCCCGCCTTGAACGTCACACCCGCACGAGCCGCGGTTACCGAGACCGACGCCGCGGCTACAACACCTGAGCCCGCCAGTACGACGGCATCCGCCAGTACGACAACCCCCGCGAGCACGACCCAGAAAGCAGCACCAGTGACCGACACCGCCGCGAAGACCGACAAGGTCTCCGTCCCCGCCGGAACCGAATGGACCAAGGCCGAGCTGGCCGAGGTCCGCACCCAGCTCGTCGACGAGCTCGCCGAGATGCGTAAGGCGTACGACACGTCGTTGCGCGACCTCGACGACCTGCAGCGCACCAGCAACGACGGCGCCGGCGACGATCAGGCCGACGCCGGGAGCAAGACCTTCGAGCGCGAGCAGGAACAGTCCATCGCCGCGAACCGCTTCGATCTGATCACGCAGACCGAGCACGCGATCGAGCGCATCGAGAACGGCACCTACGGGTTCTGCGAGCGGTGCGGGAAGCCGATCCCCAAGGCGCGGCTCAAGGCGTTCCCGGCGGCGACGCTCGATGTGGCCTGCAAGCAGCGCGAGGAGCGCCGCTGAACGCACCCGGCAGCGCCCGGATCGCTCGCCTCTCCGACGCGGTGGCGTGATCTTCGCCGTAATTCAGACCATCCCGTCCGATACGCGGTGCCGCTTGCGCGCACACCATGCGGGAGAATCGACGCGTGCAGTCCCGAGACGCCGACGCCCGCGCCGACGCTGACCCCGACGAGCGCCCCCCGCGGCGCCGCCGCATCGTGTTGTTCGCGATCGTCGCGGCGGTCGTGCTGGCGCTCGACGTCGTCAGCAAGGTGCTTGTGGTGGCGAAGTTGCCCCCGACCCATACCCCGGTCCGCATCCTGGGCGGGCTGATCTACCTGGACCAGACCCGCAACTCCGGCGCCGCCTTCTCCCTCGGCACCGGGTTCACGGCGATCCTGACCGTGGTCGCCGTGGCCGTCGTCATCGTGATCATCCGCACGGCCGGGCGGTTGCGCTCGGCAGGTTGGGCGGTCGCGCTCGGCCTCGTCCTGGGCGGTGCGGTCGGCAACCTCGTGGACCGGCTGGCGCGGCACCCCGGTGTCGGCCGCGGCTACGTCGTCGACTGGATCAGCGTGTTCGGGCCGAACGGTGCGCACTGGCCGATCTTCAACCTCGCCGACTCGGGCATCGTCTGCGGCGCCGTGCTCGCCGCGCTGCTGGCGGTGCTCGGCATCGAGTTCGACGGACGCAGGCAGGCCGGCAAGGATGCCTGAGTCGCGGCTGCTGCCGGTCCCGGACGGCCTCGACGGCCTGCGGCTGGACGTCGCGCTGTCCCGGCTGACCGGCCTGTCCCGCACCGCGGCGGCCGACCTCATCGACTCCGGGGGAGTGACCGTCGACGGCGCCGACGCACCGCGGAGCACCCGCGTGCAGCACGGCGAGCTGCTCGAGGTCACCATGCCGGAGACCGGGCGCGAGGCGCCGCCGATGGCTGTCGACGGGCTCACCGTCCTCTATGACGACGCCGACCTGCTCGTCGTCGACAAGCCGGTCGGGGTGGCCGCGCACCCGAGCCCTGGGTGGCACGGCCCGACCGTCACCCAGGGCCTCGCCGCCATGGGCTACCAGCTGGCGAGCGGCGGGCCGGCCGAGCGGCAGGGCATCGTGCATCGTCTCGACGCCGGCACCACCGGGGCGATGGTCGTGGCCAAGAGCGAACGGGCCTACTCCGCCCTGAAGCGCGCTTTCAAGGAACGCACCGTCGACAAGCGCTACAGCGCCCTCGTCCAAGGTCACCCTGACCCGACCCGGGGCACGATCGACGCGCCGATCGACCGGCATCCCGGCTCGGACTACAAGTTCGCCGTCGTCGGCGGTGGCCGGCCCAGCGTCACCCATTACGAGACGACCGAGGCCTTCCGCGCGGCGACGCTGCTCGACGTCCACCTGGAGACGGGCCGCACCCATCAGATCCGGGTGCACATGGCCGCCCTGCGGCACCCCTGCGTCGGCGACCTGACCTACGGGGGCGACCCCACGCTGGCCGCGCGACTGGGCCTCACCCGGCAGTGGCTGCACGCCCGCGAGCTGGCGTTCGAGCACCCGGGCACGGGGGAGGAGCTGCGCGTCGTCTCGCCCTATCCGCAGGACCTGCAGCACGCCCTGGACGTCCTGGCGGCCGAGGGCTGATCGATCGTGGGTAGGACGAGCGGATGACTGAAACGACCGCCGACCGCACCACCGGCACCGCCCGATTGCTCGTCGCGTCCAACCGCGGGCCGTTGACCGTGGTGGCGGTCGACGACGGTGACGACCAGATCACCCGCGGCAGCGGCGGGCTGGTGTCGGGCATGCAGGCCGCGTTGTCGACCACCCCCGACGCGGTGTGGGTCAGCGCGGCCATGAACGACCGCGAGCGGTCCCTGGCGCGGCGGGCACCGGGTGGTCGCATCTCGGAGCTGCCGGAGGTCGCTGATGCGCTGCACGGCGACTTCGACGTCCGGCTCCTGCCGATCGACGCGCTGACCTTCCGCAACGCCTACAACGGCGTCGCCAACTCGACGCTCTGGTTCGTGCTGCACCGGCTCTACGACCTGCCCACCCAGCCGTCGTTCGACGCGACGTGGCGGCGGCAGTGGAACAGCTATATCCGCTTCAACCGGGCCTTCGCCGAGGCGCTGGCCGAGGCGGCAGGCCCTGACGCCACCGTGATGGTGCAGGACTACCACCTGTTCCTCGTCCCGAAAATGCTGCGTGACCTGCGTCCGGACGTGCGTATCGGCCACTTCACGCACACGCCCTGGATCACCCCGGACGACTTCGCCATGCTGCCCGACGACGTCGCCCACGCCATCGTCGACGGCATGCTCGGCGCTGACGTCATCGGGTTCCACACCGAACGCTGGGCCGAGCTGTTCCGGGCCACGGCCCGCGCCGTGACCGACGTGGACCCGGACGGCGTGCGCGTGTTCCCCCTCGGCACCGACCCGGACGAGATGAAGCGGCTGGGTGGGCGGCGCAGCGTCGACAGCGCCCTGCGGGTGCTCGACGACACCGTGGGCGACCGGTTGCTCATCGGGCGCGTCGACCGCACGGAGCTCTCGAAGAACGTGTTCCGCGGCCTGCTGGCCTTCCGCGAGCTGCTCCGTACGCGACCCGAATGGCACGGTCGGGTGGTGCACGCCGTGTACAACAACCCGTCGCGCGAGGACGTGCCGGCCTACCGCGAGTACACCGCCCGCATCGAGCGGCTGGCGAGCGACATCGACGACGAGTTCAGCACCGACGAGTGGACGCCGTTGATCTTCGAGATCGGTGACGACTACCCGTCCGCGCTGGCCGTGCTGCGCCGCAGCGACGTCGTGTTCGTCAACTCGGTGCGGGACGGGATGAACCTCGTCGTGCTCGAGGGCCTCGTGCTGTCGGAACGGTCCCCGGCCGTGGTCCTCTCGCGCGAGACGGGCGCCGTGGAGGTCCTCGGCGACGACGCGTTCGTGGTCAACCCCTTCGACGTGTCGGCCACGGCCCAGGCGCTGCACGACGCGTTGAGCACACCGGTCGAGCAGCGCCGCCCCGGTGCCGAGCGGATGCGCGCGGCGGCGGTCAAGCTGCCGCCGATCGACTGGTTCCAGGCCCAGCTCGACGCCTTGAGCTGAGGCCGACTACACGAGCAGGGCGGCTGCCCGCCGGGCGTCGGCGACCGCGCGCTCGTCCCCGCCCGCCGTCGAGGCGACGAGCGCACCCTCGTAGAGCAGATGGAGGGTCGCCGCCGTGTCCGCGGCCCGGGGCAGACCGGCCTCGGCGACCAGCGTGTCGATCCGACGCCGCATGCACGCCTTCTCCGCCCGTACGACAGCGGCGACCGGCTCGGAGGTGCCCGCCTCGGCCCAGGCGTTGACGAACGCGCAGCCGCGACGGTTGTCGGCCAGCCAGGACTGCTGGGCGTCGAAGACGGCGAGCAGGCGCAGCCGCGGCGAACGATGGCTCGTGATCTCGGCCTCCAGATGCGCGCTCCAGCGTCGTTGACGCAGGACGAGGTACGTGGCGACCAGGGCGTCCTTCGAACCGAAGCAGTCGTAGATCGTCTTCTTGGTGGTCCCGGCCACCTCCGCGACCGTGTCCACGCCGACCGCGCGGATGCCGCGCTCGTAGAACAGGGTGGCCGCGGCGGCCGCGATCCGCCGTCCGGCGGGCGTCAGTACCGGTGGGTCCGCGAACACTGCTTCCGGCGAGTAGGTCGACATAGCCTGCGAGTATACCGACCGGTCTGGTTACCTGAGTGGTATGAACTCGAAGAACGTCGACACGATCGCCGGGACGACCCTGGTCCTGTGCTGGTCGTCCGGTTTCGTCGGCGCGGTCATGGGGACGGACCAGGCACCGTTCGACACGGTCCTGGCCTGGCGGACCGTGGTGTCGGCGGCCGTACTGGGTGTCTGGGCCCTGGCGCGCCGCGAGCGGGTGTCGGCCCGGGACCTGCGCCGGCTCGTGGTGCTCGGGCTGCTCGTGCAGGTCGTGTACCTGGGTGGCATCTTCTCGGCCACCGCGGCGGGCGTCGACGCGGGGACGTGCGCGCTCGTCGCCGCACTGCAACCGCTCGTCGTGGCTGCTGTCGCGGATCCCCTGCTGGGGGAGCGCACCACGTCACGTCAGCGCGTCGGGCTGGTGGTCGCGGGCCTCGGCGTCGGGCTGGTCGTGCTGGGCGATCTCGGGTCCGGTCACGCACCCGCGTGGGCCTACGCGCTGCCCGTCGTGGCGGTGGCCGGCCTGGCCGCCGGCACGCTCCTGGACCGGCGGTGGCGTCCGGCCACGAGCGTGCCGGTGTCGCTCGGCGTGCAGTCCGGGACGGCCGCGCTGGTGTTCCTGGCCTTCGCCGTGTCGCGCGGGCACCTCGCGCCGCCGACGACCCCGGCGTTCGGCGGTGCCGTGGCGTGGCTCGTCGTCCTGTCCAGTTTCGGCGGCTACGGCAGCTACCTGCTGGTGGCCCGCCGCTCCGGCGCGACCCGGGCCAGCACCCTGCTGTACCTCACCCCGCCGACGTCGGCCCTCGCCGCGTGGGCGTTGTTCGGCCAGGCGCCCGGCCCCACGGCCGGCCCGGGCCTCGTCGTCTGTGCGGCCGGTGTCGCCCTGGCCCTCGGGATGCGTCGCCGGACCGGCCCTCAACCGGCCAGTCGCTCGAGCAGCTGCACCGTGGCGTCCGGGTCGGGCAGGGTGACGTCGACGGCCTCGGCGATGCCGCGGACGCCGGACGACAGCACCCCGACGCTCCACGCCGGCACGCCGGCCGCACGCAGTCTGCCGATCTCGGCGAACGCCGGCAGGTCGCCCAGGTCGTCGCCGAGGTAGACGACGGCACCGGCGCCCACGGCAAGCCGGGCCAGCGCCGCCGCCTTGTCGTAGCCGGGCAAGCGCAGTTCGAGCACCTGGCTGCCCGGGTGCACCTCCAGGGCCAGCTCGTCGGCGAGCGCACGGACCCCCGCCTCCACGCCGGCCAGCGCCGCGTCCGGATCGGCAGCGCGCCGCGCGTGCACGACCAGTGACAGGCGCTTGTCCTCGATCCAGATGTCGGGGTCGCCGTCCGCGAGAACCGCGGGGAGCCGGTCCCGGAGCGCGGTGATGGTCGGGGGCGTCTCGGGTGTCGTCAGCTCGCCCGCCGTCCAGGTCTCGATGCCGTACATGCCGGCCACGGTCAGCCCCGGCACCGTCTCGAGCGCACCGAGACGCAGCACGGTGCGCGCGTCGCGACCCGTGATCACCGCGACGCGCGCGCCGAGCCGGGTCAGGCGGGTCAGGGCGTCGACCGCGCCGGCGACGGCGCGCGAGTCCTCCGGGTCACGGGTCAACGGAGCCAGCGTGCCGTCGAAGTCGGTCGCCACCAACGCTCCGCGCAGCAAGGGGCGAAAACCGGCCAGCAGTTCGTCGACGTCCATCCGGCCATCCTTCCCGACCCGGAAGACGGCTGATGATCACCTACGCTGATCCCGTGTCGACGTCGTGGTGGTTGCGTCTCGCGGCGTTGACGCTCGCCGCCACGGCGGTGACCGCGTGCAGCTCGGATCTCCGCCGTGCCCCGACCGACGACCACCCACCGGGACGGGCCGCTTCGACGCAGGCGCCTGTGGCACGGACCTCGCCCGCGACGTCGCCAGCGGCGGCCACCGGGCCCGGACCGACGGCGGCGCCCGCGGCCGCGACGACGAGCGCGGCACCCGCCGCCAGGCCCACGACCACGCCCACGACCACGCCCACGACCGCGATCGACCCGTGCGCCTCGAACACCTCCGGGCAGCTCGTCCGGGTCAGCGTGCGGGCCCAGCATCTGTGGGTGTGCGCCGGCCACCGGCTCGTACGCGACACCGCCGTCACCACCGGCATCCCGGGTGAGGACACGCACACACCCACCGGCTCGTACACGGTTCAGGCCCGCACGCGGAACACCACCCTGACGCTGGTCGACGGGCGCAGTTTCGCCGTCAGGTACTGGATCCCGTTCGACGCCCCGTTGTTCGGCTTCCACGACGCGTCATGGCAGACCTTTCCCTTCGGCAGCCCGAGATACCGGACAGGCGGCTCGCATGGCTGCGTGCACATGCCGCTCGCCGCGATCGCGTTCCTCTACCGGTGGGTGCACGTCGGCGCGCGAGTGCGGATCCGCTGACCGACCGCCCTCGTCGGGTGGTCAGCGCGTGTCGTAGGAGGCCCCGTTGCTGACGGTGAAGGCAGGAACGCCGTAGCGCTCGCCGGCCACCTGGCCGCCGCTGTCGGTGACCCCGGTGTCGTAGAACACCGCACCGACGTCCTTCTTGCCCCCGAGCGTGACCCCTGGTGCACCGATGACGACCGATTCCCCGCCCGCGAAGTAGTCACCCGCCAGGCTGTAGGCACTCCGCGACAGGTACGTGCCGAGCGCCGAACCCGACTGCGGTGAACCGCTCGGTCCACCGGCGGTCGAGCCCTGCTGGTAGGAGACCCAGCCGTGCTTGCCCGGGCCGCCGACGGTACCGACGCCGCTGCACAGCACCCGGCCGGTGTCGACGGCACTGCCGAGGTCCTCGCCGGGCATGCTCACGCACAGGTAGTTCCCGATGTAGTCGACCTGCTGGCCGAGGTGGTCCCCGGCCTCGTCGGCCCCTGGTACGCCAGGGGAGTCCTGCGACAGGGCCGACGCCGAACTCGGGTTCACGCTGGACGCCTTGACGGTGAACAGGTCGACCGTCCCGGCACCCGCCAGGCGCCCGAGGGACTCGCCGGGCACGCCCACCGCGATGTTAGCGGTGCCGGCCGCGTTGTTGTTGGCCACGGAGGTCACGCTCGCGCCGAAGTGGTCACCGGCCTCGGAGGTTCCCGGGACACCGGGCGAGTTCTGGGCGAAGGTGCGTGCCCTCGTCAGTTTGCCGGTCGTGCGGTCGGTGAAGACCACCGTGACCGTGCCCGCGTCTCGCGCACCGGTGCCGACGTCCTCGTCGGGTTCGCCGACGACCAGCGCGCCGTAGTGCTCGATGGAGAGCACGCTGCCGAAATGGTCGTAGGCCTCGGCCAGGCCGGGAACGCCGGGCGTGGACTCGGTCAGGGTCTGCACGAGAGTGGCCGTGCCGTTCGCCCAGCGGTAGTGGTCGATCGCCCCGGCCTGCACCGCCCCGTCGACGGTGCGGTCGGGCGCGCCGATCCAGAGGTCGTCGTCGTCGGCCACGACGACCGACCCGAAACGCTCCCCGGCGCTGCTGCCCGAGAGCACGGTGGCCCCCTCGGCGGTGACCCCGGCGTTGGACCCGCGCGCGATGACGACCGAGCCGCGGCCGCCGTTGGCGCCCGGCGCGCCGATGAGCAGATCGGCGCAGCCGCCGTCGTCGCGCGTGGTCAGGTGGGTGAACGCGACGGAGGCCCCGAACGCCGCGTTCGTCTCCGGGCCGCCGGTGGCCGGGAACAGCGAGGCGTCGAAGCGCTGGGTGCGGGCCGGCACGGACTGGGACGAGCCGTAGTGGATGTCCACCGCGCCGGCGCCCGCGTGCCCGGCCTCGGCGGCGTTCGGGACGCCGACCACGTCGTCGGACAGGGCGTCGTAGTTGATGTCCGTGATCGAGTACAGACCACTGTTGGGGTCACCGTCGTTCTCGACGCAGACCGGGGACACCGCGGCCGCGGGCTGAGCGGCTATCGCCGCCGCGGGGGCCAGGCAGCAGCTCAGGGTCAGGGCGCCGATGCCGAGCCAGGTCGAGAGTCGCATGGGTCTCCTCGGTCCGTCCGCCCATGATTCGCCCGGGCGAGATCACGGGAAGATAACACCACCGACCGATCAGCGCACTGAGGACGTCGCCACCTCGACCTCGGGTCGAGAGACACGCGTGCCCCGACACGCCCGACGATGTCCGACCCGGGTGACAGACTGGCGTCCTGCGGCGCGGATGGTTCGCGCGCACGGTTCCACCCCGGGAAGGCGGCTCGATCCTCCGTGTCAGACGGCAGCTCCGACAGCTTCGTGCACCTGCACGTGCACACCGAGTACTCCATGTTGGACGGCGCCGCGCGCCTGACGGAATTGTTCGAGCAAGCCCATCGGATGGGCATGCCGGCCCTGGCGATGACCGACCACGGCAACGTCTTCGGCGCCTACGACTTCTACAGCAAGGCCACCGCCGCCGGCGTGAAGCCGATCATCGGCATGGAGGCCTACCTCAGCCCCAACACCCACCGCTCCGACCGCACCCGGGTGCGGTGGAACAAGGGCGGCGACGACGACGTGTCCGGCGGCGGTGCGTTCACCCACATGACCCTGCTGGCCGAGAACACCACGGGCATGCACAACCTGTTCCGGCTGGCCTCACGCAGCAGCATCGAGGGCTTCTTCTACAAGCCGCGCGCCGACCGCGAGCTGCTGAGCGAGTACGCCGGCGGCCTCATCGGCACCACCGGCTGCCCGTCGGGCGAGATCCAGACCTGGCTGCGCATCGGCGACTACGACAAGGCCCGGGCCACCGCCGCCGAGTTCCGGGACATCCTGGGCCGGGAGAACTACTTCCTGGAACTCATGGACCACGGCCTCGACATCGAGACCCGGGTCCGCGACGGGTTGTTGAAGCTGGCTAAGGACCTCCAGCTGCCCACCGTCGCCACCAACGACCTGCACTACACGCACGCCGAGGACGCCGACACCCACGAGATCCTGCTCTGCGTGCAGTCGGGCAAGACCATGGCCGACCCGAACCGGTTCAAGTTCGACGCGCGCGACTTCTACCTGAAGTCCCCGGCCGAGATGCGCTCGCTGTGGGCCGACAAGTACGACCTGCGCGAGGCGTGTGACAACACCCTGCTCATCGCCGAGCGCTGCGAGGTCGACTTCACCGAGGGCAACGGCACCTACATGCCGCGCTTCCCGGTTCCCGAAGGCGAGACCGAGCGGACCTGGTTCGCCAAGGAGGTCGCCGCCGGGCTGCGGCGCCGGTTCCCGGGCGGCATCCCCGACGAGGTGCAGCGCCAGGCCGACTACGAGGTCGGCGTCATCGAGCAGATGAACTTCCCGGGCTACTTCCTCGTCGTCGCCGACTTCATCAACTGGGCGAAGGACAACGGCATCCGTGTCGGCCCCGGTCGTGGCTCGGGCGCGGGGTCGATGGTCGCCTACGCGATGCGCATCACTGACCTCGACCCGCTGAGGCACGGGCTGATCTTCGAGCGGTTCCTCAACCCCGACCGCGTTTCCATGCCCGACTTCGACGTCGACTTCGACGAGCGTCGGCGCGGTGAGGTCATCCGTTACGTCACCGAGAAGTACGGCGACGACCGCGTCGCGCAGATCGTCACCTACGGCACCATCAAGGCCAAGCAGGCCGTGAAGGACGCCGGCCGGGTGCTGGGCTACCCGTTCGCCATGGGCGACCGCATCACCAAGGCGATGCCGCCGCCCGTCATGGGCAAGGACGTCCCGCTCAACAAGATCTTCGACAAGACCCACGACCGGTACAACGAGGGCGGCGAGTTCCGCTCGCTGTACGAGGCCGACGGCGAGGTCAAGAAGGTCGTCGACCAGGCCAAGGGCCTGGAGGGCCTGAAGCGGCAGTGGGGCGTGCACGCCGCCGGCGTCATCATGTCCTCGGACCCGCTGCTCGACCTGATCCCGATCATGAAGCGCGAGCAGGACGGCGCGATCATCACGCAGTTCGACTACCCGACGTGCGAGCACCTCGGCCTGATCAAGATGGACTTCCTCGGGCTGCGCAACCTCACGATCCTCGACGACGCCCTCGAGAACATCACGATCAACCGCGACGAGAACCTCGTCCTCGAGGATCTCCCGCTCGACAACCGGGCCGCCTACGACCTGCTGGCGCGGGGGGACTCGCTCGGCGTGTTCCAGCTCGACGGCGGGCCGCTGCGCTCGCTGATGCGTCTCATGCGTCCCGACAACTTCGAGGACATCTCGGCGCTGATCGCGCTGTACCGGCCCGGGCCGATGGGTGCCGACTCGCACACCAACTACGCGCTGCGCAAGATCGGCCGGCAGGAGATCACGCCGATCCATCCCGAGCTCGCGGAGCCGCTCAAGGAGATCCTGGACACCAGCTACGGCCTGATCATCTATCAGGAGCAGGTGATGGCGATCGCGCAGAAGGTCGCCGGCTTCTCCCTCGGCCAGGCCGACATCCTGCGCCGCGCCATGGGCAAGAAGAAGAAGTCCGAGCTGGACAAGCAGTACGCCGGGTTCGCGCAGGGCATGAAGGACAACGGCTTCTCCGAGGCCGCGGTCAAGACGCTCTGGGACATCCTGCTGCCGTTCTCGGACTACGCCTTCAACAAGGCGCACTCCGCCGCGTACGGGCTGATCTCGTACTGGACGGCCTACCTCAAGGCCAACTACCCGGCCGAGTACATGGCCGCGCTGCTGACGTCGGTCAAGGACGACAAGGACAAGATGGCGATCTACCTCGCCGAGTGCCGCCACATGGGCATCAAGGTCCTGCCGCCGTGCGTCAACGAGTCCGAGGCCAACTTCACCCCGACCGGTACCGACATCCGCTTCGGCCTCACCGCCATCCGCAACGTCGGCGCGAACGTGGTGGCCTCGGTCGTCGCGACCCGCAAGGCCAAGGGCCTGTTCGCCGACTTCGGCGACTACCTGCGCAAGGTCGACGCCGTCGTCTGCAACAAGCGCACCATCGAGGGTCTGATCAAGGGCGGCGCGTTCGACTCGCTGGGCCACACCCGCCGCGGGCTCATGAACACCTTCGAGGCCGCGGTCGACGCCGTGCTCGACACCAAACGCGCGGAGGCCATCGGCCAGTTCGACCTCTTCGGCTCCTTCGGCGACGACAGCGCAGACGCCCCGGTCGACGACGTGTTCGCGATCCGCGTTCCCGACGGCGAGTGGGACAAGAAGGTGCTGCTGCAGTTCGAGCGCGAGATGCTCGGGCTCTACGTCTCCGACCACCCGCTGTTCGGACTCGAGCACATCCTGTCCTCCAGCGCCGACATGACGGTCGCGTCGGTGCAGACCGAGGGGCAGGGCGACGCGCAGACGGTCACGCTCAGCGGCATCCTGAGCTCGGTGAACCGTCGGGTCACCAAGGCCGGCGCACCGTGGGCCAACGCCGTGCTGGAGGACCTCGAGGGCTCCATCGAGGTCATGTTCTTCCCCGCGACCTACGCCCAGGTGGCACTGAACGTCACCGAGGACGCGATCGTCTCGGTGAAGGGCCGCACCGACGCGCGCGAGGACACCGTCAAGCTCATCGCCAGCGACCTCACGATCCTGGACACCACGCAGGGTCCGGGCGGCCCGGTGCGGCTGCGCATCGAGGCCAACCGGTGCACCCCGCCGCTCGTGTCGCGGCTCAAGGACGTGCTGGTCGGGCATCCGGGGATGACCGAGGTGCACCTCGCGCTGGTGAGCAGCAACAGCCCGCAGCTCGTCCTCGAGCATCGCGTCACCCCGTCGGCCGCGCTGATGGGCGACCTGAAGGCCCTGCTGGGCGCGGGCGCGTTCTCGGCCTGACCGCGGCAGCGGTGCACGACGTCGGTGGGACGGAGCCCCGGCTCGGTAACCCGACGTCCATCTCGACGACGGCGACTCGTCGCGCGCAGGGACCGCGCGGTCCACCCGCCGTTCCTAGGTTCGCGACATGGCCGTCGTCCCCGCCGCGCGCAGCGCAGCCCACCGCCTGCGCGACGAGCTGCGACGGCGAGGTTCGGCCGGGCTGCGACGGTCGCCGGCCCAGGCCCGGCTCGCCCAGCTGACCGTTCTCGAGAACGAGTGGCGCGGTGCCGGCGTGCGCGACGACCGCATCAACGGCCACCTGCGCCGGCTCCTCGCCACTTGCGGCGTGACCAACGGCCGGGTGCTGGAGATCGGCGGCCGCCGCCACCCCCGCGGGCACGTGTTCGGCGCCGGCTTCGACTACCTCAACCTGGACCTGGAGCACTCCGACGAGCGCACCGTGGTCGGCGACATCACCGCCTGTCCCGAGATCGCGGACGCGAGCTTCGACGTGGTCGTGTCCGTCGACGTGTTCGAGCATCTCGACCGGCCCTGGCTCGCGGCGGAGGAGATCACGCGGATCCTGGCACCCGGGGGCCTGTCCTACACCTCGACGCTGTTCAGCTGGCGCTACCACCCCTGCCCGATCGACTACTACCGCTACACACCGGACGCCCTGGCCTTCCTGTTCGGCGGCCTCGACGTGATCGAGCAGGGCTTCGACACCACCGAGCGCCGACGGGACGTACGGAAGAAGGCCGCTCGCGACCCGATGCCACTCGACGCGCTGGGCGGCTGGCGCGAGAACGTCCGCGTGTTCCACGCGGGCCGCAAGCCGCGGACCGCGGCATGACGGGCGTCACCAGTCAATTCTCAGCGTCCGTTCGACGTACACCTTCCGGTCACGTGTCATCCGCCGTCCCGGCGAACGTCGCAGCCACGCTCGTCGTGATGAACAGCGCCGAGCTCGGGTCGACGACCACGTGGGACGTCCACGTCGTCGCCGATTCCGACACGCGTTGGAAGTGGGGTGCGTCGCTGGCGCACCAGCTCACCGGCGCGGGCACGTCACGTGTGCACGGCCACCTGGTGGACGGCCGTGCCGCGCCGACCGACGCGCAGGTGCGCGAGGTCGGCGTCGCCGCGGTCACGCTGACCCGCGGCGGCATGAGCGACGTGCTGAACCGACTGGCCGACGTCGAGGCCGAAGTCGTCGTGCTCGCCTGCGCCGGCGGCACTATCCAGTCCCTGCTGCACGGCCTGGCGCACGCCTGGCAGGGCCGCCAGTCGCGGCCCGTGGTCGTGACCGGGTACGTCGGGGTCGTTTACGAGCGCGTCGTCGACGGGCTGTTGCTGCGCGCCGGCGCCGACGTCGTGCTGGCCAACTCGGCGGCCGACGAGCGCACGTTCCGCAGCGTGTACCGGGCCGTGGGCGCCGACCCCGACAGCGTCGTTCGCACGGCGTTGCCGTTCCTGGGCAGCCGTCGGGGGACACCCGCCGGCGACCGCCCGTTCACCGTCACCTTCGTGGCGCAACCCTCGGTGCCGGAGACGGCGCAGGAGCGCCGGTACGCGATGACGCAGGTGCTCGAGCACGCGCGTCGCCACCCGGAGCGGCACGTCGTCGTCAAGCTGCGCGCGCGTCCCGGTGAGCAGACGACGCACGTCGAGACCCATCACTACGCGACGCTCGTTCGCGAGGCGTCGTTGCCGGCCAACGTCAGCTACGCCTACGGCTCGATGGCCGACGTCCTCGACCGCACGGACCTGTGCGTCACCGTCAGCTCGACCGCAGCCCTCGAGGCGATGCACCGCAACATCCCGGTCGGTGTCCTCACCGACTTCGGGGTGCGGGAGTCGCTCGGCAACCACGTCTTCGCCGCGTCCGGTGCGCTCGTGTCCTGGCCGGAGCTGCACGACGGCGTGCTCCCCACGACCGACCCGACGTGGGCGGCGGACAACGGGGTGGGCGACGACGACGCCTACGAGGCGGTACGTGACCGGTTGCTCCGCCTGACAGCGCAGCACGACACGCTGCCGCCGCTGCGGCCGTGGTTCACGACCGAGAAATCCGGCGCGTACCTCCCGCACCTGCTCGCGCGGCACGGGCTGGACCCGGACGGCTCGACGCCGGCCGGACGCATCGAGCACCAGCCACACCGGGGTCGGCGTGTCCTGCGTGGTGCGGCCCGTCGCGTCCACCGGCTCGGCACCGCCCGCATCGAGCCGCGTCTGCGGAGGTGGGCGAACCAATGAGCGACGCTTGCGGAGCGGTCCGACGGAATTGCGTCTCTGCATGCCCGAACGGAGTGAGGGCATGAGCGTGGTGGCGGTGATCCCGGCGCGGGGAGGGTCGAAAGGTGTGCCCGGCAAGAACGTCGCGCTGGTCGGCGGTCGCGCGCTGGTGGCACGTGCCGTCGACGCGGCCCGGCGCGCCGAGCTCGTCGACCGGGTCCTGGTCTCGACCGACGACCGGCTGATCGCCGAGGCCGCGCGCGAGGCCGGCGCCGAGGTCGTCGTGCGTCCCGCCGAGCTGGCCTCGGACGCTGCGTCCTCGGAGTCCGCGCTGTTGCACGCGCTCGACAGCTACGCCCCCGAGGCGGTGGTCGCGGTGCTCGTGCAGTGCACGAGCCCGTTCCTCGACAGCTCGGACCTGGACGGGGTGATCCACCCCGTCCTCGACGGCGAGGCCGACAGCGCGTTCACGGCCGCACCGTCGCACGGGTTCCTGTGGCGTCCGGACGGCAGCGGCGTCAACCACGACCCCGGCCACCGTGCGCGCCGTCAGGACCGCGCCGTCGAGCTGCTCGAGACCGGAGCCGCGTACGCGATGCGGGTGAGTGGCCTGCGGTGCCAGGGTCATCGCTTCTTCGGTCGCGTGCGCCCGGTCGTGGTGGACCCGTCCCGCACGCTGGAGATCGACGAGCCGGACGACCTCGCGCGGGCCCGGTTGCTCAGCCCCTTGCTCGACCGGCCGCGCGACCCCGGGCCGGCCGATCTCGACGCAGTGGTGCTCGACTTCGACGGCACCCTCACCGACGATCGGGTGACCGTCGACCAGGACGGCCGCGAGGCGGTCACGGTGCACCGCGGCGACGGGCTCGGGGTGGCCGCGCTGCGCCGCGCAGGTCTCGACGTGCTGATCCTGTCGACGGAACGCAACCCCGTCGTGCAGGCACGGGCCCGCAAGCTCCACGTCCCCGCGCTCACCGGCATCGACCACAAGGGCGTGGCGCTGGCGCAGTGGTGCGCCGACCGCGGGCACGCCCTGCACCGCACGGCCTTCGTCGGCAACGACGTCAACGACCTGCCGTGCTTCGACCTCGTCGGCTGGCCCATCGCGGTCGCCGACGCGCATCACTCGGTACGGGCACGGGCCCGCATCGTCACGGCCGCCCCAGGTGGCCACGGCGCGGTTCGCGAAGTCGCGTCGAGAGTGCTCGGAAAGGACATCCGCGATGGATCTGAACCGCTTGCGTTACATCGGTGACCGCCCGGTCGGACCCGACCACCCCGTCTACGTCACCGGCGAGATCGGCATCAACCACAACGGCTCGCTCGAGGACGCGCTGGCCATGATCGACGTCGCCGCGACCGCCGGCTGCGACGCGGTCAAGTTCCAGAAGCGCACGCCGGAGATCTGCGTCCCCGCCGACCAGCAGGGGGTCGAGCGCGACACCCCGTGGGGCCGGATGACGTACCTGAAGTACCGGCACCGCGTCGAGTTCGGCACCGAGGAGTACGCGGCGATCGAGCGGTACTGTGCCAGCCGCGGCATGGCCTGGTTCGCGTCACCGTGGGACGTCCCCAGCGTCGACTTCCTGGAGACCTTCGACCCGCCCGCCCACAAGATCGCCTCGGCGTGCCTCACCGACGACGAGCTGCTGGCGCGGGTGCGCGACACCGGGCGCACGGTGATCCTGTCGACCGGCATGTCGTCGCTCGAGCAGATCCGGCACGCGGTCGACGTCCTGGGCCGCGAGAAGCTGATCATCTGCCACACCACCAGCTCCTACCCGGCGCCCGCCCCCGAGCTGAACCTGCGCATGATCCACACCCTGATGCACGCCTACCCCGACGTGCCGATCGGGTATTCGGGCCACGAGATCGGCCTGCAGACCACGGTCGCGGCCGTCGCGCTCGGGGCGTGTTTCGTCGAGCGGCACATCACGCTCGACCGGGCGAACTGGGGTTCCGACCAGGCCGCGTCGGTGGAACCGGGCGGCCTGCAGCGGTTGGTGCGGGACATCCGTACGGTCGAGGCCGCGCTCGGCGACGGTGTGAAGCGCGTCTACGACAGCGAGGTGCCGATCCGGGCCAAGCTGCGCCGCGTCGGTCTCGAGACGGCGGTGAGCTGACCGTGGCCATGCCCAAGACGGTCGCGCTCGTCGAGACGGCCACCCAGCTGCACAACGTCGTCGAGTGGGCGCACACGACGGGCTCCATCGACGACGTCCGCGTCGACGTGCTGGCCCCCACGGACCGGCAGTCGCTGCGTCAGCTGTTCCGCGTGGCGGCTCTGGCGCGGGGGATGGGTGTCGACGTGCGTCACCGCTCGGTGCGGGCGCGCAACTCGGCGGCGTTCACCGGCGCGGCAGCCGTGGCCCACGACGTCCGCACCGCGGACCGGCTGGTGCTCGGCGACCCGTTCTCGCGCTACATCCAGAGCCTCCTGCCGCTCGTGCGTGCCGACCACCTCGTCGCCGTGGACGACGGCACCGCGACGTGGGAGTTCGTGGCCTGCCTCGACGCGAACAAGCCGATGGTCCGGTGGCGCAAGCCGCTGCAGGGACGGATGGCGCTCGAGGCGCGAGCCACGAAGCTGCTGACGCCGAGCGTCCGACGGCGCCTGACGGTGTTCAGCTGCCTGCGCGACGCGACGCCGCTCGGCGCGACGCGGGTGGACAACCGCTACTCGTGGGCGCGGGCCTGGCGCACGCCGGACATCGTCGACGACCGCGTCGACGTCCTCGGCATCTCGCTGGTGGACAGTGGCCTCATCGACCGGCGTGCGTACGTCGACGCGGTCGCGACGCTGGTCCGCCGGCACGCCCCGGTGCGGTACTTCGCGCACCGGCGCGAGTCGGACTCGCTCGTGGCCGAGATCGACACGCTGCCGGGTGTCACGGTCGTCCGCGCCGACCTGCCCGCGGAACTCGCGCTGCGCAAGGGTCCGGTGTCGCGCCGGGTGATCACGTTCCCGTCGACCGCGTCGCACACCCTGCCGGTGGTCCTGGGGGACCTCATGCGTGACGAGGGCGTGCGCATCGACGTGCGTCCGGTCGATCCGTCGTGGTTCACGCCGTCGGCGACGAGCCACGCGCGGGACTTCGTCGCGCACATCGCGGCGGTCGCCCCGCGGGACCCCCGGGTGGGCGTCACGACCTGACAGACCAGAACGCCTGGTGGCCGCCGTCGCCCTCGGGCACGAACCAGCTGTCGACCACGTGCCACCCGGCGGCGGCCAGCCATCGTCGGTAGGTCGACGCGTCGGGATGACTCCACCACATCGATGCGGCGCCACCCAGCCAGTTCTCCTCCGTGCCTGTCCAGGCCGTGGCTCCCGCGACGAGCAAGCACTGTCCGCCCGGCTTCGTCCATCGGGCCAGGTCCGCGAGCAGGGCGGGCTGACGGGACAACGGGATGTGGATCACCGAGTACAACGCGAGCACCGCGTCGAACGTCGCGGGAGGCCAACGGAGGTCGGTGATGTCGCCCCTGACGAACGCCGCGCCGGGGACCAGTGCGCGGGCCCGCCGGATCTGCGTGTCACTGAGGTCGACGCCGGTGACCTGGAACCCGTCGTCGACCAGCCGCCTTGCCACAGGAATGCCGTTGCCGCACCCGACGTCGAGCACGTGCGCGCCGACGGGGAGTGCAGCGACCAGGCGTTCCAGCCGAGTTGCGTACTGCGGACCCACCGGGTCGGCATCGCCTCGGTAGAGGTAGGACAGGACGTCGTAGCCGTGGCGTACTGCGTCGACGTGTTCGGAATCGTGAGTCACGAAACCTTCGTACCTCTCCGGGACGGTTACCGGCTCTCGATTTTGAGGGCCGCGGCTCGCCGCGGAAACTGTCGGACCCCTCGGGCAGGGTCTGCATTGTGGACGGGGTTGCGAGTGACGAACTGGCGGTGATGTCGGCTGCTCTGCGCGCGGTGGAGCCGGCGGCCGATGATGCGGCTCTAGTCGACCAGTTGCGTCTGTTGGAGGAGCTGAAGGCTGCTGCTGCAGCGGCGCAGGCCGCGGTGACGGCGGCGTTCGCCTTGTCCCGACGCGCGGCTGCGGCGGGGGAGCCAACCGACCGGCAGGATCGGGGCATCGCCGGGCAGGTGGCGTTGGCGCGACGGGTCTCGCCGTGGCAGGCCCGCCGCTACGTCGGCTGGTGTGCGGTGCTGACTCGGGAGCTGCCGACCACCTTCGCCGAGCTTCGGGCGGGACGGGTCTCGGAGTGGCGGGCAATGCTCGTGGCCCGGGAGACGCTGTTCCTGTCCCGGGAGGACCGCGCGCTGGTGGATGCCGAACTGGCCACACGGTTGTCCGGGTGGGGTGATCGTCGGGTCGAGGTCGAGGCGCGGAGGGCTGCCTACCGGCTCGACCCGGCCGGTTTCGTGGAGCGCTCCCGCGCGGCCGTGAACGACCGGCGGGTCTCGGTGCGGCCGGCGGCCGACACGATGTGCCGGCTGACCGCGTTGCTGCCCGTCGCCCAAGGCGTCGCGGCGTATGCGGCGTTGGGTCGGCACGCCGATCTGAAGGCGGCGGGCGGTGACGAGCGCGGGCGGGGGCAGGTCATGGCCGACACCCTGGTCGAACGGCTCACCGGCCAGGCCACCGCCGGCGCGGTGCCGGTCGAGATCGAGCTGGTCATGACCGACCGCGCCCTGCTCGCCGGTGACCACGAGCCTGCCGAACTCGTCGGGCACGGCCCGATCCCCGCCGACCTGGCCCGCGAGCTGGCCCTGGGTGACACCGACGCGCCGCGGTGGCTACGCCGACTGTTCCGCCACCCGGGCAACGGTGAGCTGGCCGCGATGGAGACCCGCGCCCGCACCTTCACCGCCAATCAGCGGCGCTTCGTCCGGCTCCGCGACCTGGGCCGCTGCCGCACCCCCTGGTGCGATGCGTTGATCAGGCACACGGACCACGTTCGCGGTTGGGCCTGCGACGGCCGCACCACCATCGCCAACGCCGCCGGCACCTGCGAGGCCTGCAACTACGCCAAACAGGCACCCGGCTGGTCGGCCCGCGCCGACGGCGTCATCACGACCACCACCCCCACCGGGCACCGGTATGCAAGTCACAGTCCCGACCCACCCGGCACAGACCCGCCCGGTAGCGATCCGCCACAGACAATCGTGCGCACCCGGACGCGCGTCATCGACTTGGTGTACCACCACGTGCCGCACGTCGCGTGACGTCCACCCGGGCGCGGAACGCGCGCGCCCGCCGCAGGCCGCCCCGCGTCGCGTCCCAGTGAGCGATGCGGGAGTCGGCCAACCGCGTGCGCGCGCGACTCGTGGGTGCCAGGCCGGTCGCGCGCAGCCGACGTCGCGTGAAGTAGCGCGTCGAGCCGTGCCGCGCCAGCCACCGTTCCGCGGCAGGTCGCAGCTCCGGCAACATCGTCGGCTGCATGCAGAAGCTGACCGCCTCGACGAGTTCGGTGAGGTCGGCGGCGGCCATCTCGGCACCCGTTGTCGTGCCGTCCTGGTTCAGCCGGGGTACGACGGCGTCCACGATGGTCACCGGGATCCGGTTGCTGTTCTGGTACGGCGTCAGCGCGTCGAGCACCTGCCGCGCGCCCATCGTCGCCACCTCCAGGCCGAACAGGCTCCGGGCCGTGAGCAGCGCGGTCGAGAAGCAGCCGACGACGAGGTCGGGCCGTCCCTCGGCGAAGCACAGCTCGGCCGGCAGGTACGGCGGCACGACGGTCAACCGGACGCCGGCCTCCGCCGCGGCCGCCCGCACCGTGCCCGCCTGGGCGCGGTCGGCGGCCGGGTGGGCCTTGAACAGCACCTGGCGGTGACCGGCCCGGGCGGCGGCTCGCACCATGTCGGCGTACAGCGTGGCCTCCTGCGCCGGCGTCATGATGTCCAGCGCGGACAGGTACTGGCCCAGCACGAGGGCGCCGCCGCGCGGCAACGACACGACGGCGTCGGCGAGGGCCGGAACAGACGTGGCCTCCGCCATCACCTTGAGCACCGGCTCGTCCGGCAATGCGTCGGTGTCCACGCCCTCCTCGCGCAGCAGGACCGGTCGCAGGGCCGGCACCAGGTCGAGGTACAGCACGCGCCGCATCCGCGAACCCAGCTCGCCGGGCAGGTGGTTGCGGGTCGGCCCGTAGCTCATCAGCCCGTCGCTGACGACGCTGACGGGGCAGTCACGCAGCAGCGTCGCCACGGCCCGCGCCGGTGCCACCGCGATCGATTCGACGACCAGCTCGCCCGGCGGCTCCTCGAGACCGAGGTGCGCGAGCAGCGCGCGCGCCAGCATCGGTACCTCGACGTCGCGCGGCGACCAGGCCGACGGGTGCAGCGGGGCGATGAGGTCGTTCCACGACACGACGCGGTCGACCCGATCACGGAGCACGGCGAAGCCGGGTGACTGCGCCAGCGACGTGCCGATCTCGGGTGCCGGCCCGTTGTCGGACACGATCACCACCCGCCGGTCGCCGGCCCCGAAGCGGCCGGCGTCGATGCCCGCGGCGATGGTCATCGCGCTGAGTAGCGTCGAGCAGTAGAAGACCTGGGTCGTCGGCGCGCTCATCGCCGCAGTCCTGCTCGCAGCGGACTGCTCGCGGGCACGACCGTCCGCAGCGCGGCGGCTCGCTCGCCCCGCACGACGATCCCGGCGAGCTGCTCCGGTGGCAGGGCGGCCAGCGCGGATCGCGCACGCGCACGGAAACGGGCCGCGAGCGCCCGTTCGTAGCGCGGCAGCAGGGTGAGGTGGTGCCCGAGGATGGCGACGAACTGCCGGGTCGCCTTCGGCAGGAAGCGCGCGGCCTGCGGGTCGGCCGTGACCTCGCGCAGGACCTGGTCGTAGGCGCGGAAGAAGTCCAGTTGGCGCTCGTCGCCGACCTGGGTCAGCGACGTGGTGACCAGCCGCCGGTAGAACAGCCCGGCGAGCGACACCACGGCGTACGAGCGCAGCTCGCGGTGCAGGCGCCAGATCCACGGACGGTCCTCGGCCGTGCGCAGGCCGGACGGGAACGTCAGCAGGTCGCCCAGGCTGCGGCGGTAGACGCCGGCCCACGCGTACGGGTAGTCGACCATGCTGCGCCGGTTCGCCGGCAGGATGCTCTCGCGGGGGTCGAGCACCGTGTTCCGCATCCCCTGCGGGGCCCAGTGCGTGGCCCGCGCGCGGCCCTCGACCTGCACGTGGTCGACACGGACGAAGTCGCAACCGAGCCTGTCGATGGCATCGACCAGCTGCGGCAGGTACCCGGGGGCCAGCCAGTCGTCGCCGTCGAGGTAGGTGACGAACCGACCCTCGGCCGCGGCCAGGCCGACGTTGCGGGCGTCGGCCAGGCCATGTGCGTGTTCGTGGGTGATGACGCGCGTCCCTGGCAGGCGGGGTGCCGCCTCGGCGACGATCTCCGGCGTGGCGTCGTCCGAGCCGTCGTCGATGACGATGAGCTCGATGTCGGGTCGAAGATTGGCCACCACCGAGCGCAACGTCTGGCCGATGTAGGGCTCGGCGTTCAGGACGGGCAGCACGACGGACAGGTTGGGCGTGCCGGTCATGCGGCGACGCAGTCGGAGCGCGACGGAACGGGACGGCCTTCGGCGCTCGGAGCGCAGCGGGGGGCGGGCATGACCAGCATGGTCCGAGGCCCGGATGAGCGGGCGGTGAACACGGGATGGACGGCACGCCGCCACCTCACCGGGCCGAGCCCACACGGTGCGTCGGTAACCTCGCTCCCATGGAACCGGCCGTACCCGATCGACCCGACGGCGACGCTTTCTACAGCGCCGACGAGGTGGGCTCCTTCGAGCAGGGCAACGAGTTCAGCCGGTGGGCCCTGGCCCGCTACATCGTCGGTCGGGTGATCCTCGAGCGCGTCAGCTGGGCGCTGCTGGTCCTCGCGCTCGTGCTGGTCGCGCTCGCCGCCGTGTCGCAGTGGGTCCTGCACTCGACGCTGCTGGCCGTCCTGCTCGTCGTCCTCGCGATCGGCGTGTACGCCATGCGCGGGCTGCTGCGCCTGGTCCTGCGGCGGCTGATGAACGCCAAGGCCTACGGGCCGATGGAGCATCGGGTGTCCGAGATCGTCAACGGCGCCAGCGCAGGCGTGTTCCGCGAGCTGCGGCGCGTCGGCCTGCCCGGCCGGGTCATCACCCTGCCGCTGCTCATCGTGCGGCTGGTGGGGCGGCGTCGGGCCGACACCATGGCGCGGATCCGCCGCTTCGAGGTCGACCGCGCCGTACCGAAGGCGAGCCGCGACGAGCTCTACCTCGTCCTGCGCCAATCGGTGGGCCGCGTGCCCCCGAGCACCTGACCCGCCCACGCGCGCTGGCAGACTGGCGTCCGTGAGCGCCCCGTCCACCCGCACCGACGTCCTGCGCGCCGGCTTGCTGGTGCTCGTGCTGGCCGCGGTCGGGGCACTGGCCGGGCTCGTCTGGTCCGGGTGGAGCCCGAGGGGCCCCCGGGCGCTCGTGCTGCACCCGGGCGTCTACGTGCCCGACGAGACCGAGGCGTTCGTCGCCGGCGACGGTCGGTTCCTGGTCATCGCGGCCGTGCTCGGGCTGGTGGCCGGCCTCGCGATGTGGTTCCTGCGCCCGATGCGGGGCGTCGCCACCGCCCTGGCCCTCGCCGTCGGTGGGGTGGCCGGATCGCTGCTCACCATGGCCGTCGGTCACCTCACCGGCGGCGGCGACGGCACCGGCCGGGCCATCCCCGACAGCTCCGAACGGTTCAGCGACCAGCTGCCGCTGACCGTGCACGCCCACGGCCTGCTGGTCGTGCAGGCCGCGGTGTCGGTGCTGGTGTTCGGGATGCTGGTGGCCTTCGCCGCCCGGGACGACCTCGGCCGTCCCGACCCGGTCCACGACGCCGTGGTGGCCGCGAGGCAGCCACCCGAGTCAGTTGCTGCCGGCGCCCATCCGCAGTACGGCGGGGGATACGGCGATGCTGCGCGTCCCCTGCAGCAGGGCGATCTCCCGCCGCAGCAACCGGGCCAGCCGGGTCAACCGTTCTGACGTGCTGAGGTCTCCGAGCAGGGCCTGCTTCTCTGCCGGCGGGAGCGGCAGCCGCGCCGCGATCTGGTAGGCGAGCATGCTCGCGTCGTTGGGCAGTTCCGAACCGGTGCCCCGCCCGGCCAGGCGCAGCAGGTAGGAGTCGTAGACGTCCATGAGCTCGCGGGCCCGAACCTCCTGCGCACGCGTCAGGCCGCCGTCCGACTCGTCGAGGAAGGTGACCTCCGCACGCAGGTAGGGCTTGCCGGTGGGCACCAGCGCCTCGACCGTGAACCGCCGGGTGCCCACCGCCAGCAGGTCGGCGGCGCCGTCGGGCTCGCGCTCGATCTCGAGGATCTCGGCCAGTGTGCCCACCCGCTCGACGTCGGGTGCGTCGCCGCGCGCGGCCACACCGGGGTTCTCGGCCTCGGTCCCGGTGCGCAGGGCGACGACCCCGAACACCGGTCCGTCCGGGGTCTCGGCGATGTCGTCGAGCAGCTGCCGGTACCGCTGCTCGAAGATGTGCAGCGGCAGCGGCATGCCGGGCAGCAGGACGTGGCTGAGCGGGAACAACGGGATCAGTGCGTGCTCGGGCGCCACCCCCTCACGCTAGACGCCGGTCACAAGGCGGACCCGGTGCAGCGCGGGCCCGTAAACTCGGCCCTGTGCTACGCCGCCTGGATCTGACGACCGCAGCCTCCGCCGACCTGCGCCGCGTGCTCCCGCGCGCCCGGGTCGACGTGCATGCCGCGCTCGAGGCCGTCACCCCGTTGATCGCGGACGTAGCGGCACGCGGCTACCCGGCGGTACGCGACGCGACGCTGCGCTTCGACGGCGTCGACGTGCCCGAGCCCAGGGTTCCCGACGCCGCCCTCGGCGAGGCCCTGGACCGTCTCGACCCGACCGTGCGCGACGCGCTGGCCGAGTCGATCCGCCGCGCCCGCATCGTCCACGAGGCACAGCGGCGCGAGGTCGTCGACGTGCAGGTCGTCCCCGGCGGCACGGTCACCGAGCGGTGGGTGCCGGTCGCGCGGGTCGGGCTGTACGTGCCGGGCGGGCTGGCCGTCTACCCCTCCAGCGTCGTCATGAACGTCGTCCCGGCCCAGGTGGCGGGCGTCGGCTCGATCGCGGTGTTCTCGCCCGCCCAGAAGGAGTTCGGTGGCCGGCCGCACCCGACCATCCTGGCGGCGTGCGCCCTGCTCGGGGTCGACGAGGTGTACGCGGTCGGCGGCGCGCAGGCCGTGGCGCTCGCCGCCTACGGCGACGTGTCGCTTGGCATCGAGCCCGTCGATGTCGTCACCGGCCCCGGCAACATCTACGTCGCCGCGGCCAAGCGCGTCGTGCGCGGCATCGTCGGCATCGACTCCGAGGCCGGGCCCACGGAGATCGCGGTGCTCGCCGACGCCACCGCCGACCCGTCGCACGTCGCCGCCGACCTCATCAGCCAGGCCGAGCACGACACCCTTGCCGCGTCAGTACTGGTCACCGACTCCACCGAGCTCGCCGACGCCGTCGACGCCGAGGTCGAGCGGCAGGTGGCGGCGACCAAGCACACCGACCGCGTGCGCACCGCCCTGACCGGCGAGCAGTCGGCCGTCGTGCTCGTCACCGACCTCGAACAGGGTCTGGCGGTGGTCGACGCCTACGCCGCCGAACACCTCGAGGTCATCACCGTCGACGCCCGCGCGTGGGCGGAACGCGTGCGCAACGCCGGTTGCATCTTCGTCGGCCCGCACGCCCCGGTGTCGCTCGGCGACTACTGCGCGGGTTCCAACCACGTGCTGCCGACGGGCGGCACCGGCCGCCACGCGTCCGGGTTGTCGGTGCAGTCGTTCCTCAAGGGCATCCACCTCGTCGAGTACGACGCCGCCGCCCTGGCCGAGGTCGCGCCGCACGTCATCGCGCTGGCCGAGGCCGAGGACCTGCCCGCGCACGGCGCCGCCGTCGCCGTGCGCGTCACCTCATGACCGAGGCCCTTCCGCTGCGTCCTGAGCTCGTCGGCGAGCTGCCCTACGGCGCGCCGCAGCTCGACGTGCCGGTCGCGCTTAACACCAACGAGAATCCGTACCCGCCGTCCGAGGCCACCGTCGCCGACATGGCCGCGGCGGTCGCGGACGCGGCACGCAGCCTGAACCGCTACCCCGACCGGGACGCGCTCAACCTGCGCACCGATCTCGCCGCCTACCTCTCCACGGACGGCGGGGCCGAGCTCGGGGTCGACCAGGTGTGGGCCGCGAACGGTTCCAACGAGATCATGCTGCAGCTGCTGATGGCCTTCGGTGGGCCGGACCGCACCGCGGTGTCGTTCGCGCCGACGTACTCGATGTATCCCGAGTACGCACGCGACACCCACACCCGGTGGGTGGTCGGCCGCCGTCGTGACGACTTCGGCATCGACCTGCCGCACGCCCTCGACGTCATCGCCGAGCACCGGCCGTCGGTCGTGCTGCTCGCCTCGCCGAACAACCCGACGGGCACCGCGCTGGGCCTCGCCGACGTCGAGGCCATCCTCGCGGCCGCCCCCGGCGTGGTGGTGGTCGACGAGGCGTACGGCGAGTTCCGCCGCGCCGGTGTGCCCAGCGCGGTGTCGTTGCTGCCCGCCCACCCCCGCCTGGTGGTCACCCGCACCATGTCGAAGGCGTTCGCGCTCGCCGGCGGCCGCCTGGGTTATCTCGCCGCGTCGTCGGCAGTGGTCGACGCCGTACGCATCGTCCGGTTGCCGTACCACCTGTCGTCGGTCACCCAGGCCGTGGCGCGGGTGGCACTGGCACACGCCGGCGAGATGCTCGCCGCGGTCGACGAACTGCGGGCCGAACGCGATCGCACGCAGGAGTGGTTGGTGGGCCTCGGGCTGCACGCCGCGCCGTCGGACGCCAACTTCGTGCTCTTCGGCGTCTTCGGTGACCGGCACCGCGTGTGGCAGGGCCTGCTCGACCGGGGCGTGCTGATCCGCGAGACTGGACCCGACGGGTGGCTGCGGGTGTCCATCGGCACGCCTACCGAGATGGCGTCGTTCCGCACGGCTCTGACCGCGATACTGACGGAGGTTCCCGCATGAGCAGGTTCGGACGCGTCGAGCGCTCGACGACCGAGACCAAGGTGCTCGTCGAGATCGATCTCGACGGCACCGGGCGCACCGACGTCTCGACGGGGGTGGGCTTCTACGACCACATGCTCACCTCGTTCGGCCGGCACGGGCTGTTCGACCTCACCGTCCAGGTCGAGGGCGACCTGCACATCGACGCGCACCACACCGTCGAGGACACCGCCATCGCGCTGGGCCAGGCGTTCGCGCAGGCCGCCGGCGACAAGGCCGGCACGCGCCGCTTCGGCGACGCCAGCATCCCGATGGACGAGTGCCTCGTGCACGCCGCCGTCGACCTGTCGGGCCGCCCGTACCTCGTGCACAACGAGCCCGACGGCGCGCCGCCGATGATCGGCACCCAGTACGCCACCACGCTGACCCGGCACGTCTTCGAGTCCTTCGTGTACCACTCCGCCATCGCGCTGCACGTCACCGTGCACGCCGGGCGTGACTGGCACCACGTCACCGAGGCCCAGTACAAGGCGGTGGCGCGGGCACTGCGCGCGGCCGTCGAACTCGATCCGCGCGTCCAGGGCATCCCGTCCACCAAGGGTGTGCTCTGACCACGGTCGTCGTGCTCGACTACGGGTCGGGCAACCTGCGCTCGGCCCAGCGGGCACTCGAGCGGGTCGGCGCCGACGTGACGGTCACGTCCGACGCGTCCGCCGCCGTCGAGGCCGACGGCCTGGTCGTGCCCGGGGTCGGTGCGTTCGCGGCGTGCATGGCCGGGCTGCGCGGTGTCGGGGCGGCCGACGTGCTAACCGCCCGACTTCGCGACGAGCGTCCCGTGCTGGGCATCTGTGTGGGCATGCAAGTGCTGTTCGACGCCGGCGTCGAGCACGGGGTCGAGTCGGCCGGGCTCGGGGTGCTGCCCGGACGGGTCGAGGCGCTGCGGGCCCCCGTGCGCCCGCACATGGGGTGGAACACCGTCGAGGCGCCGAAGGAGTCGGCGCTGTTCGCCGGCCTCGACGCCGGCACCCGCTTCTACTTCGTGCACTCCTACGCGGTGCACGAGACCAGCGGGCTGGTCGCCCGCACCACGCACGGCGAGCCGTTCGTGTCCGCCGTCGAGCGCGGGGCCGTCAGCGCCACCCAGTTCCACCCCGAGAAGTCCGGCGACGCCGGCGCCGCGCTGCTCGAGAACTGGCTCAAGACCGTCTGACGGGCGCCGAGTCGTCACCTGCGCGGCGAGTGGTCGGCTGCAGGTGACCACTCGCCGCACAGGTGACCACTCGAGGCAGGCAGGATGAGCGCATGGCCAAGCAGCGGCAGGTGGCACGGGCCGAGCGCGAGGCTGCCGCGGCGGCCCGGGCCGAGGCCGATCGCGCCGCCGCCGCACGCCGGGCATTGGCGGGCGCTTGGGTCGGGAGCCACAGCTC
>NZ_CAXUNP010000026.1:0-47737 GCF_964252635.1 uncultured Jatrophihabitans sp.
GGCCCCGGTCAGTCTCGAGCGCGCGACGCGGCCTCGCACGCCCGCCCAGGCTGCCCGCGCCACGCGCACCGCCGCCCGCGCATCCGCGACGCCGCGCGAGCGCCCTGCCGATCCCGCTCCGCCGACGCCGCCCCCGTCACGAGCGGGCCGCAACCTGCCCGCGGCGATCGGCGTCGGCGCCGGCCTCGGTGCGCTGATCATCGGCACGCTGTTCATCTGGCGGCCGGCGTTCGCGGTCGTCGCCGGCCTGGCGGTGCTCTACGGCTGCTACGAGCTGTCGAGGGCGCTGTCGAACGCGCACATCCGCATCACCCTGTTGCCGTTGCTCGTGGGCAGCGCGGCCATGCTCGTCGCCGCCTGGGAGCGCGGCCCGAGCGGCCTGGTGCTCGGAGCCCTCGTCACCGTGCTCGCCGTCGTGGTCTGGCGCCTGGGTGACGGCGCCGACGGTTACGCCCGCGACGTCGGGGCCTCCACGCTCGTCGTGCTCTACCTGCCGCTGCTGGCCGGGTTCGCGGTGCTCCTCGCCCACCCCCACGACGGCGCGGCCCGGGTGCTGGCCTTCGTCGCCACCGTGGTGTGCAGTGACACTGGCGGCTACGCGACGGGTGTGCTGTTCGGCAGGCACCCCCTGGCGCCGGTGATCTCCAAGGGCAAGACGTGGGAGGGCTTCGCCGGCTCGGTGCTCGCGTGCTCGGGCGCCGGGGTGCTGTTCATGGTGTTCACGTTCCATCACGAGTGGTGGAAGGGGCTGCTGTTCGGCCTGGCCGTCGTCGTCACCGCGACCCTCGGCGACCTCGGGGAATCCATGATCAAACGTGACGTCGGCATCAAGGACATGGGCGCGCTGCTGCCCGGGCACGGCGGCGTCATGGACCGCCTGGACTCGCTGCTGCCGTGCGCCGCCGTCGCCTACCTGGTGCTCTCGGGGTTCGCACCTGTCTGAGCGCGTCGGCGCCGCCGCCGTCGTCGCACGCGTCGCCGCCCTGCCCCCGGGTACCCGCTTCGTCGGCATCGACGGCTTCGGCGGCGCGGGCAAGAGCACGCTGGCCGCGCGCGTCGCGGCTGCCGTCCCGCGGGCCGTGGTCGTGCACACCGACGACCTCCAGGGTCACGGCGTCGACGAGTGGGACTGGCCGGCGCTGCACCGCGACGTGGTCGAACCGCTGACCCGGGGGCGCGCGGCGCGCTACACCGTCCGTCACTGGGGGGAGCGTGCAGCGTCGGGCACCGTCGACGTCGCCACGGCCTCCATCGTGGTGGTCGAGGGCGTGTCCGCCACCCGCCGCGAGGCGCTGGTCCCGTGGGACCTGACCGTGTGGGTCGACGCTCCGGAGACCCTTCGGCGGGCCCGTACCGCCGGCCGCGACGACGCCGCGACGCAGGAGATCTGGCGCAGCACGTGGATCCCGCAGGAGCAGGCCTACGCCGCGCGCGAGCGTCCGTGGCAGCGCGTCGACCTGATCGTCGACGGCACCGAGCACCGCTGACCCCGATGCCTCGAGTGGTCACGTGGGCCGCGAGTGGTCACTCACAGCTGACCACTGGGCGCACAAGTGACCACTCGGCGACGTGGTTCGCGGTGCGACGGCGATCGGGGACAATGGAACGGCCATGACTCTGCTCCCGCTCGTCTTCGAGGCCCCCCGCCGGGGCAAGCCGCCACGTCACCTCGCCGATCTCGACCGCGACGGCCTGCGGGCCGCCGTTCGCGACCTCGGGCTGCCGGCCTTCCGGGCCGACCAGCTCGCCCGCCACTACTACGCGCGGTTCGAGAACGACGCGGCCACCATGACCGACCTGCCGGCGGCCGCCCGCGAGGCCGTCGGCGACGCCCTGCTGCCCACCCTGCTCACCGAGGTGCGGCGCAGCGAGACCGACGACGGCATGACGCGCAAGACCCTGTGGCGGCTGCACGACGGCGCGCTGGTCGAGAGCGTGCTCATGCGCTACCCGTCCCGGCAGACCGCGACCGGCGAGACCCGCGAGCGCATCACGGTCTGCATCTCCAGCCAGGCCGGCTGTGGCATGGCCTGCCCGTTCTGCGCCACCGGCCAGGGCGGCCTGACCCGCAACCTGTCGGCCGCCGAGATCGTCGACCAGGTGCGGATCGCGGCCGCAGCCGCCGCGGGTGGCGAGCTGGGCGGCGATACCGGTCGGCTCTCGAACGTGGTGTTCATGGGCATGGGCGAGCCGTTAGCCAATTACGGGCGGGTCGCCGCGGCCCTGCACCGCATCATCGATCCCGCGCCCGCTGGCTTCGGGCTGTCGCGCCGCTCGGTGACGGTGTCGACGGTCGGCCTCGTCCCCGCCGTCAACCGGCTGGTGCTCGAGGAGCTCGACGTCACCCTGGCGGTCTCGTTGCACGCGCCGGACGACGAGCTGCGCGACACCCTGGTGCCCGTCAACAACCGGTGGAAGGTCGAGGAGGTGCTCGGCGCCGCGGACGAGTACGCCGCCCGCACCGGCCGCCGCTACTCGATCGAGTACGCGATGATCCGCGACGTGAACGACCAGCCCTGGCGCGCGGACCTGCTCGCCGACGTGCTCACCGGACGCCTCGCGCACGTCAACCTCATCCCGCTGAACCCGACGCCGGGCTCGCAGTGGGACGCCTCGCCGAAACGCGTCGAGCGCGAGTTCGTGCGCCGCCTCGAGGCCGGCGGGGTGTCGGTCACCGTGCGCGACACGCGCGGCCGCGACATCGACGGCGCCTGCGGTCAGCTCGCCGCGACTCCCTAGCGGCGGGCGACGACCGACAGCAGCGCTCGACGGGCTGCGGGACGCGGCCGGCGACCGCGCCGGCCCGCGCGCACGACCGCCCCCTCCTGCCGGTCGGGCCCGGCGGGAGGGGGCGGTCAGCGACGTCGGGCGATTACTCGGCAGCCACCAGGGCGGGTGCCGGCTGCTGCTCGTCGGTGGTCACCGGCGTCGCGGGCGGCGCCTTCGGGCTGCGCATGACGAAGGTGACGAGCAACCAGGTGGCGGTCAGGAACGCGGTCGCCATCCAGAACGACCGGTCGGCCGCGTGGGTGTAGACCCGGCGGGCCGCCTCGGCGGGCGACAACCCCGCGGGCAGGTCGCGCTGCTCGGCCTTGCTGGCTGCGCCGAACACGGTGACGAGCACGGCGAGGCCCAGCGAGCCGCCCACCTGCTGCATGACGTTGACGAGACCGGACGCCGCACCGGCGTCCTGCGGTGCCACGCCCTCGAGCGCGGCACTGGTCAGCGGCACGAAGGCCAGGCCGTTGCCCAGACCGAAGACGAGCAGCGGACCGACGAGCGAGCCGTAACCGCTGTGTTCGCCGAGCTGGGTCAACCAGAGCATGCCGAGGGTGGAGAAGGTGATGCCCACGATCATCAGCGGCTTGGGGCCGACGAGCTCGACGAGCCAGCGGGCGCTGACCTGCGAGGCCACGAACACCACCGCGGTGAGCGGCACGAACGCGAACCCGGTCTTCAGGTCGCTGTAGCCGAGCACGCCGCGCAGGAACTGGGTGAGGAAGAAGAACATCCCCATCATCCCCGCGACGAGGAGCAGCCGGGCCACGTAGGAACTGGACCGGTTCCGGTCGGCGAACAGCCGCAGCGGGGTGATCGGAGCCTCGGCGCGCAGCTCGGTGAAGATGAACGCAGCGAGCAGGAGCGCCCCGACCGCGAACGAGCCGATGGTCTCGGCGTCGCCCCACCCGTCCGAGGCGGCGTGCACGAAGCCGTAGACGAGCGCGGTCATGCCCAGCGTCGAGGTCAGGGCACCGGCGAGGTCGAACTTGCCGGTCGAGCGCTGGGTCTCGGGCAGGGTCGGCCGGGCCAGGACGAGCAGGACGGCGCCGATGGGGACGTTGACGAAGAAGACCCACCGCCAGGACGCCCACTCCGAGAGCATGCCGCCGGCGATCAGGCCGAGCGCGCTGCCGCCGATGGACACCGCCGTGTAGTAGCCGATGGCTCGGGTGCGCTCGCGCGAACCGGTGAACATGGTCATCAGCAGGGCGAGCGCGGAGGGCGAGGCCAGCGCGCCGCCGATGCCCTGGATGGCGCGGGCGGCCAGCAGTTCGCCCGGGTTCTGGGCGAAGCCGCCCGCCAGCGAGGCCAGGGTGAACAGGGCGATGCCGGCCAGGAACACGCGGCGGCGCCCGAGCAGGTCGCCGGCGCGGGCGCCGAGCAGCAGCAGGCCGCCGAAGGTGAGGGTGTAGGCGTTGACGACCCAGGACAGCCCGGACGTCGAGAAGCCGAGATCGCCCTTGATGTCCTGCAGGGCGATGTTCACGATCGTCGCGTCGAGCACGACCATCAGCTGACAGGTCAGGATGAGCGCCAGCACCAGGCCGGGGTGGCCGTGTGGCAGGCGTGGTCGGCGGCTCCGCGGGCCAGCCGCGGGGTTCCCGCCGGAGCGGTGGGTGGTGGATACAGTCACGAGCGATACCTCGGAACGCGTAGTAGCATTGTTGAAACGGAAGGGCCCTCCGAATAACTTACGGAGGCATCCTCCGTTTCGCAAGTTCATCTCGGGAGGCCGGTGTGTCGAGCACGGTGAAGCCGCAGCGTGCCGATGCGCGCCGCAACCGTGATCTGCTGCTCGCGAAGGCCGGCGAGCTGTTCGAGCAGCACGGCGTCGAGACGTCGCTGGAGGAGATCGCCCGTCAGGCGGGCGTCGGCATCGGCACCCTGTACCGGCACTACCCGACCCGGAACGACCTGATCGCGGCCGTCTACCGCCGCGAGGTCGAGATCCTGAGCGACAGCGTGGAGCCGTTGCGCGCCGAGCACGACCCGGTCACCGCGCTGTCCATGTGGATGCGCTCGTTCGCCGTCTACGTGGCCCGCAAGCGGGGGATGGCCACCGCCCTGAAGTCGATGGTGGGCGCCGACTCCGAGCTGTTCCGCGACAGTCGCGAACGCATCGAGACGGCCATCACCACCCTGGTGCGGGCAGCGGTTGACACCGGGGAGATCCGCTCCGACGTCGAGCCCATGGACCTGTTGCGTGGCATGAGCGGCATCTGTATGGCCGGCGACGCACCGGGTGCGCCCGAGCGCACCGCGCGCCTGGTCGACCTGTTGCTCGACGGCATGCGGTACGGCGCCACGACCGTCTGAACGGGTCGCCGATCAGCAGCATCCCGGGCGCGCGCAGAGCGTGCGCCGCAGCGCGGTGGCGAGCTCGTCGGCGTCCCCGGCGGGCCGCGGAAAACCGAGCTGCGCCCGGTGGCCGCCGTCCGTGTCGAGCCAGTCCAGTACGGCACCGTCGGCCCTGACCTCGACCAGCTGCGCCTCGAGGATCTCGCCGAGCGGGACACCGGCACGAGCCGCGGCGCATGCCCGGAGCCGGTTGGCGTGCCCGGTGTTGGTGTGCACCCGCATGGTCTCCGCGACCTCGATGAGGGTCGCCGCGTTCGCGCCGTACACCTCCAGCGGGACGCGGCAGGTCACCACCGTCGGCGACGCCGGGTCGTCGATCTCGACCACGATCGACACGAGCTGCAACTCCACGACGATCAGGTTGTCCTCGGCGGCCCGGGTCGCCAGAGGACCGGTCCCGAGCGCGAGGTGCCCGGCGAAGATCACCGACCCGGTGACCACGTCGGACCCGACGGGCACGCCGACATCGAGGACGGCGGGGCGGCGGGCCGCGGCGGCCACGGCGATCGACGAGCCGGGCGCGCAGGTGAACCGTGGCCGGCCGTCGTGGTCGGCAAGCAGGACGTGGCCGGGGTGCGGCGCCACCCGACCGATCCCCTCGACGAGCAGGGTGGCGGTGTGCGCGTCGGCGAGGGCGCGTCGCGCCTGTCGGGCAAGCGTGGCCGGGTCGGGCATGCGGTCCTCCGCGGGGTCGAGTTAGGCAACCCTAACCTATCGACCCCGGGCCTCGAACACGGTCAGGACAGCCCCCGCACCGACGGCGGCACGGCAATGCCGTCGCGCAGATCCGGCGCGGGCCGCGGGCTGCCCCACCCGGCGGTGCGCGGGACGACACCGGCCCACGCGTCGCCCGCCACGTCGTCGTCCGGGTCGTCCGGCCAGTCCGCGGAGACCTTGAGCGACCACCGCTCGATCGGCAGGGTCAGGACGACCGTGGCCGCCAGCTCGCGGTCGGTCGGGCGGCGCACCTCGGCCGTCCGTCCGGGCAGCAGCGCCTCGGTGACCACGTCGAGGGCGTCGGTGGCCTCGCCGCCGGTCAGCCTCGTCCAGCGACCGAACAACATCGCGCTGCGGTAGTGCATGGAGGACTCGAACGCCGAACGGGCCACCACGAGGCCGTCGAGCGCGGTCACGGCCAGGCAGCTGTCGGCGCCGCCGGCCAGCGCGCGCAGCCACGGCGAGCCGGTCGAGCCGTGGGTGAGCACCCGGTCGCCGTCGCGGACGACGAGCGTGGGCAGGGTGACCGGGTGGCCGTCGACGACCAGCGCGACGTGCCCGACCTGCACGGAGTCGAGCAGCTCGTCGAGCTGCGCCCGGTCTGTGCTCGCCTTCTCCCGCAGGCGGGTCGGGGTGGTGGCCGGGCCGGGGGAGTCGTTCACGGGCTCACCGCCCGATGAGCGTATTGACCGTCGACGCGATCCGGGACGGACGCTGGGTGCGTCGCTCGGCCCGGTCGGCCCAGGTCATCGCCGCCAGCCCGAGGTTGGCCCCCGCCCAGCGCAGCGGCTCGGGCTCCCACGAGCGGGAGCGGTGGTTGACCCAGGGCAGCGCGGTGAGTTCCGTCGTACGGCCGGTGATGAGGTCGGCGAGGGTGCGTCCCGCGAGGTTGGTCGTCGACACCCCGTCGCCGACGTAACCCCCGGCCCACGCGTAGCCGGTGGCGGGGTCGAGGCCGACGGACGGTTCCCAGTCGCGGGTGATGCCCAGCGGGCCGCCCCAGCGGTGGGTGATGCGCGCCGAGCGGGTCACCGGGAACAGCTCGTGCAGGGTCTCGCGCAGCGCGTCGAAGACCCGCGGCACCCGGTCGTAGCCGGGTTGGATGCGCGACGCGAAGTGGTACGGCGCGCCGCGTCCGCCGAACACCAGCCGGCCGTCCGCGCTGCGCTGGCCGTAGATGATCAGGTGCCGGTAGTCGCTGAACGTCTCGCGCTCGGCCAGCCCGATGTCGGCCCACACGCTGTCCGGCAGGGGCTCGGTGGCGACGACCAGGGAGTAGACCGGGGCCAGCGCGCGGCGGTGGCCGGGCAGCCGCGCGGTGTACCCCTCGGTGGCGCGCACGACCGTCCCGGCGCGCACCGAGCCGTGTGCGGTGCGGACGAGATGTGGCTCGACCGACGTCACCGAGCTCTGTTCGGCGATGTGCGCGCCGCGGGCCTCGACGGCGCGGGCCAAACCACGCACGAGCGCGGCGGGCTGCAAGGCGGCGCAGTGTGGTGTGTATGTACCGCCGACCACGTCGGTGGCGTTGAGGCGGGCACGGGTCTGCGTCGCGTCGAGCAGGTCCATGTCGAGGCCGAACTCGACGCTCTCGTCGTGCTCGGCCCGCGCCCGTGCGAGCTGGGGTTCGGAACGGGCGGCGACGACCGTGCCCCCGCGCGCGATGTGGGCCTCGATGCCCTCGCGCGCAGCGACCCGCTCGACCTCGGCGACCGCGCTGCGCATGGCCAGGTACTGCGCCAGCGCGCCGTCGCGGCCGACGTCGGCGACGAGCTTGTCGATGGGTACGGGGTACAGCGCCGAGCACCAGCCGCCGTTGCGCCCGGAGGCGCCGAACCCGGCGATCTCCTTCTCCAGCACCACGATCCGCAGGTCGGGGTCGCGTTCCTGCAGGTAGTAGGCCGTCCAGAGCCCGGTGAGACCGGCACCCACGATCGCGACGTCCGCCTCGACGTCACCGCTGAGCGCAGCCCGCGGCGTCAGCGGTTCGGTGAGCTGGTCGAACCAGAGCGAGACGTCGCGGTAGTCGGGCATACCGGGGTCAGACCAGGACGTCGGTGACCGGCACCGCGTCGTAGCCGTGGGCCTGGGCCACCGGCGCGTTGAGCAGCTGGCCCTCGTGGGTGTTCAGGCCGAGCGCCAGGGCGGCGTCGCCGCGCAGGGCGTCGCGCCAGCCGCGGTCGGCGAGCTCGACGGCGTAGGGCAGCGTGACGTTGGTCAAGGCGTACGTCGACGTGTGCGGGACGGCGCCCGGCATGTTCGCGACGCAGTAGAACACCGAGTCGTGCACGCGATAGGTCGGTTCGGCGTGGGTGGTCGGGTGCGAGTCCTCGAAGCACCCGCCCTGGTCGATCGAGATGTCGACGAGCACGGAACCCGGCTTCATCCGCGAGACCAGGTCGTTGCTGATCAGCGTCGGGGCCTTTGCGCCCGGGACGAGTACCGCGCCGATGACCAGGTCGGCGTCGAGCACGGCCCGCTCGACCTCGTAGGCGTTGGATGCGACGGTCTGGCAGTGACCCTGGTAGATGGCGTCGACCTGGCGCAGCCGCGACACGTTCTTGTCGAGCAGCAGTACCTCGGCCTGCATGCCGAGCGCGATCGCGGCCGCGTTGACGCCGGAGACGCCGGCGCCGATGACGACGACTTTGGCCGCGTACACACCGGGCACGCCGCCCATCAGGGTGCCGCGGCCACCGCCCTGGGCCATGAGGTGGTACGAGCCGACCTGTGGGGCCAGGCGACCGGCGACCTCGGACATCGGGGCGAGCAGCGGCAGCGAGCCGTCCGGCAGCTGGACGGTCTCGTAAGCGATCCCGGTGGTGCCGGCGGCGAGCAGCGCGTCCGTGCAGGGCTTGTTCGCGGCGAGGTGCAGGTAGGTGAACAGGACCTGGTCCTTGCGCATGCGCTGGTATTCCTCGGCCATCGGCTCCTTGACCTTGAGGACCAGCTCGGCGTCGCCCCACACGTCGTCGGCGGTGGGCGCGATCGTGGCGCCCGCCTCGACGAACGCCGAGTCGGGGATCGCCGAACCGACCCCGGCCTCGGCCTCGATGACGACCTGGTGGCCGTGCCGGACGAACTCGTGCACGCCGGCCGGGGTGATGGCCACCCGGAACTCGTTGTTCTTGACCTCGCGGGGAATGCCGACCTTCATTACGTCTCCAGGGTGTCCGGGTGGCCCTCAGAATGAAGGAATGCCATGCCGAACCGCCAGGCGGCTGAACAAGATTCTGTAAGTTGGGCGCATGCCTGCTGATCGTGCGACTCCGCCCGCCACGTTCGCGTCTGCCTCGAACTTCGTTCGGTCCCTCGACGACGTCGATCGCCGCCTGCTGCGTGCCCTCGCCGCGGACGCGCGGATGCCGAACAACGCGCTGGCCGAGCAGGCCGGGGTCGCGCCGTCCACCTGCCTGGGCCGGGTGCGGGCCCTGCGCGAGAGCGGCGTCATCCGCGGCTACCACGCCGACATCGACCCGGGAGCGCTCGGCCGCCCCATCCAGGCAATGATCTCGGTGCGCCTGCAGTCCCACGCGCGCGGGCACATCCCCGACTTCATGGCCCGCATCGCCGAGCTGCCCGAGGTGCTCAACGTGTTCTTCCTCGGCGGCGCCGACGACTTCTACGTACACATCGCGGCCTCGGGCACCGAGAACCTGCGCGACTTCGTCGTCGTCAACCTCAGCGGCAACCCTGACGTCGCGCTGACCGAGACCAACCTGATCTTCGAGCACGTACGCGCCGGGCTCGAGCACTGAGCCGTACGCGTCGGCGTCAGTCGATCAGCGGTTGGCGAACACCCCGTCGGGCCAGGCGCCGTTGGCGGCGAGCTGCCGCGAGAACGCCGTGCCCAGCTCGACCACCCGCCCGGTGCGTTCGGCGCCGAGGTGCGTCCACGGCGCGGCCGAGAGGCGGTCGGTGGTGCGCTCGACCGAGTCGCGCAGGGCGACGCCGCCCGCGGTGAGGCCGGAGCCGTCGAGGATGCCGCGATCACGCAGCGCGTCGACGCACGTGTTCCACTCGTCCTCGGACCACCCCCGCGAGGCCTTGGCGGCCGGCTCGGTGAACCCGTGGCCGGTGGCGCAGTGCGTGATCAGGGCCTCGAGGCCGGACAGCTCGCCGTCGAGCAGCGCGGCGAGGTGCCCGTCGCCCCGGAACTCGCGCAGCAGGGTGGCCGCGTGCCACAGCACCAGATGCGGCGCGTCGGGCCACGGCAGCTCGGTGTGCGCGGCGAACAACGGTCGGCCGTGCGCGGGCAGGTCCTCGGTCGCGGCTCGGGTCAGTGCGGCCAGCTCGCCGAGCTCGGGCGCGTCGACGGCGTCGCCCAGCAGCCGGCGCAGGGCTCGGTCGACGGCGGTGTACCGCGCGGCAAGCACGTCGTCGGTCGAGGCGAGCGTCCAGGCCCTCGGGATGTTGTGGGCGACCAGGCCCGGGTGGAAGTTGTAGAAGGTGGCGGTGACGACCCCTGGGGACACCGGGCCCATGGCGGCCGATCGGCTCGCGAAGTACCCCATCCGTCCCCGCTTGAGCCCGACGCGCTGGTACTCCTCGTCGGCCTCGGGTGCGAAATAGATCATCGCGTGCAGGGATTCGAGGGCGCGGTTCGCGCGGCCGGCCGCGCCGGCGCCGGAGAAGTCGGTCACGCAGGCACCCTAGCCAGGCCCGCGGCCACCTGTGAGGACGCCCGGGTGGTGAACCAGGCACGGCGGAGATCCGTTCTACTGTCTGTACGACAAGTCGAGTAGTACCAACTACGGAGGCTCGAGATGCCCGTCACGATCGGTGGGCTGCCCGCCCATGTCCTGCTCGTCCACGCCGTGGTCGTGTTGCTGCCCCTCGCCGCGATCATGCTCGTGGTCGGCGTGCTGTGGCCCACCGCGCGCCGCAAGTTCGGTGTGCTGACCCCGCTGCTCGCCCTGGTGGGCCTCGCCCTGGTGCCGGTGACCACGCACGCCGGCGAGTGGCTCGAGGGTCGTCTGCCGCACAGCAGGGCCATCGAGCATCACGCCGACCTCGGCGACCAGCTGCTGCCGTGGGCCGCCGGGTTGTTCGTCATGGCGGCGGCGGTGTGGTGGGTCGGTCGGCGTCGGGAGCTGCTGTGGCGGCGGCCGGCCGATGACGATCACGAGGCCGACCGGCACGACGCGGACGCACCCGCGTCCGGCTCGGGCGGAACGGCCACCATGACGCGCAAGGCCGAAGCCCCGACGCTGGCCGTGGCACCACTGTGGCTGACCGCGGTCCTGACCGTGCTGTCCATCGCCGTCGCGGTAGGCGTGTCGATTATGCTGTACCGGATCGGCGACTCCGGAGCGCACGCGGTCTGGAACGGCGTGGGCAGCTCCGGCCGTTGACGATCCGCGGGTCGACATTCACCCGGCGGCCAACCATGCGTCGCCCGCCGGCCACCCGCCGGGTCGAGCGTGCTGGGCATGACACGTCGCCGCACCCGTACCGCTCTGTCCCTGACGGCCGCCGCCGTGGCCTGCGCCGTCCTCGCCGGAACCGCGGTGGCGTCCGCGCAGCCGTCCCGCCACGGCGCCCGCGCCGACGGCGACAGCTACCGGGTGCAGTCCGGCCGGACCCTGACCGTGGGCGGCTCGGGGGTGCTGCGCAACGACCACGGCGACCTCACCACCGTCGTGCGGCACACCCCCACCGAGCACGGCACGCTCGACCTGCATTCCGACGGGTCGTTCAGCTACACGCCGCAGGCCGGCTTCACGGGTACCGACTCGTTCTCCTACGGCACGTCGGACGCCGTGAGCCTGTACCGCACCGCGCTGCCGCCGCTGGCCACCATCGGTGGGGTCAAGATCACCGGCGGCGCCTACGGTTCCTCGTTCACGGCCAGGCCCGGCAGCACGACCGTCTTCTACGGCCTGACCGACCGCGGGCCGAACGCAGACGGCCCGAACGGGACGAAGGTCGAGCCGCTGCCCGACTTCGACCCGGCGATCGGTGAGTTCCGTCTGACGCACGGGAAGGCGACGCTGCTGCGCCGCATCCCGCTGCATGCTGCCGACGGCACCGCCTACAACGGGCAGGTCAACTGCGCGGCGAGCACCGGCGAGACCATCACCGACCTCGACGGCAAGGTGCTGCCGTGCACCGACACCGGCTACGACCCCGAGGGGCTGGTGGCCCTGCCGGACGGGACGTTCTGGGTGTCGGACGAGTACGGGCCGTTCATCACCCACTTCGACCGCACCGGCCGGCAGATCGGCCGGTTGTCCCCGTTCGACCACTCGCTGCCGCGCGAGCTCGCCAACCGGGTGCCGAACAAGGGCATGGAGGGACTGACGATCACGCCCGACGGCCACACTCTCGTCGGCATCATGCAGTCGGCGCTGCAGCAGCCCGACCTCACCAAGAAGCCGGGCAACGTCCCGGCGCTGCGCATCGTCACCGTCGACCTGCGCACCTACGCCGAGCACGAGTACGTGTACCTGCTCGACGACCCGGCCACCACCAGCTCGGCGGTCAGCGAGATCACCGCGCTGTCCGACCACACCTTCGTGGTCGACGAGCGCGACGGGAACGTCGAGCCCGGCGCGTTCAAGAAGCTGTACGTGGCCGACCTGCGCGGTGCCACCGACATCGGCCCGTCGGCCGCGGTGAGCGGCGCGAGCTACGACGCCACCAAGGGCGGGCTGCTCGTCGGGGGCAGGACGGTCGAGGCCCTGGTCGGCAAGGCGACCACGGCCGAGGCGGCGACGACCCTGGCCGGCGCGCACATCACGCCGGCGAGCAAGACGCTGGATGTCGACCTCGGTGGTCTGGTGACCCGTCTGGACCCGACCGGGGGGTTCTTCGGCCACGACAAGGTCGAAGGGGTGGCGGCGCTCGACCACGGGCGCACGCTGGTCGTCAGCAACGACAACGACTTCGGCATCGACGGCCTGAGCAACGATGCGCCGCCGTTCCGGCTGCACGCCAAGATCCTGCCGAACGGTCAGCAGGACGACGGCGAGTACCTCGCGGTACGCACCGACCGCGTCGACGACCCGGTGCTCACCGCGACCGTGACGATCCGGGTGACACCCGCCCGCTGACGCGTGCCCTCGACCGATGATCGCCCCTGCCGGCCGGCCCTGAGCGGCCGGCGGGGGCGATCATCGTCGGGAGCGTCAGGCCAGCCGCTGGGCGAGCTCGATCCCGAGGCGTCGGCCGGACAGCCACGCCGACTCGACCCGGGGTGAACCCTCGGGGCACCACGAGTCGGTGCACAGCCCGACCGGACGGTCGCGCTCGACCAGGCCGAACGGTGCGCCGCCGTGCGTGCCGGCCGGCTTGGCGAAGGTCCACCGGTGCGCCTGCGTCCAGGCCGGTGACATGTCGAGGCCGAGCAGGCGTGCGACCGCGTCGGCCACCGGACGCTCGACACCCGACGGGTCGCCGAGGTGAGCCGCGGCCAGTTCCGAGGTCGTGTGCGCGACGAGGACCGACGCTCCGTCACCGCGCCGCGAGCCGTCGTCAGCGATGAGGGTCAGCTCTGGGTCGTCGTTGACGAAGGCCGCGTCCATGGACCACGACCGTCGCTCGTAGCCCAGGGCCACCGCGATCACCGGCTCGAAGGTCACCCACTCGACCCCGTCCGCCTCGACGTCGCCGAGCAGCCGCGCCGCCTGCGGGTCGGGCATGGCCAGCACAATCGCGTCGTGGTCGAGTTCGCCGAGCTCGGTGACCTCGCGCTCGAGTTGCGGTGCGGGCAGCAGGTCACGCACCAACGACCGCAGCCCGCCCGGCGCCGCCCAGCGCGGGGGACCGCTCTTGCGCTCGTGGCTACCGGGTGAGAGCACGTCGAAGGTGTCGGTCCACTCGCGCACGAGACCGTGTGACGCCCACCCGTCGAGCAGCGCGGCGAAGTCGGGGTCCTTGGCGGTGACGTAGGCGGCGCCGAGATGCACGCGCCGCCCGCGCACTTCCGGCGACGCCATCCGGCCACCCGGCGCGCGCCCGCGCTCGAGGACGTCCACCGAGACCCCGGCCGCCGCCAGGACGTTCGCGCACGCCGCGCCGGAGATCCCGCCTCCGATCACTGCCACACGTGCGGTCACAGGGTCTTGACCTGGGAGAGCTCCGGCTGGTCCGGGACCATGGTCGGGGTGTCGCGGTGCAGGATCTCCCCGCGGAAGAACGCCGGCGCAATGGCCTGCCACACGAACATCAGGATGATGCCGAGGACGAACGTGCCCACGCCGAGCAGGAAGACGCCGCCGATGTGCCAGTGCGGCGCGAAGCCCATCTGCCAGCCGGTGTAGCTCGCCGCGCCGACCTTGAGCGGCGACAGCCAGTCGTCGTGGAAGCTCCAGATCAGCACGCCGAACAGGATGACTCCGCCGAGGAAGGGCAGCAGGCCCTGGAAGAGGAAGTTGCGCGGGCTGCTCGTCAGGTTGTGCCGGTAGTACCACGCGCACGCGAAGCCGGTCAGGCCGTAGTAGAACGCGATCATCATGCCCAGCGACGTGACGCAGTCGGCGATCACGTTCGATGCGTCGCTGGTGTAGTTCAGCAGGACGTAGAGCGCGATGGACACCCCGCCGAAAGCGAGGGTCGAGACGGTGGGCGTCAGGTACTTGCGGTGCACCGTGGCGAAGGCCCGGGGCAGCGCGCGGTAGACGGCCATGGACAGCGAGGTACGCGCCGTCGGCAGGATGGTGGTCTGCGTCGACGCCGCCGCCGAGGTGAGAACCAGGAACAGCAGCAGGTGCACCATGACGCTGCCGTAGGCACCGCCGCCGAAGACGGCACGACCCAACGCTCCGAAGATGTCGGAGGAGTTGTCCTGGTTGTTCAACCCGATGCCCTTGCTGCCGATGCCGGCGAAGGCCTGCGACGACAGGGTCAACAGGGCGTAGGTGACGAGCAGCATTACCGTCGAGATCACCGCGGCCCGCCCCGGCGTCTTGGCCGGGTCGGCGGTCTCCTCGTTCACCGCCACCGCGCTGTCCCAGCCCCAGTAGATGAACAGCATGAGGATGAGCCCGCGCACGAAGGCGGAGAAGTCGCCGATGGCGAAGGGGTTGAACCACGACCACGACGGGTCGATGGCCTGCGGGCCGGCGCTGCCGTGGCCCACCTTCACCAGGGCGGTGACGGCGAAGATGATGAGCACGATGATCTCGAGGACCAGGAAGATCTTCTGCAGCCAGGCCGACAGCTCGACGCCGATGTAGCAGATCGCGGTCATGACCACGATCCACGCGACGCCGACCAGCAGCACCCAGCCACTGGTGGCGTCGGAGCCGATGCCGTCGGCGTTGAAGAGCAGGAACACGTACTGGCCGGCGACCTGCGCCAGTGACGCCATGACCAGGATGTCCGCGGCGATGATGCCCCAGCCGCCGAGCCAGCCGGTCTTCGGGCCGAAGGCACGGGTGGCCCAGGTGAAGGTCGTGCCGCAGTCGGGGTCGGCCTTGTTCAGCTCCTGGTAGCCGATCGCCGTGAACAGCATGGGGACGAACGCGAGGATCACGACGATCGGCGACTGCACGCCGACGAACGCGACGATGAAGCCGAGCGTGGCCGCGAGGCTGTAGGCCGGCGCCGTCGAGGCGACGCCGATGACCACGCTGGACGCGAGGCCCAGCGCGCCGCCCTTCAACCCCTTGCCGGCGGCCGTGTTGGAGGCACTCGCCAGCGGACCACCCGCCGGCATCGACGCGTCGACGGCCATTACAGACGGGCCCAGGCCTCGGTCAACACCGAGCGCAGTACACCTTCGATCTCGTCGAACTCGGGCTGACCGATGATCAGCGGCGGGGACAGCTGCACGACCGGATCACCGCGGTCGTCGGCGCGGCAGTACAGCCCGGCCTCGAACAGCGCCTTGGACATGAACCCGCGCAGCAGCCGCTCCGACTCGTCGTCGTCGAAGGTTTCCTTGGTGGTCTTGTCCTTCACAAGCTCGATCCCGTAGAAGTAGCCGTCGCCGCGCACGTCGCCGACGATGGGCAGGTCGAGCAGCTTCTCCAGCGTCGAGCGGAACGCACCCTCGTTCTGCAGCACGTGCTGGGTGAGGCCTTCCCGCTCGAAGAGGTCGAGGTTGCGCATGGCCACCGCGGCCGACACGGGGTGCCCGCCGAAGGTGTAGCCGTGGGGGAACGACACGTCGCCCTGGTAGAACGGCGCGGCGATGCGGTCGCTGACCAGGCAGGCGCCGATCGGCGAGTAGCCGCTCGTCATGCCCTTGGCGCAAGTGATCATGTCCGGGACGTAGCCGAACTTGTCGCAGCCGAACATCGTGCCGAGGCGGCCGAAGGCGCAGATGACCTCGTCGGAGACGAGCAGGACGTCGTGCTTGTCGCAGATCTCGCGGACCCGCTGGAAGTACCCGGGCGGGGGAGTGAAGCAGCCGCCAGAGTTCTGCACCGGCTCGAGGAACACCGCGGCGACGGTGTCCGGGCCCTCCATCTCGATGGCGAAGTCGATCTGGTCGGCGGCCCAGCGGCCGAACGCCTCGAGGTCGTCGCCGTACTCGGGCGCGCGGTAGAAGTTGGTGTTCGGCACCTTGTGCGCGCCGGGCACCAGCGGCTCGAAGTACTTCTTCGCGTCGGGGATGCCGGTGATCGACAGGGCACCCTGCGGCGTGCCGTGGTAGGCCACGGCCCGGCTGATGACCTTGTGCTTCATCGGCTTGCCGACGAGCTTGAAGTACTGCTTGGCCAGCTTCCACGCCGTTTCGACGGCCTCGCCGCCGCCGGTGGTGAAGAAGACCTTGTTCAGATCACCCGGTGCGTAGGAGGCGAGCCGGTCGGCCAGGTCGATGGCCGGCGGGTGGGCGTAGGACCACAGCGGGAAGAAGGCGAGCTCCTTGGCCTGGTCGTACGCGGCACGGGCGAGCTCCTCACGTCCGTGTCCGGCCTGCACGACGAACAGCCCGGCCAGCCCGTCGAGGTACTCGCGGCCGTTGACGTCGTAGATGCGCGCGCCCTCACCGCGGACGATGGTGGGCACGGCCGCCTCGGCGTAGGACGACATGCGGGTGAAGTGCATCCACAGGTGGTCGCGGGCCTTCGCCGACAGGCCGTCGCCGTCGAAGTCGTGCGTTCCGCTGGTCTCGACCGGGGTGGTCGTCATGGGTGATCTCCTGACGGGGCACGCCGCGTTAGTGCGTGCCCCAGTTGTAGGTCTGCTTGACGAGCTTGAGGTAGAGGAACGACTCGGTGCGCGTGACGCCCGGGATCGCGCGGATGTGCTTGTTCACGAGCTCCAGCAGGTGCGCGTCATCCTCGACGACCACCTCGACGAGCAGGTCGTAGGAGCCGGCGGTGACGACGATGTAGTCGACGGCGTCGACCGCGGCGAGCTGTTCGGCGACCTGCTCCACGTCGCCGGTGACCGACACCGCCACCATGGCCTGCTTGGCGAACCCGACCTGCATGGGATCGGTGACGGCCACGATCTGCATGACGCCGGTGTCGACGAGCTTCTGGACGCGTTGCCGGACCGCGGCCTCGGACAGCCCCACCGCCTTGCCGATCGAGGCGTACGGCCGGCGGCCGTCCTCCTGCAACTGGGCGATGATCGCGCGGGAGACCTCGTCAGGAACGCCGTTCGGCATGACTGACGACTCCTTCTGCGCGAGGTGGGCTTGGCGAACGATGTCGTTGCCGCGAGGCTAACAGACAACCGGATCCGTCGTCTGCAAGCGTTTCGACGACGTGTTCGTTCCGCAGCCGGATCTGTCGCTGTGTGTTTGCGGTTTTCGTGGCCGAAGGGGTGACGAACGCCGCCGACCGTGCGTAAATGAGGGCCGATCGCGGGATTTCGTGACGGCAACGGGGTTCATCCGGCGGAAACAGTCACCAGGTTGGCTGTGTCCTGGCACGCGAGGCAACGGCAGAACGAGGGGAGACGGCGTGGGGGAACGCCCGAAGGACACGCGCGCGGCGGGCACGGCGGCGATCGAGCTGGTCGGCATCGCCAAGCGGTTCGTCTCGAAGCGGGGCACGGTGACGGCCGTCGAACGCGTCGACCTCACCATCGGCGAGGGTGAGTTCTTCTCGCTGCTCGGACCGTCGGGGTGCGGCAAGACCACGACGCTGCGCATGATCGGCGGTTTCGAGGAACCCACCCAGGGCCAGATCCTGCTCTACGGCAACGACGTCGTCGGGGTGCCGCCCAACCGTCGCGACGTGAACATGGTCTTCCAGTCCTACGCGCTGTTCCCGCACATGTCGGTGTTCGACAACGTCGCGTTCGGTCTGGAACGCAAGGGTGTGCAGAAGGCCGAGGCGCGTACCCGGGTGGGCGAGATGCTCGATCTCGTGCAGCTCGACGGCAAGGCCGACCGACGCCCCAAGGAGCTGTCCGGCGGTCAGCAGCAGCGGGTCGCGCTGGCCCGCGCGCTGGTGAACCGCCCGCGTGCGCTGCTGCTCGACGAGCCGCTCGCCGCCCTGGACCTCAAGCTGCGGCAGGCGATGCAGCTCGAGCTCAAGCGCATCCAGCGCGAGGTCGGCATCACCTTCATCTTCGTCACCCACGACCAGAACGAGGCGCTGACCATGTCCGACCGCCTCGTGGTCATGAACGCGGGACGCATCGAACAGCTCGGCGCGCCGCGCGAGGTCTACGAACGCCCGCGCACGCGGTTCGTCGCCGGCTTCATCGGCACGTCGAACCTGCTCACCGGTACCGTGCGCTCCCTCGACGGGGGCACCGCCGTCCTCGACACGGGCGCCGACGAGAGCATCGTCGTACCCGGTGCGGCCGAGGCCGGCGCGGCCGTCGGCTCGCCGCTCGACGTCACCGTCCGGCCCGAGAAGATCGTGCTCAGCGCCCAGCGCCCCGACGCCGGCCGGTGTGCCGTCCGCGGCCGCGTCACCGAGGTGGTCTACCTCGGCACGTCGACCCAGTACGCCGTCACCGCCCTCGACGGCAGCGAGTTGCTCGTGTTCCTGCAGAACGCGGCCGACTCCGACGACATCGCGAACCGCAACGACGACGTCTGGCTGTCCTGGCGCGCCGAGCACTGCCTGCCGCTCGGCGAGCCGTTGAGCGGGGCGTCCGGTCCCGTCGACGTGACGAAGGACCCGTCCCTGGTCGCCGCCTCGTGAGCGGGCCGGACCTCCCGCCGGACTTGTTGCGCGGCTTGACGCAGGCGCGCGTCTCACGCCGCCGCATGCTGCAGCTCGGCGGTCTGTCGGCCATGGGCGCCGTCCTCTCCGCGTGCAGCATCCCCGGATCTCAGGGCGGCGGGTCCAAGCTGAGCCTCAACGGTGCGCGGCGCCAGATCGACGACTTCTGGCGGAGCCAGACCAAGAAGGGCCAGCTCAACTTCGCGAACTGGCCGCTCTACATCGACACCGGCAAGAAGGCGAGCGATCACCCGTCGCTGTCGCTGTTCACTGAGCAGACCGGGATCAAGGTCAAGTACGACGAGGTCATCCAGCAGGACGACACGTACTACGGGAAGATCGCACCGGTGCTGAAGCAGGGCCAGGGCACCGGCTATGACCTCATGGTCATCACCAACGGCATCTACCTCGACAACCTGATCGAGCGTGACTACGTCATCCCGCTGGACCAGAGCCGGATGACCAACTTCTACGCCAACGCCTCGGATCTGGTGAAGAACGCCAGCTACGACCGCGGCAACGTGTACACGATGGCGTGGCAGTCGGGCATCACCGGCATCGGCTACGACCCCAAGCGGGTCGGCGGCAAGATCAAGAGTTGGAACGACCTGCTGGACCGGCGCTTCGCCGGCAAGATCGGGATGTTCGCCGACAACGAGGACCTGCCGAACTCGGCGCTGTGCGCGATCGGTGTCAACCCGGAGAACTCGACTCCGGCCGACTGGAAGAAGGCCGCCGCGTGGCTGCGCAAGCAGCGGCCCCTGGTGCGCAAGTACTACCAGCAGGACTACGTGGCGCCGCTGTCCAAGGGCGACCTGTGGGCCTCGATGGCGTGGTCGGGTGACATCTTCCAGGCCAACGCCAACGGTGCCTCGCTGGAGTTCGTGGTGCCCGAGGAGGGTGCCGCGTTCTGGACCGACAACATGTGCATCCCCGCGCACGCCCAGCACCCGCTCGACGCGATGACCTACATGGACTGGGTCTACAAGCCGAGCGTGGCCGCCATGATCGCCGACTACGTCAACTACATCACCCCGGTGCCCGCCACGCAGAAGATCTTCGCTACCGACGCCAGAACCGCGACCAGCAAGGACGACAAGGAGTACTACAGCGGGTTGTCGACCAGCCCGCTCGTCTTCCCGTCCGCGGCCGACTATTCGCGGTTGCACCGGTACCGCGTGCTCAGCGCGGAGGAGCAGCAGACCTGGAACGGTCTGTTCGAACCGATCTACCAGTCATGACCGCCGCCACCGGTACCCCGCGTCGCCCGAGGCGGCGGTGGGTGGGGCGGCTCGCCCCGTACGCGCTGGTCCTGCCGGGCTGGCTGTGGCTCGTCATCTTCTTCGTGCTGCCCACGTTGTCGATGCTGTCGGTGTCGACGATGACCGGCAACGACCTGCAGGGCTTCAAGCAGACCTTCCACCTGGCCACGTACAGCCACGCCTGGGACCAGTTCCACGTGCAGATCGTGCGGTCACTGGTCTACGGGCTGATCGCCACCGCGCTGTGCCTGGTCATCGCCTACCCGGTCGCGTACTGGATCGCGTTCCGCGGCGGTCGGTACAAGTCCATGCTGCTGTTCCTGCTGCTGCTGCCGTTCTTCGTGTCCTTCGTGATCCGCACGCAGTCCTGGGAGTTCATGCTGGACGACCACGGCATGGTGCTGGGGTTGCTGCGCACCGTGCACCTGGCCGACGGCGGCACCCAGATCCTGCAGACGCCGACCGCCGTCATCGGCGGGCTGGTCTACAACTTCCTGCCGTTCACCGTGCTGCCGATCTACGTGGCCCTCGAGCGCGTCGACCCGGCGCTGCTCGAGGCGTCCGCCGACCTCTACGCCAACAAGGCCACCGCGTTCCGCAAGGTGGTGCTGCCGCTGTCGATGCCGGGGGTCTTCGCCGCGGTGCTGCTGACCTTCGTGCCGGTGGCGTCGGACTACGTCAACGCCCAGATCCTCGGCGGCGCGCGGACGACGATGATCGGCACGGTCATCGAGTCGCAGTACTTCACCAACCTCAACTACCCGACCGCGTCGGCGCTGTCGTTCATCCTGATGGCCCTGCTGCTCGTCGGCGTCTTCGCCTACGCCCGTTTGCTGGGCACCGACGACGTCCTCGAGATGGCGGCGGCGTGATGACGGGAGGGGGCAGATGACCGCGCTGGCCGGCGCCGCGCTCGAGGAGGCGGCCGAGCACGAACAGCAACCGGCTCCCCGCACGCGTCGCCGCCGCGGTTGGCTGCTGCCCCTGTGGGGCTGGCTGGTGATCGTCTGGCTGTCGGCACCGATCGTCGTCATGATCGTGTTCGGGTTCAACGACGGCAACGGCCGCGGCGTGAGCACCACCTGGCGTGGCTTCACCCTGAAGTGGTACCAGCAGCTGTTCGGGATCAACGACCTGACGGACGCGCTGATCAACTCGCTGACCGTGGCTCTGCTGACGACGGCCATCGCGGTGGTGCTCGGCACCCTGATGGGCGTTGCCCTCGGGCGGTTCCGTTTCCGGGGTGTGGGGTCGGTGAACCTGTTGCTGTTCGCCAACATCGCCGCGCCGGAGGTCGTGCTCGGTGCCGCGCTGTTGAGCCTGTTCCTGACCCTGAACATCCCGCGCGGGTACCTCACCATCCTGATCGCCCACGTCATGTTCAGCGTCGCCTACGTGGTGGTGACCGTGCGGGCGCGGATGTCCGGGATGGACCCGGCTCTGGAGGAGGCGGCGCGCGACCTCGGCGCCGGCCCGGTGGCGACCTTCTTCCGCGTCACCCTGCCGGTGATCATGCCGGGGGTGACCGCCGGCGCGCTGCTCGCGTTCGCGCTGTCGATCGACGACTACATCATCACCTCGTTCAACAACGGGTCCACCCAGACGTTCCCGCTGTGGGTCTACGGTGCCGCGCAGCGCAACGGCGGCAGCGTGCCGCCCCAGGTCAACGTGATGGGGACGCTGATCTTCGGGTTCGGTGTGCTGCTCGCCGTGGCGGCCGGGCTCAGCGCGCGCCGCAAGTCATGAGGCCGCACCCGTCGCTGGCCGACTCGGCGCCCGGGTCCTTCTGGTTGGACTCACCCGTTCGTCCCGACCCGCTGCCGGCGTTGACGGGCTCGGCGCGTGCCGACCTGACCGTGGTCGGCGGCGGGTACACCGGGCTGTGGACGGCGCTGCTGGCCAAGGAACGCGACCCGTCCCGCGACGTCCTGCTGCTGGAGAGCCGCACCTGCGGGTGGGCCGCCTCCGGACGCAACGGCGGGTTCTGCGCGGCCAGCCTGACGCACGGGCTCGACAACGGCCTGACGCGGTTCCCCGACGACATGACTGCGCTCGAGCGCCTCGGCGCCCAGAACCTCGACGAGATCGAGAAGACCGTGTCCCGGCACGGGATCGACTGCGACTTCGAGCGCACCGGTGAGCTCGAGGTCGCCACGTCGCCCCACGAGGTCGAGTGGGTGCGTGACGACGTCGAGCAGGCACGCGGGCACGGGCACGAGGCGGTCTTCCTCGACACCGACGCCGTGCGCGCCGAGGTGGCGTCCCCGACCTACCTCGCCGGGTCCTGGCACCGGGACCGGGTTGCGCTGGTCGACCCGGCACGCCTGGCGTGGGGGCTGCGCACGGCGTGCCTCTCGGTCGGGGTGCGCATCGCCGAGAACACGCCGGTGACCGGGCTGCGCCGGGACGGGCCCGGGGTGCGGGTGACCACCGAGCACGCCGTCGTGCGCTCGGCGCGTGCCGTGCTCGGCACCAGCGCGTTCCCCGGCCTGCTGAGGCGGATGCGCCCCTACACCGTTCCGGTCTACGACTACGTGCTGGTGACCGAGCCGCTGTCCGCGGCGCAGCTCGACTTGATCGGCTGGCGTAACCGGCAGGGCGTCGGCGACGTCACCAACCAGTTCCACTACTACCGCCTGACCTCGGACGACCGGATCCTCTGGGGCGGTTACGACGCGATCTACCACTGGCGTAACGGCTTGCGCGAGGAGCTCGACGAGCGCCCCGCCACGTTCGACATGCTGGCGCGCCAGTTCTTCGCGACCTTCCCCCAGCTCGAGGGTCTGCGGTTCACCCACCGCTGGGGCGGGGCGATCGACACCTCGACCCGTTTCTTCGCCTTCCAGCGCGCCGCGGTGTCCGGCCGGGTGGCCTACAGCGTCGGCTACACCGGCCTCGGCGTCGGCGCGACCCGCTTCGGGGCCCAGGTGGCCCTCGACCTGCTCGACGGCCGCGACAGCGACGCCCTGCAGCTCGAGGCCATCCGGTCGCGCCCGTGGCCGTTCCCGCCCGAACCGCTTCGCTACGCCGGCATCCAGCTCACCCGCTTCGAGCTCGCGCGCGCCGACCGCAATCAGGGCCGGCGCGGTCCGTGGCTGCGCCTGCTCGACCGGCTCGGCCTGGGCTTCGACTCCTGACGCGGTGACGGTCAGCCGACCGGGGCGAGCTCGGCGGCGCCGAAGGAGACGCTGAAGCGCTTGCACCAGATCGTGACGCTCGTCAGCGTCCGCAGGTCGGCGTCCTTCGGGATCCGGTACACCTGGTTGCCGAGGTTGCCCTTCAGGGTGCCGAGGTTGACGTGCGTGCCGTCGTCGAAGACGTGCCAGCCCTTCTCGCCGCGCAACACGGGCGCGTCGGTGAGCCACACGTGCACGTCCGGGCCGTCGCTGGTGTCGAGGTCGGCGACGGCGAGCACGCGGCTGCCGTCCGGCTGGCGCACGACGCTGACCGTGCCCGAGGTCGAGTGCTCGTGGCTGATGAGCCGGCCACGGGACAGCAGCACGGCCTGCGACGGGGACGGGCGGGTCGGCGTGGGCCGCGCGGCGTCCAGCGACGGTGCGGTCGCGGGTGGGACGGTCGGCGGAGCCTGCGTGGGCGAGGTTTCGGCGACGGCCGGCAGCTTCTCGTCGACCCGGTGGTCGACGACGAGCTTCCAGGGCTGGAACCAGGCCAGCCCGGTGGCAACGACGGCGGCAGCCACGAGCGCTGCTGCGCTCCACAGGATGCGCCGGCGGCGACGGGGTGCGGCCATGCCGGCAGCCTAGGGTCGGCCCCCGTGATCCACGGTGACGATCCACGAACGGCCGAAGTTACGGTACCGTAGGTTGTATGTCCGTACTCGCACCTGCCGACACCGACGAAGGCATGCAGTCGCGCCTGCTGCACGAGCTGGAGCCGGTCGTCGCGCAGAACCTCGAACGTCACCTCAAGGCTGCGAAGCCGTGGCACCCGCACGACTACGTGCCGTGGTCGCGCGGCCGTGATTTCGCGTTCCTCGGCGGCGAGGACTGGAAGCCCGAGGACTCGCCGCTCGACCCGGTCGCGCGCACGGCGATGACCGTCAACCTGCTGACCGAGGACAACCTGCCGTCCTACCACCGCGAGATCGCCACCCGCTTCAGCCGCGACGGCGCCTGGGGCGAGTGGGTCGGCCGCTGGACCGCCGAGGAGGGCCGGCACGGCATCGCGCTGCGCGACTACCTCGTCGTCACCCGCGGGGTGGACCCGGTCGAGCTGGAGAACCTGCGCATGCTGCACATGACGGCGGGTTACGACTCCGGGGACAAGACCGCGCTGCAGGCCGTCGCGTACGTGTCGTTCCAGGAGCTCGCCACCCGCGTGTCGCACCGCAACACCGGCGCGGCGGCCGGTTGCCCGCTGGCCGAGCAGCTACTGGCCCGCGTCGCCACCGACGAGAACCTGCACATGGTCTTCTACCGCAACCTGGTGGCCGCCGCGCTCGAGCGCGAGCCCGACGCCACCGTCTGCGCCATCCGTGACGAGGTCGTCGGCTTCCAGATGCCGGGTCAGGGGATGCCGAACTACCTGCGCAACTCCGCCACGATCGCCAAGGCCGGCATCTACGACCTGCGGCTGCACCACGACGAGGTCATCGCGCCGGTGCTGCGCTACTGGAAGATCTTCACCCGCGACGACCTGGGGCCGGCCGGCGAGCAGGCCCGTACCGAGCTGGCGGAGTTCATGACCGCGCTCGACGGGCAGGCCTCGCGGTTCGAGGAGAAGCGCGAGGCGCAGCGCGCGAAGGCCGCCGCCCGCAGCTGAGCGGGCGGGCCGGTCCTCGACCGGCGGGTGAGCCGCCCTACGAGTGGGTCAGCCCCGCCAGGAGTTCTTGCGCTTCTGCCGCGCCACGATCAGTCCGATGACGAGCAGACCGGCGCTGATGCCGAGGAACAGCGCGCCCTGCAGGTTGTAGTGCGTCGAGGTCATCATGAGGATGAGCACGATGGCCACGATCCAGCCCGCGACGATGGTCCAGCGGCCGAACTCCCCGTGCCAGCCCCAGTCCTCGGGGTGCTCGGTCGGGTGGTCGTGCTTGTAGTCGTCGGGCAGGGCGAGGTCGGGCTCTTCGCTCCCGGGCTTGAGGGCCACGGCATGCTCCTGTCGGGACGCGTCGTCGGTGGGGCTGGTTCATTCTGACACTGCGGTCACTGGCTACCGTGGGCGCCATGCGCATCACCGGTCTGGGTCACGCCAGCGTCCTGCTCGAGACCGCTCACGGCAGCGTCCTGACCGACCCCTGGGTCAACCCCGCCTACTTCGGGTCGTGGTTCCCGTTCCCCGACAACTCGGACCTCGACTGGGACACCATCGGGCAGGCCGACTACCTGTTCGTCTCCCACCTGCACCGCGACCACTTCGACCCGGAGCACCTGCGCAAGCACATCAGCAAGAAGACGACGGTGCTGCTGCCCGAGTACCCGACCAGCGAGCTCGAGGACGCGCTGCGCGACTGTGGCTTCACCTCCTTCGTGAAACCGGCCTCCGGTGACGTCGTGCACCTCGACGGGCTCGACATCATGATCCAGGCGCTCACCTCGCCCACGGACGGCCCGATCGGGGACTCGTCGCTGTGGTTGTCCGACGGCACGCACCGTGTGCTGAACCAGAACGACGCCCGCCCGTCGGAACTGTCGGAGTTCCGCGAGCTCGGCCCCGTCGACGCCTACCTCATCCAGTTCTCGGGCGCGATCTGGTTCCCGATGGTCTACGAGCTGCCGGCGCGCGCCAAGCAGGCGCTCGGCAAGACCAAGCGCGAGCGCCAGTTCGACCGCACCCTGCGCTACATCGAGGAACTGGACGCCACCTACGTCTTCCCGACCGCGGGGCCGCCCTGCTTCCTCGACGAGGAGCTGTGGGGCTTCAACGACATCTTCGGCGACGACTCGAACATCTTCCCGGACCAGACCGTCTACCTCGACTTCCTGGCCTCCAAGGGGCACGACGAGGGACGGTTGCTGCTGCCCGGATCGGTGGCGACGGTCGACGAACCCGGCTGCCCGGTCGAGCACCCCTACGACCCGCAGACGATCTACGCGTCGAACGAGACCAAGACCGCCTACCTGCGTGAGATGCAGGCCCGGCGGATGCCCGAGGTCGAGGCCGTCAAGGCCACCTGGCCGCACCCGGACACCGATGTGCTCACCGCCCTGCAGGAGTGGTTCCACCCGCTGCTCGAGGAGTCGACACACATCGCCGACGGGATCAACGGCGGCATCCGCCTGACGTGCGAGGACGCCGAGCGCGGGGACGTCGACATCGTGATCGACTTCGTCGAGCGCCGCGTCAAGGCCTACGACGACGAGAAGGTGCGCTACCGGTTCCGCACCCGACGCGCGTACGTCGAGCAGCTCATCGCCGAGCACGAGATCGACTGGGTCAACTCGTTGTTCCTGTCCTGCCGGTTCTCCGCCCAGCGCATCGGCCCGTACAACGAGTTCGTCTACGTGTTCTTCAAGTGCCTGTCCGAGGAGCGCCTGAACTACGCCGAGGGCTGGTTCCTGGAGCAGAACTCCGCCGAGGCCGCCGAGACGATCACGCTGGACGGCTGGGAGATGCAGCGGCGCTGCCCGCACCTCAAGGCCGACCTCTCGCGCTTCGGCACGGTCGCCGACGACCCCAAGCAGGGGCCCGTCATGACCTGTCAGATGCACGGCTGGAAGTGGCGGTTGTCGGACGGCAAGTGCCTGTCGTCGGTCGGGCACGACCTGCGGTGCGCTCCCGAGGGGGAGCCGGTCCCGGGCATGGTGACTGCGCCCCCGCACGACCCGGAGTCCGAGCGCTCGCACCACGGCCACCACGACGCGGAGACCGTCGACGGCTGAGGCCGCGCAGCCCGGTGTCGCCCCGCGTGCAACCCGACGGTCGCGGATCTCGTCTCTAGTGGGATCAGGGCGACGGGAGGGTCATGCGAGGCGACGACGAACGGCAGTTCACCGAGTTCGTGCGGGAGACGTCCGTCGGCCTGCGCCGGACTGCCTACCTCGTCTGCGGTGACTGGCACCAGGCCGAGGATGCGGTGCAGAACGCCTACGTGCGGCTGTACCAGACCTGGTCGCGGGTCCGGGACCCGGCGGCACGACACCGCTACGTGCGCACCACCGCGTTGCGCTGGCTGATCGACGACAGCCGGCGGCCGCGGCGGCGTGAACGAGCGAGTCGCACCCTGCCGGATGGTCCCGCCCCGTCCGTCGACGACGCCGAACGCCTCGACGTCCGGGCCGCGCTCAAGCAGGTCCCGCCACGTCAACGCGCGGCGATCGTCCCGCGCTACTACGAGGGCTACGACGTGGCGGAGACCGCGGCCTTGCTCGGTTGCTCCGAGGGGACGGTCAAGAGCCAGACCGCACGCGGGCTGACCACCCTGCGCACCGTGCTCGGCACCGACGAGCTCATCGACATCCGAACGGAAGGCTGACCATGTCCGACATCACGCTGCTTCTCGACTCGGCGCTCGCCGGGGAACCCCACACCGCGCCCGACGTCGAGGCCATCCTGACGGCCGCCCGCCGGCGACAACGCCGTCGCCGCCTGGCGTCGGCCGGGACGGGCCTGGCGGTCACCGCAGGCCTGGCCGGGGTGGCCGTCGCCGTGGCGGGCGCCGGTGGCTCGTCGTCCGCTCCGGCCGGGGACGGAACGATGTCCGCCGCGAGCTCGCACACACCGATCGTGCCGGGCTACTTGCCGCGCGCGAACGCGGGCGCCATCGCGTCCGCGATGTCTCGAGGCCCGTCGGGCGGGACCGTCGTGCACGGCATCACCCGCTTCAACCTCGCAGCACTGATCGAGCAGAAGGCGGGCGTGCGGCTGTCCGGCGTGCAGGTGCAGGACCTCACGCCGACGGGGGACATCAACCTGTCCGCCGGGCTCGCGAGTGCCCAGGGCCAGTACGTCAACGTCCAGGTGTCCCCGGCCGGGACCACGCCCACCACCGCCCCGACGTGTGCCGACCTGAGCGGTGCGGGGCCCGACGGGGACGGCTACACCGGCCCGTGCACCGTGACCCCGTCGGCCGGCGGGGGCTACCTCGTCGTGCGCTCAGGGCGGACCGCTGACGGACGGTCCGCCGTCACCCAGGCCATCGTCGTGGACCGTAACGGGAGGTCGATCATGGCCGAGACGACCAACTCCCTCGCGCCGCGCGGCCACCAGCGGCAGACGGCGATCGTCAGCCACAACCCGCCGCTGTCCATGGACCAGTTGCGCGAACTGGTGCAGCGCCTCAACTCGGACCGTTGACCACGGTCGCCCCGGGGAGCCGTCGCCGCATGACGTCGACGGCCTCCGGGTTGCGGTCGACGAGCACGAAGCGCCGCCCGAGTTCGGCCGCCACCGCGCCGGTGGTGCCGCTGCCCGCGAAGAAGTCCAGTACCTGGTCACCCGCGCGGGAGGACGCCTGCACGATCCGTCGGAGGATGCCCTCGGGTTTCTGGTTCGGGTAGCCGGTCTTCTCCGCGCCGTTGGTCGGCACGATGGTGTGCCACCAGACGTCCGTGGGCAGCTTGCCGCGGGCCGCCTTCTCGGGCCCGACGAGCCCGGGGGCCAGGTAGGGGATGCGCTCGACCGCGTCCTGGTCGAAGAAGTGCCCGCCCGGCGTCCGGACGTAGACGAAGATCGTGTCGTGCTTGGCGGGCCACCGGTCCTTCGCGCGGCCGCCGAAGTCGTAGGCCCAGATCAGCTCGTTCAGGAACGCCTCGGGCCCGAAGACGTGATCGAGCAGCAGCTTCACCGCGTGGGCCTCGCGGTAGTCGATGTGCAGGTACAGCGTGCCGGTCGCGCTCAGCAGGCGACGCGTCTCGTGCAGCAGCGGTTCGAGCATCCCGAGGTAGTCGTCGTGCACGTCGAGGTAGGCCCGGCGGGAGGTCTCGGTGGTGGCGTAGCGCCGGCCGGCGAAGCCCGTACGGTCGCCGTCGTCGTCGCGAACGGTGCGGACGGTGCGGACGGTGCGCCGCTGCTGCACCCTGCCGGTGTTGAACGGCGGGTCGATGTACACGAGCTGGAACGACGCGTCCGGCAGCGTCGGCAGCACGTCGGCACAGTCGCCCTCGATGATCAGATCGCCGGTCAACGGTGGCCATTTCTGTCGGAGGGTCACGCAACGATCGCAGTATGCCGCGACCACGATCCTGGACCGATGACGACCTTCGTGACGCCGTGCCCGTCTGTGCGTCGCTGAACGAGGTCTGCTACCTCCTCGGCCTGCATGCCGGCGGTGGAACGTACGAATCCCTCCGCCGTCGTATCGCGCGCCTCGGAATCGAGGCGTCGCATCTGCCCGCGGTCGAAGCACGCACTCGGAAGAACCCGCGTTGGACCGACGCCGAACTCAGGATGTTGGTGCGGGACAGCAGATCTGTGTCCGAGGTGTTGAGGCGCCTTGGTTACGTCCCGAGCGGGGGGATGTACCGATACGTCAACGCCAAGATCCGGACGCTGGGAATCGACACCAGCCACTTCCCCGGCCAGGCCTGGTCACGCGGTATGACCTGTCCGGAAGGCAGCCGTTCGCGACCACTCGAGGAGATCCTCGTCCTCGGGTCGACTTACCCCAGCGGACGACTGCGGGAGCGGCTCGTCGCCGCTGGTCTCAAGACCGCCCACTGCGAGATCTGCGGTACAGCCGATTGGCAAGGGAAGCCGCTGTCCTTGGCACTGGACCACATCAACGGTGATCCGATCGACAACCGGTTGGAGAATCTCCGTATCCTGTGTCCGAACTGCCACGCACAGACCGACACCTGGTGCAGGCGGAATGTCGGGCGCGTGTAGTCCGCGTAGTCCGACGGCGAAGCGCGCTAGCCGGCGTACTCCAACTGGCAGAGAGGCTGGTCCTAGGAACCAGGCAGTGCGGGTTCGAATCCCGCCGCCGGCACAAGACGCACGGGATGTCGCTAGGCCCGCACCCGGGCGTGATCGATGCAGTACGGGGTCGCGGGGCGGGCCTCCAGGCGGGCGTCGCCGATCGGGCGGCCACAGGTCACGCACCGCCCGTACGTGCCGTCGGCCACCCGCTCGACAGCGGCGTCGACCTCGGCCAACGCCGCCTCGGCCGCCCGCAGCGAGCCCACGGACTGCGCGCGCTCGAAGCCGATCGTCGCGCCCTCGGGGTCGTGCTCGTCGTCGCCGGTGGTCGACGACGCGGAGTCCAGCACGTCGTCCAGCTCGGCGCGGGCCGCCGCGATGCGCTCGAGAGCAGCCGCCCGGAGGGCGGGCAGGCGGCCGTCCGGGTCAGGCAGCGTCCAGCCCCAGCTCGCGGCGGAGCTTGGCCACGTGCCCGGTGGCCCTGACGTTGTACTGCGCGACCTCGATCGCACCGCCCTCGCCCACGACGAAGGTCGAGCGGATGACCCCGGTGACCTTCTTGCCGTACATCGTCTTCTCGCCGTACGCGCCCCAGGCCTCGAGCGTCTGCTTCGAGACGTCGGACAGCAGCGGGAAGGTGACGTGGTCGCGCTCGCGGAAGGTCGCCAGCTTGGCGGGCTTGTCGGGCGAGACGCCCAGCACGACGTAGCCGGCGGCCTGCAGTGCGTCCAGGCTGTCGCGGAAGTCGCAGGCCTGCGTGGTGCAGCCGGGCGTCATGGCGGCCGGGTAGAAGTAGACGATCACTGTGCGCCCGCGCAGGTCGGACAGCGTCACGTCGTTGCCGTCGGCGTCGGGCAGGGTGAAGTCCGGGGCCGGGTCGCCGGGTTCGAGTCGGGTCACGCCGGCTGACGCTACCGATGCCCTAGGCTCGTCGCGACGGGCGGCGGACGCCCGGACGAGGGGAGTGGCGTGGCCGGCGAACGCAGCGCGGACGACATCCAGCGCGACATCGAGCAGTCCCGTGTGGCCCTGGCGGCCGCCGTCGACCAGCTGGCCTACCGCGGCAACCCCAAGCGGATCGTCGAGAAGACCACCCAGTCGCTGCGTGCCCGGGCCAACTCTCCCCAGGGCCGCGTCGTCATCGGGGTGACCGGCGGGCTCCTGGTGCTCGTGATCGTGCGCCGCGTGCAGAACAGCCGAGGGTCGTCCCGCCGAAAGTGACGACGACACGTCCGGCAGGTGAACGACAGGGAAACGGTCGTCTATAGGGTGACCGCGTGGCCTTCCGACTCACCCCGCGTGACACGGCGTTCTACGACATGTTCACCGAGGCCGGGCGCAACGTCGCCGACAGCGCCGGGGTGCTCGCCTGGCTGATCGACCCGGACGTCGATCGGGAGGCGGTGGCCAAGGCCCTGCGCGAGCGCGAGCACGCCGGCGACTCGGTCACCCACCGGATCATGCGGCAGCTCAACACCAGCTTCGTGACGCCGTTCGACCGCGAGGACATCTACCGGCTGGCCTCGGCCCTGGACGACGTCGTGGACGCCATCGAGGCCGCGGCCGACTTCATCGTCCTCGCCGGCGTGGGCGCCCTGCCGCCGCTGATGATCGACCAGATCCGGCTGCTGGAACGCTCGGCCAACGAGACCGCCGAGGCGATGTCCCGGCTGCGCACCCTGCGCGACCTCGAGCCGTACTGGATCGAGGTGAACCGGCTCGAGAACGAGTCCGACCGGGTCTACCGCAAACTGCTGTCCAGGCTGTTCAGCGGCGATTTCGACGCCCTGACAATGGTCAAGCTGCGCGAGGTCGCCGACGGATTCGAGGACGCCGCCGACGCGCTCGAGCACGTGGCGCACGCGGTCGAGTCCATCGCCGTCAAAGAGTCCTAGCGGTGGGCCCCACGGCACTTGTCGTGGTCATCGTGGTGACCGCCCTGGCCTTCGACTTCACCAACGGCTTCCACGACTCGGCCAACGCGATCGCGACGTCCATCTCCACCAAGGCGCTGACGCCGCGGGTCGCGCTGGCCATGGCCGCGGTGTTCAACGTCGTCGGCGCCCTCATCTCGACCAAGGTCGCCAAGACGGTCGGCGGCGGCATCATCGACCCACCCTCGGGCGGCACGTCGGGGCTGATCGTCGTCCTGGCCGCACTCGGCGGCGCGATCGCCTGGAACCTGCTGACCTGGTACTTCGGGTTGCCGTCGTCGTCGTCGCACGCACTGATCGGGGGACTGGTCGGCGCGGCCCTCGCCGCGTCCCGCAGCGTCAAGTGGCAGGGCGTCTTCGACAAGGTCATCGTGCCGATGATCGTGTCGCCGATCGTCGGGTTCGGCCTGGCCTACGCCGTGATGGTCGGGGTGCTCTGGATCTTTCGTCGGTCCAACGTGGTGCGGGTCAACCGCGGGTTCCGGTGGGCCCAGATCGTCTCGGCCGCCGTCATGTCGTTCGGGCACGGCACGCAGGACGCGCAGAAGACCATGGGCGTCATCGCCCTGTGCCTCGTCGTGAGCGGCCACCTGGGCGCCGGCGCCGACATCCCGCTGTGGGTGATCCTGTCCTCGGCGGCTGCGATCGCGGCCGGTACCTACTCGGGAGGCTGGCGCATCATGCGCACGATCGGGCGGCGCATCTACCCGCTCACCCCCGCCAGCGGTTTTGCGGCCCAGTCCGTGGCCAGCGCCGTGCTGCTGGGTACTGCGGGGCTCGGCCTGCCGGTGTCGACCACGCACGTCGTGACGTCCTCGGTCATGGGGGTCGGCGCAACGCAGCGCTTCTCGGCGGTGCGGTGGAGTGTCGCCGGCAACATCATCTTCGCCTGGGTCCTGACCATCCCGGCGGCGGCGGCCGTGTCCGCGTTGATCTGGGCGGTGCTGCACGCCGTCACGTCGTGATGCCGGCTACCTGCCTCCCAGCCAGCGCAGGTAGGCGGCGGGGACGTCGGTGAGCACCAGGTCGGCGCCCGCCGCGCGGGCCGCGGCCCATTGCGCAGGCGTGTCGACGGTGAACACCACCGAGCGCAGCCCTGCCGCCCGCAGACTCGACAGGTACGCCCGGGTCGCGACGTCGGCGGGGACCGCGACCCAGCGCACGCCCGCGGCGCGGAAGGTGGCCGGCGCCGTCCTCGTGTCGGCGACGAACTGCAGCAGCGAGAGTGTCGTGCCCAGTGGCGTTGCCGCCGCCCGCATCTTCGCCAGCTCGGCCGGGTAGAGCGACGTGACGACGGCGCGGTCGATCAGGTCGTGGCGTTGCAGCACGGCGAGGAACCCGCTGACCTGCTTCGGCGTCTGGGCGACCTTGACCTCCGCGAACAGGGTGGCGCCGGTGACGGCCTGCAGACCCTTCGCGACGTCGTCGAAGGTCGCGATCGGGTAGGTCCTGCCGTTCGGCGATGCGGACGCCGGGGTGTGGCAGCGTGCCTTCAGCACCGCCCAGGTCGTCGAGCTCACCGTGTACGGGCCACCCGTGCACTCGAGATTGGCGCGCGTCGTCGGGTCGTGGACGATCACGGGGACGCCGTCGGAGGTCCACCGGACGTCGGTCTCGACGCCGTACCCGTCCTTGGCCGCCTGCACCAGCGCGGGCAGTGACTCCTCGGCGTAGTTCTCCCGCCCGCCGCGGTGCGCGAGGACGCGGAGCGGCCCCGAGCCCGAGCCCGCGCCGGCCGAGGTGGCCGAGGTGGCGGTGCCCGCGGCCGACCGGTCGGGGGCCTCGGCCTGCCCGGTCCGCGACGCGCTCGCCGTCGATCCCGCGCCGGCCTGTGAGGAACCGCCACCACCGTGGGTGACGATCGCGGTGATCCCCCCGGCGAGCAGGAGCAGCACGGCGGCGGCCGCGATCCACCAGCCCCGTCGACGGCGGACGGGGGTCGTGGCCGCGGCGGGCGCCGCCGACGTCGGCGTGGGGGCAGCCGCCACCGTGGTCCGTCCCGCGGGCGCCGCAGCGGGTGTGGGCGCCGGCGTCGCGGCGGGTCTCGCGAACCCGGCGAGGGCAGCCACGACGTCGTCGACGCTCGCGCGCCGGGACGGGTCGCGGTCCAGCATGCGCGCGATCAGCGGGGCCAGTTCGGGTGCGCGGTGCGGCACCGGCAGTTCGCGCAGCGCGATCGCCGCGATCAGGGTGGGGGTCGTGTCGCCCTGGAAGGCGGGACGTCCCTCCACGGTCTCGAACAGCACGGCGCCGAGGGCCCAGACGTCGCTCGCCGGCGACGCAGCCGAACCGTCGAGCAGTTCTGGCGCGAGGTAGCCGACGGTGCCGGTGAAGAAGCCGGTCCGGGTCAACCGTGCGTCACCGGCGGAATGGGCGATGCCGAAGTCGGCGAGCTTGGCGACGTCGCGGCGGGTGACCATGATGTTGGCCGGCTTGATGTCGCGGTGGATGATGCCCGCCTCGTGCGCGGCGGCGACCGCGCCGGCCACCTGGCCGACGATGTGCGCGGCGCGAGGAACGGGCACACCGCCGTCGGCGAGGACGTCGTCGAGCGTCGTGCCCTCGACGTACTCCATGACGATGAACGGCTCGCCGTCCTCGGCCACGAAGTCGGTGACCGCGACGAGGTTGCCGTGGTTCAGCCGGGAGGCGGCGAGGGCCTCGCGGCGGGCGCGTTCGACGTCCTGCGCCGACTCGGGGGAGTCCGCGCGGTAGCCGAGCAGTCGTTTGATCGCGACGTGCTTGTCGCCCAGGCGGCGGTCGGTGGCCAGCCAGACCTCGGCCATGCCGCCGCGTCCGAGGCGGCGCACCAGCGTGTAGCGGCCGCCGATGAGCGTGCCCTCGCCACCGTCCACGTCGCCTCCTCACCGCTCGCGGGGCCGGGGGCGCTCATCATGGCAGCCGGACCAGCGTCACGGAATCGCCCGGACGCAGTTGGGCAGCGGCGTCCAGGTCGCGGGTGGCGACGACCGCGATCACCGGGTAGCCGCCGGTGACGGGCGCGTCGGGGCCGAACAGGATGGGGCGGCCGTCGGGCGGCACCTGCAGGGCACCGGGCAGGGTCGCCTCGCTGGGCAGCTCCCCGTCGGTGCGGCGCCGCAGCGGTGTCCCGTCGAGGCGCAGACCGACACGGTCGGAGTCCGCGCGGACCGTCCAGGTGGTGGTGAACAGCGCGTCGGTGTCGGCGAACCAGTCGTCCCGCGGCCCGGTGCGGACGTGCAGCGTTGCGGGGCCGGAGCTCGGCACGACGGCAGAGCTCGGCACGACGGCGCCGCTGACCGGCGCGGACCCCGCCGCCGTGGTCCCGAACGGCAGGCGGTCACCGGCACGCAGCGGCGACGGCCCGAGCCCGCTCAGAGTGTCGGTGCTGCGCGAGCCCAGCACGCCCGCGACGTCGATGCCGCCGCGCACGGCCAGATAGGTGCGCAGCCCGCGGCGGGGCACGCCGAGCCGCAGCACCGTCCCGGCGCGGACGCTGATCGCGACGCCGGTGTCGGGGCCGGGGCAGGCGGCGCCGGTGAGGGCGACCGTCGCGGCGTCAGCGAAACGGGCCGCCAACCCGCCGAGGGTGATCTCGAGGCCGGCGTATTCGTCGGGGTTGCCGACCAGGCGGTTGGCGCGCCGCAACGACCCGCGGTCGAACGCTCCCGCGCGCGGTACGGCGAGGGCGGCGTACCCCGGGCGGCCGAGGTCCTGCACCGTGGCGAGTGGGCCGGCCGCCAGGATCTCGATCACCGGTCGACGGCGCGGAAGCGCACCGGCGTACCCGGCGACAGCAGGGCCGGTGGTTCGCGTCCGAGGTCCCACAGCACCGCGTCGGTGCGCCCGAGCAGTCGCCAGCCGCCCGGCGACGCCCGGGGGTAGACGCCGCTGAACTCACCGGCGATGGCCACCGACCCGGCCGGCACCCGGGTGCGCGGCTCGCGCAGGCGGGGTACCTGCACCCGCTCGGGCAATCCACGGCAGTAAGCGAAGCCGGGCACGAAGCCGCAGAACGCGACGGTGTGCGCGGCCGAGATGTGCGCCCGGACCAGGCCGTCGGGGTCGAGGCCGACCTCGGCCGCGGTCGTCGCGAGGTCCGGCCCGTCGTAGACGACGTCGAGCACGACCTCCGCGCGGTCGGCGTGGGCCGCGGGCCCGACGACCAGCTCGAGCAGCCGGCGCCGCACCTCGCCCACGTCGACACCCGGGTCGAGGACGAGCAGGACGGTGCGCGCCGCGGGCACGACCTCGGTCACGCCCGCCAGTTGCCGCGCCGCACCGGCCAGCGCGAGGACACCCTCGGCGTCGTCGGGCTCGACGAGCAGCGCCGACTCGCCGTACGGCAGGACGCGCACCGTCACGGACCCGCGAACGGTGCGAGCGCGACGCCGGCGTCGGACAGCGCGGTGCGGACGGCCCGGGCCAGGTCGACCGCGCCCGGTGTGTCCCCGTGCAGGCACAGCGACGCGGGCGCCACCTCCACCGGCGCGCCGTCGAGTGCCGTCACGCGCCCGTCGACCGCGAGGCCGAGCGCACGCTCGACGACGGCGGGAACGTCCGTGAGCACCGCGCCGTCCGTACCGCGGGGCGCGAGCCGCCCGGTGGCGAGGTAGCCGCGGTCCGCGAACGCCTCCGCGACGAAGGGCACGCCGGCTGCGCCCGCCGCGTCGGCGAGCGCCGACCCGGGCAGTCCCAGCACCGGCAGGGTGTCGTCATAGGCGGCGACGGCCTCCACGACGGCTGCCGCCTGACCCGGGTCGTCGGCCGCCGTGTTGTAGAGCGCGCCGTGCGGCTTGACGTAGCGCACGCGTGACCCGCCGGCCACGGCGCAGGCGTCGAGCGCTCCGAGCTGGTAGAGCACGTCGGCCGAGAGCTCGTCCGCGGCGATGTCGAGGCGTCGACGGCCGAAGCCGGCCAGGTCGCGGTAGCCGACCTGCGCGCCGATGGCCACGCCGCGCCCGGCGGCGGCGGCGCAGACGCGGCGCATCGTGACCGGGTCGCCGGCGTGGAAGCCACAGGCGACGTTGGCGCTGGTGACGACGTCGAGCAGGGCCTCGTCGTCGCCGAGGCGCCACACGCCGAAGCCCTCGCCGAGGTCGGCGTTGAGGTCGATCGGCATCCGATCACGCTATCGGGGACGTCATGTTCCCGCGTCCGTCCCGGTCGGTTACCCTCGCTAAGGCGTGCCTAACCTAAGGGTGCGCCGGTCGAGTCCGACGCAAGCCCGCGACCCACCGGGAGGACGCCCACGTGCTGCCCACCTTCGTGATCGGCCTCCGTGAGGGGCTCGAGGCCGCGCTCATCGTCGGCATCATCGCCGCCTTCCTGCGCAAGCAGGGTCGCCTGGACCTGGTGCGCTGGGTCATGGGTGGCGTCGGGCTGGCGCTCGCCCTCTGCCTGGCCGGCGGCATCGCGCTGCAGGTCTACTCCCGCAACCTGCCGCAGAAGCAGCAGGAGGGCCTCGAGACGGTCATCGGGCTCGTCGCGGTCGGCATGGTCACCTACATGGTCGTCTGGATGCGCCGGAACTCGCGCAACCTCAAGGGCCAGCTCGAGGGCCTCGCGGCGCAGGCCATGGACGGCCGCTCCAACGCCGGGCGGGCCATGGTGCTCATGGCCTTCCTCGCCGTCATCCGCGAGGGCCTGGAGACAGTCGTCTTCCTGCTTGCCGCCTTCAACGAGGCCAGCAACCCGCGCAGCGCCGGCCTCGGCGTGGTGCTCGGCATCCTGGTCGCGGTCGTCCTGGGTTACGGCATCTACCGCGGTGGCGTGCGGATCAACCTGTCCAAGTTCTTCCGGGCCACCGGGTTCGTGCTGGTGCTCGTCGCCGCCGGCATCGTCGTCAATGCCCTGCACACCGCCCATGAGGCCGGCTGGCTCGACGCCGGGCAGGGCAGCACGGTCGACCTCAGCTGGCTCGTGCGGCCGGGCAGCGTGCAGGCCTCGCTGCTCACCGGCATGCTCGGCATCCAGGCCCACCCCGTGGTGGCCGAGATCGTGGGCTGGCTGGTGTACCTGATCCCGGTCGGCCTCTACGTCGTCTGGCCACCCGGGCGTCCCGCTCCGGCGCGGCTCGCCGCCAAGGTCGGTGCCGCCGTCGGCGTCGCGGCCGCCGTTGCCGCCGTCGTGCTCGCCCTCGTCACCCCGGCGCGGCCGACCGGCCGTCCGACCACCAGGGCCGGCGCCGTCTCCGCCTCGGTGCTCAGCCGCGGCGACAGCTCGGCGACGATCCGCACCCAGGCCCGCGACGCCGTCACCGGCAGCACCGGGGCGCTGACGCCGTACCAGCTCAGCTCGCAGGGCACCAGCCGTTACGCAGGCGTCAGCGCCGAGCGTTTCGTCACCTTCGTGCGGGGGTCCGGCGGCGCCGGCCGGCCGGCCGCGCTCCCGGCGGAACGGGTCGCCGCCCTGAACGGCGGGCGGTTGCCGCTGTCGGCCGTCCGCACGTCCTCCGGCGACATCGCCGTCATCTACCGCGACGCGGCGACACTCACCGTCTGGCTCGACTCGCGCACCGACCGCGTCCTCGACGTCCGGTGGACCGAGCGGGTCGTCGCCGCCGTGCGGACAGCCAGCGACACCGAGGCGCTGGCCCGTCCCGTCGCGTCCGCCACCGTCGCCCTGCCCGCCTCCGCGGTGAGCGCGGCGGCGACGCAGGCGCGCGCCGACCACGCGACGCTCGGCCACCGATCGGTGCTGCAGACCCTGGTCGGGTGGTGCACGGCGCTGGCCGTCGTCGCCCTGCTGCTCGCGCTCGGTTTCGCCCTGGCCGCCCGCCGCCGGGTCGCTGCGGAGGAGCCCACTGCCCGACCCCAGGCAGCCCTCGTCCGCAGTTAGGTTAGGCTGCCCTAAATCGTCCGTCCGATCCCCGGAGTTGCTTGATGCCCGCACCGCGCACCCGCACGGTTCCCGCCGTCCTCGCCTCGACCGTCGTCGCCGCCCTGGCCCTGACCGCCTGCGGCAGTTCGGGCAAGGGAACGGGCGGCGCCAAGGCCTCCGACGCCTCCTCGAGCACGACCACCGGCTCGCGCGTCGCCACCGTCACCGTCTCTGCGGCCAAGGGCTGCACGGCCGACGCCGCGCAGTACAAGGCGGGCGCGCTGACGTTCAAGGTGCGCAACACCGACGCCACCGCGGTCAGCGAGGTCGAGCTGCTCAGTGGTGAGCGCATCGTCGGTGAGAAGGAGAACCTGCCGCCCGGGTTCTCCGGCGAGTTCGCCGTCTCGGTCCCGGCCGGTACATACACGCTGTACTGCCCCGGCGGCACGCCCGAGAAGCGCCCCCTCAAGGTGGTCGGCAAATCGGCCGGCACCTCCAATGCCACCGTCGCGGCGCTGCTGAAGACCGCCAGCACGAACTACGCGAACTACGTCGACACCCAGATCGCCACGTTGGCCACGTCGGTGGCCACGTTCAACAAGACGCTGCACGGCACGGACCTGAAGGCCGCCCAGGTCGCGTACATGAAGGCCCGCCCGTACTACGAGAAGATCGAGCCGGTCGCCGAGTCCTTCGTCATCGGCAAGGACAGCATCGACGCCGACATCGACGTGCGCATCGCCGACACCACCTTCTCCAAGTGGCGCGGCTTCCACCGCATCGAGTACGGCCTGTTCAAGGCCAAGTCGCTGAAGGGCATGGGCGCGTTCGGCGACAAGCTGGTCGCCGACGTCGGCCGGCTCAAGAAGCTGACGACCGGCCTGACCTACAAGCCGACCGAGCTCGCCAACGGTGCCCAGGAGCTGCTGGACGAGGTGTCGTCGTCGAAGATCACCGGTGAGGAGGAGGCGTACTCGCAGATCGACCTCCTCGACTTCGCGAACAACGACGAGGGCGCCGAGCAGGCCTTCGCCCAGTTGCAGCCCGCGTTGACCAAGATCGACCCGGTGCTGACCAAGAGCATTCAGACGAACTTCACCGCGTTGGACAAGCTGGTCGACTCCTACCGCACCACGAGCAACCCGTCCGGTTACAAGCTCTACAACCAGCTGACGGCCAACGACAAGCGTCTGCTCGCGGCTGCGGTGAAGGCCGTGCAGGAGCCGCTGTCGACGGTCGCCAGCAAGGTCGCGAACGCCTGAGACGGGAACGGAACGGATGACGGACGACACCACGGGCACGGCCGACGGCGCGCAGGCGTCGTCGGCCGGGCACAGTCGGCGGCGCTTCCTCGGCGGGGCCCTCGGTGCCGCCGGCGTCGTCGTCGGCGGGGGAGCCGGGTTCGGCGTGGCTCGCGCCACCGGGCCCGACGACGGCAGCACGACGACCTCGAGACCGGCCGCCTCGGTGGTGCCGTTCTACGGCAGTCGTCAGGCCGGCATCGCCACGCCTGCGCAGGATCAGCTGGCGTTCGCCGCCTTCGACGTGACCGCCGTCGACCCGATGGCCCTGCAGGTGCTGCTCGGTTCGTGGGCGGCGGCCGCGTCGCAGATGACGAAGGGCCTGCCCGTCGGCGCCGTCGAGACCTCACCGGAGCGGCCACCGATCGACACCGGCGAGGCCACCGGTCTCAACGCCGCCAACCTCACCATCACGGTGGGCTTCGGGCCGTCGCTGTTCGACGACCGGTTCGGACTGGCCGAGCGGCGCCCCGCCGCCCTCGCGCCGATCCCGGCCCTGCCCGGCGACGCGCTGCAGAAGGAGCGCTCGGGCGGTGACCTGTGCGTGCAGGCGTGCGCGGACGACCCCACCGTCGCGTTCCACGTGATCCGGAACTTCGCCCGGCTGGCCCGAGGCACCGCGGTGATGCGCTGGTCGCAGCTCGGTTTCGGCCGCACGTCGTCCACGTCGCGCAAGCAGGAGACCGAGCGCAACCTGCTGGGTTTCAAGGACGGCACGAACAACATCAAGTCGGAGTACCCGTCGGAGATGGACAGCTACGTCTGGGTGGGCAACGAGGGCGACCAGGCGTGGATGAGGGGCGGCAGCTACCTCGTGGCAAGGCGCATCCGGATGCTGATCGAGTCGTGGGACACCGACTACCTGGCCGACCAGGAGCGGGTGTTCGGCCGGGTGAAGACCTCCGGTGCACCGCTCACCGGCCACAAGGAGTTCGACCCCGTCAATCTGCAGGCCACCCGCAACGGAAAGCCGGTCATCGACCAGAACGCGCACATCCGGCTGGCGTCGCCCGAGACCAACGACGGGCAGAAGATCCTGCGCCGGGGCTACTCCTACACGGACGGCATCGACAGTGACACCGGCCTGCTCGACGCCGGACTGTTCTTCATCGCCTACCAGAAGGACCCGCGGCGGCAGTTCGTCCCCATCCAGCGCAAGCTCGGCTCTAATGACCTGCTCAACGAATACATCCGGCACACCGGCAGCGCGCTGTTCGCCGTCCCGCCGGGGCTGCGCGGCCCGGGTGACTGGTGGGGCAAGTCCCTGTTCGCCTGAGGCTGGCAGGCTGAGGGCATGACCCGCGAGATCGTGCTGCTCGGCTCGACCGGTTCCATCGGCACCCAGACCGTCGACGTCGTCACCGCCGCGGCCCCCGACCGGTTCCGTGTGCGCGCGATCGCCGCCGGCGGCAGCAACGTGCAGCTGCTCGCCGAACAGGCCGCCCGGCTGCGGGTGCGCGAGGTCGGCATCGCGCAGGAGTCGGGGGTCGACGAGCTGCGCAAGCACCTCGAGGCCCTGTGGCCCGCCGACGCCCCCGCACCCACGATCCAGGCCGGGCCGCAGGCCACCGTCGAGCTGGCCGGAGCCGGCTGCGACACGGTGCTGAACGCGGTCGACGGCTCGCAGGGACTGCGCGCCACCATCGCGGCCCTCGAGGCCGGCACGACGGTGGCCCTGGCCAACAAGGAGTCCCTGATCGCCGGCGGCCCGATCGTCTCCCGGCTCGCCGCGCCCGGCCAGATCGTGCCCGTCGACTCCGAGCACTCCGCCCTCGCCCAGTGCCTGCGCTCCGGTTCCGCGGACGAGGTCGCCCGCCTGCTCGTCACCGCCAGCGGCGGCCCGTTCCGTGGGCGGGACCGAGGCGAGCTCGTCGACGTGACCCCGCAGCAGGCCCTCGCCCACCCCACCTGGGACATGGGTCGGCTCGTCACCACCAACTCGGCGACGCTCGTCAACAAGGGCCTGGAGATCATCGAGGCGCACCTGCTCTTCGGCGTGCCCTACGAGCGGATCGAGGCGGTCGTGCACCCGCAGTCGGTGATCCACTCGATGGTCGAGTTCGTCGACGGGTCGACCATCGCCCAGGCATCGCCGCCGGACATGCGCCTGCCCATCTCGCTGGCCCTGGGGTGGCCGGACCGCGTCGCCGGGGCGGCGCACCACGTCGACTGGACGCAGGCGCACACCTGGACGTTCGAGCCGCTCGACGACGCCGCGTTCCCCGCCGTCGCCCTGGCCAAGCGGGTCGGCCGCGAGGGTGGCTGCGCGCCGGCGGTCTACAACGCCGCCAACGAGCAGCTGGTCGATGCCTTCCACGACGGGCGCATCGGGTTCCTGCAGATCGTCGACACCATCGCCGACGTGGTCGAGGAATGGCTGAGCGAGCGGCGTCACGTGGCGGCGAATCAGGGGATTCCAGGTACCGTCGAGGAGGTCGAACAGGCCGAGGACTGGGCACGCGAGCGCGCGCGCACCCTCGCCGGGTAGCCGGGTAGCGGGAACCTGCCGGGGGAATTCGAGAAGAGGACGCGGTGCCGAGCTGGTTGCTCTACACGCTGGGTGTGCTGATCTTCGCCTTCGGGCTCCTGCTGTCGATCGCGCTGCACGAGATCGGGCACATGGTGCCGGCCAAGAAGTTCGGCGTGAAGGTCACCCAGTACATGGTCGGGTTCGGTCCGACGGTCTGGTCGCGCAAGAGGGGTGACACCGAGTACGGGATCAAGGGCATCCCGCTCGGCGGCTACATCCGGATGATCGGGATGGTGCCGCCCCGCGCCGACGGCTCGCGTTCGCGCTGGCCGCGTCGGATGGCGACCGCGGTCGAGGAGTTCCGCCAGGTGAGTCGCGCCGAGGTCGACGAGCAGGACGCGCACCGGCAGTTCTACCGGTTGACGCCCGGCAAGAAGATGATCGTGATGACCGGTGGCCCGGTGATGAACCTGGTCATCTACCTGGTGCTCACCCTTATCCTCCTGCTGACGCTGGGCTCGCCGACGACCACGTCGACGACGACGGTCGGGTCGATCGCCAAGTGCGTCGTCTCCGCGAACTCGACGGCCGCCAAGAACAACACGTGCCCGGCGGGTGCGCCGCGCACGCCGGCCGCCAAGACCCTGCAGGTGAACGACAAGCTCCTGGCCATCGACGGCCGCAAGGTCTCCTCGTGGGACGACGTGGCGCCCATCATCCAGGCCTCGGCGGGCAAACCGCTGCGGGTCGAGGTGGAGCGCAAGGGTCAGGACCGGACCGTCACCCTGACGCCGACCCGCAACACCTTCACTCCGACCGTCGGCAAGCCGGCGGTCACGGCCGGCTTCGTGGGCCTCTCGCCCTACGAGAGGTCCTACTTCGCGTCCGTCGGCATCACGGGCGTTCCCGGCAAGATCGGGAGTCAGCTCAAGCTGGGCCTCGACGCGCTGGGCCAGTACCCGAGCAAGCTGCACAGCCTGTACCAGACGGTCTTCGAGGGCAAGAAGCGTGACCCGGCCGGCGCGGTCGGTGTCGTGGGCATCGGGCGCATCTCGGGGGAGTTCGCCAGCGACCCGCACTTCACCCTGAAGTCGAAGATCTACACGCTGCTGGGGCTGCTCGCGAGCGTCAACCTGTTGCTGTTCCTGTTCAACCTGCTGCCGCTGCTGCCGCTGGACGGCGGCCATGTGGCGGGCGCGATCGTCGAGGCGATCAAGCGGGGACGGGCCCGGCTGCGCGCCCGCGGCCGTCCGGCGGCGGTCGGCGCCGACGGATCTCCGATCCCCAGGCCGGCCATCTTCGTCGACACCGCCCAGATGCTGCCCGTGATGTACGCGGTCGCCTCGGTGCTCGTCGTGTTGACGTTACTCACTCTCTACGCCGACATCGTGAAGCCGATTAACCTCACGGGTGGATGATGGAGTCATGAGCGTTTCGTTGGGCATGCCAGCCTCACCCCCGCCGGTGCTCGCGCCGCGTCGCGCATCGCGCAAGATCCAGGTCGGTTCCGTCGCCGTGGGCGGCGACGCGCCGGTGTCGGTGCAGTCCATGTGCACGACGCTGACGGCCGACATCAACTCCACGCTGCAGCAGATCGCCGAGCTGACGGCGTCCGGCTGCGACATCGTGCGGGTCGCGGTGCCGTCGCAGGACGACGCCGACGCCCTGCCGGCGATCGCGACCAAGTCCCAGATCGCGGTCATCGCCGACATCCACTTCCAGCCCAAGTACGTCTTCCAGGCCATCGACGCCGGGTGCGCCGCCGTCCGGGTCAACCCGGGCAACATCAAGGCGTTCGACGACAAGGTGGGCGAGATCGCCAGGGCCGCCGCCGACGCCGGCGTGTCGATCCGCATCGGCGTCAACGCCGGCTCGCTCGACAAGCGACTGCTGGCCAAGTACGGCAAGGCGACGCCGGAGGCGCTCGTCGAGTCGGCGATGAACGAGGCCGCGCTGTTCGAGGAGCACGGCTTCCGTGACTTCAAGATCTCGGTCAAGCACAACGACCCGGTGGTCATGGTGAAGGCCTACGAGCTGCTCGCGCAGGCCTGCGACTACCCGCTGCATCTCGGCGTCACCGAGGCGGGTCCTGCCTTCCAGGGCACCATCAAGTCCTCGGTGGCCTTCGGTGCCCTGCTCTCGCAGGGCATCGGCGACACCATCCGCGTGTCGTTGTCCGCTCCGCCCGTCGAGGAGGTCAAGGTCGGCCTGGCCATCCTGGAGTCGCTGAACCTGCGCCAGCGCCGGCTCGAGATCGTGTCGTGCCCCTCGTGCGGACGCGCCCAGGTCGACGTCTACACGCTGGCCGACAAGGTGACCGCCGGGCTTGAGGGCATCGAGGTCCCGCTGCGCGTCGCGGTCATGGGCTGCGTCGTCAACGGCCCGGGCGAGGCCCGCGAGGCCGACCTGGGCGTCGCCTCCGGCAACGGCAAGGGGCAGATCTTCGTCAAGGGCGAGGTCGTCAAGACCGTCCCCGAGTCGCAGATCGTCGAGACCCTGATCGAGGAGGCCCTGCGGATGGCCGAGGAGATGGGCGACGCCGGCGTCACCTCGGGGGAACCCACCGTCTCCATCGCCTGATCCGACGATCGCGACCTCCCGCGGTGCGTTAGCGGCAGCGCACACCGGGGCATACCCGTGTCGAACACACATTCGATACGAGAGGGGCCACCATGGCCACGCCAGACGACGTCACACCTCAGGCCGACAAGCCCACCGATGAGTGGGTCACCGGCGACGAGCCGATGACCGGCCCGCAGCACTCCTACCTGCAGACGCTCGCGCAGGAGGCCGGCGAGGACGTGCCGGAGGGTCTCACCAAGGCCGGGGCCAGCGAGATGATCGACAAGCTACAGCAGAGCACGGGTCGCGGCGCGAGCTGACCCGGGTCGCAGCGCACGGGTCGCGCAGTGGGACTACCGTTCGCCAGGTGATCACTGCCGGCCCGGTGCGGTCATGAGCACGCTGCTCGACCCTCCGGTCCGGCAGCGGCCCTGGCGTGTCGCCGAGCTCGGCGACGGCGACCGTGCGGACCTGCAGGCGCTGGTCGACCTCGACCCGGTCGTCAACGCCGTCGTCGCGGCCCGCCTGCACGCGTCCCCGTCGCTGTCGGCCCGGCGGTTCGGCGGCACCCTGCTCGGCGTGCGTGACCCCGGTGGGGTACTCGTCGCCGCAGCGTTCAACGGCGGCAACCTGCTGCCCATCGGGGGCAGCGCCGAGCACTGGCGGATGCTGGCCGAGTCGGTGGCCACCTATCCGCGGGTGTGCAGTTCGCTGGTCGGGCGCGCGGACGCCATCGCAACGATGTGGTCGGTGCTCGAGGCCGTCTGGGGTGCCCCACGCGCGGTGCGCCGGCGTCAGCCGCTGCTCTTCCTGGACCGCGCGGTCGCCGACCGACCGGCCGAGGTGGGTCTGCGGCGCGTCGAACGTGGGGAGCTCGACCGCTACCTCCCCGCCGCGGCAGCCATGTTCGCCGAGGAGCTCGGCGTCTCGCCGGCGGACGGCGGGTCCGGGCACTACCGCAACCGGATCGCCTCGCTGATCCGTGAGGGTCGCGCCTTCGCCGTGTTCGACCGCGGGCAGGTGGTCTTCAAGGCCGACTTCGGCGCCGTGTCGCCCTACACCTGTCAGGTCCAGGGCGTATGGACCCGCCCGGACCTGCGCGGACGCGGGCTGGGCACGGCGGCCATGGTGGGTGTCCTCGACCGGGGGCTCGAGGTCGCCTCGACGGTCAGTCTCTACGTCAACGACTTCAACACCGCCGCGCGGCGCATGTACGACCGGCTGGGCATGCGTGAGGTCGCTGTGCTGTCCACCGTGCTGCTGTAGGCACGGCTCGCGGCTGCTGTAGGCACGGCTCGCGGCTGCTGTAGGCACGGCTCGCGGCTGCTGTCGGCACGGCTCCCGCCCGAGCGCGACGCCCGCACTCGATACCCCTTGCCCGGTCCGGTTACGGTGCCCGCGTGGGCATCGCAGCAGTGATCTTCGACTGGGGCGGCACGCTGACCCCGTGGCACACCGTCGACCCGCGGGAGGCCTGGGCCGCCGCCGTCGGCGACGACGAGCTGGCGCAGCGCCTGGCGGCCGCCGAGACCGAGATCTGGCGCCGGTCGACCGACGACCACCGCAGCGGCACCCTGGCCGAGGTCTTCAGCCTGGCCGGTGCCGAGCTGTCCGACACCGCCGCGGCCGGCTTCAGCACGTGGTGGGAACCGCACACCTACACCGACCCGGACGTCCCGCCCCTGTTCGAGGCACTGCACGAGCGCGGGATCAGGATCGGCGTGCTGTCGAACACCATCTGGACACGCGCCGAGCACGAGCGCATCTTCGCCCGCGACGGCGTGCTGCCGCTCATCGACGGCGCGGTGTACTCCTCGGAGATCCCGTGGACCAAGCCGCACCCCGAGGCGTTCCGCGCCGCCCTGGCCACGGTGGACGTCGACGACCCGGGGGAGGCCGTCTTCGTCGGTGACCGGCTCTTCGACGACATCCACGGAGCCGCCTCGGCCGGGCTGCGGACGATCCACGTCCCGCACAGCACCATCCCCCAGGAGCAGCGGGGTCGTGTCGACGGCGAGCCCGACGCGGTGGTCACCCGGCTCGCCGACGTGCTGGCCGTCGTGGACGCCTGGCGCTGACCGCTCAGTCGATGCCCGGGAAGGCGACGGTCGGGAACGCGGCGTGCGCCTGCAGCCGCCAGCGGGTGGCGCGGACGGCGCACGCGGTGAGCGCCCGCTGTGCGCTCGCCCGATCCCGGGTCGACGACCCGGTCGCGGGTCCGGGCGCGGCGAGCTCGGCGTAGAGATAGCGCCACGCGGACGCGCAGGTGTGCTCGAGGTCGACGGCCCGCGTCCGGGCCGTGGCGAGGTCCGTGACCGGGTAGAGGTCCGGGTAGTCCGGCCGGGTGGCCAGGGGAACGCCGCGGGCGGCCTCGATCGTGGCCGTGAGTGCGTCGCGCAACTGCTCGTGCGCGGCGATGCAGCTGCGGGCCAGGGCCTGCCCGGCACTGTCGAGCCGCGGGCCGACCAGCGCGTAGCCGTACAGCGCCCGCAGCTCCGCAGCCAGCGCCGCCTGCCGCGCCTTCGTCGCTTCGCTCACGCCCTCACTCCGTTCGGCCGTGCGGAGACGCCCATGCCCCTGTTCGCTCCGCAAGCGTCGCTCACGCCCTCACTCCGTTCGGCCGTGCGGAGACGCCCATGCCCCTGTTCGC
>NZ_CAXUNP010000026.1:47837-50875 GCF_964252635.1 uncultured Jatrophihabitans sp.
TCCGCAAGCGTCGCTCACGCCCTCACTCCGTTCGGCCGTGCGGAGACGCCATGTCCCTTGTTCGCTCCGCGAGCGTCGCTCACGCCAGCAACTCACCGTGGGTGGCCTCGCAGGCGCTGATGCTCGCGAGCAGCGTCGCGGCCGTTCCGGTCAGCCGACCGGCGCGGGTCGCGGCGGTCGCGGCGGCCGCGCGTTCGGTAGCACGCACCTGAGCCTGCGACGGCGCCGACGGGACCCCGGACGCGGACGGCGACGCCGCCGCCGAGCGACGCGGCACGTCGTAGGCGGCCAGCGCCGAGCGCAGCGCCCGGACGTGCGCGCTGTGGTCGCGCACGAGGATGTTGGCCGTGGCGCGCAGCGCCGCGTCACGACGGACGGCCGCCGTGGCGAGGGCGAGCAGGTCGAGCTCGGTCGCGAGCGCGGCGACCAGGTCGCGGGGTGCCGGGTGCCGGCGCGGAGCCGACCGGTGGTGCAGGAAACCGGCGCCCACGCCGACACCACCGCCGACCACGACCGCGGCGCCACCGGCGAGGAACCAGCGGCGGGGATGTTCGGCGGGGCTCATGTCGTGATCAGTGTGGCAGAGCGGCTAGGCTCGATCGCTACAACTGCACGCCGTGATCCCGTCCGCGTGGGCGAGGTCGGAAGGAGCCCGCCATGTCGTCCGCGAAGGCCGGAGCGTCCGCGGCGCAGGCACGCGAGAAGCTGATCGTGCTGCTCGACCCGCTCGTGGTCGACGCCGGCTACGACCTCGAGGACGTCACGGTCACCGCGGCGGGCCGTCGTTCGGTGGTCCGGGTCATCGTCGACGCCGACGGGGGCATCGACCTCGACGCGATCGCCCTGGTCAGCCGCGTGGTCTCCGACGCGCTCGACACCGCCGACGTCGCGCAGAGCGGCGTGCTGGCCGGCTCCTACGTGCTCGAGGTCAGCTCACCCGGGGTCGACCGGCCGCTGGCCGAACCGCGCCACTGGCGCCGGGCCCGCGGCCGCCTCGTCTCCGTCCCGGCCGGGGGTCAGGCGCTGACCGGACGCGTCGTGGCGACGTCCGACAGCGGCGTGACGCTCGACGTCGGCGGCGCCGAACACGCCGTCGCGTGGTCTGATCTCGGGCCGGGTCGGGTGCAGGTGGAGTTCAACCGCGTCGAGGGGGACGACTGATCATGGTCCAGGTCGACCTGCAGGCGCTGCACAGCATCGAGAAGGAGAAGGAGATCTCCTTCGCCGCCCTCATCGACGCGCTCGAGACGGCCCTGCTCACCGCGTACAAGCACACCGCCCACTCCATGCCGCACGCGCGCGTGGCCATCGACCGCAAGAGCGGCGACGTCATCGTCTGGGCGCAGGACCTCGACGAGTCCGGCGAGATCGTCGAGGAGTACGACGACACACCCACCGACTTCGGCCGGGTCGCAGCCATGACCGCCCGTCAGGTCATCCTGCAGCGCCTGCGCGACGCGGAGCACGAGCACACGTTCGGCGAGTACTCGGGTCGCGAGGGCGACGTGGTCACCGGGGTCGTCCAGGCCGACGCGCAGGCCAACCAGCGCGGGGTGATCGTCGTCGACATCGGCAAGATCGAGGCGATCCTGCCGCAGTCCGAGCAGGTGCCCGGCGAGCAGTACCCGCACGGCAGCCGGTTGCGCGCCTACGTCGTCGGGGTGTCGCGCGGCATGCGCGGCCCGCAGGTGACCATCAGCCGCACCCACCCCAACCTGGTCAAGAAGCTGTTCGCGCTCGAGGTGCCGGAGATCGCCGACGGCAGCGTCGACATCGTCAACGTGGCCCGGGAGGCCGGCCACCGCAGCAAGATCGCGGTACGCACCGACGTCGCCGGTCTCAACGCCAAGGGCGCCTGCATCGGGCCCATGGGCCAGCGGGTGCGCAACGTCGTCGCCGAGCTGCACGGCGAGAAGATCGACATCATCGACTGGGCCGACGACCCCGCCACCTACGTCGGCAACGCGCTGTCCCCGGCGCACGCGATCGAGAGCGAGCTGGTGGACCCGGAGACGCTCGCGGTGCGGGTCGTCGTCCCGGACTTCCAGCTGTCCCTGGCCATCGGGCGGGAGGGCCAGAACGCCCGGCTCGCGGCGCGGCTGACCGGCCACCGCATCGACATCCACAGCGACTCCGAGGCCGAGGCCGGGACGGACCCCGTGGCCGACGCCGGAGGCGACCCCGGGACGGTCCCGCAGTCGCCCGCGCGCGCGCCGGGCAACTCGGCTCCGGACGGCCATGGGGAGTAGACTGATTCGAGCCGTCGGCACGTCGACGGCATCCGAGGCATGACGGACCGGGTCCGCACGGGGGCAGTTCCTCCGCCAGGCCCGCTTCGCACCTGCATCGGATGTCGCCAGCGGGCCGTCGACCACGATCTGCTCCGCGTCGTCGCGGACTCGGATTCCGGCTCGCTGCGAGCCGTTCCCGATCCTCGGCGTCGCGCGTCCGGTCGCGGCGCCTGGGTGCATCGCGATCTGGCGTGCGTCGATCTCGCGATCCGACGCCGGGCGTTCGGGCGGGCACTGCGCGTGGCCGCTCCGATGGACCCCGGGCCGGTGCGCGAGCACGTCGCGGCCCAGCAGGACCAGCACCACCAGGACGATCAGCACGAACCCGGAAAGACACCACCAGCGGAATCCCGCAGGAGATGACGAGCTATGGGCACTCGATGAAGCGCCAGCAATGAACAGGTCCACCCACTAACGGACCGCGCGGTACGCCGCACGGTCCCTGCTAAGGAGACACGTGCCAGGCAAGACCCGCGTATCAGCTCTCGCCAAAGAGCTCGGAATCACCAGCAAGGACGCCCTCGCCAAGCTCACCGAGATCGGTGAGTACGTGAAGTCGGCGTCCTCCACCGTCGAGGCCCCGGTCGCCCGCCGACTGCGGGAGGCGTTCCCGGACGCCCCGGGCCCGAAGGCCCCGGCCAAGAAGGCGGCGGCCAAGAAGGCCGCGGCCCCGGCCGTCCAGGCCGACGCCCCGGCCGCCCCGATGCCGGCCGCGCCCGCACCCGCCGACCCGGCGCCCATCGCGCC
>NZ_CAXUNP010000027.1:0-49015 GCF_964252635.1 uncultured Jatrophihabitans sp.
CCCCCCCCCCCCCCCCCCCCCCCCCCCCCCCCCCCCCCCCCCCCCCCCCCGCCCCGCCCCCCCCCCCCCCCCCCCCCCCCCCCCCCGGGGGGGGGGGCGCGGGCCCCACTCCCGTTCCGGCTAGGCCGGGGTCCAGCTGAAGTCGGTGCAGACGTACCGGTTGTCCTTGGTCTTCACGAACGTGATGATCAGCTTGCCGCCGGACTTCGCCGTCATGTCGTAGCGCGCCACCGGCCCCTCGCCGTCGCCGCCGGTCAGGTCCGTGCCGGGGATGCCGAACGCCTGCCCGTAGAGCACCGTGAGGCGCGGCCGGACCGTCTCGGTCGCGCAGGCCGCGAAGATGTCCTTGTTGAACTGCGACGGCTCGTCGCCGGGGTCGACGAACTCGACGGCGGTGGTCAGGTGGATGTTGGCCTCGGACGCGTCCTGGCCGACCGGGCAGTTCAGGCCCGTGTAACCGGTCGACGGCGTGGACGAGGTCCCCGAAGACGGGATGGCCGTCCCCGATCCGCCGCCGCTGCTGGCTCCCCCGCCGTTGCTGGAGGTGGTGTCGGTGTTGCTGGACGGCGCGCTGGTGTCCGAGCCGCCGCTGGCCGAACCGCTGGCACTGGGGAACCCGCTGGCGCTCTGCCCGCCCGAGCCGGTCGGGGTCGGTGTGCCCGAACCGCCGGCCTGCTTCTTGTCGTCACCGCCCGAGGTCAGGACGACGACGAGGGTGACGATCAGCGCGACGACCACGACGCCGGTCGCGATGATCCACACCATCTTCGAGTTGTCGTTCGACTTCGGCGGAGCGCCGTAGCCGCCGCCCCCACCGCCGTAGGGCGGCTGCGGGCCGTAGCCCTGCTGGCCCTGCTGGCCGTAGTCGCCCTGGCCGTACCCCTGCTGGCCGTAGCCCTGCTGGCCGTAGTCGCCGGACTGCTGGCCGTAGTCCTGCCCGTACCCGCCCTGGCCGTACTCCTGCGAGCCGTTCCCGTACTCGCCCTGGCCGTACCCCTGCTGGCCGTAGTCACCGGTGTGCGGGCCGGTGTAGCTGGGGTTGGTCTGCGTGGGTGGCGCGGCGTCCTCGCCGTCGGGCTGGCCGTAGGGGTCATTGCTCTGCGGCTGCCAGCCTGGCTGCTGGGGCGGCTGTGACATGGGCGGGGCTCCTGGGGCGCACGGGGCGATCGAGAACGGGTGATGTACCCGTCGGACGCAGTTACTACACCATGCGGCGCCACTTGCGTGTAGCCGGGCGCAGATTACGATTCGGTGCTCGCTACCCTGCCGGACATGGTCATCGTCATGGCTCCGGGCGCGTCCGAGGGCGACATCGAGACGGTGGTCGCGCACATCGAGACCCACCGCGGGCAGGCGTTCGTCAGTCGCGGCGTCATGCGCACGATCATCGGGGTGGTCGGAACCGAAGACGTCCTCGAGACCCTGGACGCGGAGGGTCTGCCCGGCGTAGCCGAGACCATGCGCATCACCGCGCCGTACAAGCTGGTGTCCGCGCAGAACCACGCCAAGCGCACGACCATCCGCGTCGGCGGTGTGCCGATCGGTCCGGACACCTTCACGCTGATCGCCGGGCCGTGCGCCGTCGAGACCCCTGAGCAGACGCTCGAGGCCGCCCGAATGGCCAAGCGGGCCGGCGCGACGCTGCTGCGCGGCGGGGCGTACAAACCGCGCACCTCGCCCTACGCGTTCCAGGGGCTCGGCGTCGACGGCTTGCGGATCCTCGCCGAGGTCCGCGACGAGGTCGGCCTGCCGATCGTCACCGAGATCACCGACGCTGCCGACATCGACGTCGTCTCGCGCTACGCCGACATGCTGCAGGTCGGCACCCGGAACATGCAGAACTTCGGCCTGCTGCAGGCCGTCGGCTCGTCCGGTCGGCCGGTCATGCTCAAGCGCGGGCTGACGGCGACCTACGAGGAGTGGCTGATGGCCGCCGAGTACATCGCGCAGCGCGGCAACCTCGACATCGTCCTGTGCGAGCGCGGCGTCCGTTCCTTCGAGCCGGCCATCCGCAACATGCTCGACGTGTCCGCCGTGCCGATGGTGCAGCGGCTGTCGCACCTGCCGGTCATCATCGACCCGTCACACGCCGCGGGCCGGCGCGATCTCGTCGTGCCGCTGGCCCGGGCCGGCATGGCGGCGGGCGCGGACGGCGTCATGGTCGACGTCCACCCGAGCCCGGAGACGGCCCTGTGCGACGGGCCGCAGGCGCTGTACGGCGACGTGCTGGACGAGCTCGCGGCGGCGGTCGTGACGATCCCCGCGGCGTTGGGCCGGACGTCCGCAGCGAACCTGGCCGGCTGACCCGCCCCACGCTGTACCGCGGTGGTCAGTCCTTCCTCAGGGAGGGACCGTCCTGCGGTGGCGGGGGTGCCCAGCCACCGGAGCCCTGGCCGCCCGGCGGCGGATGGCCGCCCTGGCCGCCCTGCTGGCCCTGACCCTGCTGGCCCTGACCCTGCTGTCCGTAGCCACCCTGCTGGCCCTGGCCGGGCGGCGGGTAGCTGCCCTGCTGGCCCTGACCATGACCCTGGGGCTGGTATCCACCCTGCTGGCCGTAGCCGCCCTGGCCGTAGCCGCCCGGCGGCGGGTAGTTGGCCGGCGGACCGCCGTAGCCGGCGCCGTAACCGCCACCGGTACGCGCGAGCTCGCCCTTGTGCCGGCTGCGCTTCACCAGGCCCACGATCAGCAGCACGATGGCCGCGATCAGGAACAGCACACCGCCGACGATGAGCAGGCCGCCGGCGACGGTGCCCTTCTTGATGTCGCGACCGAAGGCCAGCTTCGCGTCCGACGGCAGCGACTGCTCGGCCTGCACCTGCACGCGGTACCGACCCTTGGACGTCGTGTCGAACTGCAGCGCCGCCGCTCCGTGGTGGCCGTTGTAGCTGTAGGTCAGTTTGTCGACCTTGTCGTCGCTGCGGTTGCCGTACGACTCGAGCTTGACGGCCTTCCCGGACGAGTCGGTGAGGGCGACGCGGATGCTCGGAATCCGCTCGATGCTGTTGTCGACGTTGCTGGCCTCGTAGTAGCCGATCCACTTCCCCGTGCCGTTCAGGGTGATCGTCCCGCTGCCGCTCGCGATGGACACCCGCTGGAAGTCGTCGACCTTCCCGAGCGATTTCTTGGCCAGAACGATGCCGCCGACGACGAACAGGGCCACCGCCACGACGAAGAAGGCGATGGCGAGCCGCAACGGCGTGCGCCCACGCAGGCGCGTCTTGCCGGAGGGCGTCGAAGCGGGCGGCGCGGAGGGGTAACCGGGCTGACCGGGCGGCGGTGGATAGCTCATGGGCGAGAGTGTGCCTGCAAACCCACCCGTTGCGCGACGTGCCACTCCGAGTCGTAATACCTCTCGATCACCTGCCGAGCAGCGGAGCCAGCACCTCGACAGCCCGTTCCACGCCCGCGTCGTCGACGTCCAGGTGGGTGACGAGCCGCAGCAGCCGCGGCCCGAGCGCCGACACCAGCACGTCCTGCTCCGCCGCCTTGGCCGCGACGTCTCCCGCGTCCGGGACGTCGAGCACGACGATGTTGGTCGCCGCGTCCGTCGGTACGACGCCCAGCGCCTCGGCCAGCCGGCGGGCCCGGACGTGATCGTCGGCGAGGCGGCCGAGGTGGTGGTCGAGCGCGTAGAGCCCGGCGGCCGCGAGGATGCCCACCTGACGCATGCCGCCGCCGTAGCGCTTGCGCCACACGCGCGCCTCGGTGATCCGTTCGGTCGACGCGACGAGCACCGAACCCACCGGTGCGCCGAGGCCCTTCGACAGGCACACCGACACCGTGTCGAACGGCCCGGCCAGCTCGTGCAGCGGCGTGCCGGTCGCGACGTGGGCGTTCCAGAGCCGGGCGCCGTCGAGGTGCAGGCCCAGCCCGTGCGCGCGGGCGAGCTGCTGGACAGCGGCCAACCGGTCGGCCGGTTGTGCGGTGCCGCCGCCGAAGTTGTGCGTGTTCTCGACCGCGATCGCTGCTGTCGACACCTGGTACGGACCGGCGTTCGGCGTCATCAGTTCCTCGATCGCACCCGGGTCCAGCAGGCCGGCGACGGCCTTCCACGTGCGGAACGTGATGCCGGAGAACACCGCCGCCGCGCCGAGCTCGGCGCGCGCGATGTGGGCCAGGGAGTCGCAGACGATCTCCTGCCCGGGCGGGCACAGCAGCCGCAGCCCGAGCTGGTTGCCGAGCGACCCGGACGGCACGAACAGCCCGGCCTCGTGCCCGAGCAGGGCGGCGACCCGTCGTTCCAGTTCGGTGACGGTGGGGTCCTCGCCGTAGACGTCGTCCCCGACCTCCGCCTCGGCCATCGCTGCCCGCATCGCAGGGGTGGGACGGGTGACGGTGTCCGAGCGCAGGTCGACGGGGCCGGCGTGCGTCATGCGTCTCCTCGGTTGCGTCGTTCGGAGACCAACCGCTCGGCCACCCGGAACGCGAGCTCCAGCGACTGCTCGATGTTCAGCCGCGGGTCGCAGGCCGTCTCGTACCGGCGACCGAGATCGGCTGCGGTCAGGTCGGCCGTGCCGCCGATGCATTCGGTGACGTCGTCGCCGGTCAGTTCCACGTGCAGCCCGCCGGGGTGGGTGCCGAGCTCGGCGTGCACGTCGAAGAACCCGTCGACCTCGTCGATGATGCGGTCGAGGTGCCGGGTCTTGACCCCGTCGGAGGTCTCCTCGGTGTTGCCGTGCATCGGGTCGCAGTGCCACACGACGAGATGCCCGGTGGACGTCACCTTCTCGACGATCGCGGGCAGCACGTCGCGGACGCGCGCGTTCGACATCCGGCTGATGAGGGTGAGCCGACCCGGTTCGTGGTGCGGGTCGAGGCGTTCCACGAGCTCGGCCGCGAACTCCGGGGTGGTCGTGGGGCCGAGCTTGACGCCGATCGGGTTGGCGATGCGCGACACGAAGTCGAGATGCGCGCCGTCCATCTGCCGGGTCCGTTCCCCCACCCACACGAAGTGACCCGACAGGTCGTAGGCGCGACCCTCCTCGACACGGGTCAGCGCACGCTCGTACTCGAGGATCAACGCCTCGTGCGACGCATACAGCTCGACACCGTCCAGCGCCGCGTCGTGCACGCCGCACGCCCGCATGAAGCGCACGGCCCGGTCGATCTCGGCGGCCAGCTTCTCGTAACGCGCCCCGGTGTCGGTGCTGCGCGCGAACGCGGCGTTCCAGGCGTGCACGCGATCGAGCGAGGCCAGTCCCCCACCCGCGTAGGCACGCAGCAGGTTCAAGGTCGACGCGGCGGTGGAGTACGCCCGCAGGATGCGGCGCGGGTCGGGGGTCCGTTCGCCGTGCAGGTCGTTGACCATGTCACCGCGGTAGGACGTGCGGCCGGTCGCGTCGATGTCCGACGAGCGCGGCTTCGCGTACTGGCCGGCGATGCGACCCAGCTTGACGACCGGCATGGACGCGCCGTAGGTCAGCACCACCGCCATCTGCAGCAGCACCCGCGCCTTGCCGGCGATGTCGGCCTGCGAACTGGTGTGGAAGGTCTCAGCGCAGTCGCCGCCCTGCAACAGGAACGCCTCACCCCGCGCGACCTGGCCGAGCCGCTCACGGAGCTGGTCGACCTCGGAGGCCACAACGAGGGGCGGCATCCCCGCCAGGGTCAGCGCGACCTCGCGCAGTTCGACCGCGTCGGGCCAGCTCGGCTGCTGCGCCGCGGGCAGGTCACGCCACGCGTCGAGCCCGAGGTCGCCGGGGTCGGTGCTCAGGTCGGGCAGCGTCGTGCTCACCACACCAGCGTAGGCGGCGGGGGCCGGGGCACCCGGTCGCGGCCTTACGGACGACCTGGTCGAGGCTCCGGCGGGTCACAAACAAAAGGCGCAGCGACGAGGGCGCTTCGCGTTCGATCGCGCTGCGTTGTCGGGTTGCGACGCGCACTGAGCGATCTTGTTGCAGGGCCCGGTTCTGCTGGGAAAACCGCTGGTCAGTCAGCTCCCGCTGCGCTAGAATAGAACGCATGAGCGATACGTTGACGCGGGCCGATCTGGCCACGCTGCTCGCGGACGCTCACCACGTCGTGGACGCGTTGCAGGCGGTGGAGCTGTCGGCTTGTACCGACGACGGGGTCGTCGCAGCGGTGCGCTCGTTCGAGTCATTGCGGCGGCGGCTGGAACCGGTGGACCACGCGCTAATCGGTGAGGTGGAGGCGCGGGGTGTCCCGGCCCGGGCGATGGCCCGGGCCACCGGCTACTGGCTGCGGCAGACGCTGACCATCGACATCTCCGAGGCCAACGCCCGGGTGCGGGCCGCACACGCCGCCGGGCCACGCCGGTCGCTGCTGGGTGAGCCGATGCCGGCGCGATACCCCGCGGTCGCGGCCGCGCAGGCCGCCGGTGAGTTGGCGGCGCGGCAGGCTCGGGTGATCACCGCCACCCTGGACAAGCTGCCGCTCGAGGTCTGCGAACACATCCCGGTGGCGGAGGCGCGGCTGGTCGGGTTCGCGCGCACCTTCGAGGCCGCCACGCTCCAGCAGCTCGCCACCCGAGAAGCCGAATGGCTCGACCCCGACGCCGGCTACCGCGACGTAGAGCGCCGCCGGCGGGACCGCGACCTGCAGGTGCATCACCGACCGGACGGGTCATGCAGCTTCCGCGGCGAAGGCACCGCCGAACTCGGGGAGTTCCTGCAGGTCACCTTCGATTCCCTCGCCAAGCCCGAGCCAGAGTCGAATGACATCAAGGACCCGCGCACCGCCGGCCAACGCCGCCACGACGCCCTGCTCGACGCGTTGAAGATCACCGTCGGCTCCGGCAAGCTCCCGACCGCCGGCGGGGTGCTGGCCACCGTCGTCCTGACCATCGACGCCGACACCTACCTCACCGGCGACGGGTTCGCCCTCACCGGCCACGGCGCCCAAGTCCCCGTCCGGGAAGCGCTGTCCTGGGCCGGTGGGGACTACCGGCTGATGTGCACCGCCCTGAACTCCCTGAAAGCGGTCGAGGGCTACTCCTCCACCCACCGGCTGTTCACCGAAGGACAGAGATTGGCGTTGATCGCCCGCGACCGGGGCTGCGCCTTCCCCGGCTGCCTGGCCCCACCGGGCTGGTGCCAGATCCACCACATCCTCGAACACATCCTCGGCGGACCCACCACCCTCGACAACGCCGTCATGCTCTGCGGCCACCACCACCGAACCTTCCAGACAGCCAACTGGACCGTCGACATCGTCAACGGCCGACCCCAATGGACCCCACCCAGAACCATCGACCCCGACCGAACACCCATCCCCGTGTGAGCGTGCGGCCAGCGATGGCCGCTTCACCGACCTCATTCATCAGGGTCATCTAGCGTGCAGCCATGACCGACGACTTCCATCCTGATCTGCCGGGGCACGCGCCGCTCCGGCACGTTGCGTCGGCCGCTCTGGATGCGGGCACGGCGCAGACACCGGGCATGCGCAGGCTGGCCGCCATCAGCAGCAGCTCGGTCGGCTCGCAGGAGCTCTGGATGGGGCAGACGCACGTCGGTGCCGGGCAGCACTCGGGCGACCACCACCACGGCGAGGCCGAGACCGCGATCTACGTCGTCAGCGGCCATCCCGAGTTCGTCTTCCTCGACGACGAGACCGGCGACGAGGTCCGCCTACGACCGCAGCCCGGTGACTATGTGTTCGTCCCGCCGTACACGCCGCACCGCGAGGAGAACAACGACCCGGACGCCGAGGCCGTGGTTGTCATCGCGCGCAGCACGCAGGAGGCCATCGTGGTCAACCTGCCGTCGCTGCGCGGCGACTGAGGTCAGCGCAGGCCGTCGAACAACTCGTGCTCGGGCACGGCCGCACCGGTGCTGTCCCGGACGCGGACGAACGTCTCGATGCCCATCAGCTCGGCCATCCGTTCGACCCCGAGCCTGAGGAAGAAGATGTTGTCGTTCTGGCTCGCGTGCTGGGCCAGCGCGTCGTACTTCTGCTGCGCGTACGCGCGGGTGTCGACCCAGGTCGTCACCTCGTCGTCGGGCAGACCCATCTCGAAGTCCGGCTGCTCGTCCTCGGACTCGTCCCAGTCGGCCCCGAGCTCGCGCATCACGCGGCCGAACTCCTCGAACTGCGACCGCGGGATGGTCGTCCAGTAGACCTTGGCCGGGCCGTCGTCCCCGATCTGGTCGAGGGCGTTCACCGTGATCCGGTGGGCCTGGATGTGGTCGGGGTGACCGTAGAACCCGTTCTCGTCGTAGGTGACCACGACGTCGGGCCGGTAGTGCCGCATGAGCTCGGCCAGCCGCGCCCCGGCCTCCTCGACCGGGGTCGTCCAGAACGCCCCCGGTGCGTCGTTGGTGTCCCAGCCCATCATCCCGGAGTCGCCGTAGCCGAGCAGCTCGAGGTCGGTGATGTCGAGGATCGCGGCGCTGCGCTCGAGCTCGCCGGCCCGCATCTGGACCACGGCCTGCGGGTCGTGAGCGGGGTCGCCCGGCTTCACGCCACCCGGCCCGTCGCCGCAACGACCGTCGGTGCAGGTGACGAGGACCGTGCGGACGCCCTCGGCGGCGGCCTTGGCCAGCACCCCGCCGGTGCCGGTGGCCTCGTCGTCGGGGTGGGCATGCACGGCCATCAGGGTCAGGGGTCGGGCGGCAGTCATGGAACCACCGTAATGAGGGGGTCGGACGTGGGCGTCACGGCGCGAGCCCGGGCGGCAGCGCGTCGTGATGCACGACGTGCAGGCGCTGGGTCGGCCGCGTCAGCGCGACGTAGAGGTCGTTCACGCCGCGCACCGACTCGGCGACGATGCGCGCCGGCTCGACCAGCACGACACCGTCGAACTCCAGGCCCTTCGCGGCAGCGACGGTCAGCACCGACACCGGTGACTCCAGCGAGTCGGAACTGGCCGTCACGACGCCGTCGGGCAGCGCCTTGCGCACCGCGTCGGCGACGTCGTCGTGGTCGGCCGACGACGTGATGACGACGAGCGTCCCGTCACCGGCCCGGCGGTGCTCGTCGACGACGATCTCGGCCAGCGCCGGCGAGGACGCGACGTCGCCGTCGACCCGCGTGAACTGCGGGTTGTCACGGCCGACGCGTGCGGAGGTGGGCGCCTGCACGCTCGAGCCGCCTGCGGCCAGCACCGCCGCCGCGAGGTCCATCACCTGCTCCGGCGTGCGGTAGTTGACGGTCAGCTCGGCCAGCCGCCACCGGTCGCCGACGTAGGGGTCGAGGACGTCGGACCACGCGGCAGCTCCGGCGGCCGAGCCGGTCTGCGCGACGTCGCCGACGATGGTGAACGACCGCGACGGGCACAGCCGCATGAGCAGCCGCCACGCCATGGCCGACAGCTCCTGCGCCTCGTCGACGACGACGTGGCCGTACGCCCAGGAGCGGTCGGCACCGGCCCGCTCGGCGACGCTGCCCAGGGCCCAGCTGCCGGCGTACCGGCTTGCGAGCTCCTCGGCCGTCCCGAACTCGGCGCCGCCGAAAGTGTCCTGCACCTGGCGGGCGTAGGCGACCTCGGCCCGCTGCTCCGCCTCGGCACGCATCCGCTCGGCCTCGTCGGCCGAGTCGTCCTCTCCCAGCAGCTCGGCGGCCTCGTCCAGCAGCGGCACGTCGGCCGTCGTCCACGGGGCGGTGCGGTCGCGGTGCAGGAGGTCCCGCTCGTCACGGGTCAGGCTGCGCCCGGCCGCCTCGCCGAGCAGCGCCGGGTCGGCGTAGAGGTCGCGCAGCAGGCGCTGCGGCGTGATCGGCATCCACAGCAGGTTGACCTCGCGCCGCACGTCCCGTGACTCGAGCAGCTCGGCGTTCAGGGTCGCGCGGTTGTCGTCGTCGACCTCGGTGCCCCGCGCGGCGGCGAGCGCGCGGACAAGGCTGCGCAGCACGTGCTGGACGAAGGTCTTGCGGGCCACGTTGTGCGGGGCGCGGCTACGGCGCGCAACCTCTCGGGCCTCGCGCACGTACCGCGGCTGCAAGCGGATCGTGGTGCCCTCGACGTCCAGCGCCCGACCGCTGTTGATCATCCGTTGGCGACGCTCGACGGCTCGTTTCAGCACGTCGGCCATGCGCAGGTCACCCTTGACCGCGACGACCGCCGGCGCCTCGGTGGCCGTCGCGACCACCCCGGGGAACAGCTCGCCGGGGGTGGACATGACGACCGCGTCGGCCTCGCCGAGCGCCGGCAGCACCTGGTCGATGTAGCGCAGGAAGACGCGGTTCGGGCCGATGACCAGCACGCCGGAGCGGGCGATCCGCTCCCGGTTCGCGTACAGCAGGAACGCGGCGCGGTGCAGGGCGACGGCGGTCTTGCCGGTGCCCGGACCGCCCTGCACGACGAGCACACCGGCCAGCGGGGCCCGGATGACCTCGTCCTGGTCGGCCTGGATGGTGGCCACGATGTCGCGCATCCGGCCGCTGCGGGCGGCGTCCAGGCTCGCGAACAGGGCGCCCTCGCCGACGACGACGTGGCTGCCGTCGACCCCGGACGCCTCGAACCCCTCGAGGTCGAGCACCTCGTCCTGGACGTCGGTCACGTACCGGTTCGTGATGCTGATCTGCCGGCGGCGCAACACGCCCTCGGGCCGTGCCGCGGTGGCCTGGTAGAACGGCTCGGCCGCCGGCGCGCGCCAGTCGACGAGCAGCTCCTGCCGTGCCTCGTCGGAGATGCCGATGCGCCCGACGTAGCGGCGCACGCCGTCGGCCAGGTCGAGTCGCCCGAAGCAGAGCCGGTTCTCGACGTCGAGCAGGGTGCGGACCCGTTGCCCGTAGAGGCGCATGAACGCGTCGCGCTCGCTGCGGGCCCCGGGCGTGCCGACGGTGCCGCTGCGGGCCGTCGAGTCCAGCGCGACCCGGGCCTGCTCGCGCAGCTCGTCCAGCAGCACGTAGAGACGGTCGATGTACCCGGCCTCGGCGGCGATCTCCCGCGCGCGGGCCGACTCGGTGTCAGGCGCGCTGATGGTGGCTCCTCATGAGGGCGTCAACCCTACCGAGCACGACCTCGACGGCGGGTCGGGCGGTGTCGGCGCGGCCCGGCACGATGAACGCGTGACCCTGGTGGACGAGCTCGCGGCGGCCGGTGCCGGTGCCGGGCGCCCGCTGGGTGTCGCCGCCGCGCCGTTCGTGGGTGCCGGGCTGGCGTGCGGCGACCGCCGCTGGACCGTCGCGCCGGCCGAGCTGCGGGTGGTCGACGAGCAGCTGCATCCGCGCTGGACGTGGTGGGGGCGGCCCACCACCGAGACCCTGGTGGGCGCCCGGCTCGGCGCCTGCTGGGACGTCACGGCCGTGCACCGGCTGCTGTTCGGCGGCGGTGACACCGACCCGTCGACGGTGTGGGCCCGGACGACGGGCCTGGACGTCGACCGGCTCCCGGCGGCCGGCCAGCTCGACTTCCTCGGCGGCGCGACCGACAGCGGCGACGACGACGACCCGGTCCGACCCGACGGCTACCTGCAACCGGACTGGGTCGACGGCGGCTGGCACCGCGATGCCGACCGCCTCGCGACCTGGGCAGCGGTCGCCCTGCGCTGCGCCGAGCGTCAGCGCGAGCTGCTCGGCGCGCTCGACGCGGGCGGCGACCCGTTGCTGACGGCCTGGTCCGAGTCGACCGCCGAACTGCTCGCCGTCGAGCTGCAGGTCGAGGGCCTGCCGCTGGACTCGGTACGTGCCCGTGAGCTCATCACCGCGGTCGTCGGGCCCGCCCCGCGCGACGACGCCGACGCGGCGCGGCTGCGGGGCGAACGCGACCGCCGCGTCACCGACCTGCCCGGCGCGGGCGTCGACCTCGACCTGCGCAACCCCGCCGACGTCCGCACCCTGCTCGGCGGGATCGGCATCGACGTGCCCGACACCCGCTCGTGGCGCCTCGAACCGCTGCGCGCCTCGCACCCCCTCGTGGACGCGTTGCTCGAGTGGCGCAAGGCCGAGCGGGTCGCCACCACCTACGGGCACGGGTGGCTCGACTCGCACGTCCGCGACGGCCGGTTGCGCGGGCGCTGGAGCGGCAGCGACGGCGCCGCCGGCCGAATGACCGCCCAGGCCGGGCTGCACAACCTGCCCGCCGAGCTGCGCCCCGCCGTCGCCGCCGAGCCCGGCAGGACGTTCGTCCGCGCCGATCTGGGCCAGATCGAACCACGGGTGCTCGCCGTCGTGTCGGGCGACCCGGACCTCGCCCGCGCCGGCGCGGCCGACGATCTGTACGCGCCGGTGGCCCAGCGGCTCGGCGTGGAGCGGCCGGTCGCGAAGGTGGCCGTGCTGGCGGCGATGTACGGGCAGACGTCGGGCACCGCGGGCGAGGCCCTGCGCGGCCTGCACCGCGCCTACCCCGTGGCCATGGCCTACCTGGACGACGCCTACGAGCGCGGCCGGGCGGGCCGCGACGTCCGCACCCACGGTGGGCGGCTGGTGCGCATGCCACCGCTCGCGGCCCGGCTGGACGAGGCGGGTGTCCGCGCCGCGCAGGGCGCGCGGGGACGCTACGCCCGCAACGCCCTCGTGCAGGGCGCCGCGGCCGAGTTCTTCAAGATGTGGGCGGTGACGGTGCGGGCGCGCCTCGCCCCGCTCGACGCGCGGATCGTGCTGTGCCTCCACGACGAGCTGCTCGTGCACGTACCGACCGAGCGGGCCGACGCAGCCGCCGCCACGCTCGTCGCGGCGTTGGAGGAGACCGCGCACCGCTGGCAGCGCGGGCGGACGGCGGTGCGCTTCGTCGCCGACGTGTCCGTCGTCGCGCGCTGGTCGGACGCGAAGGGTTGACGCTCGTAGGCTGCGGGGCATGGGGCGGCGGTGACGACCGGTAGTGACGCCGCCGCCGAGGACCGGCTCGTCGACGAGGCGTGGCGGGCCGTCGCGGGTGACGAAGGTGTCGCTGCCGGAGGTCCGGTCGCGCCGGAGCTGACGCGCACCGGTTCGCCGTCGGCGTTGCCCGGCGTCGTCGGCGCCGTCGCGACCGCGAGCGTCGCGGCGGCGCTGCAGGCCGCGGCGACGCTGGCCGCCCGGCGCAACGGCCGGGTACCGACGGTTGCCGTGGACCGCGTGCACGTCGCCGACGCGGTACGCAGCGAGCGGCTGTTCCGGGTCGAGGGCCGGCCGGCGGGTGCCGGCTTCGCGCCGCTGTCGCGGTTCTGGCCGACCGCGGACGGCCACGTCCGCACCCACGCCAACTACCCGTGGCACCGGGCGGCGCTGCTGCGCGCGCTCGACCTGCCTGACGAAGCCGGCGCCGACGAGGTGGCAGGGGCTCTCGGGCGGCGCACGGGCGAGGACGTCGAGGAGCGGGTCTTCGCCGAGGGCGGTGTTGCCGCCCGCGTCCGCACCGCGGCCGAATGGGACGCCCACCTGCAGGGTGCGGCCGTGCGCGGCGAACCGCTCGTCGGCCACGAGTTCCTCGGAGCCGCCCCGCCCCGATCCCGCTCGCCCGCAGACCTGCCGGCCGAGGGTGTCCGGGTGCTCGACCTGACCCGCGTGATCGCCGGCCCGGTCTGCACTCGTCTGCTCGGCGCGCTCGGTGCCGACGTGCTGCGGCTCGACCCGCCCGACCGTCCCGACACCCCGCCGGGCTCCCCCGCGGACACCCTGCTCGGCAAGCGCAGCGCCGCCCTGGACCTCGCCGCCGGGCCCGGCCCACTGCTCGCCCTGCTCGACGAGGCGGACGTGCTGGTGTGCGGCTACCGCCCGGGTGCGCTGGACCGGCTCGGGCTCGCCGACGACGACCTCGCGCGGCGTCATCCCGGCCTGGTCGTCGTCCGGCTCTCGGCGTGGGGCCACACCGGCCCGTGGCGTGAGCGCCGCGGGTTCGACAGCGTGGTGCAGGCCGGGGTCGGGATCGCCGACGCCGAGTCGGCGCAGGACGGTGTGACCGGCGACGAGCCCGGCGCCCTGCCCTGCCAGCTGCTGGATCACGCCACCGGGTACCTGGCCGCGGCCGCCGTGCTGGACGGGCTGCGCCGGCAGGCCGAGCACGGCGGGACGGTGCTCCGTCGGCTGTCGCTCGCGCGCACGGCACAGTGGCTGCTGGACCAGGCCCGCCCGTCGGAGGCTCCCGCCACGCCCTGGCCACCGTCGCGCGAATGGACGACGCGTGTCGGGCCGGTCGAGGCCGTGGCGCCGCCGGGCCGGATCGACGACCGCGCGCTGCGCTGGCCGGAGCCGCCAAACCGGTACCTGGCCGAGCCACCCGCGTGGGCCGGGCGGCCCTAGTCGATCGAGAGGTCGGCGACGACCGGCCAGTGGTCGCTGGGCAGCCGGCCGTGGGGTCGCTCGTGTCCGATCCAGGCCGACGTCACGTCCACGCCCGGACCGGTCAGCACGTAGTCGATGCGCTTGCGGTCCTGGGCACCGGTGAAGGCGTGCTCGGTGCCTCCGGCGTCGACGGGCAGGGTGTCGGCGTACCCGGCCTCGCGCAGCACCGTCAGCGGCGGCGACGTCGGAGTGGCGTTGAGGTCACCCGTGATCACCCAGGGCCGGTCGGGCTCGGCACCGAGCCAGCCGGCCAGCAGCGCCGCGCTCTTCCGACGGGAGTCCGGCCCGCGGTGATCGAAGTGGGTGTTGGCCACGCCGAGCACGGTGTTGCCGCGGCGGAGCCGGACGAGCGTGACGATCCGGGGGTGGCCGGCGTCCCAGCCGCGCGAGCCGGGTCGGTCCGGTGTGGCCGACAGCCAGCGGGTGTCGCTCGACTCGACCGTCCAGCTGTCGGGGGCGATCAGTACCGCCGCGTGCTCCCCGCCGCCATCGGCGTCGCGGCCCTCGCCGACGACCATCCACGTGCTGAACGCGCGCCGCAGCCCGCGCAGCTGGCCTGGCCGCACCTCCTGCAGGCCGACGACGTCGGCACCGAACCCACGGATGGCGGCGACACAGGCCGGCCGGCGGAACCACCAGCGGTTCCAGCCGTCGGTGCCCGTGGAGGTGCGAATGTTGAAACTCGCGATCCGCGTCGTACCGGCCATGTGCTCATCCTGCCGCGCGATCGGTTCGCGAGGCGATCATCGGGGCAGGGTTGGGTCATGCGTTCTCGACTCGGGCTGATCATCACCGGCCTGGCTGCGGCCGCCGTGCTCGCCGGCTGCAGCGGTTCCGGTGGCGGCGGCAGCCCGTCCGGCACGGCCTCCGGCGGCCCCGCGTCCACGGGCGCCGCGTCCACCGGGCCCGCGTCCACCGGCACGTCGGCCGCCGCGCCCTCCAGTTCCGTCCCGTCCACCTTTCCCTCGGCGTCCGCGCCGAGTGGGCCCGTCTACTACGTCTCGCTGGGCGACTCCTACGCCGCCGGTTACCAGGGCACGGGGCGAGGCACCGGCGCGACCACGACCCACGGCTTCGCCTACCAGGTGGTGACCAAGGCCCGGGCCAAGGGCTATGACTACCGGCTCGTCAACTTCGGCTGTGCCGGTGCGACGACCCGCTCGATGCTCTCGACGCCCGGGTGCCCGGCGCGCCTGCTCGGACCCGGTGCGCCGCGCTACTCGGCGACGCAGACCGCGGCCGCCGTGGCCTTCCTCAAGCAGCACCGCGGGCACATCGGGCTGGTGACCGTCTCGATCGGCGGCAACGACGTCATCCCGTGCGGCGCCAAGAGCGACGCCCTCGGCTGCCTGACGTCGGCCGTCGGCTCGGTGCGGACGAACCTGGACTCGATCCTGCGCCAGGTGCGGTCTGCCGCCGGTCCGGCGGCGCGGATCGTCGGCACCACATATCCCGACGTCCTGCTCGGCAACCTGCTCTCGACCGACTCGACGTTGCGCTCGCTGGCCCCGCTGTCGGTCACCGCGTTCCGGTCACTCATCAACCCGCAGTTGCAGCAGGCCTACACCGGCGTGGGAGGACGCTTCGTCGACGTCACCGCCGCCTTCGGCGGGTACGGCTCGCTGTCGGAGAAGACGTCGTTACCGGGACGAGGCAGCGTTCCGGTCCCGGTCGCCAGGATCTGCACCCTCACCTACTTCTGCGACTTCCAGGACATCCACCCGCGGACACCCGGCTACGCGATCATCGCCGACCTCGTGACTGCGACACTGCCGCACGAATAGCGTCACCCTCCGGCGCAGCCGCAGCGTCTCCACGCCGCGGACCGCAGCCCAACTGAGCGCCGCGGCTGCCACCCCGGCGACGGCGTCGAGCAGGTAGTGGTTACCGGTCGCCATGACGACCAGCGCGGTGAGCACCGGGTAGACAAGCCCGACGATCCGCACCACGCGGTGCCGGGCGTGGCCGTAGAGCTGGACTCCGCACCACAGCGCCCAACCGACGTGCAACGACGGCATCGCCGCGTACTCGTTCACAAAGCTGCCCAAGCCGTGCGGTGCGGTGCCGCCCCCGCCCCACCAGCCGAAGCGGTGCATGTCGGCGACGATGTCGACGGTGTGCGAACCCGGCAGCATGCGCGGCGGCGTGACCGGGAACAGCCAGAACACCAGCAGCCCCGAGAGGGTCATGGTCGCAAGCCAGTTGCGCGCCCGCGCGTAGCTGGGCTTCGCGGTCCGGTACAGCCACACCAGCACGAGCGGCGTGACCAGGTAGTGCATCGACTCGTAGAAGTACGACGCGCCGGCCGGGAACGCCGTCGGCAGCCCGTTCAGCCAGCGGTTCAGCGCCCGTTCCGGGTCCAGGTGCAGCCATCGCTCGAAGTCGAAGACGCGACGGCCGTCGAGGTCGGCCGCATGCAGGTGCGTACCGGGCAGCAGACGGATGGCGTCGTAGGCGCCGTAGATGACGGCGACCAGCGCGAGCTCGCGCAGCCACGGGAGCTTGGTCAGCGCTGCGCGCGAACGGCCCCGATGAGTCGCAGCCGCCGGCTGCGCATTGTGCCGTTCGGCCAGGTACATCGCCGTCGTCCGCACTCCGTCACACCCCCTCTTTTCAGCGCAACACCACAGGTTGCGATGTGCTTCCCGTCAGACCGCCTGCAACGCGCCGGCCCCGTCCAGGTGTCGCGGCGTGGTCGGATCCGGCGTGGTCGGATCCGGCGTGGTCGGACGCGGCGTGCCGGTCGCGGTGTCCTCGCGCGGCGCGGCGTCCTCCGTCGGCGCGGTGTCCTCGGTGGCCGGGGCCGCCGAGCGCGCGCGGGACCGGGCGGCGTGGCCGAGCACGGTGTGGTGCCCGAGCACGGTGACGACCATCCCGGCCACCGACCACAGCAGCAGGACGGTGAGGTGCCCGGCGCTGCCCGCGCCGCCGAAGTAGGCGGTGCTGCGCACGAGGTTCGCGCCCGCGCCGGGCGGTAACCACTGGCCCAGCCGGTGCACCGCGCCGGGCAACAGGGTCGGCGCCGACGTCGAGCCTGCGAAGGCGTTGCCGAGCAGCACCATCAGGGCGGCGCCGAGCCCGAGCCCGGCGGGCCCGACCAGGGCCGCCAGCCCGGACGCGGTGGTCGCGATGGCGAAGACGGTGAGCGAGAGCGCGCCCCACGTGGCGAGCGGTTCGTGCGGCAGTGCGCCCAGGAACGGCTGTGCGATCAGGTAGATACCGAGCCCGGCGAGTGCCGACACCACCGCCAGGGTCACGCCCTGGCGCCAGGCCGACCGCAGCGTGAGCACGAGAGCCACGGCGGCGGCGAGCAGTGACGCACACAGCGACAACGGCAGCAGGATCGAGCTCAGCACCATGCCCCGCGGGTCGTGCGTGGACAACGGGACGACATCGACCGTGTGCAGCGGGACGCCGGCGTGGGCCGCGAGCGCCGAACCTGCCGTCGACAGGGCCTGGGCGACGGCGGGTGACGCCGCCCCGGCCTCCAGCACCGTGACGGCCCTGCCGTTCGCGGCGAACGCTCCGTAGACGTCGCGGTGCTCGATCGCGGTCCGGGCCTCGCGCTCGTCCGGGTAGAGCCGGAAGTCGAAGCCGCCGGGCTGGGCGTGGTCCAGGGCCGCGACGGCGGCCTGCGCGGCCGGGGTGGCGCCGACGATGCCCACCGGGACACCGCGCGGCGCGATGCGGGCCGCGGGCCACGCGAAGGCCAGCACGGCTGCCACCACGACCACCGGCAGCAGCAGCCCGACGATCAGCACGGACCGCAGTGGCTGGCCCAGGACACGGATGGACATGAGAACTCCTTGAAAGCGGACGACCGTTCTGTTTGAACCCAGCCAACGCCGACTTGAGCGAGCTGTCAAGACGAACGTCCGTTTTAGGTTATTCTCAGCACCATGCCGAAGGTCACCGCGCAGTACCTCGACGATCGTCGAAACCAGATCCTGGACGCCGCCCGCACCTGCTTCGCCCGCAACGGGTTCCACGCCACGTCCATGCAGGACCTGTTCACCGAGTCCGGACTGTCCGCCGGCGCGGTGTACCGCTACTTCCCCAGCAAGGCCGAGATGGTGCTCGCCATCGCCGAGGAGAACATGCGCGACGTCGTGGCCACCGTGCGCGACGCGGCCGAGGCCACCGACCCTGCCCGACCGCAGGACGCGCAGTCGATCGGCGACGTCCTGGCACGGATCTACGAGCTGATCGCGGCCCGGAACGCTGACACCGGTCTGGCCGGGATGGCCGTCGTCGTGTGGGGCGAGGGGTTGCGGGACCCGGCCCTGGGTGAAGGGCTGGCCGCGCTGCTCGACGAGACCCGCCGCAGCTTCGCGGTGGCTGTCGCGACGCAGCAGCGACTGGGGCGGGTGACCGACGCGGTACCGCCGGAAGCCGTCGCGGCCGTCGCCGTGGCCACCGTGCCGGGTTTCCTGCTGCAGCTCGCGCTCGGCGGGCCCGAGGCGGTCGCCGGCTTCGGCCCTGCGGCGCGTGCACTGTGGCCCTGACGTCCGGCGCCGGTGCTGCCGCGCGACGGCCGCGTCGGGCATAGTTTCTGCTCGTGCAGACCGTCTCGCTCACCATCACGCAGTCGTGGGAGCTGGCCGGGGTGCTGATGGCGTCGGGAACGGCGCTCGCCTTCGTGCCCGATCGCCGGGCGCAGCTGGCGGGGGCCTTCGCCCGCGAGGTGTCGATCATCGGGTTCCTGTACGGCCTGTGGCACTACGTCGGCGACCTCGCCGCGGCCGGCACGAGCGGCGCCGTCGCGCACGCCCACACCATCGAGCGGATCGAGCGCGACCTGCACCTGCCGTCCGAGCGGTGGACGCAGCACCTCGTGCTCGACCATCCGCTCGTGGTGCAGGGCGCCAACCTCTACTACGCGACCATGCACTTCACCGGGATGCTGCTGTTCCTGCTCTGGTTGTTCGTGCGGCACCGCGACCGCTACCGCCCCATCCGTCAGGTGATGGCCTGGACCACGCTGGCCTGCCTGCTCGTCCAGCTCATCCCGGTGGCCCCACCCCGGATGCTGCCCGGCATCGTCGACACCGGCCTGCGCTACCACCAGTCGGTCTACAGCGGCGGCCTGGCAGCCGACCAGCTGTCCTCGATGCCGTCGGTGCACGTCGCCTGGGCGGTCCTCGTCGGCTGGTACGTGTGGCGGGTCAGCCCGAGCCGCTGGCGCTGGATCGGTCCGGCGCACGCGGTGCTGACCGTGCTCATCGTGGTGGTGACCGGCAACCACTACTGGCTCGACGGCATCGTGGCCGTGCTGTTGCTCGCGATCTGCGCCTGGGGTGTCGCGGGGGTCCAGGCGCTCTGGCGGCGACTGCGTGCGCATCTGCAGCCGCGCCTGACGGCCCGGCTGCGGCCCGCGCAGGAAGCGCGGGTGTGACGCTCCTGCGTCGTCCGGCGCTCGCCGTGGCGTTCGCGGCCACGGTGCTGGTCACCGCCGCGGCGTGCTCCACCGCCCACCGCTCCCCCGCGGCCCGGGCATCGGTCTCGAACACCGTGTCGTCGTCGTCGGCGTCGGCGTCGACGACCTCGAGACCCTCGACGACGGCCGCGTCGGCGACGGCCTCGCCCCCCTCCGCGGTCCGACCCTCGACCGCCGGGCCGGCCACGACCGCTGCGACGACCCCTCCGGCGTCGAGTGCGCCTGCCGTCGCGCCGCTGTCGGCGGCGGCGCGCCGGGCCGGCCTCGTGGACGTCCGCACGGTCGTGCCCGACGCCGTCGTCGACCTGCGCTACGCGACGAGTGCGAACTTCACCCACGTCCGTCTCTACCCGGCCGGCGCGCGCTGCCTGGTGCACACGAGCATGCGTTCCGGGCTGCGCACCGCGGCAGCCCGGCTGCGGCAGCAGGGGTACCGGCTCGTGTTCTGGGACTGCTACCGCCCGCACCCCGTGCAGGTGCAGATGTTCCGCATCGTCCCGGACCCCGAGTACGTCGCCCGGCCCGGGCCGTACGCCCGCAGTCACGAGAGCGGCCGTTCGATCGACGTCACCCTCGCCCACGCCCGGCCCGGGACGTGCACGACCCGCGTGCAGGGCCACTGCCTGCTCGGCATGGGCACCGGCTTCGACGACTTCTCCGACCGCGCCCACGCCTACGCCACGGACGGCGTCGGTGCCGGCGCCCGGGCCCATCGGGCGATCCTGCGCGCCGCCATGCTCGACGGCGGCCTCGCGGTCTACGTCGGCGAGTGGTGGCACTTCGACGGGCCGGGCGCGGATGTCGGCCGACCCTTCCTGGACGCTCCCCTGCACTGACGCGACGAATCCGGGTAGGCCAAGGGGCGCCGCACACCGCACCGACAGGAAGGGCAGCCGTGGATCAGACCCAGCTCGAGAAGATCCGGTCCGGACGAGGGTTCTTCGCCGCCCTGGACCAGAGCGGTGGCAGCACCCCGAAGGCCCTGGCCGAGTACGGCATCGACGAGGACCGCTACCGCGACGACGACGAGATGTTCGATCTCGTGCACGAGATGCGCACGCGTGTCGTCACCGACCCGACCTTCGACGGTGAGCACGTGCTGGCCGCCATCTTGTTCGAGCAGACGATGGACCGCGAGGTCGAGGGCGTGCCCACGGGTCGTTACCTGTGGGAGCGCAAGCAGGTGGTGCCGATCCTCAAGGTCGACAAGGGCCTGGCCGACGAGGACCACGGCGTGCAGCTGATGAAGCCCATCGACACCCTCGACGACCTGATCGCCCGGGCGAACGAGCACGCGATGTTCGGCACCAAGATGCGCTCGGTGATCAAGGACGCCGACCAGGACGGCGTGGCCGCGATCGTCGACCAGCAGTTCGAGTACGCGGCCCGGATCGCTGCGGCCGGCCTCGTCCCCATCCTCGAACCCGAGGTCAGCATCAGCAGCCCGCACAAGGCCGAGGCGGAGGCCCTGCTGCACGACGCATTGCGCGCGCGCATCACCGAACTGCCGGACGACGCCGTCATCATGCTCAAGCTGTCGATCCCCGCCCAGCCCGGGCTGTACGCCGACCTGGGCGACGACCCGCGGGTGCTGCAGGTGCTGGCCCTGTCCGGGGGTTACGAGCGTCACGAGGCGTGCGAGCGACTGGCCCAGGACCCGGCCATGATCGCCAGCTTCTCGCGGGCGCTGCTCGAAGGTTTGCGCGACGACCAGACCGACGAGGAGTTCAGCGGCACCCTGGGGGCCTCGATCCGTGAGATCTTCACGGCGTCGGTGCAGAAGGTGTCGCAGGACTGACCCTTAGCCCGCCTCGGCGAGCCGTTTCAGGGTGAGCAGCTGGCGGCGGGCCATCACGAGGTCCCCGACGGACACCAGCGGCGCGAACCATCGGCCACCGTCCATGACGACCTTCAGCAGCAGGCGGGTCCGACCCGGGGCGTCGGGCACCAGGACGTAGGACATCACCGCGCCCAGGATGCGGCCCGTGTAGTGCTCCGGGGCGGCCGCGGACACCACCGTCCCCAGGGGGCGGCCGGCGCTCGCGGTGAAGGGTTCGCCCGCCATCGGTTCGGGCAGTTCGCGCAACTCGCGCGGTGAGCGCCGGCCCAGGTTGTCGATCCAGTCGTAGGAGTACGGCGCGAGCCGGATCTGGCGCACCCAGGGCCAGACCTGCTCGGGCGCGGCCTCCACGGTGACGCCGCGCCAGACGGCGAGCGACGGCGAGGCCACGAGGTCGTCGCAGGGGAAACGGCGCGCGACCTCGGCCTCGGTGACACCCCAACGATCACCGAGCACGTCCGCACTCCCGTCACTGGTCGTCGTTCGCTGAGCAACGGCCGGTTGCCCTCGGTTAGCTCTGGTCGGGCTTCGGGGTAGCGAGCAATCGTGCGGCGCGCACGTACCGCACGGCCACCGTCGGAGCCCCCGGGCCCGACTCCCCCGAAAGGGCTCCCCCATGAACCGTACGACGAGAGCTGCCGTCGCCGTAGCCGCCACCATCGGCCTGTCGGTGGCCGGTGCCGCTGCCGCGGACGCCGCCCCCAGCGCGAAGAAGCTCAACTCCGCCGACCGGGCGTTCCTGAAGTCCAACGAGCAGGTCAACCTGGCCGAAATCACGCTGGGACACATCGTGCTGCGGCGCAGCAACGGCCCGCGTGCGGACATGCTGGCGCACATGACCATCAGTGACCATCGCGCAGCCATGAAGAAGGTCAAGGCCGTGGCGAAGAAGGACGGGGTCACGCTGCCCACCCGGCCCAACGCCCAGCAACGAGCGGCCGCGGCCAAGGAGAAGTCGGCGCGGCGGCCGGCCCTGACCTACTTCAAGCTCCAGGTCGCCGGGCACAAGCAATCGATCGCACAGACGAAGTACGAGATCAAGCACGGGTCACGCCCGAACGTGGTGGCCTACGCCCGCTACTACCTGCCCGTGGCGCAGAAGCACCTGCGCATGGCCGAGGCCGACCTCAAGCGTCTCCAGTAGCACTGACGCCGACCGGGTGGGCGGGTCGTGGTCGCGCCGGCGACCACGACCCCGCTCGCCCGGCGGCTCAGCCGAAGAAGACCTCGGCCTCGGCGTAGAGCTCCGGCGTCACCAGCTTCAGCTCCGACGTCGCGTCCTTGAGCGGCACCCGGACGATGTCGGTACCCGAGAGTGCGACCATCTTTCCCCAGTCGCCGTCGGTGGCGGCGTCGATGGCGTGCAGGCCGAACCGGGTCGCGAGCTCGCGGTCGAAGGCCGTCGGCGTTCCGCCGCGCTGGATGTGGCCGAGCACGGTCGTGCGCGCCTCCTTGCCGGTGCGGGTCTCGATCTCGTTCGCGAGCCACTCGCCGACGCCGCCGAGCCGGGCGTGGCCGAAGGCGTCCAGGCCCTTCTCGAGGACCGCCGCACCGCCGTCGGCGGGCAGCGCGCCCTCGGCGACCACCACGATCGGCGCGTAGTGCGCCTGGAAGCGGGTCTCGACATAGGCACACACCCGGTCGAGCGAGAACGGGAACTCGGGGATCAGGATGACGTTGGCGCCGCCGGCCATGCCGGCGTGCAGCGCGATCCAGCCGGCATGACGCCCCATGACCTCGACGATCAGCGCACGGTGGTGCGACTCGGCGGTGGTGTGCAGCCGGTCGATGGCCTCCATGGCGATGTTCACCGCGGTGTCGAAGCCGAAGGTGTAGTCGGTGGCGTTGAGGTCGTTGTCGATCGTCTTGGGCACGCCGATCACGTTGACGCCGCGCTCGTAGAGCTTGGCCGCGACACCCAGGGTGTCCTCGCCGCCGATGGCGATGAGCGCGTCGACGCCGAGGCGGTGCAGGTTCTCGGTGACCCGCTCGACGCCGCCCTCGACGCCGAAGGGGTTGGTGCGTGACGAGCCGAGGATGGTGCCGCCACGGGGAAGGATCCCGCGGACGTCCGGGATACCCAGCGGCATGGTGATGCTCTCGAGCGGACCGCGCCAGCCGTCGCGGAAGCCGACGAATTCGTGGCCGTGCACGCCGGCACCCTTACGCACGACGGCACGGATGACCGCATTCAGACCGGGGCAGTCGCCCCCACCGGTGAGTACTCCTACGCGCACCATGCCGCCTCTCCGGAACTTCTCTGTTGTCGTCGCGTTCCAGCTACAGCCCGCGTTGCTCCGTCGCCTTACTGTTCCAGCTCCAGGGTCTGGGTCAACACTCGCCACCTCGCGAGGTTGTGGCGGGCGTCGGCGAGGGCGTCGTGCTGGTCGGGTGGTGCCGGCGGCAACGCCGGGCTGCCGGCGTCCTCGAAACGTTGACGCAGCTCGTGGGTGAAGCGCGGGATCGCCCGCGGCAACGCTCGCATGTCACCCCAGAGCTGGCAGAGCACCACGTGGTCGTACGCCGACATCCATGCCCACAGCTCGACGCCGTCGCCGGGCTCGGTCAGGAACGCGAGCAGTTCCGCCCGGATGCGCTCACGGCTGCGCCAGGCCGGGTCGGACGGCGAGGGCAGCTTGTCGAGCACATGACGACGGACCCAGTCGATGGCCCGCGACGGATCGAACTCCGTCGACACCGCGTAGAACTCGCGACCGTCCTCGGCGACCACCCCGATCGAGACCAGATCGATGGTCGTGCCGTCCTCGATGAACTCGCAGTCGTAGAAGTAGCGCACGCGTCGCCGGACTCAGGAGGCGCGGGTGCCGGGGTGCCGGTCACCGAGCTCGCGTACCGCGGCCGCGCGCTCGCGGGCCCCGAACGACTCGTCGGCCCCCTTGGCCCTCTTGACGTTCGCCGCGTACTGGTCGACGTACTCCTGGCCCGAGAGCTGCATCAGTTCGTACATGATCTCGTCGGTCATGGACCGTTCGACGAAGCGGTCGCCCGCCATGCCCTCGTAGCGCGTGAAGTCGAGCGGCTTGCCGATGACGACGCCCGGCCGCGGCCGCAGCTTCGGGAACAACCGCCCCGGCGGCTGGATGACCGCGGTGTTGACCATCGAGCACGGGATCACGACCGCTCCCGACTCGAGGGCCATCCGGGCCACGCCGGTCTTGCCGCGGTAGAGCCGACCGTCCGGCGAGCGGGTGCCCTCGGGGTAGATGCCCAGCAGGTTGTTGCCGGCCGCGAGCACGCGCACGCCGGTGGTCAGCGCGGCGCGCGACGCGTCCCGGTCGCCGCGGTCGATCGGCACCTGGCCGACGCCGGCGAAGAACATGCGCGAGAACAGTCCCTTGATGCCGGGCGTCGTGAAGTACTCGGCCTTGGCGAGGAAGGTCACCTTGCGCGGCGCGAGCAGGGGCAGGAAGAACGAGTCGCAGAACGACAGGTGGTTGCTGGCCAGGATGGCCGGACGGTCGTCCGGGATGTTCTCGCGGCCCTCGATCCAGGGACGCCAGATCAAGCGGAGCAACGGTCCGAGCAGGATGAACTTGGCCAGCCAGAACCCCATACGGTTCGTCGGTCTCCCCCACGCGAGTGCCCGGCCGAAAGTCGGGACGGTGTGACGTTGACAATAGTGCCGGGCCACTCGTGCACCAAGTTCCCGGGTCGGCTGTGGACGACGCCGGGTCGGCCACGCCCGTGCTCGCCGAACCCACGACGGCCGGGCATGATGGATCGCGCAGCACAGGGCAGCACAGGCATCGAACAATCCCGGACGGATCGAGGACGAGGGGACCGGCGTGGCACCTACCGCGGACCCGACCGCCGACCACCAGCCGTTCGCGGCGGACGGCGGTTCCGTGGGCGTGGTGGTCAGCCACGGGTTCACGAGCACCCCGGCCAGCATGCGGCCCTGGGCCCAGCACCTGGCCGACGCCGGCTTCAGCGTGCGGCTGCCGTTGCTGCCCGGACACGGAGGCACCTGGCAGGACACCAACCGCAGTCGCTGGCCCCAGTGGTACGGGGTCATCGAGGACGCCTACCTCGAACTGTCCCAGCGGTGCGAGACCGTGTTCGCCTGCGGGCTGTCGATGGGCGGCACCCTGGTCACCCGGCTGGCCGAGCAGCACCCCACGGGTGTCGCGGGGCTCGTCCTGGTCAACCCGGCCTACGGCACCCAGCGCTTCGACGCCAAGTTCGCCCCGTGGATCTCCTGGGCGGTGAAGTCCCGCCCGGCGATCGGCGGCGACATCAAGAAGCCCGGGGTGGCCGAGGCCGCCGTCGACCGCACGCCGGTCGTGGCCTTCGCCTCGCTGTACAAGTTGTGGAAGCGCACCCTCGCCGACCTCCCCGAGGTCACGGCGCCGATCCTGCTGTACCGCTCCCGCGAGGACCACGTCGTCGACCCGCTGTCGGCGCGGCTGCTCAAACGGCGCGCCGTGAACACCACGTTGCGCGAGGTCGTGCTCGAGGACAGCTACCACGTCGCCACCCTGGACAACGACGCTCCGACGATCTTCGACGGCAGCGTCGAGTTCATCCGTTCGCTCAGCGACCCCGTCGCGACGGGCCCGTCATGACCAACCCCTACGAGCGCCTCGACAACGGGCTGCGGGCCCTGGCCTACGTGCCCTTGACCGACGTCGACGCCGCGGTCGGTCAGCAGCTGCTGACCGCCCTCGCCCGGGCGCGGATCGCGGCCTACCTCGGCGAGGCCGGCAGCGTCGTGGCCGACCTCGACGACGCGCGGAGACGGCTCTACGTCGCGGCCGAGGAACGCGTCGACGCGCGGACGATCGTGCGGGCCACGGTGCGGGCGCTGGGTTCGACCGCGAGCGACGTCCCGGACGCACCCGCTCCGGCAAAGCCGGCCGCCGACCCGCTGTCCGGCCTGGACACCGAGATGCTGTTCGCCGAGCTGGTGGCCGACTGGCACGTCGACACCCACGACGCCATTCGCAAGGCCGAACGCGACCTGACCGCCGAGGACGCCGAGTGGCGTGCGCGGCTGGCCAAGCCGCCGGCCGCCGCGGACGACGAGTGGCTCGACGACGACCACTACGTCCCGCCGCCACCGCCGCCGCTGCCCCGGTTGTCCCTGCCCGCCGTGCTCGGGATCGTGCTGGTCGTGGTGGCCGTCTTCCTGCTCGCGGCCGGCACGGTGATCGGCCTGGCGGACAACGTCGCGCGCATCCTCGGCATCGGCGGGCTGCTGATCGGGGTCGGGGCGTTGCTCACCCGGGTGCGCGACTTCCGCCGCGACGAGGACGACGACGGCGCTGCTCTCTGAGCCTGCTGCCGCCTAGGGCAGCGTCAGCTCGACGACGCCCTCGCGCGTCGCGCCGACCGTGATCCGCGCGTCCACGAACACCCCGGGGACCGCGCTGAACCGGCCGTCCTGCAGGGCCACCGCAACCCCGGGCCCGGCACCGTCGACGCAGATCACGGCGGGCGGGCCGGCCGGGTCGAGCTCGACCATCCGCTTCTCGATCTGGTCGAGCTGTCTGCGCTGGGCCGGGCCGTCGCCGCTCATCCGCGCCCCGACCAGCACGAACGGGCTGCCGAGGCGGGCGAGCCCCGCGAGCGCGGCTCCCGGCGGGCGCGGCCCGCGGTGACCGTCGAAGGTCACCTCGGCGACCGCGTTCTCGTCGACCCCCAGGTTGCCGAGCAGCAGGTTGCCTCCGCCGGTGCGCCCGCCGCCGATGACGACGAGGCCGGACCGGCGGGCGAGGGCGGCCGAGACCGAACGCCACCGCAGCAGGCTGGGTGCGCCGTGCAGGCAGACGACGTCGGGCATCGTGGCCGAGATGCGCCGCGCCAACGCATCGTGGTCGAGGCGGGCGGTGCGGGCGTTGACGGTGAGCAGGCGCAGGGACGGCACCGGGCAATCCTGCCGGACACCGCGCACCGCGGTCCCGGCAGCCCGACCACACCCGCGTCGGTGGGTCAGGTCAGCAGGCGGGCGAGGTCGGCAGCGCCCACCAGCCCGGCGTCCGGCCCGAGGGCGGCACCCGCCACCCGGGCCTCGGGCCGGAACCCACGGCCCGTCAGCTGGTGGGCGAACTCGTCGCGCGCCGGGCCGAGCAACAGCTCCCCGGCGGCGGACACTCCCCCGCCGATGACGAACACCGACGGGTCGATCACCGCGGCCAGGTTGGCCAGGCCGCGGCCGAGCCAGCGGCCCATGTCAGTGCAGATCGAGCGGGCCGCCTCGTCGCCCGCGGCCGCCGCCTCGGTAACGATGGGCCCGGTGATGGCCGCGGCCGAACCGGCCAGGTCCACCATGTACTGCGCCGCCACGGGTGACTGCGCCGCGAGCTCGCGCGCGTCGCGGGCCAGCGCCCGGCCCGAGGCGTACATCTCCCAGCAGCCACGGTTCCCGCACGGACACAGGTAGCCGCCCGGAACCATCGTCATGTGCCCGTACTCGCACCCGATGCCGAAGGCGCCGCGGTAGACCTCGCCGCCGGCCACGAGTCCGCCGCCGATACCGGTCCCCAACGTCACGCAGACCACGACGGCCTCGTCGCGGGCGGCACCGAACCGGTACTCGGCCCAGGCCGCGGCGTTCGCGTCGTTCTCGATGATCAGCGGCACCGAGATACGGCCGGTGAGTGACGCGCGAAGCGGCTCGTTGCGCCAGGCGAGGTGCGGCGAGAACAGGACGGTGGCGTGGTCGTTGCCGATCCAGCCCGCCGCGCCGATGCCGGCGGCCGTGACGTCGTGACGAGCGGCCAGGGTCTCGACGACGTCGACGATGACGTCCTCGTTGGCCCGCACGTCGTTGCCCGGGGTGTCGCGTCGCTCCCGGTCGAGGATCGTCCCGCTGTCGTCGACGACGCCGGCCGCCACCTTGGTGCCGCCGATGTCGACACCGATCGCCAGTCCCATGTCTCAGCCCTGCGGGGTCTCGTCGTCGAGCACGATGCGCTGCACTCGTGGCCGCGGCTGCGGTCGCTCGGCGGGCACGTCGGACGCGCGGCCGGCGCCGTCGCTCGCTCCGCTCGGCGGGTTCGCCGACGACTCGAGCAGCGCCTTCACCGCCGTGCTGACCGCAGCTGCGGCCTCGGACATCCGGTCGGTGAGCTCCGGGTGCTCGCCGCGCAGGACGCTGGCCAGCTGGCACAGCGGGCACCACTGGCACTCCGGCCCGGGGTGACCGGACGGCGGCGCCGGCAACGTGCGCTGCGCCCACTCCTGCAGGGCGAGCAGCAGCGAGCGGCCGTCCGCGCCGGGCCCGCCCGACGCGTCGGCCGCCGGCGGCTCGCCGGTCACGGCTCGGTCGCGGGTCGAGGGCGCGGTGACGGGCGGCGCCGGGCCGGGCCCTCCGCGGGCCACAGCTCCGGGTCGGGCCGGAACCGGACCTGCAGCTGCGCACCGTCGTAGGAGCCACCGCTGACGACGCAGCGCCGCAACACGCTCGGCAGGCTGAGCACCCGGCGGTGACCGGCGACCGTCACGACCAGGTCGTCACCGGCACGCACCGCATCGACGTCGGCGCGACCGGCGAGCGGCAGGCTCATCCGCAGGACGAAGCCGTCGCCTTCCGGCTCGACACGCAGCAGATCCCGGGCGGGCGACGCCGGCGCGGGGTCGGCGCCCGGCAGCGCGCCGTACAGGCCGTCGGCGACCTCGCGCAGCGCCACGGCCCCGACCGGCTCCGCGGGACGGTACGGCAGCTCGAGCACCGGCAACCCGGCGAAGGACTCGCGGACGTCGGCGAGCTGGGCCTGCTGGGCCGTGGCCCACTGCCGGCGCCACGGATCGTCGCCCGCCGGGAACACCCGGTTGGCGACGACGACGTCCACCGCGTAGCCGTAGAGCGCCAGCGCGGTGAAGGTGCGACGGGCCTCGGCGACCACCACCGACTCGGGGGTCAGCACCAGCCGCACCGAGGTGACCTCGGGGTCGCCGAGCAGTTCGCGGACGCCGGCGAGATCGTCGGACAGCCGGAGCAGCGCGTCGAAGACGCCGTCGGGCGGGATGGTGTCCCCGCGACCCAGCAGGGCGGCCAACGGACGCACGCTGCGGGCGATCGTCCGCTGTGCCGGGAAGACCCGCTCGAGGTACCAGTTCAGCGCTTCCGGCAACGCGAGCAGCCGCAGGGTCTCGGCCGTCGGCGCGCAGTCGACGACCAGCGCGTCCCAGTCGCCGGTGCGGGCCAGCTCACGCACGGCCAGCAGTGCCAGCACCTCGTCGACGCCGGGCAGGACGGTGAGCTCCTCGGCGGTGACCACGTCGACGCCGCCGCGGGCCAGCATGTCGACGAGGAAGGACTGCACGTCGCGCCAGGCCGCCTCGAACCGGCCCTGGGTGTCGAGCTGCGCCGCCCAGAGGCTCGGCGCGACCTCGGTCGGCGCGTCGGTGAGCGGGACGGCAAGGGCGTCGCCGAGCGAGTGTGCGGCGTCCGTCGACAACAGCAGGGTCTTGACGCCCCGGTCGGCCAGCCGCAGCGCCGTCGCCGAGGCGGTCGTGGTCTTGCCCACGCCGCCCTTGCCGGTGAACAGGAGGATGCGCACTAGACCAGCAGGCTCTCGACGCGTTTTTTCAGCTGCTTGAGGGCGGTGTCCATGACGACCCGTTCGGCCTTGCGCTTGAGCAGGCCCAGCATGGGGATCGTCAGGTCCACCGACAGCGAGTAGGTGACGTGGGTGCGCTGCGGACCGTCCGCACGCAGCGTGTAGGACCCGTGCTGGGCGCGCATCATCTCGCCCGAGGTGAGGTCCCACTCAACCCGGTCGTCGCCGGACCAGACGTAGGCGAGTTCGTACTGGTCGCGCACGATGCCGGCGTCCAGGGTGAACGCGACCCGGCGGGCACGGCCGTCCGTCCCGGTCTCCAGAACCTCGGTCCGTTTCACCGAACCGGTCCACTGCGGGTAGTTCTCGAAGTCGGCGATCACGGCCATGACTCGGGCGGGGTCGGCGTCGATCGTGATCGACTGCGTCGACTCCTCGGGCATGGGTCCAGAGGCTACCCGGACCCATGCTCACCATCGCCCGGCTCGGTGTTGGCGACGGACCCAGCTGAGCACCGTTCCGGTGATCAGGGTCAACCAGCCCCACGGTGTGACGTCATTGGCGACGGCCCGCCCGGCGAACGCGCCGACGGTAACGGCCGCACCGGTCACAAGCAGGCAAACGGCCCAGGCCGTGAGCAGCCGGTCCCGGCGGAGCACCGTCCCGATCACACGACGGGTGCGCCGCCGGCTACCCAGGTGGCCCGAGTGCAGGATCGCCGCGGCCGCGGCCGCTACCACGAGCCAGACAGTGCCGCGGGCCAGGCGGGTCGTCGACGCGTTCGCCGCCATGCTCCCAATAACCAGCACCGCCACCAAGAGCAGCAGATGCAGGCGGCGCAATAACTGTGCCAGGACGAGATGCAGGTTGTGCGCGGCGGCCTGATCACCGACCGATGACACAGCGGCATCAGCGAAGCCCCGCGCGGCGCGCCCGAGCCGGTGACGTCGCAAGTCGGCCCGGGCCAGGTCGTTGCGCGCCGAGTAATTATCGGGGTTCAAACGCAACGCTTCCAGCAGCGCCCGGCGAGCGGGCCCAGCCTCGTTCAGGTCGAGCAGGACACGACCGAGGACGGCGTGCGGCTCGGCCTCGTGCGGCGCCAAGGCCACCGCGCGCTGCGCGTACTCGACGGTAACCGGCGAAACCCGACGTCCGGTCAGATCGATCACGGCACGATTCATGTGCCCGCGCCACTGATTGGGCGCCAAACGCAGTGCCTCAATGGACGCGAGCACCGCCTCGTCGACCCGGGCGCAGCGCACCAACGCCAGCGACAGCAGGCGATGGGCCCACTCCTTGTCTGGTTCGGTCCGAACTGCTCCTCGGGCCGCGCTGATGGCACCGGCAGGGTCGTCGGTGGCCAAGCAGGCCTGCGCCAGCAGGCAGAGCGCGTCAGCATTCTCCGGCTCCTGCGCGAGGGCCGACCTCAGCAGTACCCGCGCCTCCCTCGCGCGGTCCAACTCGAGCAAGGCTCGAGCGCGCTCGAGGTCGCCCGTCGTCACCGCACTCCGGTCACAGCCGTTTGACCTTGCGCAGGTAGCTACGCAGCTGCTCATACGTGCCGTCGTCGTCACCGAACTGGACGACGTTCCGAGCCGTGTCGAGCCAGCCAGTCACCGACGGCCGCACCTCGCGAACCGCCGCCCGTAGGTCCTCGAAATTGATCAGACGCGGTGTGCCGCTCTCTACGCTGTCAACTAAGGCCTGCTCGGCGGCCGTCTCGCAGATGTGGGCGATGTCCGCGCCCGACATGCCTTCGGTAGCACCCGCCAGCTTGCCTAGATCCATTCCCTCGACCGGGCGACGCTCCAAGTGGTGCCGAAAAATCTGCTCGCGCGCCGGACGATCGGGCGGCAGTACGAGCAGGGTGCGATCCAAGCGTCCGGGCCGCCGCAACGCAGGGTCCACGTCCCAGGGCTGATTCGTCGCGGCGAGTACGAAGACCCCGTCGTTGCCGCCTTCCACACCGTCCAGCTCCGCAAGCAACTGGTTGGTGGCACCACGCAGTGCAGAGCTGCGGGTCTGGGTTCGCTTCTGACCCAAAGCATCGATCTCATCGAAGAACAGCACCGTGGGCGCTTCTCGCCGGGCGAGCTGGAAAACCTCGTGCAAATTCCGCTCGCTGGTGCCGATGTACATGTCGAGCACGTCGGACAGTCCTACGGATACAAAGGCCGCGCCGAGCTCGCCGGCGACAGCGCGGGCCAGGAATGTCTTGCCGCACCCGGGCGGGCCGTAGAGCAACAAGCCGCCGCGCAGGCTCTTGCCGTAGAGCGACCGCAACTCGGCGTTGCGCAGGGGTGCGAGGAACGCGGCATGCAACCGCTTCTTGACCTCGGTCATGCCGCCGACGTCGGCGAGGGTGACGGTCGAGCGTTCGATATCGAAGGCCGACTCGGATGGCGTGGGTGCGGCGGCGTCGTCGACAAACATCGGTTGCGCGACGTCGCTGACCTCGGTCTCGGCAGCCGACCAGTCGAACCCAGAGGTCGGGCCAGGCGCAGTGACGGAATCCTGGCTCGATGCCGCAGCAGCTTGCGCAGTGCCCGGTCTTGCGGGGTCCGGTGTGGCAGCGTTGCCCGTTACGGAACCCGGCGTCGCGGTTCCCAAGGCCCTGACCATGACCTCACGGGCCTCGATTAAGCCGGGATCGTGCTGCAAGACCGCCGCCGCTTCGGCGATCGCCTCGGCGTAGCGTTTTGTGTCGAGCAGGACGACCGCCAAGTGCAGGCGCAGCACGGTGTCCTCGGGTTCGTGCTCGACGGCGCGGCGGAGCGAAGCGATGATCAGCTCGTCGTCCACGTCGCAGAGGCTACCGAGCAGGGTCGCTGTGGGCGACGTAGGCCGATCGAGTGCCCGCGAATACTGCGTCTCGCCTGGCGTCGAAAGACAGGTTACCGTTGCGTAACCGGCTTGTACCGGGCCCTGCAGAGAGGATGCCGACTCCGTGCACGAGCTCCACGTGGCCAGCAAGATCACCACGATCAGCCAGAACAACACGGCTGACTTCATCGTCGAGAACGCCGCCCGAGACCCCCGGCACGTCGCCCTGCGACGCCGCCACGGGGACACCTGGACGGACGTCACGGCGAAGGAGTTCCTCGACATGGTCACCGCGGTGGCCAAGGGTCTGATCGCCGCCGGCATCGAGTCCGGCGACCGCGTCGCGGTCATGAGCAAGACGCGCTTCGAATGGACGGTCGCCGACTTCGCGCTGTTCATGGTCGGGGCCGTCGTCGTGCCGATCTACGAGACGTCCAGCGCGGAGCAGGTGCAGTGGATCGTGTCGGACTCCGGCGCGCGGGCGATCTTCGTCGAGACCGACGAGCACGCCGGCATCGTCAAGTCCGTCCGCGACGACCTGCCGACACTGGAGCACGTGTGGTCCTTCGAGGACGGCGCGGTCGACACGCTGTCCTCCGACGGTTCCGGCGTGTCGGACGCCGACGTGGACAACCGCCGCCAGGCCGTCACGCTCGACGACCTGGCCTCGATCATCTACACCTCGGGCACGACGGGCCGGCCGAAGGGCTGCGAGCTCACGCACCGGTGCTTCGTCGTCGAGGCCGTCGAGCTGCAGGATCTGCTGTCGGAGTTCTTCAACGACCAGACCTCGACGCTGCTTTTCCTGCCCATCGCCCACGTCTTCGGTCGCGCCATCGAGATCGGCACCATGGCCACCGGCTGCACGCTGGGCCACACCCCCGACGTGAAGAACCTGGTCGAGGACCTCGGCGGCTTCAAGCCCACGTTCGTGCTGGCCGTGCCGCGGGTGTTCGAGAAGGTCTACAACACCGCCAAGCAGCGTGCGCACAGCGACGGCAAGGGCAAGATCTTCGACCTGGCGGAGACCGTGGCCGTCAAGTACTCCGAGGCCCAGCAGGACGGGTCGGTGCCGATCCTGCTCAAGGCGCAGCACGCCGTGTTCGACAAGCTGGTCTACGGCAAGCTGCGTGCCGCCCTGGGCGGCAACTGCGTGGCCGCGGTGTCGGGCGGTGCGCCGCTCGGCGCCCGCCTCGGCCACTTCTTCCGCGGCATCGGCGTCACCATCTACGAGGGTTACGGGCTCACCGAGACCACCGCCGGGGTCACCGTCAACCGCCCGGACGCCATCAAGATCGGCACCGTCGGGCGGCCCATCGGCGGCACCACCGCGCGCATCGCCGACGACGGCGAGCTGATGTTCAAGGCGCCGCACGTCTTCCGCGGCTACTGGAACAACGCCGAGGCCACCAAGGAGACCCTCGACGACGACGGTTGGTTCCATACAGGAGATATCGGCGAAATTGACAGTGACGGGTTCGTCAAGATCACCGGCCGCAAGAAGGAGCTCATCGTCACCGCCGGCGGCAAGAACGTCGCCCCCGCGGTCATCGAGGACCGTGTGCGCGCCCACTGGCTGGTCAGCCAGTGCCTCGTGGTGGGTGACGGCAAGCCGTTCATCGCGGCCATCGTCACCATCGACGCCGAATCGCTGCCGCGCTTCCTCGAGCAGGCCGGCAAGCCGGCGGACACGAAGATGGCGGACCTCGTCGACGACGACGACCTGCGCGCCGAGATCCAGAAGGCGATCGACGACGGCAACAAGGCGGTCAGCAAGGCCGAGTCCGTGCGCAAGTTCGTCATCCTGCCCGAGGACTGGACCGAGGAGGGCGGCCAGATGACGCCGTCGCTCAAGCTCAAGCGCAACGTCGTGGTCAAGGAGAGCGAGCAGCAGATCGCCGACCTGTACGCCGGCGCCAAGAAGTAGGCGCCTGGCATCAGGCGTCCAGCAGGCTGCGGAGCCGGGCGGCCAGCAGGTCCCAGCGCCAGTCGCGTTCGACCCAGGCGCGGCCCGCGGCGCCGAGCCGGCCGCGCAGCGGCGCGTTCTGCAGCAGGGCGATCAGCCGTTCGGCGATGACCGGCACGTCGCGCCCGTCGACGACGTAGCCGGTCTCGCCGTCGCGCACCGCGTCCGGCGCACCACCGGAGTCACCGGCGAGCACCGGCAGTCCGGTGGCCGAGGCCTCGAGGAACACGATGCCCAGCCCCTCGACGTCGAGCCCGGCGCGACGGGTACGGCACGGCATCGCGAACACGTCGCCCGCGGCGTAGTGGGCGGGCAACTCGGCGTGGGCCACGCCGCCGGTGAACACGACCGCGTCCGACACCCCGGCCGCACGAGCCCGGTCCCGCAGGTCCTGCTCGTACGGGCCGGCCCCGACCAGCAGCAGGACGGCGTCGGGCACGACCTGACGGATGATGGGCAGCGCGTCGACGAGGCGGTCCTGACCCTTGCGTGGGACGAGCCGGGACACGCACACGATGGTGGGTCGGTCGCCCAGGTCGTACCGGACGCGTACCGCTGTCGGGTCGGCCGTTGGCGTGAATGTCTCGACGTCAACTCCAGGTGTGAGCTGGACGAGCTTGGTCCGTCCCGCCATCAACGGCGCGAGGCGGTCGCGGGTGTACCGGCCGAGGTAGGTGACCACGTCGCATCCGTCGGCGATGCGGCGCAGCGCGTAGCGGGCCGCGGGCAGTATCGCCCACCCGGCCTCGTGGCCGTGCGTCGTGGCGACGATCCGCTCGGCCCCGGCGCGGCGCAGCGATGGTGCCAGCAGGCCCAGCGGGGCGGCCGCCCCGAACCACACCGCGGTGCAGTCATGTGTTCGCAGGGCAGTCGTGACCCGCTGCCGGGCCGCGGGCGTGGGCACGAGGAGCCCGGTCGGGTGACGGAGCACCGGGAAGGGCTGCTCGGCGTCAAAGGCCGCGGAGCCCTCGTGGTCCGAGGCGTAGACGACGATCGAGCCGGCGGGCTGGCGGACGAGCAGCGCGTGGACGAAGGACTGGATGCCACCCTGGCGCGGCGGGAAGTCGTTGGTGACGACCAGCGTGCGTCTCATCCCAGCTGGTCGCGGAGGTACGTGCGCCACTGCGCGGTGAACGTGGCGACGCTCTCGTGCAGCACGGTTCGCACGCCGCTCGACACCGCCGTGTCGCTGCTGTCCGGCGACGCCCCTACGACCCGGTAGAAGCGCACCAGCCCGGGCTGCCCGGCCCTGGCCGCGATGAGCCGACAGGCCAGCCAGGCCTGCTCGTAGGACGACGCGGCCGTGCCGGCGGCGTCCACGGCGTCGTCGCCCGGCAACGCGGCGGGGATCCGGCCGGCCCGCACCTGGGCGCGCAACTCCGAGGCGGCGGTGCCGACCGTCTGCCCGGTGTCGAGGTTGGCGACGTACTCGGCGAACCCCTCGACCAACCAGCGTGGTTGCGCCTCGGTCGTCGCGGCGGCGCTCGCGAGGTGGGTGAGCTCGTGCGTCACGGTGATGCGCCGGCCGACGGCACTGAGCTTGCCGTACGGCGTCGGGTCGACGACGAGCCGTTGCTCGCGCGGCTTGCCGGTGAGCGGGTCGGACCCGGCCGACACGGCGAGCGCCGCGATGCCCGTCGCGGCGGGCTCGGCGTCGGATCCGCCGAGCGCCGCGGTCAGGGCCGTCGGGCTGGGCGCGACGATGACCGCGACCCGCCGCGTCCACCCGTCGCCCCAGACGTGGGTCACCGCCGGCACGGCCGCGTCCACGGTCGCCGCCAACGCCTTCAGGGCCGGTGTCTGGTCGGCCCGCCCGAACACGACGCTCGAGCGGCCGGTCACGGTGGTCATCGGGCCGAAGTCCCACGGACCGGACCAGCTGACCCCGCCGGCGTCGGCCAGGCCGTCGGCGGCGACGGCCCGCGCCCGGCCGTCACTGCGGACGAACGTCCACCAGAGGTCGTGCTGGACGGGCGCGGTGTCGATGCCGCGCAGCGCGTAGTGCAGTTCGAGCCGGACGATCCGCGCCGACGGCCCGAACGTCTTGCGGGCCGCGGCCTGGGCCGATGCGTCGGTGACGCGTGGGCCGAGGGTGTAGGACCACGAGGCCAGCGGCACCGTCACCAGGTTGTCGAACTGGGCGATCTGGTCCTCGCGGAACTCCACCGCCTTCGGTCCGTCGTCGACGGCGGCGCGGAAGTCGGCGCGGTCGTGCTGCAGGACACCCCGCGAATGCACGGCCAGGGCCGCCCGGATCTGCGCGTCGGTCGGTGCCGCGGTGTCGTCGGAGCTGCCGGAGGAGCAGGCGCCCAGCCCGGCGGTCAGGGAGAGCAGGACGAGCAGCACCGCGGGCCCGCGGACGCGGCGGCTCCGCGCCCGGGACGACGACGACCGCCGCGCGATGCCCCGGAGGGGGGGGCATCGTGCGGCGGTCGCGGCCATCATCCGGCCAGCTTGCCCCAGCGAGCTGAGGGACCGGCCGACGGGTGGGGCGCCGGGCTCAGGTCAGGCGGGTGGCGCCGGTGTAGTCGCTGTCGAAGGCCGACAGCGGCACGACCGACACGTTCTCGCCCTCGGTGGGCGCCGACACCATGTAGCCGTTGCCGATGTAGATCGTGACGTGACCGATCGGCTGGTAGAAGAAGATCAGGTCACCGGGCTGCAGGGCGTCACGCGACACGTGGTGTCCGTAGCTGTACTGACCGGCTGCCGAGTGCGGCAGGCTGACGCCGCCGGCCTGCCAGGCCTTCATGGTCAGCCCGGAGCAGTCGAAGCTGCTCGGCCCGTCCGCGCCGAACACGTACGGCTTGCCGACCTGGTTGAGCGCGTACTGCACGGCGCGACGCGCGCCGGCCGTGGTGCCCGAGACCGGGATGTTCTGGATCTTCGACGAAGACTTCTTCACCGACGGGTTGGCCGCACGCTGGTAGGCCGCGCGCTGCGCCGAGTTCAGGGTCGCCAGCAGGGTGCGGTACTTGCCGATCTGCGTGGTGACCGTGCTCTTACGGGCGGCGAGGCGGGTCTTGCTGGCCCGCGCCTTGGCGACCGCGGTGTTCGCCGCACTGGCCTTCGACGCGGCGACGGCGCGGGCTGCCGACACCCGATCGACGACGCTGGAGTCGTGGTTGGACAGCAACCGCAGGGCGTCGAGACGGTCGAGGTAGTTGGAACCGCTGTGGCTGGACAGCAGGGCGGCGCCGGAGGTGATGCCGCCGCTCTCGTACTGCACCTGCACGGTGCGGGTGAAGGCCGAGCTCGCCGCGTTGTAGCTCGCGGCGGCGGCCCGGGCGGCGGCCTGGGCCGCGGCGGCGGCCTTCTGGGCCTTGCCCAGCGTCACCACGGCGGTGTCGTACTGGTCGACGAGCTGGGAGTTGGTGACCGCAAGCCTGCCGAGCTGCTTCTGGACGCTCGCGATGTCGGGCTTCGGAGCCGGCGCGGCGTGCGGACCGGCGTGCGGGCCGGCGGGCGTCGCAGCGGCCAGGTTGGGGGCGACGAGCAGGGTCGCGCCGAGGCCGGCGATGGCGAGCAAGGGTCGAACTTGACGTGCGAAACGGATCGCCACGGTTGGCGGATCTCCTTCTTCCTCGAACCGCCTACCGGGTTAGCTGACGGGTTCGGGCCGGGAAGTAGCCCTACGGCACTGCGTGACCACGTCGATCCTGCGGACACGCCGTGCCGATTCACCCCGGGACTGCGTGGGTCCCCGGTTTGCTCCCGTCCTGACGATCGTCGGTGAGACGAGCGCGCGTAACGGGAATCGTGCAATTCGGCGAGACCTGCTCGGCGACGGTCCGGACGACCGACAAAGGAACCGGTTAGGTCTCGGAAAGGTTACGACGCCGGACCTTTCCTGTGCAACGCGGGTACCCTTCGGCGCGTCACGCCCCGTTTGCCCGGGATTCACCGTCAGGCGATCCCCCGTTCCGCCTGGACGTCCGGCAGGGCCCGCACCAACCGCAGCGGCGGCACGAGCCCCGCCTGCGCCAGGCTGCCCAGGGCGACCTGTTCGGCGTCGTCGAGTTCCAGTGCGGCCCCGACGGGCGCGGCCTCCAGCGCGTCCGGCGGTCCGCCGAGCAGCACGCTGACCACGCAGTCGTCGCAGGCGATGTGGCGAGCAACACAGGTGGTGCAGTCGATCCTCATGCGCATCTCCTCGTCGGTACCCGGTCGGTACGACCGGTGGTGCGACCCGGTCGGATGAACCGGACGTCGCCGACGCTAGGAACGACGTCCGACAGTTTCCGCGCCGTCGGTGCCCACCGAGCGCGTCTGCACGTTTTCGTCGTACCCCCGTCCTAGCTTGCGAAGCATGAGCCCGGACCTGCGCCACTCCCCCGCCGGCCGCCCGGCATTCGAGCAGCTGGGCTTCGACGAACTCGGCGAGCCGCTGCACGCCACGACGTTCGTCGTGGTCGACCTCGAGACCACCGGCGGCGCGGCGGCGAGCGACGCGATCACCGAGATCGGCGCCGTCAAGGTCTGCGGTGGCGAGGTGCTCGGCGAGTTCCAGAGCCTGGTCAACCCGCAGATGGCGATCAGCCCGTTCGTCAGCGTGCTCACCGGCATCACCGACTCCATGGTCTCGGCGGCACCGGCCATCTCGGGGGTCATCCCCGGCTTCCTGGAGTTCTCGCGGGGCAGCGTGCTCGTCGCGCACAACGCGCCCTTCGACATCGGCTTCCTCAAGGCCGCATGCGTGGCGCTCGCGCTGCCGTGGCCGGGGTTCGCGGTCGTCGACACCGCAGTGCTGGCCCGCCGGGTGCTCACCCGCGACGAGGTGCCCAACTGCAAGCTGGGCACCCTGGCGCCTTTCTTCCACGCCGCCGTGACCCCGAACCACCGCGCGCTCGAGGACGCCCGGGCCACGGTCGACGTGCTGCACGGGCTGCTCGGGCGTCTCGGCAGCCTGGGTGTGCAGTCGCTGCCCGAGCTGCGGTCGTTCACGGCCCAGGTGTCGGACGCGCAGCGTCGCAAGCGCCATCTCGCCGACGCCATGCCGAGCGCACCCGGCGTCTACATCTTCCGTGACGCGCAGGGCCGCCCGCTGTACGTCGGCACGAGCCGAAACCTGCGTACCCGCGTACGGCAGTACTTCGTCTCGAGCGAGACCCGTAGCCGGATGGGCGAGATGGTGGGCCTGGCCGAGCGGGTCGACCCCATCGAGTGCGCACACGCCCTCGAGGCGCAGGTCCGCGAGCTGCGCCTGATCGCCGCGCACAAGCCGCGCTACAACCGCCGGTCGAAGTTCCCTGAGAGGTCGGTGTGGCTCAAGCTCACCGTCGAGGCGTTCCCGCGCCTGTCGATCGTCCGCGACCGGAAACCGGACGGTGCGGCCTATCTCGGCCCCCTGCGTACCCAACGTCAGGCCGAGGCGGTACGCGACGCGATCCACGACGCAGTACCGCTGCGCCAGTGCAGCGATCGGCTCTCGCTGCGTCGGGTGGTGCGCGCGGCGTGCGTGCTGGCCGGTATCGGTCGCTGTGCCGCGCCCTGCGAGGGCGGCATCGGCGCCGAGGAGTACGCGACCCTCGCCGGCCTCGTCGCCTCGGCCTGGCGCGGCGACCCGCGTCCGCTCGTCGAACCGCTCGAGCGCAAGCTCACCGCGCTGTCGGCCGAGCAGCGCTACGAGCAGGCGGGCATCGTCCGTGACCGCATCACCGCGGTCGTCCGGGCGTGCGCCCGGATGCAGCGCCTGGCCGCGTTGCGCGCGGTGGGCGAGTTGGTCGGCGCCCGCCCCGACGGTGACGGTGGGTGGGAGCTGTCGGTGGTGCGCGCGGGCCGGTTGGCCGCGGCGGGCCGCGCGCCTCGCGGCGTGCCGCCGTGGCCGGTCATCGAGGCGTTGCGGGCCACCGCCGACGTCGTGGACGAGGCGCACGAGCCGCTGGCCGAGGAGAGCGAGTGCATCCTGCACTGGCTCGAGGAGCCCGGGGTGCGGCTCGCGGACGCCTCCGACCCGTGGCTCATGCCCGCCTTCGGCGCCGGTGGGCTGCGTACCTATCTCGCCACCGCCGGGCGGGAGAGCGCGAACCCCTTCGCCGACCGGCGCCGACTGCCCATGGTCGCCCGGCCGGCCCGGGCCAGCGCGTGAGGGCGCTAGGGTGCTGGCGTGATCACCGCGATCGTGATGATTTCCGTCGAGGCCGACAAGATCCCTGAGGTTGCCGGCGCGATCGCTGACCTCGACGGCGTCAGCGAGGTGTACTCGGTGGCGGGCGACGTCGACCTCATCGCCGTCGTGCGGGTGCGCGAGTTCGACGCCATCGCCGATGTCATCGCCGGGCGGCTGTCCAAGGTCGACGGCGTGCTGCACACCGACACCCACATCGCGTTTCGGGCGTACTCCAAGCACGACCTCGACGCGACGTTCTCGCTCGGGATCGAGTGACCCCGGCCATGACGCACCCCAACGGGCGTCGGTGCCGGGTGCTCGTCAGCGGTTGAGGGTCTCCAGCCACCGGTTGTACGCATCGCGGGCGCCGTCGTCGTCGTCGAGCGGGTCGGCCGATTCCTCGGACCCGGTGTGGGTGGTGAACGTCGAGCGTCGTGCCTGCTCGAGCCACCCCTGCTCGACCGGGGCCGTCTCGACCCGGCGCAGCCATCCGATCACCAGCCCGATCATGATCGCCGCCATGATCGCGTCCCCGCCGAACCACATGATGGCGCCGCCGGTGCGGGTGTCGGACAGCGCGCTGACGTCCAGCGTCGACGGCGCGAGCGCGACGGCGGTGGTGCCCTGCATCAACACGATGCCGGTGAAGGTGTCCACGGCCATGGCGATGGCCAGCAGCAGCCAGCGCGCCGGGGACGCCAGGCGCCAGCGGATCGGTTCGTCGCCGACCACGAGGGCGAAGAACCAGCAGCCCGCCAGCACGTAGACCAGGTGCTCGACCTGGCCGGCCCAGGTGTTGCGCATGATGGTGTCCATCAGGCCCGTGAGGTGGCTGCCGACGATCACCGCGGCGTACACCGCCAGCGCGACCGGCGGGGAGAACATCACCGACAGGATGCGGCCGTGCAACACCCGCTCGAGGCGGGCGCGGCGGTCCGGTGGTGACGCGGCGAGCAGCAGGCGCAGGGGACGACCCCACATGATCAGCGCCGGCGCGACCATGACGAGCGCGAGGTGGCCGGCCATGTGTGCGGTGAACAGCACCTGGTCGTAGACCGCGATGCTGCCGCAGGTGGCGATCACGCAGACCGCGAGGCCGGCGAGGAAGGAGATGGTGCGGCGGACGGGCCACGGCTCGCCCGGACTGCGCACGCCGGCCAGGCCGACCCCGGTGAGGTACACCGCAGCGGCCACGACGAGCACGGCCAGCGCGACCGCGTCGAGCTGCCAGCTCGTGAACAGGTGGTCGGTCAGCGGCCCCAGCGGCCCGCGGGACCCGGCCCGGGTCAGCGCGTCGGCGGAGTGGTCGTGGTCGGCGCCCATCGACATGCCGTGCATCACGTGGCCGGTCGCGCCCGAGCCCAGGTAGTGCCAGACGGCGACGACGAGCACGGCCACCGCGGCGACCGCCACCGCCCAGGCGACCAGGACCAGACGCGGGATGCGCCGGCGCGTGGCGGGAGCAGCGGACGTGGTCACTCGTCGAGTATCCGCCTCGTCTGCACGCCTCCGGATCAGTGGGGCGCGGCGGCGGTCAGGAGCGACGGGCGGCCTGGCTGGCGTCGACCCACCGGGCGAGCAGGTCACGGGCGGCGCCGCTGTCCAGCGCCTCGGCCGCGATTGCCAGCCCGCGGGCCAGGGCGGCGTCCAGCGCCTGCCCGGTCAGCCCGTCGTGGGCGGCCACGGCAGCGGCCGCGTTCAGCAGGACGACGTCGCGGACACCACCCGTCGTCCCGGCCAGCAGGTCGCGCACCACCGCGGCGTTGAAGGCCCGGTCACCGCCGCGCAGTTCGGCGGCGGCCACGGGTGCGATCCCGAGCTGTTCGGGGTCGATCGTGGTCTCGCGGACGGTGCCGTCGGCCACGACCCACGTCGAGGTCGTGGTGGTGGTCGTGATCTCGTCCAGCCCGTCGTCGCCCCGGAAGACCAGTGCGCTGTCCCCGCGCTCGGCCATCACCTCGGCCATCACGGGGGCCATCCGCCGGTCGGCACAGCCGATGGCGGACGCGGTGACGCGCGCCGGGTTCGTCAGCGGGCCGAGGAAGTTGAAGGCGGTCGGCACGCCGAGCTCCCGGCGCGCCGCACCCGCGTACCGCATGCCGGCGTGGAACACCGGCGCGAAGCAGAAGCCGACGCCGACCTCGTTGACGGTGCGCGCGACCCCCTCCGGCGGCAGGTCGATCGCCACTCCGAGCTCTTCGAGGACGTCCGCGGTCCCGCAGGCCGAGGACGCGGCCCGGCCGCCGTGCTTGACGACGCGCCGCCCCGTCCCAGCAACCACGATCGCCGCCATCGTGGAGATGTTGACGGTGTGGGCCCGGTCCGCGCCGGTACCGACGATGTCGACGCTGCGGCCGTCGATCTTCAGCGGTGCCGCGTGCCCGAGCATGGCCCGGACCAGACCGCCGAGCTCGGCCGGCGTCTCGCCCTTGGCGCGCAGCAGCACCGCGAAGGCGGCCAGCTGCGCCGGGGTGGCGTTGCCGGACATGATCTCGTCCATGGCCCAGGCCGTGTCGCCGGCCGCGAGCTCGGTGCCGGCCATGAGGGCAGTCAGCACGCCCGGCCAGGAGCGCTCGGCGCGAGCGGCGCCGGTGGACACCCCGTTACCGGACGACCGGGATGCCCGTGTGACGCCGGCGCAGCTGCTCGGCGACCACGGCGGCGCTCTCGACCGGGTCGATCGGCGTGTTGATCACCGCGTCCGCGAGCGACCACGACGCCAGCCAGCCGTCCTGGCGCCGCGCGATCAGCACGACGATCGCCGGACAGTCGTCGATCTCGTACTTGAACTGGCGCGCGAGCCCCATCCCGCCGGTGGGCTGGGCCTCCCCGTCGAGGATCGCCACGTCGATGCCGCCCTCGTCGAGCTGCTCCGTGACCTGGGCGTTGGTCTCGCACTCGATCCAGTCGATCCGGCCCGTGTCCGGGGCCGGCCGGCGGCCCACCGCGCTCCGCACGGTCGCCCGCACGTCGGGGTGGTTGCTGTAGATCAGAACCGTCACGCGGTCCGGCACTGTTGCCACTCGCTCTGCCCTCGTTCCAGCCGCTTGTTCGCAGGTTCGGCGCCGATCGTATCGGGGCCCCCGACACCCCCTACCCCGGACGCCGATGCCGCGTTTCCAGGGTCCATACTTCAGGGGTGACGTCGACCGCCGCTGCGCCCCGGTTCGAGTCCAGCAAGGTGCACTCCCTGACGCGCCCGAACATCGTGAGCGTCGGCACCATCGTCTGGCTCTCGAGCGAGCTGATGTTCTTTGCCGGCCTGTTCGCCATGTACTTCACGGTGCGATCCATCCACGGCAGCGACTGGCCGATGCACCTGCCCGACGGCAAGCCGATCGAGGTCAGCGTCGGGTACGCCCTGCCGTTCACCGTCATCCTGGTGGCCTCGAGCTTCACCTGCCAGTGGGGGGTGTTCGCGGCCGAGAAGGGCGACGTCTACAAACTCCGCCGCTGGTTCATCCTCACGTTCCTGCTGGGCCTGATCTTCGTGCTGGCGCAGGCCAACGAGTACCGCATGCAGGTGAATGACGGGAACACCATCTCGGCCACCGGCTACGGCTCGGTGTTCTTCCTCACCACCGGATTCCACGGCCTGCACGTCATCGGCGGTCTGATCGCGTTCATCTTCTTCCTCATCCGCACCGCGCTCGGCAAGTTCACCCCGGCCCAGGCCACCGCGGCGATCGTCGTCTCCTATTACTGGCATTTCGTGGACGTCGTGTGGATCGGCCTGTTCGCGGTCATCTACCTGATCCAATGAGCATCACCCTCGCGCCTCGGGCAGCGCTGCCCAAGCCTGGCACCACCTGGACGGAAGGACAGTCGTGAGCGACGACTTCGACGACGTGGACGCCGCGGACGAGCTCGGCTTCGAACCGGCGGTGTCGGCCACCGGGGCCGACGACACCGTCGCTCCCGCGCGCAGGAAGAAGCGTCGGCGTTCCCGCGGCGGCCTGCGCCACCGGCTGGGTGCGGCGGCCGTGCTCATCGCGGCGCTGTGCACCATGGGCGGTTCCTACGCGATGTTCGCCACGTCCTCCGGGGCGGCCGGGACCGGGTCAAGCCAGGCCGACGTCAGCGCCGGCCACCAGCTCTACTCGACCGGCTGCATCACCTGCCACGGCGCCAACCTCGACGGCGTCAAGGGCAACGGCCCGTCCCTGATCGGCACCGGCGCCGCCTCGGTCTACTTCCAGGTCTCCACCGGGCGCATGCCGCTCGTCGCCCAGGGCGCCTACGCCCCGCGCAAGGAAGCCAAGTACAACGAGAGCCAGGTCGACCAGCTCGGCGCCTACATCGAGTCCGTCGGCGGCGGCCCGGGTGTCCCGACGGGCGACCTGCGGTCCTCGTCGGCCACGATCGGCAAGGGCGGTGAGCTGTTCCGGCTGAACTGCGCGTCCTGCCACGGCACCACCTTCAAGGGCGCCCCGCTGTCGGCCGGCAAGCAGGCCCCGTCGCTGAACAAGGCGAACGACAAGCAGATCTACACCGCCATGCTGTCGGGCCCCGAGAACATGCCGGTGTTCAGCGACAACACGATCACGCCCGAACAGAAGAAGCAGATCATCACCTACATCCAGACCCTGAAGGCGTCCAAGGACCCGGGTGGCAACGGCATCGACCGCATCGGGCCGGTGTCCGAGGCCATCGTCATCTGGGTCGCCGGCGTCGGGGCCCTGATGGTCGCCATCCTGTGGATCGGGGCCCGAGCACGATGAGGCACGTCGTCGGAACACAGCAGGGGGCGCAGTGAGCACCACCCACGACACCCACAGCACCGAGGACACCGACGACGTGTCGCCGGACGAGCTTCGCGCGATGTCCACCGAGGACGCCATGCTGGCGGGCTCGGAGGCCGACGGCGTCCATATCGTGCACCGTCGCGACCGCTTCCCGGTCCGCGGCACCAAGGCCGAGAAGCGCGTCGAGCGCGCGGTCGCGCTGACCTTCGGCATCTCCGCCCTGGCCGGCGTCGGTTTCATCGTGGCCTTCGTGGCCCTGCCGTACCACTGGCACCTGCCCGGCACCCCGCAGAACTTCCGCTTCTACACGCCGGCGTTGGGCGCGCTGCTCGCCGTCATGCTGATCTTCATGGGCGTCGGTCTCGTGCTGTGGGCCAAGTGGCTCATGCCCGAGGAGGAGGCGGTCCAGGACCGCCACGACGACCCGTCCACCGAGCAGGACAAGCTGATGACCGAGGCCACGCTGCTCAGCGGCCTCGAGGACACCGGCCTCCCGCGCCGCGGCCTCATCCTGAAGTCCCTGGGGCTGGCCGGCGGGGCGCTGGCCGCGGTACCGCTCGTCGCGCTGGTCGGCGCCCTGGTCAAGAACCCGGGCAACAAGCTGTTCCACACCCAGTTCCGGCCCAACAAGAAGCTGTTCCCGCCGAACGGCCACGTGCCGATCGTCGACATCGACTTCCGCCGGATCGGCCCCGACGACCTCGAGCCGGGCGGCCTGCTGACCGTGTTCCCCGGTATCCACCAGGACGACGCCGACGGGTTCAACGGCATCACCGACGCGTCGTCACCGACCCTGATCATCCGGCTCAAGCCGGGCCAGAAGGTCAAGGCACGCAAGGGCCAGGCGGGCTGGGGCTACCCCACCGACAACCCCGAGTTCGTGGCGTTCTCCAAGATCTGCACGCACGCCGGTTGCCCCGCCTCGTTGTACGAGCAGCAGACGTCGCGCCTGTTGTGCCCGTGCCACCAGTCGCAGTTCGAGGTGCTCCAGGACGCCAAGCCGGTTTTCGGACCTGCGTCACGAAGTCTCCCGAAACTCCCCCTCGGCGTCGAAACGGGGGATGATGGGAAGCAGTACTTCGTCGCCCTGTCCGACTACCACGAGGCCATCGGTCCCGCGTTCTGGAACCGGCCATGAGCACGGCCTCGTACGATCAGGCTCCAATAGTTGGGCCGCCCCGCAGTGACCGCGTGTCTGTGAGGACATCATGACCACGACGACAACGCCCCCCGCGTCGCCGACCCGGCGCTCGACCGAGCCGCGGACTCCCCAGGGCAAGGTCGGCAAGTGGATGGACGACCGGCTGAACATGGCCGGCCCGATGCGCAAGCAGCTGAACAAGGTCTTCCCCGACCACTGGTCGTTCATGATGGGCGAGATCGCGCTGTACTCGTTCATCATCCTGCTGCTGTCCGGCACCTACCTCACCTTCTTCTACGACCCGTCCATGGCGACGACCGTCTACCACGGCCGCTATGTCCCGATGGACGGCATCACCATGTCTCGGGCGTACTCCTCGACGCTGGACCTCACCTTCGACGTCCGCGGTGGCCTGGTCGTGCGCCAGATCCACCACTGGTCCGCGCTGATGTTCCTCGCCGCGATGCTCGTGCACATGTTCCGTACGTTCTTCACCGGGGCGTTCCGCAAGCCGCGCGAGATGAACTGGATGATCGGCATCGCCCTGATCGCCCTGGGCACCGTCGAGGGCTTCGCCGGCTACTCGCTCCCTGACGACCTGCTGTCCGGCACGGGCCTGCGGATCGCCGACGCGATCATCCTGTCCATCCCGGTCATCGGGACCTGGGTCTCCTTCCTGCTCTTCGGTGGGCCGTTCCCTGGGCACGAGATCATCGGGCGCCTCTACATCGCGCACGTGCTGCTCATCCCCGCCATCCTGGCCGCGCTCATCGGCGCCCACCTGGCCCTGGTCGTGCGCCAGAAGCACACCCAGTTCCCGGGCCACGGGCACACGGAGGACACGGTCAGCGGCGAGCGGGTGTTCCCCGTGTACGCGGCGAAGGCCGGCGGCTTCTTCTTCGTCGTCTTCGGCATCACCTGCCTGCTGGGCGGCCTGGCCCAGATCAACCCGGTGTGGCTGTTCGGCCCGTACGAGCCGTCCCAGGTGTCGTCGGGCTCGCAGCCCGACTGGTACATGGGCTTCCTGGACGGTTCGACGCGCCTGTTCCCGTCCTGGGAGATCCGCAACTTCGGCTACACCATCCCGGCCGTGTTCTGGCCGACGGTCGTGCTACCCGGCATCCTGTTCACCCTCGCCGCGGTCTATCCGTTCATCGAGGCGAAGATGACCAAGGACACCGCGAAGCATCACCTGCTGCAGCGCCCTCGTGATGTCCCGGTCCGTACCGGCCTCGGCTGCATGGCCATCGCGTTCTACGTGATCCTGTACCTGTCGGGCGCCAACGACCTCATCGCCAAGGCGTTCGACATCTCGCTGAATGCGATGACGTGGGCGGGCCGTATCTCGCTGCTCACGGTGCCCCCGCTGGCCTACCTGCTCGCGTACCGCATCTGCTTGGGCCTGCAGCGGCACGACCGCGAGGTGCTCGAGCACGGTGTCGAGACCGGCATCATCAAGGTCCTGCCGACCGGCGAGTTCATCGAGGTGCATCAGCCCCTCGGGCCCGTTGACGAGCACGGCCACGGCCAGCTGTCGTACGCCGGTACCCCGGTGCCGAAGCGGATGAGCCAGCTCGGCGGCGGCTCGCCGCTGCGCCACATCCGCGGGTTCCTGTACCCGGTCAAGGAGAAGCCGGAGATCCAGGCCGAGCTCGACGCCCTGGCCGCGGCCGAGATCGAGCGCGACAACGAGGACCGCAAGCAGCTCACCGACTGATCGTCAGCTGCCTCAGCGCCACGCACAGGGCCGCGATCCGCTACCGGATCGCGGCCCTGTCGTATGAGGCGTGCCGGGCGCCGCGCGTGCCGGGCACCGGGCGCTGGGCGTGCCGGGTGCCGGGCGCCGGGTGTGCCGGGCACCAGGCGGGCCGGGCGCCGGGCATGCCGGGCGCCGGGCGTGCGTGGATCACCCCAACCCCCGCAACCGGCGGATCGTGTTGCGCAATCTTGGTGCGCCAGGCGCGGCATGGCGACGCGTACGCACCGGGAATCGGCAACACGATCGCGGGCTGCTCCCCCAGCGGTCGGGCATTGCGCGGTCGTAACACCGGGTGTTACGGCCCTCGAAGACGCGCCACCCGCCCGATGTAGGTGGCATGTACGCCCTACCCCCCAACCCACCGACGCGGGACGGGTCTCCCGCATTCCCGGGGGTCAGGGCGACCGGGTCTTGCGGCCCACCGTGCGCAGCCCGCCCACCGTGATCAGCACCCGACGACCTCGTCGCGACGGGATCGCGGCCCTGGCATATCAGGCAGGGGCAGGGGCAGGG
>NZ_CAXUNP010000028.1:0-36662 GCF_964252635.1 uncultured Jatrophihabitans sp.
TGTGTTAAGCACGCCGCCAGCGTTCGTCCTGAGCCAGGATCAAACTCTCCGTGAATGTTTATATGACGACCGGTCCCACCGAGGTGGAGCCGGAGTGTCGACACAGAAAGTCACCGTCCTGCGACGGTTCAATCACTGGTCATACGAGCTGACTGTCCCCCGTCACTGATCCGAGGATCAGCGACAGGACACGGAATTATTTGCTCGATGTACCAAAGGAATCTCTTCCGTGACCGGCGGACCGGACACGAGACGAGAGTTAATCTTTATGGCACTAACTTTCGGCACGCTGTTGAGTTCTCAAGGAGCGGACGCACACCGTCGCAACCGTTTCCGGCTGGTCGGGGGCAACCCGAAAAACACTACACTGGTTGGTCTCGCGCGGTCAAACACGACCGGCACCACCCAGAACTCCCACTTGGTCGGGGTGCTCGATGAGCAGTACCTCGTGCTTGGGGGAAACCATTCACCCGGCTTCACCAGCCCCTGGGCCTCGACCCCGGTGCTGTTCGTGACTCCGTTGCGCGAACAAGAAGAACACTAGCCAGCCGCCCCCCGCGATGCAAATCCCGGGGCGAACCGGCTTCATGCCAGGAAATACGGGCGTCGGCTGCGGTCGGCATGGCCGGCGCCGCTCGTACGGCACAGGGTTGATCTTTGTGACCTGGGGCACCCGCGCCGTTCGGGCCCCCGCACGCCGGGAGTCAGACGGGCCTGATCGCCTTGCGCTTGCCCGAAGTCAGGACATGTCCGACGAGCTCGATGCGTGGCAGGTCGTAGGTGCGCGCGGGGACGGCGACACCGTCGATCTTCACGGCGCCGGCGTCGATGTCGCGGCGAGCGGCGCTCGTGCTGGCCGCGAGCCCGGCCGCCACGAGCAACGCGGGCACGTGGACCGGGTCGTCCGCCGGCAGATCGATCTCGGGCGCGTCCACCGGGACCTCCCCGCGCCGGAAGACGGCGTCGAAGCGCGCCTCGGCCCGTTCGCTCTCCTCGGACCCGTGGTACAGCGACACCACGGCCCGGGCCACGGCGCGCTTCGCACGGTTGGCGGCCGCTCCCCCGGCGGCCACCTCGGCCTCGAGCTCAGCGACCTCACGTGGATGCATGGCGGTGCACAAGCGCGCGTACATGCCGACGACCGTGTCGGGGATGCTCATCAGCTTGCCGAACTGCTCGTCCGCGGGGTCGGCGATGGCGATGTAGTTCCCCAGCGACTTGCCCATCTTCTCGACCCCGTCGGTGCCCACCAGCAGGGGCACGGTGAGCACCGCCTGCGGGGCCTGGCCCCGAGAGCGCTGCAGTTCCCGGCCGACCAGGTTGTTGAAGGTCTGGTCGGTGCCGCCGAGCTCGATGTCGGCGCGGATCTCGACCGAGTCGATGCCCTGCAGCAAGGGGTAGACGAACTCGGACAGGCTGATCGGCTGCCGGGCCGCGAACCGGCGCGCGAAGTCGTCGCGCTCGAGCAGCTGGGCCACCGTCACCAACCGGGTGTAACCGAGGATGTCGGCCAGGCTCATGGTGCCGAGCCAGTCGGCGTTGTCGACCACCTCGGTGCGGGCCGGGTCCAGGATGCGCATGACCTGGTCGAAGTAGCCCGCGGCGTTCGCGACGACCGCCTCGGCCGATTGCGCCGACCGGGTGGCGGTGCGGCCGGACGGGTCGCCCACCTGCCCGGTGAACCCGCCGACCACCAGCACGGCGATGTGCCCGAGGTCCTGGAACTGACGCAGTTTGCGCAGCACGACGGCGTGGCCGAGCGTGAGGTCGGTGCCGGACGGGTCGATGCCCAGCTTCACGCGTAGCGGGCGGTCCTCGGCGCGGGCCGCTCGCAGGCGTTCGGCCAGCCCGTCGGCCGGCAGGATCTGCGCGGCGCCGCTGCTGAGGATCTCGTAGGCGTCGCGCAGGTCGGTAGGCAGCTCGAAGTCGTCGTCCACGACGGTCAGTCTGCCGGGTCGGCCCTACGTCGGGTGCGTCCGCCCGCCTTGTAGCTCGACACGGTCGGGTCGCCGGCCGACCAGTACCGCCAGGGCCGTTCGATGGCGACGGAGATGCCCACGCGGGGCCCGCTGGCCACTCCGGGGCGGCGCCGCGACGGCAACGACTCGAGGCGGACGGGAGCGGACGGGTCGCAGAGGTCGGCGCCGTCGGTGTCCCGCCCGAGAGCGAGGCAGGTGGCGAGCCGGGCCGGGCCACGGGCCAGGTCGCGTTCGTGCCGGGCGGCAGGGCGGCGGGCGAACGCGTGCTCGACGCCGCGCACGATCGTTCCGGCACGCAGCAACACGGCCGACGCCGCTCCGTCCGGGCCGCACACGACGTTGGCGCACCAGTGCATGCCGTAGGTGAAGTAGCAGTAGAGGTGGCCGGGCGGCCCGAACATCACGGCGGTGCGGGGCGTGGGACCGCGGAACGCATGCGATGCCGGGTCGTCGGTGCCCTCGTAGGCCTCGACCTCGGTGAGCCGTACCGCCACCTCGTGACCTCCTACGTCGGACACCAGGACGGCGCCGATCAGCCGGGGCGCCAGGATCCGCGAGTGCGGGAGCAGCCGCGCGCGGTCGACGAACACGACGCGTCAGGACCGGGCGGACCAGGCGGCATGGTCGGCAACGGTGGCCTGCAGGAGCTCGAGCTGCTTGCGGACGCGGGCGTTGGCGGTGCCACCGAACCCGTTGCGGGAGTCGATCGACCCGGCGACGGTGAGCACCGAGCGCACCTCGGGCGTCAGCTCGGGCGAGATCGCGGCGAGGTCGTCGTCGGTCAGCTCGCCGAGCTCGACGCCCTTCTGCTCGCACGCACGTACGCAGGCGCCGGCGATCTCGTGGGCCACCCGGAAGGGCACCCGACGACGTACCAGCCATTCGGCGACGTCGGTGGCCAGCGAGAAGCCCTGCGGGGCGAGGGATGCGAGCCGCCCGGTGTCGAAGGTCAGGGTGGCGATCATCCCGCTCATGGCCGGCAGGAGCAGGTGCAGGTTGTCGGTGGCGTCGAAGACGGGCTCCTTGTCCTCCTGCAGGTCGCGGTTGTAGGCCAGCGGCAGCCCCTTGAGCGTGGCCAGCAGCCCGGCGTGGTCGCCGATGAGCCGCCCGGCCTTGCCGCGGGCGAGTTCGGCGACGTCGGGGTTCTTCTTCTGCGGCATGATCGAGCTGCCGGTGGAGTACGCGTCGTCGAGGGTGACGAAGGAGAACTCCTTGGTGGCCCAGAGGATGACCTCCTCGGCGAGCCGGGACAGGTCGACGGCCAGCATCGCGCAGACGAAGGAGAACTCGGCGACGACATCGCGTGCGGCGGTGGCGTCGATCGAGTTCTCGCTCGGCCCGTCGAAACCCAGGTCGTGGGCGACGGCGGCCGGGTCGAGGCCCAACGACGAACCGGCCAACGCGCCGGCGCCGTAGGGGCTGCGCGCAGCGCGGGCGTCCCAGTCGCGCCAGCGCGCGACGTCGCGGGTGAGCGCCCAGCAGTGGGCGAGCAGGTGGTGCGACAGCAGGACCGGCTGCGCGTGCTGCAGGTGCGTACGCCCCGGCATGGGGACGCCGAGATGGGTACGGGCCTGCCCGACCAGGGCGTCGACGAGGGCGAGCACGCCCCGGGCGAGCAGCCGGGCCTCGTCGCGCAGGTACATGCGGATCAGGGTGGCGATCTGGTCGTTGCGGGAGCGGCCGGCGCGCAGACGCCCGCCGAGCTCGGCGCCGACGCGGTCGACGAGCCCGCGCTCGAGCGCGGTGTGCACGTCCTCGTCCGCAGGCTCGGGCCGGAACGTCCCGGCGGCGACGTCGTCCTCGAGGCGGTCCAGGCCCGCCAGCATGGACGAGAGCTCGTCGTCGGTGAGCAGGCCCGCGGCGTGCAGGACCCGGGCATGGGCCCGGGACCCGGCGAGGTCGTAGCGGGCCAGTCGCCAGTCGAAGTGGGTGGACAGGGACAGCGCCGCCAACGCGTCGGCGGGGGCGCCGCTGAACCGGCCACCCCAGAGCGCTGCGCCCTGCCCGTCGGCGGCCCGGCCCTCGGGTACGTCAGTCATTGCCGCTTTCCATGGCCGCGTGCTCGAGCGCGGCCTCGCTCTCGTCGTCGGACCCGGGGTTGGCCGCGATCTGCTCGCCGCCGCCGGCGGGCAGCGAACCGAACAGCGTGCCGTGCTCGACCAGCACCTGGCCCTGGTCGAGCGGCTGGCCGGCGTAGAGCTCCAGCTTGGAGCGGGAGTCGGCGATGTCGAGGTTGCGCAGCGTGAGCTGCCCGATGCGGTCGAGCGGCCCGAAGGCCGCGGACTCGGTCCGCTCCATCGACAGCTTGTCGGGGTGGTAGCTGAAGTCGGGGCCCTCGGTGCGCAGGATCGTGTAGTCCTCACCGCGACGCAGACGCAGCGTGACCTCGCCGGTGACCACGGAGGCCACCCATCGCTGCAACGGCTCACGGATCATCAACGACTGCGGGTCGAGCCACCGGCCCTCGTACAGCAGGCGGCCGAGACGGCGTCCTTCGCTGTGGTAGTTCGCGACCGTGTCCTCGTTGTGCACGGCGTTGAGCAGGCGCTCGTAGACGATCCAGAGCAGCGCCATCCCGGGTGCCTCGTAGACGCCCCGCGACTTGGCCTCGATGATGCGGTTCTCGATCTGGTCGGACATGCCCAGCCCGTGCCGCCCACCGATGGTGTTGGCCTCGCGCACGAGGTCGACGGGGTCGTCGTGGCGCACGCCGTTGATCGCGGTCGGGCGGCCGCCCTCGAAGCGGATGGTGACGTCCTCGGCGTCGATGGCGACGGCCGGGTCCCAGAACCGCACCCCCATGATCGGTTCGACCGTCTCCAGCGACGTGTCGAGGTGCTCGAGGGTCTTCGCCTCGTGGGTGGCACCCCAGATGTTGGCGTCGGTGGAGTACGCCTTCTCGCTGCTGGCGCGGTAGGGCAGGTCGCGCGCGGTCAGCCACTCGCTCATCCCGGTGCGGCCGCCGAGCTCGTCGACGAACTCGGGGTCCAGCCAAGGTTTGTAGATGCGCAGCGCGGGGTTGGTCAGCAGACCGTAGCGGTAGAAGCGCTCGATGTCGTTGCCCTTGAACGTCGAGCCGTCGCCCCAGATGTGGACGTCGTCGGCCCGCATCGCGCGGACGAGCATGGTGCCGGTGACGGCCCGGCCGAGCGGCGTCGTGTTGAAGTAGGCACGCCCCCCGCTGCGGATGTGGAACGCGCCGCAGGCCAGCGCGGCCAGGCCTTCCTCGACCAGTTCACGACGGCAGTCGATCGCGCGGGCGACCTCGGCGCCGTACTGCGTCGCCCGGTCGGGGACGCTCTGGATGTCCGTCTCGTCGTACTGGCCGATGTCGGCGGTGTAGGCACACGGCACCGCGCCGCGCTCGCGCATCCAGGCGACGGCGACGGAGGTGTCGAGGCCCCCGGAGAACGCGATGCCGACGCGTTCGCCGACCGGCAGGCTGGTGAGGACTTTGCTCAAGGGGTTTCCGTCTCCTCGTGATCGGTGTGCGGTCGGGCCAGCTCGAGCAGGCGCTGGGCCAGGGCGGCGCCGCCCTCGGGTGCGCGGCTGATGACCAGGATGGTGTCGTCGCCGGCGACGGTGCCCAGCACGTCGGGCATCCGGGCCCGGTCGATGGCGCTGGCCAGGAAGTTCGACGCCCCGGGCGGGGTGCGGATGACGACCAGGTTGGCGCTGGCCTCGATGCTGACGAGCAGTTCACCGACCAGGCGCGCCAGGCGTGGCGGCGTGTCGTCACCGGCCGTCCGGTTCGTCAGCGGCGACCCGTCCTCGGGGATGACGTAGGCCGGCGCGCCGCCGTCGGCCGGGCGCAGCTTGACCGCGCCGAGCTCGTCGAGGTCGCGCGACAGGGTGGCCTGGGTGACGTGCACGCCGGCCGCGTCGAGCAGTGCGGCGAGCTCGGCCTGCGACCGGACGGTGTTGTCGGCGATGACCGCGATGATGCGGGCGTGCCTGGCCGCGCGGGTGGGCGCCACGGGCAGCGGGTGGACGCGTTCGGCGCGCGCGCTCACGCCGAACGCTCCACGAGCCAGGACAGCAGGGCCTTCTGCGCGTGCAGGCGGTTCTCGGCCTCGTCCCAGACCACGCTCTGCGGGCCGTCGAGCACCTCGGCCGCGATCTCCTTGCCGCGGTAGGCGGGCAGGCAGTGCAGGACCACGGCGTCCGGCGCGGCCAGCGCCAGCGCGTCGGCTGTGACGGCGTACGGCCGGAACGGCGCCTCGCGGGCGTCCTTCTCGGCCTCGCGGCCCATCGACACCCACGTGTCGGTGACCACGACGTCGGCACCGTCGAGGGCCTTCTCGGCGACGTCGGTGACGGCGACCGAACCGCCGGTGCCCGCAGCGATGCGTTCGGCGTCGGCGAGCACCGCCGGGTCGGGACGGTAGCCGGTCGGGCCGGCGACGCGGACGTGCAGCCCGGCGGCGGATCCCCCGAGCAGGTAGGAGTGCGCCATGTTGTTGGCCGCGTCGCCGAGGTAGGTGAAGGACAGGCCGGCCAGGTGCCCCTTGTGCTCGCGAACGGTCAGCAGGTCGGCGAGGATCTGACACGGGTGGAACTGGTCGGTGAGCGCGTTGACGACGGGCACCCGGCTGTGTGCGGCCATCTCCTCGATGCGCTCCTGGCCGTGCGTGCGCCAGACGATGGCCGCGACCTGCCGGGACACGACGCGGGTGACGTCGGCGATGGACTCGCGTGCGCCGATGCCGGCCAGCCCCGAGTCGACGACGACCGGTTGCCCGCCGAGCTCCCCGATGCCGACCGAGAACGACAGCTGCGTACGCAGGGTCGGCTTGTCGAAGATCAGGGCGACCGACTGCGGGCCGGCGAGGGGACGGAACCCGTGGCGGTCCGCCTTCATCGCCGCGGCGAGGTCGAGCACGGTGTTCAACTCGTCCGGCGCGAGGTCGTCGTCGCGCAGGAAGTGCCTAGGCATCGCGTACCCCGCGGAAGCTGTCGGCCAGGATGGCGACGGCCCGGTCGACGTCGTCCTCCGTGGTGATCAGCGGTGGGACGAGCCGGATCGTGTCCGGGCGCACGGCGTTCACGAGCAGGCCGCGCACCCGTGCGTCCGCCTCGACCTGCGCGGCGACCGGGCGGGTCAGACCGACGCCGCGCCACAGCCCGGTGCCGCGGACCTCGTCGACCAGCGGCTCGTCGAGGGCGTTGATCGCTGTGGCCAGGTGCTCGCCGACGATCTTGGCGTTGTCGAGCAGGTGCTGCTCGGCGATGGTGTCGAGCACGGCGAGCGCGGCAGCGCACGAGACCGGGTTGCCGCCGAAGGTGCTGCCGTGGTCGCCGGGGGCGAACAGCTCCCCCGCTGCACCGACGCCGAGGCAGGCGCCGATGGGTAGCCCGCCGCCGAGGCCCTTCGCGAGAGTGACGACGTCGGGCCGCACGCCCTCGGCCTGGCTGGCGAACCAGTGCCCCGTGCGGCCGATGCCGGACTGCACCTCGTCGACGATCATCAGCGCGCCCGCCACGTCGCAGACCGAACGGACACCGGCCAGGTAACCCGTCGGGGGCGGCACGACGCCGCCCTCGCCGAGGGTCGGTTCGACGATGACGGCCGCGACGGTGTCGTCGACGGCGGCGGCGAGCGCGTCCAGGTTGCCGTAGTCGACGAAGGTGACCGGGCCGGGCAGCGGGGCGAAGGGCTCACGCTTGGCCGGGTTGCCGGTGACCGACAGGGCCCCCATGGTCCGGCCGTGGAAGCTGCTGTTGCACGACACGATCGTGCTGCGACCGGAACGCGCACCGTGCAGGCGGGCCAGCTTCAGCGCGCACTCGTTGGCCTCGGCGCCGCTGTTGGCGAAGAAGACCCGCGCGGGCAGCCCGAGCAGCTCGACGAGTCGCTCGGCCAGCCGGATGCCCGGCTCGTGCATGGCCAGGTTCGACGTGTGCGCGAGACGGCCGACCTGCTCGGTCACCGCGGCGACGATGGCCGGGTGGGCGTGCCCGAGGGCCGACACCGCGATGCCGCCGACGAAGTCGAGATAGGCGTTGCCGTCGGCGTCCCAGACGCGCACGCCGTCGCCGTGGTCGAGCGCGACCGGCGGCGTGCCGTAGTTGTTCATCATCACGGCCGACCAGCGTTCGTTGTGGTTCACGCCGCTCCTCCCTTCGCGGGCACGACCATCGTCCCGACACCGTCACTGGTGAAGATCTCGAGCAGGATGGCGTGCTCGATGCGCCCGTCGAGGACCGTGGCGCGCGGGACACCGCCGTCGACGGCGCGCACGCAGGCCTCCATCTTCGGCACCATGCCGCTCGACAGTTGCGGCACCAGCGCGGCGAGCGACTCGGTGTCGATCTGGCGGATGATGTCGGTGCTGGCCGGCCAGTCGGCGTAGAGACCCTCGACGTCGGTCAGCACGATGAGCTTCTCGGCCCCGAGCCCGACCGCGAGGGCCGCGGCGGCGGTGTCGGCGTTGACGTTGTAGGTCTGGCCGTCGAGCCCGCGGGCCACGGTGGCGATGACCGGGATGCGGCCGGCGTCGAGCAGGGCGTGCACCGCGGACGGCTCGACCGCAACGACGTCACCGACCTGACCGAGGTCCACCGGCACACCGTCGACCACCGTGCCGCGCCGCTCGGCGATGAGCAGGCTGGCGTCCTCACCGGACAGGCCGATGGCCATCGACCCGTGGTCGTTGAGCAGGTTGACGATGTCGGCGTTGACCTGGCCGGTGAGCACCATGCGCACGACGGTCATCGCCTCAGGTGTGGTGACGCGCAGGCCGCCGCGGAACTCGGACGCGATGCCGAGCCGCTCGAGGTGCTGGGTGATCTGCGGGCCGCCGCCGTGCACCACGACCGGGCGGACGCCGGCGTAACGCAGGAAGGCGACGTCCTCGGCGAACGCGGACTGCAGGTCCGGGCTGGTCATGGCGTTGCCGCCGTACTTGATGACCACGATCTTGTCGTGGAAGCGCTGCAGCCACGGCAACGCGTCGACGAGGGTGGCGGCCTTGGCCTGCGCGGCTTCGTGATCGCGGCTGATGTCCGTGCGCACGGGCGGGTTCTCGCTCATGAGGAGTACGCCGAGTTCTCTTCGACGTAGGCGTGCGACAGGTCGTTCGTCCAGATCGTCGCGGACCGCTGCCCGGCCTTGAGGTCCACGAGGATCACGATGTCGCGGCCGGTCAGGTCGACCCGGCCGCGGTCGTCACCGGCGGCGCCGTTGCGACAGACCTCGATGCCGTTGATCGCGACGTCGAGCTCGTCGGGCTCGAAGCGCGCGTGCGTGGTGCCGACCGCGGCGAGCACGCGTCCCCAGTTCGGGTCGTTGCCGAACAGCGCGCACTTGAGCAGGTTGTTGCGCGCGATGCTGCGCCCGACCTCGACGGCGTCGGCCTCGCTCGCAGCGTGCACGACGTCGATGCGGACCTCCTTGGTGGCGCCCTCGGCGTCGGCCAGCAGTTGCGCGGCGAGGTCGGCACACACGGCCTGCACCGCGGTGGCCAGAGCGTCCGGCGGCGGGGTCACGCCGGACGCGCCGCTGGCCAGCAGCACGACCGTGTCGTTGGTGGACATGCAGCCGTCGGCGTCGATGCGATCGAAGGTGGTCCGGGTGGCGTCGTGCAGGACGGCGGACAGGGCGGCGGCGTCCGCGACGGCGTCGGTGGTGAGAACGCACAGCATGGTGGCCAGGCCGGGCGCGAGCATGCCCGCGCCCTTGGCCATGCCGCCGACCGTCCACCCGTCGCCCTGCACGACGGCCTGCTTGGACCGGGTGTCGGTGGTTCGGATCGCGTCGGCGGCGTCGGCGGCCCCGTCGACGGACAGCGCTGCGGTCGCGGCGTCCACCCCGGCGAGCAGGGCGTCCATCGGCAGCCGCTCGCCGATGAGGCCGGTGGAGCAGACGGCGACGTCACCGGGGTCGACGCCGACCGCGGCGCCGGTGTGCTCGGCGGTGCGGTGCGTGTCGGCGAACCCGGCCGGGCCGGTGCAGGCGTTCGCGCCGCCGGCGTTCAGCACGACCGCGCGCAGCCGACCGTCCGCGACGGCCTGGCGCGACCAGAGCACCGGCGCGGCCTGCACCCGGTTGCTGGTGAACACCGCGGCGGCGGCGGCGCGTGGGCCGTCGTTGACGACGAGGGCGACGTCGCGTCCACCGCCGCCCTTGAGGCCGGCCGCGACCCCGGAGGCGCGGAAGCCACGCGGCGCGGTGACCCCCGTCGGGCCGAAGGGCGCACTCACGGGGCAACCCCGTCCGCGGTGAGGCCGGCCGTCTCGGCCAGGCCGAGCATGAGGTTCGCGTTCTGGACGGCCTGGCCGGCGGCGCCCTTGCCCAGGTTGTCGACGGCGCAGGTGAGGACGAGCCGCCCGGAGTCCTGGTCGGTGACGACTTGCACGAGTGCGCTGTTCGCGCCCGCGGTGGCGGACGTGTGCGGCTGCTGCCCGACGTCGAGCACGTGCACGAACGGTTCGTCGGCGTAGGCGACGGACAGCGCGTCGCGTGCTTCGGCGTCGGTCGCGCCGTCGATCGGTCGGACGGCGACGCTGGACAGGATCCCCCGCGGCATCGGCGCCAGCACCGGGACCATGGTGAGCGTCGTGACGCCGGTGGCCTGCTTGATCTCGGGCACATGCCGGTGCGCGCCGACCTTGTACGCGGACAGGTCGCCCATGACCTCGCTGCCGAGCAGGTGGGTCAGGGCGGACCGGCCGGCGCCCGACGTCCCGCTGGCCGACGTGACGACGACGTCGTGCGGGTCGGCGACGCCCGCCGCGACGAGCGGGGCCAGCGGCAGGATGGCCGCGACGGCGTGGCAGCCGGTGTTCGCGACGCGGGCCGCAGCGGCGATGCGGTCGCGCTGGCCGGGCAGCTCGGGCAACCCGTAGGTCCAGGCCGGGTGGTGGGCGCCGCCGTAGTAGCGGGCGTGCGCAGCCTCGTCGACGAGGCGGTGGTCGGAGCCGAGATCGACGACCTTGACCGATTGCGGCAGCTGCGCCGCCAGCTCCGCCGACGCGCCGTGCGGGAGGGCGAGGAACACGAGGTCGGCGTCGCCGAGGCTCTCGGGGGTGGTGTCGCTGAAGGTCAGATGGGCCAGCGAGCGCAGGTGCGGGTGCACCGCGGCCAGCGACTGCCCGGCGTTGGCGCGGGCCGTGACCGCGGCGACCTCCAGGTCGGGGTGCGCGGCGACGAGTCGCAGCAGCTCACCTCCGGCGTACCCGCTGGCTCCGGCGACCGCGACCCGTACTCCCATGCGGACAATTATGCAGCATGCCGCAACTTCATACAGCTTGGGAGGGTGGGAGCGGTCAGGAGCGCAGCTGGGCGCCCGTCAGCGCGTGGGCGCGGGCGATGGCCGCGTCGCGGGCTACCGTCGCCTCCTCGCCGGTCAGCGTGCGGTCGGGGGCACGCAACCGCAGCGCGAACGCCAGCGACTTGAGCCCGGACCCGAGCTGGTCGCCGGCGTACACGTCGAAGAGCCGCACGTCCTCGAGCAGCTCCCCCGCGCCGTCGGCCAGGGCGCGTTCGACGTCACCCGCGGCGACCCCGTCGTCGACGACCAGCGCAACGTCCAGCAACACCGGCGGGTAGCCCGAGATGTCCGGCGCCCGGGCCGGCTCCCGGTCGGGGAAGGCGTCGAGATCGAGCTCGACCGCGCAGGTCCGCTCGGGCAGGCCGAGGGCGGCCACGACCCGCGGGTGCAGCTCACCGGCGTGGCCGACGACGACGTCGCCGACCGCCAGCTCCGCACACCGTCCCGGGTGCCAGGGGGCGAGGTCGCCGGACCGGACGATCAGGTCCGCGCGGGCCGCGCGGGCCACGACCCGGGCGATCTCGACGGCGTCGGCCCAACCGGCCGGACGCGCCGGCCCCCACCAGCTCGCCGGTTCGAGCGCTCCGGTCAGCACGGCGGCGAGATGCTTGGGCTGGTCGGGCAGGGCCGCGTTCAGCGTCGCGATCTGGGCGTCGGACGGGCGGGCCGCGATGCCCGGCAGCTCGGGCGTGCGATCGACGTCGCGGCGCAGGAAGACCAGCCCCGTCTCGACGACGGCGAGGTCCCGCCGGCCGCGGCCGAGGTTGCGTACGACGGTGTCGAGCAGCCCGGGCAGCAACGTGGTGCGCAGCTCGGGTTCGTCCTCGGACAGCGGGTTGGCCAGCCGGAGTGCACGTCGGCGCGGGTCGTCGGCCGCGAGCCCGAACGCGTCGAGCACTCCGGGCGCGACGAACGGGTAGGACAACGTCTCGGTCAGACCCCACGCCGCCACGGCGCGGGAGACGTCGCGGTCGAACTGCTGACGCGGATGCAGCCCACGGCCGGCGGGCGCCGCGGGCAGCACCGACGGCAGCTTCTCGTAACCGACCAGCCGGACGACCTCCTCGACGAGGTCGGCGGGCAGCAGCAGGTCCGGGCGCCACGTGGGCGGCTGCACCTCGAGCAGGTCGTCACCGGCGACGGCCCCGTTGATTCGGCAGCCGACGACCTCGAGGTGACGGCGCACGTCCGCCGGCGGGATGGGCAGGCCCGCGGTGCGTTCGGGCAGGCTCACCGACATCGCGATCGGTGCGGGCGCCACGGCGTCGCCGACCACGGTGTAGCCGGCGACGGCCGTGGCACCGCCGTGCTCCACGAGCAGGTCGACGCACCGGGCCAGCGCCACACCGGCGATCTCGGGGTCGACGCCGCGCTCGAAGCGCCGCGCGGCCTCACTCGGCAGTCGATGCCGCCGCACCGTCCGGGCCACCGTGTCGGGGTCCCAGTGCGCGGCCTCGAGCACGATGGCGGTCGTCGAACCACCGATCTCGGTGGACGCCCCGCCCATGACGCCCGCGAGGGCGACGGCGCCGGTGTCGTCGGTGACGACCATGTCCTGCGGGTCGAGCACCCGGACGGCGTCGTCCAGCGTCGTCACCTTCTCGCCAGGCCGGGCGCGCCGGACGCCGAGCGCGCCAGTGAGCCGGTCGCGGTCGAAGGCGTGCAGCGGCTGGCCGGTCTCGAGCATGACGTAGTTGGTGACGTCGACGGCCAGCGAGATGGGTCGCATGCCGGACTGGCGCAGGCGGGTGGCCATCCAGTCCGGGGTCGGCGCGGACGGGTCGAGCCCGCTGACGGCGCGGGCGGAGAAGCGATCGCACCCGGTCGGGTCGTCGACGTGCACGTCGTAGGCGCCACCGTCGACGGGCGGCAGGTCGGCGACGACGTCGTGGAAGGGCACGTCCAGGGCGGCGGCGGCCTCACGGGCCAGGCCGCGCACCGAGAGGCAGTACCCGCGGTCGCTGGTGACGGCGACGTCGAGGACCGCGTCGTCGAGGCCGAGCAGCGGCAACGGGTCGTCGCCGGGGGCCGCGCTGTCGGCCGGCAGGACGAGGATGCCGTCGTGGTCGTCGCCGATGCCGAGCTCTCGGACGGAGCAGATCATCCCGTCCGAGACGTGGCCGTAGGTCTTGCGCGCCGCGATCGCGAAGTCGCCCGGGAGCACGGCGCCGGGCAGCGCCACCACGACGAGGTCGCCCGCGCCGAAGTTGTGCGCGCCGCAGACGATGCCGCGCGGGCCACCGTCGTCGGCGGCGTGCTGTGTCCCGACGTCGACCGCGCACCAGTTGATGGTCTTGCCGTTCTTCTGCGGCTCGGGCTCGGCCGACAGCACGCGACCGACGACGATCGGGCCGGACAGCGCGTCGCCGCCCGACTGCACGTCCTCGACCTCCAGCCCGACGCGGACCAGCGCCTCCGCGAGCTCGCGCGGGGTGAGGCCGGTGGGCAGGTCGACGTGCTCGGCGAGCCAGCTGACCGACGCCTTCATTTCGGGGCCCCCGCGGAGTCGTGGAGTGTTCTGTGCGGAGCGACTTCGTGGGGTGACATCACGCCTCCACTCCGAAGGCAGCGCTGAAACGCACGTCGCCCTCGACGATGTCGCGCATGTCCTCGACCCCGTTGCGGAACATGAGGGTGCGTTCGATGCCCATGCCGAACGCGAACCCGCTGTAGCGGTCGGGATCTATCCCGCAGGCCGTGAGCACGCGGGGGTCGACCATCCCGCAGCCACCCCACTCGATCCAGCCCTCGCTCTTGCAGGTCCGGCACGGGCGGTCGGGGTTGCCCACGGACTCGCCGTGGCAGACGAAGCACTGCAGGTCCATCTCGGCGCTGGGCTCGGTGAACGGGAAGTAGTGGGGACGCAGCCGCGTGATCGTGCCCGGGCCGAACATGTCGGCGACCATGTGGTCGAGCGTGCCGCGCAGGTGGGCCATGGTCAGCCCCTCGTCGACAGCGAGACCCTCGAGCTGGTGGAACACCGGCGTGTGGGTGGCGTCCAGCTCATCGGTCCGGAACGTCTTCCCCGGGCAGACGATGTAGATGGGCGGCGTGCGCTCGAGCATGGACCGGATCTGCACCGGCGAGGTCTGCGTGCGCAGCACCACTCCGCTGGTGTCCGAGCCGACGTAGAACGTGTCGGTCAGCGCGCGGGACGGGTGTTCGGGCGGGGTGTTCAGGGCGTCGAAGTTGAACCAGCTGCTCTCCGCCTCCGGCCCTTCCGCGATCTCCCACCCCATCGCGAGGAAGCCGTCGCTGATGCGTTCCATCGTGGTGGTGACCGGGTGCCGCGCGCCGACCGGTCGCCGGGTGGTGGGCAGCGTGACGTCGACGGCTTCCTCGACGAGCACGCGGGCGTCACGCTCGGCCTCGAGCTCACGCTGGCGCGCGGCGGCGGCCTGGCGGACCCGCCCGCGGGCCGGTCCGACGCGCTGACCGGCAGCCTTGCGCGCGGCCGGCGGCAGCGCCCCGATCTCGCGGTTGGCCAGGGCCAGGGGTGAGCGGTCGCCGTCGTGGGCGAGGGTCGCGGTCTTCAGCTCGTCCAGGCTGGTGACCGCGGCGAAGGCGGCGAGGGCCGCGTCGACGGCGGCGTCGAGGTGCTCGGGCTGCAGGGCTGCGACCTCGACCGGGTCGAAGTTCTCGGAGGGCATGCGTCGGAGTTCCTTGCGATTCGGGTGACAGCAGGGCGGACGCGCGCCCGATGGTCAGACGCGCGAGTGGAGAGCGGCCGCGAGCCGCGCGCCGAAGGGCGAAGAGCTCCGCGCAATGGTCGACATCACGGCGACGACCCTACCGGGTGGCGCGCCGGCGCTACGTGGCGCTGCGCTGGGCACGCGCGCTCGCGTACAGGCAGATCGCCGCGGCGGCGGCCAGGTTCAGGCTCTCGGCCCGCCCGTGGATGGGGATGCGGACGGTGCGGGCGGCGTGGTCGAGCACGTCGTCGTCGAGCCCGTGCGCCTCGGCGCCGAAGATCCAGGCGCTGGGTGCGGCGAGCACACCGTCGTCGGCCAGCGTGTCGAGGTCGTCGCGACCGTTCCCGGTGGTGGCCAGGGTGGTGAGGTGCGCGCCGACGGCGGCCACGACATCGGTGGCCGGCTGCGGTGCGGCGACGACGGGCAGGTGGAACAGGCTGCCCGCGCTGGCTCGAACGGCCTTGCCGTTGTAGGCGTCGACGCCGCCGACCAGCACTACTGCGTCGGCTCCCGCGGCGTCGGCGGTGCGCACGACCGTCCCCACGTTGCCGGGCTCGTTCGGTTCGACCAGCACGGCGAGCAGTCGTGGTCGGGCGCCGAGCACGTCGCCCAAGGACGGCTGGTCGAGCGTGCACACGGCGACGAGGCCCTGCGGCGTCACCGTCTCGGACAGCGCGGCCGCGTCCTTCGGCGAGATCTCGTCGGCGCCGGCCGCGAGTTCGGGATGCCGGGCCATGGCGTCGGCGGTCGCGAAGGACTCGACGACGGCCCCGGCCGCCAGCGCCTCCCGCACGGCCTGCGCGCCCTCGGCGAGGAAACGCCCGGTCTCGCGCCGCGCGGACCGCCGGGTGAGGCGGCGCGCGGCGACGAGCCGGGCGTTGGTGGAGCTGAGCAGAGTCCTAGGCCGCCGGCGACTGGGCGGCCGCGCCGCCGATGCCCTCGGCCTGGACCGCGGCGCGCGAGACCTCGACGAGCGCGGTGAACGCGGCCGGGTCGTTGACGGCGAGGTCGGCGAGCACCTTGCGGTCGGTCTCGATCTCGGCCAGGCGCAGGCCCTGGATGAAGCGGTTGTAGGTCATGTCGTTCGCGCGGGCCGCCGCGTTGATGCGGGTGATCCACAGCTGGCGGAAGTCGCCCTTGCGCTGCTTGCGGTCGCGGTACTGGTACGTGGCCGAGTGGAGCAGCTGCTCCTTCGCCTTGCGGTAGAGCCGCGACCGCTGGCCGCGGTAACCGCTGGCTGCTTCGAGGGCGCTACGGCGCTTCTTCTGGGCGTTCACTGCCCGTTTGACGCGTGCCATCAGGTGTCTTCCTTACTGGGATCAACAGTCAGGCCGCTCCGCGCGTGCGGAGGGCGAGGTGGTCGGAGGGTCCGGGTTCAGCGGCCGAGCAGTCGCTTGACGCGCGGGACGTCCGCCTTGGCGATGCCCTTGGTGCCGGTGAGGCGGCGCGTCAACCGGGAGGACTTGTGCTCCTGGTTGTGGCGCATGCCGGCGTGCTGCGAGCGCAGCTTGCCGCTGCCGGTCACGCGTACGCGCTTCTTGGTGCCGCTGTGCGTCTTGTTCTTGGGCATCGGATGTCCTTCGGTGCTATTCGGCCGGCTCGGTGGCCTGCTCGGCAGGCCGTCCGATCCGGGTGGTCTTGGTGGAGCGGTGCGGGGCCACGACCATGACCATGTTGCGGCCGTCCTGTTTCGGCGAGGACTCCACGAACCCGAGTTCGGTGATGTCCTCGGCGAGGCGCTGCAGCAGCCGGAACCCCAGCTCGGGGCGGGACTGCTCGCGGCCACGGAACATGATCGTGATCTTGACTTTGTCGCCGGCCTTGAGGAACCGCTCGACGTGACCCTTCTTGGTCTCGTAGTCGTGCGAATCGATCTTGGGGCGCAGCTTCATCTCTTTGATGACGGTGAGGGCCTGGTTGCGCCGGGCCTCTCGCGCCTTCTGCGCGCTCTCGTACTTGAACTTGCCGTAGTCCATGAGCTTGCAGACGGGCGGACGCGCCATCGGTGCGACCTCGACGAGATCCAGATCGGACTCGGCGGCGAGGTCGAGGGCCTTGCCGATCGGCACGATGCCGACCTGCTCCCCCTCGGGGCCGACGAGGCGAACTTCGGGTACGCGGATCCGGTCGTTGATCCTGGGTTCGGAGCTGATGGGACCTCCCTGGGTCTCAATGGTGGTGCGGTTCGAATCGTGATGCAGTCCGTCGGGGCTGGACAGACGAACGGCCCCGGCGCAATGTGCGCACGGGGCCGTGGAGTCGCCGACCGGTCCGCGCCACCCGGAACGGGCGTCGCGCGGCCCCCGGCCGGAGCCGGAAACCGTGACCGGACCCGGCTCGTCGGATGCTGCGTGACGGCGCGGGTGGGAGGCTCGGGGCTTCCGCTTGCACATCCACGGTGGAACCGAGGACTGGTCGCGATCACAGGCTATCAGCGCGGGCGGCGACATCCCAAACCGCGACCTCTCCTGAACGCTGCTGCGAGCCCCGGGATTCCGGCGCAACGGGCGTTGTCGGTGGGCGAGGGCAGGATGGTGTGGTGCACCGCTTCTCCCCCGCCACCCAGGCCTGGCTCGACGGCGCCTTCGACGCGCCGACCGCGGCCCAGGTCGGCGCGTGGGACGCGGTTGCCTCCGGCGACCACACCCTGGTCGTCGCGCCCACCGGGTCGGGCAAGACGCTGGCCGCGTTCCTCTCGGCGCTCGACCGGCTGGCCGCCGAGCCGGTGCCCGAGGATCCGAAACGACGCTGCCGAGTGCTGTACGTCAGCCCCCTCAAGGCGCTCGCCGTCGACGTCGAGCGCAACCTGCGCGGCCCGCTCGCCGGGATCCGCCAGGCGTCGGCACGCCTGGGCCTGCCGGAGCCGGACATCACGGTGGCCATGCGTTCCGGTGACACCCCCGCCGACGAGCGGCGCCTGTTCGCCCGGCGCCCTGCCGACATCCTCATCACCACGCCCGAGTCGCTGTTCCTGCTGCTGACCTCCGCCGCGCGCGAGTCGTTGAAGGGCGTCGACACGGTCATCGTCGACGAGGTGCACGCGGTGTGCTCCACCAAGCGCGGCGCCCACCTCGCGGTCAGCCTGGAGCGTCTCGACTCGCTGCTCGATCGGCCCGCGCAGCGGATCGGCCTGTCGGCCACCGTCCGGCCCGTCGACGAGGTCGCGACGTTCCTGGCCGGCGGTCGCAACGTCACCGTCGTGCAACCGGTGTCGCAGAAGCAGGTCGAGCTGAGCGTCGTCGTGCCCGTCGAGGACCTGTCCGCGATCGGCGAGCCCACCGACGACCTCACCGGCGCCGCGGCCGGCGCGACCCGCCGGGCGTCGATCTGGCCGCACGTCGAGGAGCGCGTCCTGGACCTCGTCCAGTCGCACCGGTCGACCATCGTGTTCTCCAACTCCCGCCGGCTGGCCGAGCGGCTCACCGCGCGCCTCAACGAGCTGGCCATGGAGCGGGCAGGGGCCGCGATCGAGCAGGCGGGCGGCGAGCGACCCCCGGCCGAGATGATGGCCCAGGCCGGCTCCGGGCGCCCGGCCGGCGAGATCGTCGTGGCCCGCGCGCACCACGGGTCGGTGTCCCGCGAGCAGCGCGCGATCGTGGAGGAGGAGCTCAAGGGCGGCCTGTTGCCCGCGGTGGTGGCCACGTCCTCGCTCGAGCTCGGCATCGACATGGGCGCCGTCGACCTCGTCGTGCAGGTCGAGTCGCCGCCGTCGGTCGCCGCCGGGCTGCAGCGGGTCGGGCGGGCCGGCCACCAGGTCGGGGCGGTCTCCCGCGGGGTGATCTTCCCGAAGTTCCGCGGCGACCTGCTGGAGTGCGCCGTCGTCGCCGAGCGGATGCGCGACGGGCTCATCGAGTCGATGCGCTACCCCCGCAACCCGCTCGACGTGCTGGCCCAGCAGATCGTGGCCATGGTCGCGCTCGACACCGTCACCGTCGACGAGGTCGAGGAGCTCATGCACCGCGCCGCGCCGTTCGCCGGCCTGCCGCGCTCGGCCCTGGAGGCCGTGCTCGACATGCTGGCGGGGCGCTACCCGTCCGACGCCTTCGCCGAGCTGCGCCCACGCCTGGTCTGGGACCGCGTCACCGGCGAGCTCACGGCCCGCCGGGGCGCCCAGCACCTCGCCGTCACCAGTGGCGGCACCATCCCCGACCGCGGCATGTTCGGCGTCTTCCTGGCCTCCGGCGAGGGGCCGGGACGTCGGGTCGGCGAGCTCGACGAGGAGATGGTCTACGAGTCGCGGGTGGGCGACGTCTTCCTGCTCGGCTCGTCGTCGTGGCGCATCGAGGACATCACCCACGACCGGGTGCTCGTGACGCCGGCGCCGGGTGAGGTCGGCAAGATGCCGTTCTGGAAGGGTGACCAGCCGGGTCGGCCCGTCGAGCTGGGTCGGGCGCTCGGCGCGTTCCTGCGCGAGGTCGCCCAGGCCACCCCCGACGAGGCGACGGCGCGGGCCGGGGCGGCCGGGCTCGACGCATGGGGCACCTCGAACCTGATCACCTACCTCGACGAGCAGAAGGCGGCGACGAACCAGCTGCCCGACGACCGGACGATCCTGGTCGAACGCTTTCGTGACGAGCTCGGCGACTGGCGCCTCGTCGTCCACTCGCCCTTCGGCGCTCCCGTCAACGCACCGTGGGCGCTGGCGATCGCTGCCCGGCTGCGCGAGCGGTACGGGCTCGAGGTGTCCTCGATGCACTCCGACGACGGCATCGTGCTGCGCCTGCCGGACACCGACGCCGAGCCGCCGACGGGTGAGATCGCGGTGTTCGAGCCGGACGAGATCGAGGCGCTGGTGACCTCCGAGGTCGGCGGGTCGGCGCTGTTCGCCTCGCGCTTCCGGGAGTGCGCCGCACGGTCGCTGTTGCTCCCCCGGCGCGACCCGCGCCGGCGCACCCCGCTGTGGCAGCAGCGGCAGCGCGCGAACCAGCTGCTGCAGGTGGCCAGCGAGTACGGCGACTTCCCGGTCGTGCTCGAGGCGATGCGCGAGTGCCTGCAGGACGTCTTCGATCTGCCCGGGCTGCTCGGCCTCATGCGCGACCTGGCCTCGCGCACGGTCAAGCTCGTCGAGGTCGAGACGCCGTCGGCCTCACCGTTCGCCCGCTCGCTGCTGTTCGGCTACGTCGGGCTGTTCCTCTACGAGGGTGACGCGCCGCTGGCCGAGCGCCGCGCCCAGGCGCTGTCGCTCGACTCCGCGCTGCTCGCCGAGCTGCTGGGCGCCACCGACCTGCGTGAGCTGCTCGACCCCGACTCCATCGCCCAGGTCGAGTCCGACATCACCCGACTCACCGAGGACCGCCACGCGCGCGGCCCCGACGGCGTCCACGACCTGCTCCGCGCGATCGGTGACCTCACCACAGAGGAGGCCCTGGCCCGCGGCGCCACCCCGCAGGACCTCGCCACCCTCGAGGAGTCCCGTCGCGTCATCCGGGTGCGCATCGCAGGCGAGCAGCGCTGGCTGGCCATCGAGGACGCCGGCCGCGTCCGCGACGCGCTGGGGGCAGCCCTGCCGGTCGGGGTGCCCGAGGCGTTCACTGAGCCGGTCCGCGACCCGCTCGGCGACCTCGTGTCGCGGTTCGCCCGCACCCACGGGCCGTTCGTCGCCCAGGACGTCGCCGCGCGTCTCGGCCTCGGGGTGGCGGTCGTGACGACCGCGCTGGTCCGGTTGAGCACGTCCGGCCGGGTGGTGCAGGGCGAGTTCCGTCCCGGCGGGATCACGACCGAGTGGTGTGACGCCGAGGTGCTGCGCGCGATCCGCCGTAAGTCGCTGGCCGCGCTGCGCAAGGAGGTCGAGCCGGTCCCGCAGGAGGCGCTGGCCCGGTTCATCCCGGCCTGGCAGGGCCTGGGGCTGCGTTCGTCCCGGGGCGTGGACGCACTGCTGCGCGCCGTCGAGCAGCTGGCCGGCGTGGCCGTGCCCGCCAGCGCCCTCGAGACCCTGGTACTGCCGAGCCGGGTGGCGGGCTACTCCCCCGCGCTGCTCGACGAGCTGACCCTGTCCGGCGAGGTCGTGTGGGCCGGCGCCGGTTCGCTGGCCGGCAACGACGGGTGGGTGACGCTCGCGCCCGCCGAGATCGCCGGGCTGATCCTGCCGCTCCCCGACGAGATCGACGACCCGCTGACCCTCGCCGTCCGCGACGCGCTGGCCGGCGACGAGGCGCTGTTCTTCACCTCCCTCGTCGCCCGTGCTACCGCGGCCGGCGGCTTCGAGACCGACGAGGCGGTCACCCGCGCGGTCTGGGACCTCGTCTGGGCCGGCCTGCTCACCAACGACACCCTGGCCCCGATCCGCGCCCGCCTGGCGGGCGGCAAGACCGCCCACGCGCGCAAGCCGCGTCCGCCGGTGCGCCGGCGTGGCCGCTACGCCGGGCTGAGCCCCACCGGCGGCGCCGCGTCGAGCCTGCGCCCCACGCCGTACGGCATGGGCGGGCGGTGGGCCGCCGTACCGGCGCGCGATCTCGACCCCACCCGCCGGGCCCTGGCCGCGGCCGATGTCCTGCTCGACCGCTACGGGGTCGTCACCCGCGGATCGGTGGCCGGCGAGCGGATCACCGGCGGTTTCTCGGCGGTCTACCCGGTCCTGAAGACCGCCGAGGAGTCCGGCCGCGCCCGGCGCGGATACTTCGTCGAGGGTCTGGGCGCCGCGCAGTTCGCCCTCCCCGGCGCCGTCGATCGGCTGCGCGCCGAGGGCCGCCCCGCCGACGCTCGGGCCCGGGACGCGTCCTCGCGCGACGGGCGGGCCGGCGACGGGTCGGCGGCACTGGTGCTGGCCGCCACCGACCCGGCCAACCCCTACGGCGGTGCCGTGGCCTGGCCGGAGGCTCCGCGCCCGGAGGACGGCGGCCGGGGGCATCAGCCGGCTCGCAAGGCCGGCGCGCTGGTCGTGCTCGTGGACGGGGCCCTGGCCCTCTACGTCGAGCGCGGGGGTCGCACCCTGCTCTCGTTCAGCGACGACACCGCCGTGCTGCAGCCTGCCGCGGACGCCCTGGCGCTCGCCGTGCGCGACGGGGCACTGGGCAAGCTGGCCGTCGAGAAGGCCGACGGCGCCCCGGTCACCGGGTCCGCACTCGGCGAGGCGCTGGCCGCCGCCGGGTTCCGGCCCACCCCGCGCGGCCTGCGACTGCGGGCCTGACGGGTGCATCGTGCCCGAGGGTGACACCGCCTGGCTGACCGCGCACCGCCTCGACCAGGCGCTGGCCGGCCGGGTCGTCACGACCTTCGACCTGCGCGTGCCCGAGCTCGCGACCAGCGACCTGACCGGCGAGACCGTCATCGAGGTGCTGGCCCGCGGCAAGCACCTGCTGACCCGGTTCGACGGCGGCCTGACCCTGCACAGCCATCTGCGGATGGACGGCTCGTGGTACCTGGCGCGCACCGGCGGCCCTCCGCCGCGCAAGCACCCCGAGCACATGGTGCGCGCCCGGGTCGGCAACGAGGAATGGACGGCCACTGGCTTCCGCGTCCACGACCTGCGCATCGTGACCCGCCAGGGTGAGGACTCGCTCGTCGGCCACCTGGGCCCGGACCTGCTCGGCCCGGACTGGGATCCCGACCGCGCGGTCGCGAACCTGCTCGCCGACCCGGATCTCGCCATCGGTGAGGCGCTGCTCGACCAGCGCCTGCTGGCCGGCGTCGGCAACATGTACAAGGCCGAGGTGCTGTTCGTCGAGCGCGTCCACCCGTGGACGCGCGTCGGCGAGGTCGCCGACCTGCACGCGCTCGTCACCACGGCCCAGCGGTTGCTGCGCGTCAACCGCGACCATCCCGAGCAGTCCACCACCGGGATACCGGGGCGAGGACGCGAGCACTGGGTCTTCGAGCGCGGCGGGCAGCCCTGTCTGCGGTGCCGTACGCCGGTCCGACGGGCCGACCAGGGCGAGCCGCCGCGGGCCCGCGGCACCTACTGGTGCCCGACGTGCCAGCCGGACCGGCGACACGACTGAATCAGTCGAGCAGGGCGGCCCGCACGATGGCCAGTGCCTCGTCGGCCCTTACACCGGTCTCGCGGGCCAGGACGGCGTAGCGCGCCGCCGCCTCCTGCACCCGGGTACGACCCCTGTCGCCTCGCGCCGAGACCACCGTGCCGGCTCGCCCGCGGGTCTCGACCAGCCCGGCCGCCTCGAGCTCGCGGTAGACGCGCGCCGCGGTGTTCACGGCCACGCCGAGCTCATCGGCCAGGGCGCGGACGGTCGGCAGCCGCGTGCCGGCCACCAACGCGCCGTCGGCGATCTGCGTCGCGAGCTGGGCGCGGACCTGCTCGTACGGCGCGACCGGCGAGCCGGCGTCGATCGACAACCTGACCGCGGTCATGGGCGACCGTCCGGTCGCGGCTGTCCCCGGGCGGCGAGCAGCGTGCGGGAGCGTTCGAGCCGCTCGAGCGCCACCAGCAGTCGCAGCTGCTCGCGCAGCGCCAGGTCGAAGGTGGCGCGGGAGCGGACCAGCACCTCGCGAGCGGCTCCCACATGGGACGACGACACGTCCTGCAGGTCGTCGAGCTGGTCGAGGGCGGACCCCACCACGTCCCGCTGCACCTGCAGGCCGTCGACGTTGCTCCGGAACGGGATGGCCTCGACCTCGCCGTCGTCTCGGGCGGTCTCCTCGGCGACCCGCCGGGCGAGGACCAGCGCCTCGTCGAGCTGGGCGCGGGCACGTACGAGCCGTCGGTGCTGCTCGCGGATGGCCTGCTGGACCTCGGCCTGGCCGAGCAGCGCGCTCGACGCGGCAGTCGCCGCTTCGTCCCGACGCTCGACGAGGTCGACGATGGCCCCACGGATCCGGTCGGCCGTCAGATCCGGCGACGGCTCGTCACGTCGGAACCAGGGCATACGGACATGGTGACGCGTCGACGCCGCAGTCGGCCAGGGGACGTCTGGCCGCCGGTCAGGCGGAGCGCGCGTCGGACGGGGCCGGCGCGGCGTCCGGCAGGGCCGGCAGCCCGGCCACCAGGATGACGACGTCCGCGGCGATCGCATCGGGGGTCGACGGGCTCAGCAGGAACGACCCGAGCCACCGCAGCACCGTGTCGGCGCCGCCCCGCCCGTTGTGCGCGAGGTGGGCCGACACCGCGGACTTCGCGAGCTGCCAGGCCTCGCACGTGTCGTCGATGCGACCCAGCCGGGCCAGCGCGGCCGGCTCGACCGCGGCCAGCCCCTGCCGCACCGGGTTGCGCGAGATGCTGATCGCGGTGTCGGCGAGCGCGCGCTCCAGCGGCTTGTCGGCTGCGGCTTCGACGAGCGCGCCGACTTGATGCACGACGAGGGCCGACAGCACCGCCTCGCGGGTGCGGAAGTGGTTGTACAGGGTTGCCTTGGCGACCCCGGCCGCGATCGCCACCTGCGCCATGGCGATCCGGGTGCCGCTGGTCGTGACGGCCTGGGCCGCGCCGGTCAGCAGGGCGGTGCGCGTGCGCGACATCGCGTTGCCCGCGCGGGTGCGTGTGCCCGTCGTTCGGACGGGGGCCGCGGACGCGATCGACGGCTCCTCAGCGGGGCGGCGCACGGCCGGGACCGGGCGGATTGCATCCGCGCCGGTGGTGTGGCGGAACAACGTGTCGATCGGCGGATTACTCATGCCCGTGGCCTCCAGGAAGGTGCGTGGACACCAGGCTGGTCCTTCGGAGGCGCGCTGCGGGGAGGCGCGTCGACCCGCCAGCAAGACTGTGACGGATGAGGCTCAAGGGTCTCGTGTGACGAGACGGCTCGGCCCCGACAGCGCCGCCGTGGGTCGTTACGACAGCGACGGAGCGGTCGTCGCGACAGCAACGGAGCGGGTCCCTCCGACAGCGACGGGGCGGGTCGTCGCGACCGCAACGCGGCGGGTCGCCTCGACAGCGACGGAGTGCGTCGCTTCGACAGCAACAGCGGCGGTGCGGACCGTGAACCGGTCAGGCAGCGACCTCGGCGATGGCGCTGGCTTCGCCGGCGTGCGCCTGGTCGGCCGGCGGGGCCGGCGTCATCCGTGCCGAGCCGGAACCCGGGATCACCGCGACCCGGCTGTTGATCAGCGCGAGCTTCTCCTCGCGGCGCAGCGTCTGGCTGACCTCACCGAACAGCTCGGACAGTTCGACGTTGAGCGCCCGGCAGATCGCGGCGAGGAGCTCCGAGGACGGTTCCTTCTGGCCGCGCTCGACCTCGGACAGGTAGCCCAGGCTGACCCGGGCGCTGGCGGACACCTCCCGCAGCGTCCGGCGCTGACGCATACGCACGGCGCGCAGGGTGTCGCCGACGACCTGTCGAAGAACGGGCATGTGCTGACCCCCTGGCCGGTGACTCGGGAACGTCTCGTCTCGGATTTCACCGTACCCGCAACGACTGACACGGACCGATGGCTCGAACGGTGTCCGCTCAGAGCGAACAATCAGTCCAACGGGTGAAGACGCTGACGGATTCCCGAGCAGCAGCGGGCTCGAAGCGCGTGTCAGCGAGCGCGGGCGAGGGAATCGCGGCGGAGCCGGACGGCGCGAGCCACGTAGTCGGCTCCGGTCGCGAGCGCGACGACGATCGCCGCGATCATGACGACCCAGGCGATCGGGCGCAGCCAGTCGCCGACCGGCAGCAGCACGAACAGCCCGGTGGCCACGGCCTGCAGCAGGGTCTTGAGCTTGCCGCCCCGGCTGGCGGCGATGACCCCGTGCTGCAGCACCCAGAAGCGCAACAGGGTGACCCCGACCTCGCGGGCGAGCATGACCACCGTGACCCACCAGGGCAGGTCGCCCAGTACGGACAGTCCGATGAGGGCCGCGCCGATCAGCGCCTTGTCGGCGATGGGGTCGGCCAGCTTGCCGAAATCGGTGACCAGCCCACGCTTGCGCGCCAGCTCGCCGTCGATGCGATCGGTGACCGAGGCGACCGCGAACACCGCCCAGGCGAGCACGCGCATCCCGAGATGGTGGCCACCCTGGGCGAACAGGGCGACCACGAAGACCGGGACGAGCAGCAGGCGCAGCACCGTGAGCGCGTTGGCGATGTTCCAGGCCGACGCGGGGCTCGGTGGGTCGCCGATCGGGTCCTCGGTGAGTCGCGGCAGTCCGGGCCGCGGCCGGACCGGACGGGCGCCGGGCACCGGTCCGAGGGCCGACTCGTGGCCTGACGTGTTGGCTGACGTGCGGGCCGGCGCGTGGTCGGCGGCGACGTCCCGCGCGCTCTCAGGGCCGGCGACGACGTCCGGCGCCCCCACCTGCTCGGAGGCGGACACGTGGTCGGCAGCGCTCACCGGGGTTCGCCGATCGGCTCGGCGACGAGGTCGACCCCCTCGGAGTCGGTGACGAATGCGTCGACGATGCGTCCACGCGCGATGCCCTCGGCCTTCACCAGCCGGACGATGCCGTCGACCTCGGGGCCCTGGTGCGCCCCGCGCCCGATGAGCTCGGTCTCCCCCGGCTCGTCGGTCCACGAGTCCTCGACGAGCACCTCGACCCGGGTGCCGATGCGGTCCTCGGCGCGCTGGCTGGCCAGCTCGTGGGCCAGCGAGCTGATCCGCTCGACCCGCTCGGCGATGACGTCGGCGGGCACCTTGTTCTCGAACGCGACGGCGTCGGTGCCCTCCTCGTCGGAGTAACCGAAGACCCCGATGGCGTCGAGACGGGCCTCGGACAGGAAACGTTCCAGCTCGGCCACGTCGTCCTCGGTCTCCCCCGGGAACCCGACGATGACGTTGCTGCGCGCGCCGAGGTCCGGGGCCAGTGCACGCGCGCGGGCGAGCAGGTCCAGGAAGGCGTCGGTGCCGCCGAAGCGCTTCATGCGGCGCAGCACCGACGGGCTGGCGTGCTGGAAGGACAGGTCGAAGTACGGCGCCACGCCGGGCGTGGTGGCCAGGATGCGCAGCAGGTCCGGTCGCAGTTCGGCGGGCTGCAGGTAGGACACCCGCACCCGCTCGATCCCGTCGATCGCACCGAGCTGCGGCAGCATCGTCTCGAGCGCGCGCAGGTCACCGAGGTCCTTGCCGTAGGACGTCGAGTTCTCGCTGACCAGCACCAGCTCGCGCACACCGGTGGACGCCAGCCACGCGGCCTCGCCGAGCACGTCGGCGGGCGGCCGGGAGACGAACGACCCGCGGAAGGACGGGATGGCGCAGAACGTGCAGCGGCGGTCGCAGCCCGAGGCGAGCTTGAGGTAGGCGGTGGGCGCGTCGTCGAGCCGGTTGCGCAGCACGGTGGTCGGCAGCCAGGCGTGGCCGGGCACCGCGACGTCGACGGCCGCTGCGGGCCGGTGGGTCGGGGCGACGGGCAGCAGGGTGCGGCGGTCACGCGGCACGTGCGGCGCGACCGGTCGCCCGGCGGCGACGTCGTCCAGACGGGCCGCGATGTCGGCGTAGGAGTCGAAGCCCAGCACGGCGTCGGCCTCCGGCAGCGAGGACGCGAGCTCGTCGCCGTACCGCTCGGCCAGGCAGCCGACGGCGACGACCTTGCGCCCGGTGTCGGCCGCGGCGAGCAGGGTGTCGATCGAGTCCTTCTTCGCGGAGTCGATGAACCCACAGGTGTTGACGACGACGACGTCGGCGTCGTCGGCGTCCGCCGTCAGGGCCCAGCCGCCGTCGCCGAGACGACCGGCGAGCTCCTCGGAGTCGACCTCGTTACGGGCACACCCCAGGGTGACGAGGGCGACGCTGCGGGGGGACTCGGGCACAGCCATACGGTACCCGCGGCGGCGCGACGGCCGTGCCGAGCGCCGGACGCGCTCGCTAGCCTGGACACGTGCCAGCCGTCGTCCGGCGCGCCCGGACCGCGGACGTGCCCGCCATCAAGGCGATCGTCGACCTCTACGCGGGCTCCGGTCGCAAGATGCTCGCCAAGGAACTCGTGACGCTGTACGAGGACGTCCAGGACTTCCTCGTCGCCGATCTCGACGGGCGGGTCGTCGGCTGCGGCGCCCTGCACGTGTTGTGGGCCGACCTCGGCGAGATCCGCACCCTGGCCGTGCACCCCGACCACGGTCAGCAGCGCATCGGACGCGAGCTGCTGGACGCGCTGGTCGACACCGCGCGCGAGCTCGGCCTGGCCCGGTTGTTCGCGCTGACGTTCCACACCGGTTTCTTCGGCCGTGCCGGCTTCGTCGAGATCGAGGGCGCCCCGGTCGACCCGGACACCTACGACGCGTTGCGCCGCTCCTACGACCCGGGCGTGGCGGAGTTCCTCGGCCTCGAATACGTCAAACCGAACACCCTGGGCAACGCCCGGATGCTGCTCGACCTCGCGTGACGAGGGCCGCGCACTGACACGCCCATCCGCGCGCCTGCCCCACCGGTGGTGATCACGGCGCTAGCGTCGCGCCCACGGAGGTGAGTGTCATGGCGACAATCGACCGGATCGACTCGGGATACACGGCCTGGACACCGTCGTCCGCCGGCCTGGCCACCGACGACGAGACCTACACCGGACGGCACCGCCGCCCCGAGTCGAGCAGGGCACTCTCGCTGCGTCGGCTGTTCTACATGGCCAAGCATCGCCGCTGACCAAATCCCGCACCACGCACGACGGCCTCCCGCCCTTTCGGACGGGAGGCCGTTCTTGTTGCGTGTCAGGTAGAGGCGGGTCAGAAGGGGTCGGAGCCCGTCGGCAGCGGCTCCACGGTGACCGGCCCGGCCGGGCGCTCACCGAGCGGCAGGTCGTCGTCGTCCTCGGGGGTGACGAGGTCGTCGGCCGTGCCGCCGTTGCGCAGCGTGTACAGCAACCCGGCGAGCTCGTCGGGCATGACCAGCACCTCGCGCGCCTTCGAACCCTCCGACGGGCCGACGATCGAGCGCGACTCCATGAGGTCCATGAGCCGGCCCGCCTTGGCGAAGCCGACGCGCAGCTTGCGCTGCAGCATCGACGTCGACCCGAACTGGGTGGACACCACGAGCTCGACGGCCGACAGGAACAGGTCGAGGTCGTCGCCGATCTCCTCGTCGATCTCCTTCTTGGCCGCCTGGGGCGCGGTGACGTCGTCGCGGTAGGACGGCTCGAGCTGCTTCTTGCAGTGCTCGACGATCTGGCTGATCTCGTCGTCGGTGACGTAGGCACCCTGCATGCGCGCCGGCTTGGAGGCCCCCATCGGCAGGAACAGCGCGTCGCCCTTGCCCAGCAGCTTCTCCGAGCCCGGCTGGTCCAGGATGACCCGCGAGTCGGCCAGTGAGGAGGTCTTGAAGCCCAACCGGGACGGCACGTTGGCCTTGATGAGGCCGGTGACGACGTCGACGGACGGGCGCTGCGTGGCGATCACCAGGTGGATGCCGGCCGCGCGGGCGAGCTGGGTGATGCGCACGACCGAGTCCTCGACGTCGCGTGGCGCGACCATCATCAGGTCGGCCAGCTCGTCGACGATGACGAGCAGGTAGGGATAGGCCTGGTAGACGCGTTCGGAGCCGGGCGGGGCCTTCAGCTCGCCGCTGTGCACCTTGCGGTTGAAGTCGTCGATGTGGCGCACGCCCGAGGTCTCCATGTCCTCGTAGCGCATGTCCATCTCGCGGACGACCCATCCCAGGGCGTCGGCTGCCTTCTTGGCGTTGGTGATGACGGGCGTGACCAGGTGCGGGATGCCCTGGTAGGCCGCGAACTCGACCCGCTTGGGGTCGATCAGCACCATGCGGACCTGGTCGGGCGTGGCCCGCGTGAGGATCGACAGGATGAGGGTGTTGATGCAGCTCGACTTGCCGGCGCCGGTGGCGCCGGCGACGAGCAGGTGCGGCATCCGCGTCAGGTTGGCGACAACGAAACCGCCCTCGACATCCTTGCCGAGCGCGACGAGCATCGGGTGCTGGTCGCGCTGCGCGACGTTGCTGCGCAGCACATCGCCGAGCATGACGACCTCGGGGTCGGCGTTGGGGATCTCGACGCCGACCGCGCTCTTGCCCGGGATCGGGCTGAGGATGCGCACCTCCGCGCTCTTGACCGCGTAGGCGATGTTGCGGGTCAGGTTGGTGATCCGCTCGACCTTGACGCCGGGCCCGAGGGTCACCTCGTAGCGGGTGACCGTGGGTCCGCGGTTGAAGCCGGTGACGGCAGCGTCGACGTCGAACTCGGCGAACACCTGCTGCAGCGACGCGATGACCTCGTCGTTGGCCTTGGTGTGCGCCAGCGGCGGCGGACCGGACGCGAGGTCCTTGATCGACGGCAGCGTGTACAGGCCGCCCCCGCCGGACAGCTCGAGCTGGATCGGGCGGTCGATGGGCGGCAGCTCGGGTTCGGGCGGCGCGACCTTCGGCTGACGGGGCTTGCGGGCTCTGACCGGCGCGTCGGGCGCGTCCGGCGTGTCGACGGCGTCGTCCGGCCCGGCCGGCGCGTCGATGGGCGCGATCTCGCCCGTCGCGGCGTCCGGGTCGGCCGCCGGCGCGGGTGTGCGGCGCCGCCGCCGGGGCGCCTCGACCGTGTCCACGGCCGTGGCGTCGTCGTCCGTCGCGTCGCCGTGGTCGGAGGCCTTGTCCAGCCCCAGCACGCGGCGGAAGAACTCGACGAGCACGCTGATCGGGGTCGCGGTGGCCACGAGGATGCCGAAGCAGCCGACGACGGTCAGCAACGGGACGGCGATGGCCTCGGACAGCCCGACCGTCAGCGGCTTGCCGATGGCGTACCCGAGCAACCCGCCGGAGTGGGCGCGGCCGTGGCCGGTCGTCGGGTTGTCCGACCACAGGTCGAACAGGCCCAGCACCGACACGACGATGGCGAAGGAGCCGACGACGAGACGCCCCCGGGACTTCGGTTCGGGCGCCTGCCGCAGCATGTGGCCCCCGCCGGCGAGCAGCACGAGCGGCACGAGATAGGCGCCGGTGCCGACCACGAACCGGTAGGCGGTGTCGATGCCTTCGCCGACCGGGCCGGCGGCGTGGAACCAGACGGCCATGACGCTGATCAGGCCGAGGGCGAGGACGCCGAGGGCGGCGCCGTCCCGGCGGTGCTCGGGAGGGAGTTCGCGGGCGCTGGCGGCGTTGCGTCCGACGGCGCGGGCGCTGCCGCCCACCATGGTGGCCACGCCGTGCCAGATCGAGCCGACGGCGCGTCCGGCGCCGACCAGCGGCGCCGCCAGCGGGTTGGGTCCGGCCTTGCGGCCGGTCGTCGCGCCGCGGCCCGACGACGCCACGGTCCGCGCGGATCCGCCGCGCGACGGCGTCTTGCGAGCGGTCTTGCGCGCGGGCGGACGGCTGCGAGTTCCGGTTGTACCTGCCACCCGTCGAACCTAACGGTCAGCTTGAGGGTTGCCGCGCAGGCGCGCGGTCGGGGCAGGCTCCGCCGGCGCGGGTCGGTGCTACAGGCCGGCGGCGGCGAGGTCGGCGCGCAGGTGGCTGATCTCGTGGTCCGTGGCGTCGACGAGCGGCAGGCGCACCGGCCCGACATCGAGCCCCCGGAGCTTCAGACCGGCCTTGACCAGGATGGTGCCCTGCGTCCGGAAGATCCCGGTGTAGATCGGCAGCAGCTGCCGGTGCAGGCGCAACGCCTCGGCGACGTCGCCGCGCTCGAAGGCCTCGATCGAGGCCTTGGTCTGCGCGGCGCAGAAGTGCGTGGACGTGCCGACGACGCCGACCCCGCCCAGGGCGAGCAGCGGCAGGGTCGCGGCGTCGTCACCGGCGTAGTAGGCCAGGTCGGTCTCGGCCAGGACCCGCGCCGAGGCGGTGAAGTCGCCCTTCGCGTCCTTCACACCGACGATGTGCGGGTGCTCGGCCAGCGCGAGGAGCGTCTCGGTGGCGATCGGTACGCCGGAGCGCCCGGGGATGTCGTAGAGCAGGGTCGGCACGTCGGTGGCGTCCGCGACGGCCCGGAAGTGGGCGAGCAGGCCGGACTGCGGGGGGCGCGAGTAGTACGGCGTGACGCAGAGCAGGCCGTGCGCGCCGGCCTTGGCGGCGGACTGCGCGAGGTGGATCGAGTGCACGGTGTCGAAGGTGCCGATGCCGGCGACGATGTGCGCCCGGTCGCCGACCGCGTCGACCACGGCCACCACCAGGTCGTGCTTCTCGGCGTCGGTCGTGGTCGGCGCCTCACCACCGGTGCCGTTGAGGACCAGCCCGTCGTTGCCCACGACGTCGACGAGGTGCGTCGCGAGCTCGACGGCCTTGTCGAGGTCGAGGGCGCCCGAGACGTCGAAGGGCGTCACCATCGCGGTCAGGACGCGCCCGAAGGGGCGATGCACTGAAGCTTCCACGGCTCGAGTTTAGCCGCGCGGTCCTGTGCTCAGCCCTCGCTGACCATCGGGCTGGACGCGACCTCGGTGCCGTCGGGCAGGGTGAGGATCTCGAAGTCCGCGAACGCGTTGGGCGCGATCCGGTTCAGCTCCCGCAGGCACGCGATGGCCAGCTCGCGGATCTCGACGTCGGCGTGCTCGGAGGCACGCATCGCGACGAAGTGCCGCCAGGCCCGGTAGTTGCCGGTGACGACGATGCGCGTCTCGGTGGCGTTCGGCAGCAGCGCACGCGCGGCCTGGCGGGCCTGCTTGCGCCGCAGCGTGGCGTGCTCGACGTCGGCGAACTTCTTCTCCAGGCCCTCGAGCAGCTCGGTGTAGGCCGCGACCGCGGCCTCTGAGGCGTCGACGAACTTGGCGTGCAGGTCGGGGTCCGAGGCGATGACGTCGGGCTCGACCATGGCCGCGTCCTTCTCCGGGACGTAGCGCTGCGAGAGCTGCGAGTAGCTGAAGTGCCGGTGCCGGATCAGCTCGTGGGTCAGCGAGCGGGAGATGCCCGACAGGTAGAACGTCACGCTGCCGTGCTCGAGCACCGACAGGTGACCGACCTCGAGGATGTGGTGCAGGTACCCGGCGTTCGTCGCGGTGGCCGGGTTCGGCTTCTTCCAGGACTGGTAGCAGGCCCGTCCCGCGAACTCGGCGAGTGCCTCACCACCGCCCGCATCGGTCTCCCACGGCACGTCCGCCGGCGGCTCGAAATGCGTCCAGGCGATGGCCTGGACCTTCAGCGGAACGATGTCGGTCATGGGCGGGCTCCGGGACGAGAGGGGCGGCGGGTGGCCCGGCCGGCGAGGGCGCGGGACCGGCCGTTGGACGCGGTGCCCGACTCTAACCGCCACCGGTCGTGCCGCCGCACCGCGACGCGCACACGATGTGGTGGTCGGCTGGACCTGGCCCGCCGGGCGTCACCGTGACGTTGCGATGACGCCAATGTGATGTCATGGTGGTGTCATGCAGCTCTCCCCCATCGTGTCCCAGGTCCATGACCAGCTCACCGCTGCGGCGGCCCTCGGCGACGAGCGCACCCAGCACGTGGCCGCGTCGCTCGCCGCGGCCGCCGGTCCCGCCGTGCGGCTGGCCGTGCTCGAGGCGCTGTCGGCCGCGGCGGACGAGATCACCGCGGCCCTGCTCGACCATCCGGGCTCACCGGCGGTCTCGGTGCGCGTCAACGGCTCGGGCGGCGCCGGCGGCGAGGACGTGCTCGTCAGCGTGCGCGACACGGCGAGCGTCCCCAGCGCCGAACCGCGCACCGACGACGGCGACTCCAGCGCGCGCATCTCGCTGCGGCTGTCCGAGTCGCTCAAGACCGACGTCGAGCAGGCCGCGGCGAAGGAGGGCGTGTCGGTCAACACCTGGCTCGTCCGTGCCGCAGGCGCCGCGCTCGAGCCCAACCCGTTCGCCGCGCTCGGCGCCTTCGGTCGTGGGCTGGGCCGCGCGGCGGGTCGCGGTGGCTGGCCGGGTGGGGGCGACCGTGGTCCCGGCGGGCCGCCCGAGGGCCCGGGCGGGTCGCACTCGCGCATCAGCGGCTGGATCGACGGCTGACCACGTTCCCGCGCCATCGGACGATCAGGAGATCACCATGACCGTGCAGACCTTCCCCCTCACGGGGCCTGTCAACCTCGCGGCGCGTCTCGGCCACGGCTCGCTGCTCGTGCGGGCGGTGGACGGCCTCGACGAGGCCCGGGTGGAGCTCGAGGGCCCACCCGACGCCGTCGAGCGCATCACCGTGGAGCTGTCCGGGCCCACCCTGCGGGTGAACGCGCCGCGCCAGGGCGGCCTGGCCGACGTGTTCGCCGCGCTGCGGCCGGGCCCGGGCGCCGCGGGGCCGGTGCAGGTCACCGTCACGGTGCCGTCCGGTACCGCGCTCGACCTGTCGACATTCACCGCCTCGGTCACGGTGGAGGGTCGTTGCGGCGGGGCCGCCGTGGCATCGGCCGTCGGCACGGTACTGCTCGACGAGGTCGACGGCGACCTGGGCGTGCGCTGCGGCACCTCGCAGGTCGAGGCCACGCACGTGACCGGTGCGGCGCGCGTCCGTTCCGCCAACGGCAGCGGCCGTTTCGGCCGCGTCGACGGTGACCTGGAGGTCGGCGTCGGCCGTGGCACCGTGACCGCGGGCCGGGTCGGTGGGCGCGTGCACTGGCGCAGTGGCGCCGGTGAGGCCAGCCTCGACGCCGTGTTCGGCGACGTCGACATCGCCACCGGCTCCGGCGCGGTCCGCATCGGCCTGCCGGCCGGCGTCACCGCCCGCGTCGACGCGACGAGCGGCTCCGGCGAGGTCGTCAGTGACCTGCCCGTCAGCGACGAGCCGGCGAACCGCGAGCACGTGATCACCGTGCGGGCCCGCACCGGCACCGGCGGCGTCCGGCTCTTCCGCGCCGCCTGACGCGACTGCTACAGCGCAGCGGCGAGGGTGGGCGCGAGGTCGCCGCGTGGCCGCACCTCGATCGCGGACAGCCCCTGCCACTGCGCCACCAACTCCAGCTCGGCGGCCAGCTCGCCGGCCACGTGACGGGCGTCGTGGCCGGGCTCGACCCACGAGCTCTGCACGCGCAGCACGCCTGCCTGGCGGTCGGACTTGAGGTCTACGCGGCCCGCGAGCGTCTCGCCGAGCAGGAACGGCAGCACGTAGTAGCCGAAGCGCCGTTGCGGCTCGGGGACGTAGATCTCGATGCGGTAGTGGAAGTCGAACAGTCGCTCGGTGCGGTCGCGGAACCAGATGAGCGAGTCGAACGGCGACAGCAGGGCCCGGGCCGCGACCGCGCGCGGTCGGCGCGCCTCGTGCCACATCCAGGCCGGTAGCGTCCAGCCGGCCACCTCGACCGGGATCAGCTCACCGCTGTCGACGAGCTCGGCGACGGCCCGCCGGGTGTCGACGCTGGGGATGCGGAAGTAGTCGCGCAGGTCGGGCTCGGTGGCGACGCCGAGGGCCCGGGCCGAGATGCGCACCAGCTCCCGCTTGGCGTCCTGCTCGCTCGGTGTCGGCACGGCGAGCAGCTCGGCGGGCAGCACCCGTGTGGCGAGGTCGTAGTAGCGCTCGAAGTGGACCCGCTTGGCCGTCGTGATCCGGCCGGTCCAGAACAGGTGCTCGAGGGCGACCTTGCCGTCGTGCCAGTTCCACATGTGCCCGGGCCGCGGCTTCGGGCGCGGGATGCCGGTGTCGCCGGCGACGATCGGGCCCTGGTCGACGACGAGTTGCTCGACGTCGGCGACCAGCGTGGGGTTCTCGTGGGCGATGCGCCGGATCGAGTCCCAGGGGTCGAGGTGCGCGCGCTCCATGCGCCAGCGCAGCAGCGGGTGGTAGGCCAGCGGCACCAACGACGCAGCGTGCGCCCAGTACTCGAACATCTCCCGCCGCCGCGGCTTCGCGGTGTAGGCCGTGAACTCGTCCAGCAGCTCGCGCGGGTAGGGACCGAGGCGCGCGAAGACGGGCAGGTAGTGGCTGCGCGAGAACACGTTGACGGAGTCGATCTGCAACAGGCCGACGCGGTCGATGACGCGCCGCAGGTGCCGGGCGTCGACGCGGCCGGTCGGGCGCGGGTCCGCGAACCCCTGTGCCGCGAGCGCGATGCGCCGCGCCGCCGAGACGGACAATCGGGCCGGCCGCGCCGCTGCTGTCACGCTGTCCTCCGCACGAGCGCACCTTACGGAAGGGTTCCGACGCGGGACGGCACGCGGCCGACGCGGGACGCCGCACAGACCACCATGGGACGATCGCTGCGTGTTCGAGAGCATCCTGCGCAGCATCGGCGACTCGACCGGGTCGTGGCTGTACCTCATCGCCGCTGCCCTGGCCTTCGCCGAGGCGGCGATCCTCGTGGGCATGGTGCTGCCGGGCGAGACCGCCCTGCTGGTGGCGGGCGTCTTCTGCAACCACGCGTACGGGCACCTCAACCTCGGCATCATGATGGTCGTCGCGGTGGTGAGCGCGGTGGCCGGCGACTCGGTCGGTTACGAGTTCGGCCGCAAGTTCGGGCCGTCGCTACGTCGGTCCCGTCTCGGGGTCTGGGTAGGGGAACCGCGCTGGGAGACCGTCGACGCGTTCATCCACAAGCACGGTGGCAAGGCCGTGTTCCTCGGCCGGCTGACCGCGTTGTTACGAGCCCTCATGCCGTCGATGGCCGGCATGAGCGGGATGCGCTACCGCACGTTCCTCGCCTGGAACGCCGCGGGCGGGTTGATCTGGGCACCGGGCTGCGTCCTGCTCGGCTACGCCTTCGCGTCGGCCCTGGACGTGGTCGGTTCGACCCTGACCTGGGCGCCGCTGGCGCTACTGGCGATCGTGGTCGTCGTCTACGGCGGCATCCATCTGCGCAAGCGTCGCCGCGAGCGCGCCGACGCCGCTGCCTACGCCGCGAACCAATCCTCGGACGCCGATCCCGCCCCGACCGGCCCGACCGTCTGATTTCCGTAATCCCCATCGCGCGGGACACCAGTCGATCTTGTGCCTAGGCTGCTCGCTCATGACCGACGACAACGGGCAGCAGCAGCCTTCCGGCCGGCCTCCGTACGGGCAACAGCCTCCCTACGGGCAACAGCCTCCCTACGGGCAACAGCCTCCCTACGGGCAACAGCCTCCCT
>NZ_CAXUNP010000028.1:36762-48494 GCF_964252635.1 uncultured Jatrophihabitans sp.
ACGGGCAGCAGCCTCCCTACGGGCAACAGCCTCCCTACGCGCAACCGCCCTACGGGCAGCAGCCTCCGGCGCGTCCGCCGGTCACCCTCGGCGGCTTGCTGGGGGCCCGCACCCGCCGCCGTCCCGACGCGCGGTTCGGGCCGGCACTGGCCGGCGCGGGCGCCGCTCTCGCGCTCGTCGGCGCGTTCATCTGGGCGGTCGGCTACCTCGCCCATGATTTCGGGATCTCGTTCGACTCGGGGGACGGCGAAGGCACCACGTCGGTCCACGGCGAGGGCCGACGCTTTCTCGGCTTCGGGGTCTTCCTGGCACTCGCGCTGGCGGGTTACGCGGTGCTCGTACTCCGACGCCATGGGCCGCTGGCCACCGCCGGCACGGTGGCGTCGGCGTTCGGTGTCCCTCTGGCTCTCGGTTTCGCGTTCCTCGACATCGCCGGCGCGGTCCGCAGCGGAGCGTTCCCCGTGAACGTCGACGCGGTCTACCTGATCTCCATCGGGGTCTGGCTGGCCACCTACCTCGGCGTTCCGGGTGCACGCGGCCGAGCGGTCTACCTTGCCGCTTCCGCCCTGGCGCTGCCCAGCTACATCGCCATCAAGGCGTCGGGCGACGGGGCCTTCCGTGTCGGTTTCTCCGCGGTATCCGGCGGGCTGGGCGGTGGCGGTGCGCCGGACACCCACCGCGGGACGGTCGCCACGCTGACCCTCGTGTTCGGGCTGGTCTACTACGCCCTCGCTGCGCTGCTCGACCGGACCGACCGGGGCGGGGTCGCCGTCGCGCTGCTGTTCCCGGCCTTCGTCACCACGGCGAGCGGCATCTCGCTGGCCGCGACCGACTTCGGTCAGCTCGGCACCGGCGCGGCCCTGACCGTGATCGGTGCCCTGGTGGCCCTGTACGGCGGCCGGTTCGGGCGACGATTCACCACCTGGTCGGGCGCCACGTCCGTCGTCGTGGGTGTCGTCGTCCTGGTGACCAAGCTGGGCACCGATCACTACACGGCGGTGGGGCTGATCCTGGTCGGCATCGGCATCGTGGTGGCGGTGGCGGCGCACTTCGCACACTTGGCCCTGCGTGAGGCGCCGGACGTCGCCGAGGAGCCCGCCCCGGCACGGTGAGTCCCGGTCGTTAGGGTCGGGACATGGCAGACGTCAGCGTCCGCCCGGCCACGGCCGGCGACGCGAGCGAGATCGCACGGATCCAGATCGACACCTGGCGCACGGCCTACGGCGACATCCTGCCCGAGGCCGTGCTGGCCGGTCTCTCGCTCGCCGCGGCCGAGGCGTCGTGGACGGAGGCGATCACGGCCCCGCCGACCTCGCGTCACCGCGTGCTCGTGGCCATGGAGCAGCAGTGGCGTGTCGGCTTTGTGGCCTTCGGGCCCGCCGACGAGTTCGAGCCCGACGACGAGGACACCGACACCACGGTCGCCGTCGGGCCCGTGCTCGTCGAGCCGCGCTGGGGGCGCCGCGGCCACGGTTCGCGGCTGCTCGCGGCCACCGTCGACCTCGCGCGCCAGGACGGCATGACCCGCGCCGTGGCGTGGATCCCCGAGGGCGACACCCCGACCCGCGAGTTCCTGCTCTCGACCGGCTGGGCGCCGGACGGTGTCGTGCGCGCGCTGGACACCGGCGCGGGGGAGCTGCGCGAGATCCGGCTGCACACCTCGCTGGTCGAGCCCGCCGCCTGACCTGGTCGAGCCCGCCGCCCGATCGGGCACCTACCCTGTCGGGGTGAGCTTCGTCGGCATCCCCCTGGCCGCTCTCGACTTCTACGAGGACCTCGAGAACGACAACTCGAAGGCGTTCTGGGCCGAGCACAAGCCCGTCTACGACGAGCACGTGAAGGCCCCGCTGCTGGCCCTCGCCGAGGAGCTCGGCCCGCGGTTCGGCACCTTCAAGTTCTTCCGTCCGTACCGCGACGTGCGGTTCAGCAAGGACAAGACCCCGTACAAGACCCATCAGGGGGCGTGGTTCGGCGAGACGTCGAACTACCTGCACGTGGGGGCGCCCGGGTTGTTCCTGGCCGCGGGCTACTGGCAGATGTCCTCGACGCAGGTGGCGCGGCTGCGCCGCGGCGTGGACGACGACATCGCCGGGCCGCAGCTGGCCAAGGTGGTGGCCTCGCTGCGCCGCAAGGGCTACGAGATCGGCGGCGAGCAGCTGACGCGTGTGCCGAGCGGCTTCGACCGCGAGCATCCGCGCGCGGAGCTGCTGCGACACAAGACGCTGACCGCGTCGAAGGACCTCGGCGCGCCGGACTGGCTGAGCACGCCGCAGGCGCGCTCCGAGATCGCCAAGGCCTGGCGGGCCATGGCGCCGCTGGTGACGTGGCTCGACACCCACGTCGGCCACGACTGACCGGACGTCGGGCAGACGTTGCGGGGCCGTGGCTCAGCCCAGCGTGTCCAGGAAGTCCAGGAGATCGGCCCACAACGCCGTACGCAACGGCAGCGACATGCCGTTGTTCGCACCCGACGGCCCGGGCAACACGAACGCGGGTGTGCCCGCCACCGTCCACGACGGCGACCCGTAGTCGCGCACCAGGCGCAGCCCGGCGCAGCGGGCGTAGGAGTTCGCCGCCGTCTTGCTGACAAAGGCCACCGCCTGCGGACGGGCGGCGCGGATGCGCCGCTCGAAGGCGGTGCGGTCGAACTGCGGCGGCTCGCCCGGTTCCGAGCGGCGGACCCGGACGAGGTCGGTGAGCCCGATCCCGAACTCGAGCACCCGTTCGTCCTCGCTCGGGTCGAGCAGTTCGGGGACGAGCCCGGACGCGTGCAACAGCACCCAGAACTTGTTGCCCGGGCCGTCGTAGTAGTGGACGCGCTCGGCGCGGTGCCAGGCGGCGATCGTCCCGGCGAGGACCACGCGGACACCGGTACCCAGCAGGTCGGGCAGCACCTACAGCTCGAGCAGCGGGTCCAGTCCGACCGTGAGCCCGGGGCGGGTGCCGACCTGGCGGACCGCCAGCAGCACGCCGGGCATGAACGACACCCGGTCGAGCGAGTCGTGACGGATCGTCAGGGTCTCACCCTCGGCGCCGAAGACGATTTCTTGGTGCGCGACCATGCCGGACACCCGCAGCGCGTGCACGTGCACGCCTTCGACGTCGGCGCCGCGGGCGCCGTCCAGGGCCTGGGTGGTCGCGTCGGGGGCGGCGTCCTTCCCGGCGTCACGACGGGCCTGCGCGATGACCTGGGCCGTGCGCACCGCGGTACCGCTCGGCGCGTCCACCTTGCCGGGGTGGTGCAGCTCGACGACCTCGGCGCTGTCGAAGAAGCGGGCCGCCTGCTGCGCGAACCGCATGGACAGGACCGCGCCGATCCCGAAGTTGGGCGCGACCAGCACGCCGAGCTCGGGGGTGTCCTTCAACCAGGTACGGATGGTGTCGAGCCGTTCCTGCGTGAAGCCGGTGGTCCCGACGACAGCGTGGATCCCCTGGTCTATGGCGAAGCGGATGTTGTCCATGACGACGTCGGGATGGGTGAAGTCGACGAGCACCTGCGAGTCGGCGTCGGCGACGCTGAACAGCCAGTCACCGGCGTCCACCATGGCGACCAGGTCGAGGTCGCCGGCGTCGTCGACCGCCCGGCACACCTGCTGACCCATGCGTCCTCGGGCTCCGAGGACACCGACGCGGATCGGTTCGGTCATGATCATGCTCCCTAGACTGCGCCGTCGAAGTCGTGTTCGCCGAACGGGCCCACCACGGTCAGGCAGCGTGGTCGGGACAGGACGAGCCCGGCGACCTCGGCGACGTCGTCGGGGGTGACCCGGTCGATGTGGTCGAGCACCTGGTCGAGCCCGATGATGTCGCCGTAGGCGATCTCGCTCTTGCCGATCCGGGTCATCCTCGAGCCGGCGTCCTCGAGGCCCAGGACGATCCCGCCCCGCATCTGCCCCTTGCCGCGCTCGATCTCGTCGGCCCCCAGCGCACCGGCGGCCACGGCGTCGAGCTCCTCGCACATGATCGACAGCACCTCGTCGGCCTTGCCCGGCTGGCAGCCGGCGTAGACGGCGAACTGGCCGGCGTCGGCGTAGGCGCTGGTGAAGGAGTACACCGAGTACGCCAGCCCGCGCTCCTCGCGCACCCGCTGGAACAGTCGCGAGCTCATCCCGCCGCCCAGCGCCGCTGACGCCACGCCGAGCGCCCAGCGCCGCGGGTCGTGGCGGGACAGCCCGTGCGTCCCGAGGACGAGGTTGGCCTGCTCGGTGTCGTCGTCGACCACCCGGACCGCACGGTCGGGCACGAACGACGGCTCGTCACCGCTCGGCCGTACCGGCTGCGGCACGTCGTCCGGGTCGAGGCGGTCGGCGAAGGCCCGGCGGACCAGGCGGACGACGTCGCCGTGCTCGACGTTGCCGGCCACCGCCACGACCATCGCGTCCGGCGTGTAGCGACGCCGGTAGTACCCGTGCACCTGGCGCCGCGTGAGCCTGGCGATGGACTCCTCCGTGCCGAGCACCGGGCGGCCGAGCGGCACGTCACCGAACAGGGCGGTGGAGAACTCGTCGTGGACGAGGTCGCTCGGGTCGTCGTCGCGCATCGAGATCTCCTCGAGCACGACGCCGCGCTCGACGTCGACGTCCTGGGCGGCGATGGTCGCGTTGAGCACCACGTCGCTCACGATGTCGATCGCGACGTCGAGGTCGCGGTCCAGCACCGTGGCGTAGTAGCAGGTGTGCTCCTTCTCGGTGAACGCGTTGAACTCGCCGCCCACCGCGTCCATGGCGCGTGCGATGTCGACCCCGCTGCGCGATGTCGTGGCCTTGAACAGCAGGTGTTCGAGGAAGTGGCTCGTACCGGCCAGCGACGTCGACTCGTCACGTGACCCGACCGGCACCCAGACACCGACGCTGGCGCTGCGGACGCCGGGCATGGCCTCGGTGACGATCCGCAGGCCACCGGGCAGCGTGGTGCGGTTGAGGACACCGCCCCCGGTGGCGTGCTCGAGACGTTGCGTCGCGGCACGACGCAGCGGTCGGCGAGAGGTCATCCCGCGATCCTACGGACCCCGTCCTGCGCCTGGCTCAGGCCCGGGCGGTGTAGTACACGCGTTCGCGTTTCGGGGTGACGACCGGGAAGTAGTGCGGACGCAGCGTCAGCAGGAAGCTGCCGACGGCCACGAGCGCGCCGCGTAGGACCGGCAGACGCAGCAACCACCCGGCCAGGCCGAACAGCGGGGCGACGAGCCAGGCGGTCAGGGCGAAGGCGATCCCGGCGGCCACCAGGCGGCCGGGAAAGCGGGCGCCCAGGCAGCACCACAGCGTGGCGGCACCGACGAGGCCGACCGCGGCCAGCCAGCACGCCCACAGGACCGCGCTGCCGCGCAGGACGTCGAGCGGAAGGGCGCCCAGCGCGAGGCCGGCGGACCCCGCGATCCCGGCGGCCAGCTGCGGGCGGCGGTCGCGCGGGCCGACGGGGGTGTAGCTCGGCAGCACCGACAGCGGGTGGGCGGTGAGCAGGGCGTCGACGGTGTCGTACAGGCGCGTCGAGGGGTACCGGGCGGCCACCCGCTTGCGCAGCCAGGGCGGCGCCTCGGGGTGCAGCCACAACCCGTCGATCCGCGCGTGCTGCGCGCGGACACCCTGCGTGCCGGCGACCACCCCGCCCCAGCAGGACACCACCGCCTGCACGTAGCGCATGCCGCGGTTCTGCGCCGCCGCGCGTGGGCTGCCGTAGGCGTAGAAGCCGCAGTCGCAGTTGTCGGCGGGCGCCTGGTGGTTGCCAAGGGTGCACGTCGCGGTGTTCTGCTCGCTCGTCCAGCTCTGCTCCGAGTACAACGGCAGCAACAGGCCGGACTCCTCGACCCGGAAGGTGCGTAACGCGACGACCTCGCCCACGAGGGGCTCGGCGCCGGCGAACGGCTGCATCAGCGGCGGGACGCGCCGGTCCGCACGTCCGGGGTGCGGTCCCTGGTGAGGTCAGTGGTGAGGTCCCAGGTGAGGTCGACGGGTGCGGCGGGCGCCTCGACCTCGGCGACGGGCTCGGCGACTGGTGCTGAGGGGGCGCGCGTCGGCAGCACCTCGAAGCGCACCGTGCGGGGTCCGATGTCGCCCATCGCCGTCCTCTTCCGCTCGCGGCCGCGCGTCTCGGGCGGCCGGGTGATCACAGACGGTACGCCGAAACCGGCCTCACGTCAGCGTGGGAGCCAGGCGTCCGGGGCCTCGTTCAGGAGGCGTACGTGGGCGGGCAACTCACCGGTGAGCACCTGCGCCAGGGTCGTCTCGTCCAGGACCTGGCGCAACGCCGACCGCACCGCCACCCACACCTCGGGCAGGTGCTCGGCCACACCCGCGTAGGTGGTCTCGTGCGGGCGCAGGCCGCGCACCTCGGCCAGCGGGCCGTCGACCGCACGCATCACCGACCCGAGGGCGATCTCGGCGGCCGGGCGGGCCAGGGCATAGCCGCCCTCGGCCCCGCGTTGGCTGCGGACCAGACCCGCACGCCGGAGCTCGCCCAGGATCGCCTCGACGAACTTGCGTGGCATGCCCTGCTCGGTGACCACCGTGTCGATCTTGACGAGGTTCGGCTCGCGCGCGGCGAGACTCAGCAGGGCCCGTACCGCGTAGTCGGTCTTCGCCGAGATCTGCACGCCGTCATCCTCGCATCGCTGAGTTCACGGGCCGGCACCGCCGCGCGGGTCAGCGCGGCGCGGCCAGCGTGGTGCTGTCGGCCGACACCGCCAGCCACACCGGCGTGCCCTCGGCCAGGCCCAGGGATTCGCTCTGCCCGCGTGTCAGCTGCACCCAGGTTGCGTCCTTCTCCTGACCCGCGGCGAGCTCGACGCGGACCTCGAAGCCGACCCGCTGCAGCCTGGTCACCCGTGCCGCCACGGCGTCGGGCCGTTCGGAGGTGAAGATCTCGATGTCGTGCGGGCGCACCAGGCGGCCACCCAGCGTCGTGACCGGCCCGAGGAAGGACATGACGAAGTCGTTGGCCGGCTTGTCGTAGAGGTCGTCCGGTGAGCCGACCTGCTCGATGCGGCCGGCGTTGATGACCACGATCTCGTCCGAGACCTCGAGGGCCTCCTCCTGGTCGTGCGTGACGAACACGGTGGTCACGTGCACCTCGTCGTGCAGGCGCCGCAGCCAGTCGCGCAGCTCCTTGCGCACCTTCGCGTCCAACGCGCCGAACGGTTCGTCGAGCAGCAGCACCTTGGGCTCGACCGCCAGCGCCCGGGCCAGGGCCATGCGCTGACGCTGACCACCCGAGAGCTGGGCGGGCAGGCGGTCGGCGAACTGCTCGAGGTGGACGAGTTCGAGCAGGTCGTTGACGCGCTTCCTGATCTCGTCCTTCGGGCGCTTGCGGATCTCGAGCCCGAACGCGATGTTCTTGAACACCGACAGGTGGGTGAACGCGGCGTAGTGCTGGAAGACGAACCCGACGTCGCGGTGACGGGGCGGCACGGTCGTCGCGTCGTCGCCGTCGATGAGCACGCTGCCCTCGTCGGCCTTCTCGAGACCGGCCACGATGCGCAGCAGCGTCGACTTCCCGCCGCCGCTCGGGCCGAGCAGCGCGGTGAGCGTGCCGGACCGGACGGAGAGGTTGATGTCGTCGAGGGCCACGAAGTCGCCGAAGCGCTTGCCGATCCCCTGGATCTCGATGCCCATCAGGTGGTCCTTCCCCGTCTGCGGATCAACGCGGCCACCAGGATCGCAGCGATGGCTATGAGCATCAGCACGAACGCGACGGCGTAGGCGCTCGGCAGGTCCTGGTCGGCGTCGATGTAGTTGCCGACGCGGGTCGCGGCGGTCTCGTTCTCCCCGGCGATGCCGCCGTTGGACAGCACCAGGACGGCGCCGTACTCCCCCACGCAGCGGGCGATGCACAGCACGATGCCGTAGCTCAGGGCGACGCGGATCGCGGGCAGAGTGATGCGCCGGAACCGCACCAGGGCGTTGGCGCCGAGGGAGGCTGCGGCCTGCTCCTGCTCGAGCCCGGCCTGGGCCAGCACCGGGACGACCGCGCGAACCACGAGCGGCAGCGACACGAACGCGGTGGCCAGGATCAACCCGGGTTTCGCACTCGCGAAGTCGGTGCCGACGACGGAGGCGAACCAGCCGCTGGGCCCGTAGACGAGCAGGAGCGCGAGACCCACGACGATCGGGGACACCGCAATCGGCAGGTCGACCAGCGCGTCCAGCAACCGCTTGCCGGGGAACCGGTAGCGGGCCAGCAGGATGCCGAGCCCGATGCCCAGCACCGTGTTGATGACCACGGCGCTGGCTGCGACCACGACCGTCACCTGGAAGGCGTGCTGGGTGTCCGGGTCCTCGAGCACGTCGAAGAAGGCGCCCAGCCCCGGCTCGAACGCCTTGTAGCAGAGCACCGCCACCGGGACGAGGACGAGCAGACCGACGTAGAGCACCGCCAACGTCCGCAGCCCCAGGCCCGCGGCGGTGGGGGTAGGACGAGTCGAGGGCGCACGTGGTGCCGAGGGCCGGACGGCGACGGACGCGGTCGCCGGGGCGTCAGCCACGGCGAGCCACCCGGCGTTGCACGAGATCGAGCAGGATCAGCACGACGGCGCTGGCGAGCAGGAGCACGAAGGCGATGGCGGCGGCTTGCCGGGTGGCGGCGCCCGGCGTGTCTGCGTTCTGCAATTGCCCGTAGATGATGAACGAGGCGACCTTGTTGCCCTTCAAGCCGCTGGAGATGAACACGAGCGAGCCGTACTCACCGATGGCCCGTGCGAACGACAGTGCCGCCCCCGACGCCGCGGCCGGCAGGATCTGCGGCAGCACGATGCGGCGGAACACGACCACCGGCGACGCACCGAGCGACGCGGCGGCCTGCTCGGCGTCGCGGTCGAGGTCGAGCAGCACCGGCTGCACCGTGCGCACGGTGAACGGCAGCGTGACGAACAGCAGGGCCACGACGAGGCCCGCGCGCTCGCCGTAGAGGGTGACGCCGACGGGACTGTTCTGGCCGTAGAGGGCGAGCACCACGATGCCGGCCACCACGGTCGGCAACGCGAACGGGATGTCGATGACGGTCTCGAGCAGGCCGGCCCCGCGGAAGCGTTCGCGCACCAGTACCCAGGCCACCAGGGTGCCCATGACCGCGTTGACGACGGCTACGGCCGCTGCGAGGCCGAGCGTCAACTTCAGCGCCGACGCGGTGGCCGACGAGGTGATCGCGTCCGTGAAGTCCGACCAGCCCGAGCCGAACGCCTTGCCCACCACGGCGGCCAGCGGCAGCAGGACGAGCAGCGAGATCCACAGCGTGACCACGCCGAGCGAGACGCCCGAGATCCTGCCCAGGGCCAGGCCGGACCGTTGACGCTCACCGCGCCCGCGCCCGCGGCGGACGCGGGCACCGGCCGTCCCCTCGTCGGGGGCGGCCGGCACCGGTTCGAGCTGTGGGGCGAGGGTCACGTCAGCCGGAGCCCTCGATCTTGGTGTCGATGCCGCTCGGCCCGAAGAACTTGTCGTTCACGCTCTTCCAGCCGCCGAGCTGCGTCACGGTCGTCAGCTTGGGCACCGTCGGGAACGGGTTGCTCGGGTCGTTGGCGCCCTTGACGGTGCCGACCTGGACGCCGGAGACGACCGGCCGGAACCCCGTGCTCGCGAAGATCTGCTGACCCTTGGTGCTCTCGGCGAAGGCCAGGAACTTCTTCGCCGGCGCCGACGCCTTCTTCGTGACGGCCGCCGGGTTCTGGATGAGCACCGACTGGTCCGGGACGATGTAGTCGACGTTCGCACCCTTCGCGCGGGCCGTGATCGCCTCGTTCTCGTAGGAGATCAGCACGTTGCCGGTGCCGCTGGTGAACTGCTGGGTCGCCACCGCACCACTCGCGGTCTTGCTGACCACGTGGCTGTAGAACTGCTTGAGGTAGGCGGTGGCCTGCGACTCGGTCCCGCCCTGCGCGGTGATGTGCGACCACGCGGCGAGGATGTTCCACTTCGCCGACCCCGACGACGCCGGGCTGGGCGTGACGATCTTGACTCCCGGCTTCACGAGATCGTCCCAGCCCTTGATGCCGAGCGGGTTGCCCTTGCGCACGACGATGACGACGACCGAGTCGGACACGATGCCCTTGGTGGGGCCGCTGTCCCAGTTCTCGTCGACCTTGCCGGGTACCAGCTTGGTCAGGTCGGGGGTGACCGAGAAGCCGACGTAATCGGCCTTCTGGCCGGCAAGCACGGCCTTGCTCTGGGTGCCGCTCGGGCCGTAGGAGGCGCGGAACTTCACGCCCTTGCCGGCCGAGGTCTTCACGAACGCCTTGGACAGCGCGTCGTAGGCGGGCTTGGGCACCGAGTACTCGACCAAGCGTATCTGCTTGGCGGACGAGCTCGAGCAGGCCGTGACGCCCGCAACGGCAACGAGCAAAGCGGCGAGCGCAGCGCCGGTGCGGCGCGCCCGGGACAGCGTCAGGGTCATCGTGCCTGCTTTCGCGATTGTCGACCGACTCCGGTATGTCGATGCGTCTGGTAGACAATATCAGCGTCGACCTTGGTTCGTCGGATGTCACGGGCCCGGGCGACCTGCGTCACGCCCGCAAACCGGACGTTCCGGACTCCACTGCCCCGCTCCGGTGATCGCGAACTCGGTTGTCGGGCCACGGACGATGGACGACATGTCCACCACCCGCCTCGCCAACTTCGCGTCCATCCTCGAGGACGACACCCGGGCCCAGGCCGAGCGCACCGCGAGCATGCCGTTCGTGCGGCCGCACCTGGCGCTGATGCCCGACGCCCACCTGGGCAAGGGTGCGACCGTCGGCAGCGTCATCCCCACCGACGGTGCGATCATCCCGGCCGCCGTGGGGGTCGACATCGGCTGCGGCATGATGGCCGTCCGCACCCAGTTCCGGCGCGCCGACCTGACCGGGGATCTCACCGATCTGCACGCCGCGATCTCGGCGGCGGTGCCGCTGTCGGCCGGGCACTACAACACCGACGTGGCGGCGACCGCGCAGCCGCGCGTGGCCCAGCTCGAGGCCCTGGACGGCATCGACCAGGCCGACGCGATCGCGCCGGCGTGGCGCCTGCAGCTCGGTTCGCTGGGTTCGGGCAACCACTTCATCGAGGTCAGCCTCGACGAGGACGACGCCGTGTGGCTGTTCCTGCACTCCGGCTCGCGCGGGGTCGGCAACAAGCTCGCGCAGAAGCACATCAAGATCGCCCAGCAGCAGTGCGCCAAGCGGTGGATCCGGCTGACCGACCCCGACCTCGCGTACCTGGTCGAGGGCGACCGGGAGTTCTGGTCCTACATCGGCGCGCTGCGGTGGGCGCAGCGGTTCGCGCTGCTCAACCGCGAGGAGATGATGCAGCGCGTCGTCGACTGCCTGTCGGCGTGGCAGGGCGAGCCGGTGCAGCGGCTGGAGGAGGTCAACTGCCACCACAACTACACCGAGCGCGAGACGCATTTCGGCCGCGAGGTCTGGCTGTCGCGCAAGGGGGCAATCGACGCGCACGAGGGCGTACCGGGCCTCATCCCCGGGTCGATGGGCGACCTGTCCTACGTCGTCCGCGGCAAGGGGCACGTCGGGTCGCTGTGCTCGTCGCCGCACGGAGCGGGACGTAACTTCTCGCGCTCCGCGGCCCGGAAGCGGTTCACACGGGCCGACCTCGACGAGCGGATGGCGGGCATCGCCTGGGGCAACTCGAGCGCGTTCCTCGACGAGCACCCGGAGGCCTACAAGCCGATCGACGTCGTCATGCAGGACGCGAAGGACCTGGTGGAGGTGGTGCACACCCTGCGCCAGATCGTCAACGTGAAGGGTGACTGAC
>NZ_CAXUNP010000029.1:0-48244 GCF_964252635.1 uncultured Jatrophihabitans sp.
AAGGTCGGCACCTACGAGGTGTCCTTCCCCAAGCGCGCCGCCGAGGACGCCGGTGGCACCACCAGCCCCGAGGAACTGATCGCCGCTGCACACTCGTCCTGCTACGCCATGCAGCTCTCGGCCCTCATCGCCCAGGCGGGTGGCACCCCGCAGTCGCTCGACGTCAGCGCGGACGTCTCCCTCGGCCCGGACCCCGCCGGCGGCTTCCGCCTCACCGGCATCAAGCTCACCGTCCGCGGCGAGGTCGAGGGTCTCGACGCCGACGGTTTCGCCAAGGCCGCCGACGACGCCAAGGCCGGCTGCCCGGTGAGCAAGGCCCTGACCGGTGTCGACATCACCCTGGACGCCGCGCTCGAGAACTGACCGATCCCGACCCGGCCGTGGCCCGGTAGCCGCGTTTCGTCCGATTCGCCTACCGGGCCCGTGCCGGCTTCGCGTCGCCGACCTCCCGCTCGGCGCGTTCAGGGAACACAATGGCGCGCATGCAGACCCGTGCCGACGCCGTCGTCCTGTTCGGAGTGACCGGCGACCTGGTGTTCAAGAAGCTGTTCCCCGCGCTCTACCAGATGTCGCGGCAGGGCCGACTCGGCGTGCCGGTGATCGGCGTGGCCCGCTCGGCGTGGGACGACCGGCAGCTGACCGAGCGCGCGCGTAAGTCGGTCGAGGCGGCGGTCGGCACGCCCGACGACGCCGCCCTCGGCCAGTTGGCCGCCTCGCTGACCATGGTCACCGGCGACTACGCGGACCCCGCGACCTACGAGCGCCTCGCCGAGCAGCTGCGCGACGCGACACGTCCCGTGTTCTACCTCGCGATCCCGCCCTCGGTGTTCGGCGACGTCGTCGCCGGGCTGGTCAAGGTGGGCCTCGCGGAGCGGGGCCGCGTCATCGTCGAGAAGCCCTTCGGCCGCGACCGGGAGACCGCCGCCGACCTGAACCAGACCCTGGCCGGCGCGTTCGCGCAACCGGACATCTTCCGCATCGACCACTACCTGGGCAAGGAGTCGGTCGAGGGGCTGCTGGTCTTCCGCTTCGCCAACGCCTTCCTCGAACCGGTGTGGAATCGCAACTACATCGCCAGCGTGCAGGTCACCCTGGCCGAGGAGTTCGGCACCGAGGGACGTGCCGGCTTCTACGACGGGGTCGGCGCCGTCCGCGACGTGCTGCAGAACCACCTGCTTCAGGTGGCGGCGCTGCTTGCCATGGAGCCGCCGATCGCCGACGACGCGGACGCGTACCGCGACGAGGAGGTCAAGGTGCTGCGGCAGGTCGAGCCGCTGGACCCGCTCACCACGGTGCGCGGCCAGTACGTCGGCTACCTCGACGAGCCCGGGGTCGAGCCGGGGTCGACCACCGAGACGTTCGTGTCGACCAAGCTGTCGATCGAGTCGTGGCGCTGGGCGGGCGTGCCGTTCTACCTGCGCGCCGGCAAGTGCATGCCCGGCACCGCGACCGAGGCCGTCGTCGAGCTGCGCCGCCCGCCGCGCCTGCTCTTCAGCGAGATCGACGCGCCGCTGCCCGAGGCCAACCTCGTGCGTTTCCGCCTCGGCCACAGCGACGGCGTCACCATGTCGGTGCAGGCCAAGTCGCCGGGCACCGAGACGGTGAGCCAGCCGGTGGACCTCGGCGTGGACTTCGACACCGCGCTGGGGCACCGGCAGGAGGCCTACGAGCGCCTGATCGACGACGCCATGTGCGGGCGCCGCCACCGGTTCGCCCGCGAGGACACGATCGACCAGGAATGGCGCATCGTGTCGCCGATCCTGGACGGCGCGGACCGTCCGGTGCCCTACTACAAGGGCACCTGGGGCCCGGCCCAGGCCGACGTCCTCGCGGGCGGCTGGCACGACGTCTCCCTGCGGGTGAAGGGCCACTGATCACACCGTCCGACCCGGCGTGTTGGATCACGAGGTGCCCAGTCACCTCCCTGCCGACGCACCCGACGCACCCGATGAGCACGACCCGGCGAGCCGGTTCTCCGCGGCGACGACGCTGACGCCGCTCGACCCGGACGACAGCGGCGTGCGTCGGTTCGCGGGTCGGGCCCACCCGCACTGGACCATCGCCGGCAAGCCCAACGGTGGGTACCTGCTGGCCCTGCTGGCCCGGGCCGCCGTCGAGACGTCGAGCCACTCCGACGTCATCGCCGCGAGCGCCCACTACCTGCGAGCCCCCGAGCCCGGCCCCGTCGAGGTGACGGTCGAGGTGCTGCGGGCCGGGCGGTCGGCCAGCCAGCTGCGGGCCCGCCTCCTGCAGGGCGACCGCCCGTGCGTCGAGACGCTGCTGACCACCGCCGACCTCGATGCCACGACCGATCCGTTCTGGGCCGCCGGGGTGCCGGATCCCGGGCCGGGTGCAACGCCACGTGACGACCTGCCCCGGCTGCCCGCCGTCAACCCGGGCGGTGTGCGGGTCGACGTGATGGCGCTGGCCGACCTGCGCATCGACGCCGAGACCTCCGGCTGGGCGGCCGGCCGGCCCAGCGGGCGCGGCGAGGTACGCGGCTGGCTCGCGCTGCCCGGCGACGAGCCCTTCGACCCGGTGTCATTGCTGTACGCCGTGGACGCGCTGCCCCCGGCCACCTTCGACATCGAGTTCACCGGTTGGGTGCCCACCCTGGAACTGACCGCCTACGTGCGTGCCGTTCCCGCCCCGGGCCCGGTCCGCGTGGTGCAGCGCGCGAGCCTCATCGCCGACGGTCGCGTCGACGAGACTTGCTGGGTCTGGGACTCGCGCGGGCGGGTCGTCGCCCACGCCACCCAGCTGGCGGCGATCAGGCTGGGCTGAGGCCGACGCGCACGGTTCTCATCTCGTCCATGCCTGAAAGCCTCCGGCGGGCAGCCTGAACACAGCTTCCGACGGGCAGACTGACCCGGTGCCCAGGTTCTCGCCCCAGCGCCTCGTCGCCAACCGGCGCGTCGTCGCCGGCCGGGCCTGGTGGGACCAGAGCCTCGGCGGCCGCGGCGTCAGTCGGGTGCGCGAGCTGGACCTCGACACCCCCGCCCTCGCGCTCTGCGCACAGCAGGTGCTCTGCACGGCCCCGCTGGTCGTCGCGGTCTCCGCGGTCCTGCAGCGCGAGACCGGGCACAACATCAGCGTCGTCATCTCGCGCTTCTTCGGGCTGACCAGCACATCGCGCCGCGACCTGTCGCTGTTGTTCGGGCGCACCTCACCGACGATCAGCACGGCCACGCTCGTCCTCGGCCTGATCACCGCGGTCGTCTTCATGACCAGCGTCGGTGCGGTCCAGCAGCGGGCCTTCGAGTTGATCTGGACGCTGCCCCGCGTGACGGGCGTGCAGTCCTATTTCCGGCTGCTGCTGTTCGCGCCGGCCTTCGCCGCGTTCACCCTCGGGATCCTGCTGACCACCCGGATCATGCGGTCGTTCGACATCGATCTCGAGCACGTCGGCCCATGGTCGATCATCGGCATCCACGCCGTGCTCACGTTCGTCTTCTACTGGTGGACCCAGTACTGGTTGCTCGGCGGGCGGATCTCGTATCGCGCGCTGGCGCCCGGTGCCGCGACGATCGCCGTGCTCACGACGGTGCTCGTCCAGCTGTCGCGGCTCATCGTCCCGGGCCAGATCTCCTGGCAGGTCGACGCCTACGGCCTGATCGGCGCCGTGTTCGTGCTCTCGGTCTGGTTGATGGTGCTCAGCGCCGTCATCTTCGCCGGCGTGCTCATCGGCGCGCTGGTGTCCGAACGCCGGGCCGACCCCGGAAGCCGCCAGGCGGCAGAGCCCACGCCGTTGACGAGTGCGGGCGTGGCCTCCGCCGCCGCGGTCGAGCACCTGCCGGCGCCCTGACCCGGACGATCAGCTGTTCTCCGCGATGTACTGCTCCGGGTCGCGGTCGCCGGTGTCGATGCCCTTGCCCTCGGGGTGCTCGCGGTAGAAGCGCATCCACTTCATGGCCAGTTCGTGGCGCAGGTCCAGCGACGTGCTCTTGATGAAATCGGGCATGCCCTCGCGCTCCTCCTCGTCGAGGTGCTCGCCGTTCTCGGTGCGCGCCTTGCCCACGGCCTCGACCCACTCGTCGCTGCCCGTCTCGAGCTCCCCCGCGGCCCGGACCGCGTCGCGGATCTTGTTGTGGTCGTCGATCGCGTCGTCGGTCTCGTCCTCGGGGTCGCCCTCCTTGCCGCCGAGCTTGAGCAGCGCCGGGTAGAAGATCGTCTCCTCGGCCTGCGCGTGCGTGTCGAGGCGCGTCGCGAGCGGCTCCCAGATGGCAGCGAGCTCCTCGGTGCTCTCGGCCTGGTCGAGCAGGAAGAACTGGCGGCGGAACCAGTCGTGGTCGGCGTAGATGAGCTCGATGATGTCGGCCATCGGTCCTCCTCGTTCGGTGCGTGCGTGGCGGTAGATCAGGTCTGGATCGCGTCGGACCTGTGGTCCGACACATCAGCGGTACCCACCCGCGCGGGGGCCGTCACCATGCGGTGAGGGCGGGAAGCGGGTGGGGTACCTGGTGGCCGTGCTGATTCTCGTCGCCGGGGCGTCCGGGTTCGTCGGGCGTGCACTCGTCCCGGCCCTGGTCGAGGCCGGCCACGACGTGCGGGCCATGACGCGCCGGCCCGACCGCTACGACGGCCCGGGCACACCGGTGGCGGGCGACGTCGACGACCCGCGCTCGCTCGACGACGCGCTCGACGGCTGCGACGCCGCCTACTACCTGGTGCACTCCCTCGACCATCGCGACTTCCCGCGGCGTGACGCTGCGGCCGCCCGCGCGTTCGGCGATGCGGCCGGCGCCGCCGGCGTGCGTCGCATCGTGTACCTCGGGGGTCTCGGCGATCCGAGCGACGACCTGTCGCCCCACCTGCGGAGCCGGCAGGAGTGCGAGGGGCTGCTGGCCCTGGGTGGCGTACCGGTCACCACGTTGCGGGCCGGCATCGTTATCGGCCACCGCGGCGCCAGCTGGGAGATCATCCACAACCTGGTGGGCAAGCTGCCTGCCCTGCTCGTCCCGCAGTGGGGCCGCACGCTCACCCAACCCATCGCGCTGGCCGACATGGTCCGCTACCTCGTCGGTGTGCTGGCCATCGAGGATCGCGAGACCTACACCTTCCAGGTCGGGGGCGCCGACGTGCTGCGCTACACCGACATGCTCAGCCGCGTCAGCGTCATCGAGGGCCGCACCTCGATCATGCTGCCCGTCTGGCTGCCCTTCGGTACGCGGCCCGCCGCGCTCGCCGCGTCCGAGGCGCTGCCGTTGCTGACCGGCGTGGACCGCCACACCGTCCGGGCCCTCATCGCCTCGATGGGCAACGACGTCGTGGTCCGCGACGACACCGTCCGCGAGGTCGTGTCCTTCGACCCGATGGGCTACGACGACGCAGTGCTGACCGCCCTGCGCGACCGCGCCCGGGACCGGCCCGCACCGCACGCGTGACGGCGACGCCCGCACGCCACGGCGCCCTGCAGAACGGCGCACCGGGAACCTCGCAGGGCGAGATTCCCGGTGCCTCCGCCGTCCGCGGTAACCGCGTCCGACCCCAGGTCCCCCGATCCGGGGCGGCGGGCGGATCGACTCCCGACCGTTGACGGCGGGTGTCTGCGTCCAGCCTCCGGCTCGCGCCCGACGGTGTCAACCCGCTCGTGGGCCCGGGGACGGGCGCACATCCGGGCCGTCCGGAGCGTGTCGGGACGAGCTGTCGCGGGCAGGCTGGACACCGTGCTGGGACTCCCTGACTCCGTCCACGTATGCCTGTTCGACCTCGACGGCGTGCTGACCGACACCGCGTCGGTCCACCGCGCCGCCTGGAAGGACACCTTCGACCCGGTGCTGGAACGTCACGGCCAGGACCCGTTCACCGACGACGACTACGCCGACTACGTCGACGGCAAGCCCCGTCTGGACGGGACCAGGGACTTCCTGGCGTCGAGGCACCTCGACATCCCCGAGGGCACGGACAGCGACGGACCCGACGACGAGACCGTCCACGGGATCGCGGCCCGCAAGAACGACGAGGTCCTCGCCAAGATCAAGCGTGACGGCGTGAAGGTCTACGACGGTTCGCGGCGCTACCTCGAAGCAGCACGGGACGCGGGTCTGCGGCGTGTCGTCGTGTCGTCGAGCGCCAACACCGCGCAGGTGCTGCACGTCACGGGGCTCGAGTCGCTGGTGGAGGGGCGCGTCGACGGCAACACCATCGACGAACAGGGTCTGCACGGCAAACCGGCGCCGGACTCGTTCCTGGCCGGGGCGAAGCTGGTCGACGCCGCGCCCGGAGCCTGCGTGGTGTTCGAGGACGCCACGTCCGGCGTGGAGGCCGGGCACCGCGGCGCATTCGGGTACGTCGTGGGCGTCAACCGGCTCGACGCACACCATGCCGCCGAGCTCACCGAGCACGGTGCGACCGTGGTGGTCGACGACCTGTCGGACCTGCTCGACGGCGGGAACGACGCATGAGCACGGACCCGTCCCGGCCGGCGATGCTCAGCCGCGGGGCCTTCGCCGACCGCTTCCCGCAGCACCCGTGGGTGTTGCGGGAGGTCGGCCTGGACCACACCCAGCTCGCGCAGTCCGAGTCGTTGTTCGCCCTGGGCAACGGCCACATCGGCGTGCGCGGAAACCTCGACGAGGGCGACCCGAACGGCCTGTCCGGCACCTACCTGAACTCCTTCTACGAGACCCGGCCGCTGCCCTACGCCGAGGCCGGGTACGGCGACCCCGAGACCGGCCAGACCATCCTCAACGTCACCAACGGCAAGATCATCCGGTTGCTCGTCGACGACGAGCCCTTCGACCTGCGGTACGGCACCCTCGTGTCGCACGAACGGGTCCTCGACCTGCGCACCGGTGTCCTCCTGCGAACCGTCGAGTGGCGGTCGCCGGCCGGCACCGGCATCAAGGTGCACACGGAACGGCTCGTGTCCCTGTCACGGCGCTCGCTGCTCGCCATCCGCTACCGCGTCGAGGCGACCGACTCCCCGGTGCGGATCGTGCTGCAGTCCGAGCTGGTCGCCAACGAGCCGTTGCCGGCGCAGTCCAGCGACCCGCGCGCGGCAGCCGCGATCAAGGACGCCCTCCAGGCCGTGACCCACAACTCCCGCGGCAACCGCGCCCATCTGGTGCACGAGACACGTTCGAGCGGGCTGCGCGTCGCCGCGGCGATGGGTCACGAGCTGGCCGCCCCCGGCGACTGCGCCACCGAGATGACCTGTGAGCCCGACTGGGCGCGGTTCACGGTGGCCAGCGCGCTCGAGCCGGGCGAGTCCACCGAGCTGGTGAAGTTCGTCGCCTACGGCTGGTCCGGCACCCGCACCACGCCGACCCTGCGCGACCAGGTCGACGCCGCCCTGGTCAGCGCCCACCAGGCCGGGTGGGACACCGTCGAGCGGGAACAGCGTGAGCACCTGGACGACTTCTGGGCCGGCGCCGACGTGGAGATCGACGGGCCGGTCGAGGTCCAGCGCGCCGTCCGCTTCGGCATCTTCCACGCCTACCAGGCGAGCGCCCGCGCCGAGAACCGCTGCATCGCCGCCAAGGGGCTCACCGGCCCCGGCTACGACGGGCACTCGTTCTGGGACACCGAGATGTTCGTGCTGCCGCTGCTGAGCGCTACGGCGCCGGGCGCGGCCGCCGACGCCCTGCGCTGGCGGCTGAGCATCCTCGACGAGGCCCGCGACCGCGCCCGCACGCTGCGCCTGCGCGGTGCCGCCTTCCCGTGGCGCACCATCGCCGGCCAGGAGTGCTCCGGCTACTGGCCGGCCGGCACGGCCGCGCTGCACATCAACGCCGACATCGCGGCGGCCGCCGCCCGGCACGTGTGGTGGACCCGCGACGACGAGTTCGCCCGCACGGTCGCCCTGCCCCTGCTCGTCGAGACCGCGCGGCTGTGGTCCGCACACGGTTACCTCGGCGCCGACGAGCGGTTCCACATCGACGGCGTCACGGGCCCCGACGAGTACACCGCGGTCGTCGACGACAACGTCTACACCAACCTGATGGCCAAGCGGAATCTCAGCTCGGCCGCCGAGCTGGCCCGGCGCTTTCCCGACCACCTCGCCGACCTCGACGTCAGCGAGGAGGAGATCGCCAACTGGGAGGACCGCGCGGGCCGGATGGCGGTCCCGTACGACGAGGCGCAGCAGGTGCACGAGCAGGACCGGGGCTTCACCGTCCGCGACCGGTGGGACTTCGAGCGCTCCGCCCGCAACGACGAGTACCCGTTGCTGCTGCACGTCCCCTACTTCGACCTGTACCGCAAACAGGTCGTCAAGCAGTCCGATCTCACCCTCGCCCTGCACTGGTGCGGCAGCGAGTTCGACGCCGAGGAGAAGGCCCGCGACTTCGCCTACTACGAGGCCCTCACCGTGCGGGACTCCTCCTTGTCGGCCTGCACGCAAGCGGTCGTCGCCGCCGAGTGCGGGCACCTCGACCTCGCCGCCGACTACCTCGCCGAGGCCGCCCTGATGGATCTGCACAACCTGCAGCACAACGCCCGCGACGGACTGCACATCGCGTCGCTCGCCGGCGGCTGGCTGGCCCTGGTGGCCGGTTTCGGCGGCATGCGGGACATGGGTGAGCACCTGTCGTTCCGGCCGCAGCTCCCGCCGGGCTGGACGGGGCTGCGCTTCACCCTCCGGGTCGGGCCCCAGCGCCTCCGCGTCGACATCGGCACCGAGACGGTGACCTACACCGTCGACGGCGACGACGTCCTGCAGGTCCTGCACCTGAGCGACGACGACGAGCGGGAGCTGCTCGACGTCGGGCCCGGGGACGGTGTCGAACGATCGTGGACGCCGGTGAAACCGAAGACCGCCACCCCCACGCAGCCGGCCGGCCGGCCGCCGTTCTCGCTGCCCGACATGCTCGAGCCCGGGGCCGATTCCGGCATCGCGAGCTGACGGCACCCGCGCGCCGTCCCGGCCCGCTCGGGAACCGCACGGGCGGTTCGTGCGACTGTAGATGCGTGGCATCGAGAGCGAAGGGCCCCGACCCGAATCGACGCCGGCTGGCGGCCGAGCGTGCGGCCGAGAAGCGCCGGCAGATCGCCGAGCAGCAGCAGCGCCGTCGGCGGTTGGTGACGGTCGCCGGCGCGCTCGGTGCCGTCGTCGTGATCGTGGTCGTCCTCGTCGTCGTCAAGGTCGTCGGTGACAGCAACAAGCCCAAGTCCGGCACCAAGGCCATCGTGGCGGCCCCGAGCGTCGCCACCAGCCTCGCGTCGGTGCCTACCTCGGTGTTCGACACGATCGGTCTGGGCGACGCCAAGGCACCCCCCCGGCCGACGTCCGGGTCGCCCCTGACTGCGGACGGCAAGCCGCGGGTGCTCTACGTCGGCGCCGAGTGGTGCCCGTTCTGCGCGGCCGAGCGCTGGGCCCTGGCCCTGGCCCTGGAACGTTTCGGTGACTTCCGCGGGCTGCAGCAGGTGTCGTCGTCGCCCAGCGACAGCTACCCGAACACCCACACGATCTCGTTCGCCGGCGCGACCTACACGAGCAGCTACCTGGCGTTCACCGGCAAGGAGCTGCAGAGCAACCAGGTCTCCGGTGACCACTACGCCACCCTCGACACCATCACCGGCACCGACAAGCAGTTGTTCGAGAAGGTCGGTAAGGGCGGGTACCCGTTCGTCGACCTCGGCGGGTCGGCGCTGATCACCGGTGCGCAGTACGACCCGGGCGTGCTGAAGGGCAAGACGCAGACCCAGATCGCGGCCGCCCTGCGGCAGCCCTCGTCCTCCATCGCCCAGGGCATCGTCGGGTCGGCCAACCTCATCACGGCCAGCCTGTGCAAGCTCACCGGCAAGGCGCCGGCGGCCGTGTGCTCCTCGCGCGCGGTGACGACGGCCACGGCCGCCCTGCCGTCGAGCTGACGCCCCGATGACGACCGACGTGGCGCGCGGGCGCCGGCTGCACTGGGCGGCCGTCGTCCCCGCCGTCGTGGGCCTCGGCGCGTCGGTCTACCTGACCGTCGAGCACTTCAGCTCCTCGACGACCTTCGCGTGCCCCGAGAACGCGACCGTCAACTGCCAGAAGGTGACGACGAGCAGCTACTCGCACCTGCTCGGTGTTCCCGTCGCGCTCGGCGGGGCGCTCTACTTCCTGGTGATGGTCGCCCTGGTCAGCCCGCCGGCCTGGCGGATCGAGGTGCTCGACCGCGTCCGGATCGCCGCCGCTGCCCTCGGCGTGGTGGCCGTGCTCTACCTGCTGTGGGCCGAGCTGTTCCGAATCGACGCGATCTGCCTGTGGTGCACGGTCGTGCACGTCTGTGCGGTGTGGTTGCTCGGTGCGGTGCTCTGGTACGCAGGCGATGTACGGGATCGGCTTGGATAGGCCCGTGACCGACGACCACGGCTCCTACGGAGAGGCCCTGCGTGCCCTGGCCACCGCCCACGGCATCGACACCGAGTACCGCGACTGGCAGGGGCAGCACCGCACGGTGCCCGAGCCCACGCTCGTCGCGGTGCTGGCGGCGATGGACGTCGACGCCTCGACCGCCGAGCGCTGCGCCGCTGCGCTCGAGGCGCACCGGGACGGTGACGCCGAAGCCCTGCCCGCGTGCCTGGTCGTGCCCGGCGGCACGGAGACGCGCGTGCCGGTACGCGGCACGGTCGAGCTCGAGGACGGCGCGACCCGCGTCGTCGACGGCGTGCTGCCCGCCGACCTGCCGCTGGGCTACCACCGGCTCGTCCCGGACAACGGCGCTCCCGTACCGCTGATCGTCACGCCGGCGCGGCTGGACCTGCCGAGCGCGCTGGTCGAGCGGCCCGGCTGGGGCCTGGCCGCGCAGCTCTACAGCGTCCGCTCCCGCGCGTCGTGGGGCGTCGGTGACCTCGCGGACCTGCGCACGCTCGCCGAGTGGGCGGCGCGCGAGCACCGGGCCGACTACGTGCTGATCAACCCCGTCCACGCCGGTGAGGTGGTGCCGCCGCTCGACCCGTCGCCGTACCTGCCGAGCAGTCGGCGCTTCGCCGACCCGCTGTACCTGCACGTCGAGGACGTTCCCGAGTACGCCGCACTGGTGCCCGAGGACCGGGCCGAGGTCGACCGGCTCGGCGCCGCGGTGCGGGAACGCCACGACGACCTCGTCGCACGCGACCCGGCGTGGACGGCCAAGCTGGGCGCCCTGCGCATCCTGCTGGACGCGAGCGCCGACCCCGAGCGGGTGCGGGCCTACGCGACCTTCCGGCACGAGCAGGGTGACGCGCTCGAGCTGTTCGCCACCTGGTCCGCGCTGTGCGAGGAGCACGGCAACGACTGGCGGGCGTGGCCCGAGGCGTTCCGCGACCCGCACGGCACCGCCGTCGCCGACTTCGCCGCCGCGCACGCCGAACGCGTCGAGTTCTTCGCCCGCGTCCAATGGCTGCTCGACGAGCAGCTGACCGCCGTCCACGCGGCCACGCTGGAGGCGGGGATGGCGCTGGGCGTGGTGCACGACGTCGCGGTCGGCGTCAGCCCGTCCGGCGCCGACGCCTGGGCCTACCAGGACGCCATGGCGACCACGGTCACGGTCGGGGCCCCACCCGACGCCTACTCGCAACTGGGCCAGGACTGGGGCCAGCCGCCGTGGCGGCCCGACCGGCTGGCAGCAACCGGCTACGGGCCGATCCGTGAGCTGTTCGCGAGCGCTCTCCGGCACGGTGGCGGCCTGCGAGTCGACCACATCGTCGGGCTCTTCCGGCTGTGGTGGATCCCGGCCGGCCGCCCGGCGAACGAGGGCACCTACGTGCACTACGACCACGAGGCGCTGGTCGGCATCCTGGCCCTGGAGGCGCACCGCGCCGGTGCGGTGGTCATCGGCGAGGACCTCGGCAACGTCGAGGACTCGGCCCGGTCTTACCTGCGCGAACGTGGGCTGCTGGGCACGTCCATCCTGTGGTTCGAGACCGATCCGCAGCGGCCCGGCGCACCCCTGCCGCCGCAACGCTGGCGGGCGCTGTGCCTGGCGTCGGTGACGACGCACGACCTCCCGCCCACGGCGGGCTACCTGGCCGGCGAGCACATCCGTCTGCGTGACGAGCTGGGCCTGCTCACCCGCCCGGTCGAGGACGAGCTGGCCGACGCGGCGCGCGACCGGCAGGCGTGGGTCGAAGAGCTCGTGCGGGAGGCGGTGCTCCCGGCCTCGGCGGTCGAGGCGCCGTCGACCGAGGACCTGGTGCTCGCCCTGCACCGCTTCCTGACCCTTACCCCGTCGCGTCTGCGCTGCGTGGCGCTCACCGACGCCGTCGGCGACCGGCGCACGCAGAACCAGCCGGGCACCAGCCAGGAGCAGTACCCGAACTGGCGGGTGCCGCTGTCCGGACCGGACGGCAGACCCGTCCTGCTCGAGGACGTGCTGACCGACGAACGTGCGGCAACGTTGCTGCAGGTGTTCGCAGTCGCACCCGACTGAGCGTCGCGGCCTGGATCGGGCCGCCGTAGATCAGACGGCGAGGCCGTTGAGTGTCTCGGTCATCTTCTTCTCGGTCTCGCCGGCGAGCTTCTCGAACTCCAGCTTCATGATGGGCGACGCCAGCTTGGCCGCGCCGTGCATCTCGAGGTCGGCGCGGTAGGTGATCTCGGTGCCGCCGTCGGCGGGCCGGAACGTCAGCGTGTCGGTCGACGTGGCGCTGTCGTTCTTGCCCACCAGGACGATCTCGTCGGCCTCGAGCTTCTCCAGGGTGTAGGTCAGCTCGGCCTTGACGCCCATGATCTTGGAGACGTTGTGCCAGTTGGCGCCGACCGCGATCGGCCCGCTGTCGTTGCGGGTGCACGTCTCGGTGCCCGGGTCCCAGTCGACCGCATTGCCGAAGTCTTTGAGGTACTCGACGGCGCGCTCGAGCGGCAGGGTGACGGTGAAGGTGCGGGAGACGGAGGGCATGGTTCGTCCTTTCGGTTGACGGTTGGCGGTTCGGGGTTGCCGGGCAGGTCAGGGCGCGGCGGTGCGGAGCTTGTCGAGCAGGGTGGGCGCGACCGAGGCCAGGAACTCGTCCTGGGTCTCGTCGCCGACCTGGACCAGCGCGACATCGGTGAACCCGGCCTCCCAGAACGGCCGGACCGCGTCGACGATCGCGTCCAGGTCGGGGCCGCACGGGATGGAGGCCGCGACATCGGCGGGCCTGACGAACTGGCTGGCCGCGTCGAACGCGGCCGGTGTCGGCAGGTCGGCGTTGACGCGCCAGCCGCCGCCGAACCAGCGGAACAGGTCGTGGGCCCGGGTCGTCGCCGCGTCCACGTCCGGACCCCAGCTGATCGGGATCTGGCCGATCTTGCGGCTGACCGGCAGGCCCGCCGCCGCGCGAGCGTCGTCCCAGCCCTTCGCGAAGTCGGCCTCGGGCTCCACGGCGATCAGGTGGTCGACGAGGGCCGAGAACCGCTCGATCGACGCGTCACCCGAGACCGCCGCGGCCAACGGCACGGGCTGGTCGGGCAGGTCCCACACCTTTGCGGAGTCGACCCGGAAGTACTCGCCCGCCCAGGTCGTGAGCTCGCCGGTGTGCAGGGCGCGGATGATCTCGACGGCCTCGACGAGCCGTTCCTGGCGGACCGCGGCGACGGGCCACGGTGCGCCGACGACGTGCTCGTTGAGGTTCTCACCGGACCCGAGGCCCAGGGTGAAGCGGTTGTCGCTGAGCAGCGCCAGCGTGGCGGCCTGCTGCGCGACCACGGCCGGGTGGTAGCGGAACGTCGGGCACGTCACGTAGGTCATCAGCTCGACGCGGGAGGTGTTGTGCGCGACCGCGCCGAGCATCGTCCAGGCGTTAGGCGAGTGACCCATGCTGGTGAGCCACGGGAAGTAGTGGTCGCTCGACACCTCGAAGTCGAAACCGGCGTCCTCGGCCGCGGCGGCGTAACCGACCAGCTCGCGCGGGCCGCTCTGCTCGGTCATCAGGGTGTAGCCGAAACGGGTCATGGACGGGTTGCCTCCAGGGTGCTGCCGGCCAGCGACGTGCTGGCCCAGTGCTCGAGCAGGTCGGCCGGGTCGCGGAACACCGCGCTGGCACCGGCGTCGCGCAGCTCGGCCTCGCTCGTGCCACCGCACTCCACCCCGATGCACTCCACACCGGCCGAGGTGGCGGCCTCGACGTCCCAGACCGCGTCGCCCACGAACACGCTCTCCCGCGGGCGCAGGCCGGCCTTGTCGAGGGCGACCTGGACGAGGTCGGGGTCGGGCTTGCTGCCCCGGCTGTCGGCCGAACCGGTGACGGCGTCGATGGCGTCGTCGAGATCCAGCACGCCGCGCAGCACGCCCAGTTCGGCCGACCCGGCCGAGGAGGCGAGCACGGTGGTCAGGCCGGCGTCGTGACACGTGCGCACCAGCTCGCGCGCACCGGGCATGATCCGCAGGCGATCCCAGTAGGTCGCGTACACGGCGTCGTGCGAGGCGACGATCTGCTCGACGACGTCGTCGCCGACGTCCTCGCCGAGCACGTGCGGGACGAGCTTGTCGCCGCCCATACCCACCGAGCGATGGATCGTCGCGGTGGGCACGTCGCGGTCGTGCTGACGCAGGGCCTGCCACCAGCAGACGGCGTGGATGTAGCCCGAGTCGACGAGCGTGCCGTCGACGTCGAAGAGCACTCCTCGTGCGGTCACCGCCGCGCCTCCTCCGTTGTTCGGATGCCAGTCCCCTACCCGGCTCGCGGTTGCGGCAAGCCGTCGGCCAGATTGGCGAGGTAGCCGGCGAAACCGTCCGGCGCGCGGCCGTGCGTGCGGGAGCTGGTCTCGACCACGACGTCGCCGCAGCGCCGCACGTGCACGCCGGCGAGCTGCTCCACGCGGGCCACCAGCCCGGCGTCCTCGTGGGCGGGCAGCGGCGGCCAGCCACCGGCGGCGGCGTGGGTCGAGCCCCGGATCCCGAGGTTGGCGCCGTGGACGTGCCGGTGCCCGTCGCCGAGGTGATGCGCGGCGATCCAGGCGAGGCGCACGGCCTCGGGCAGTGCGTCCGGTCGCACCGTCCCGAGCACCAGATCGGCGCCGTCGTCGGCGTGGGAGACCATGCGCAGCAGCCAGTCGATGGGCACGCGGCAGTCGGCGTCGGTGCTGGCCAGCCAGTGCTGCGGGTCGTCCGGTACCCGCGCCGCGCCGATGCGGCGGGCCGCACCGACCGAGCCGTCGTAGGCCTCGAGGACGCACACGTCCGGGTAGCGGGCCACGACGCCTCGGGTGCCGTCCCGGCACACGTCGAGCACGACGACCACGTCGATCGGGACACCCCGCTCGCGCTGCACGTGCGCCCGGGCCGCGAGCACGGAGTCCAGGCAGGCACCGATGACGGCCTGCTCGTCGCGCGCCGGCACGACGACCGTCCCGGCCGTGATCATCCGGCGTCGCTCGGCGCGGCCGGCGCCGCATCGCCGACGACGAAGCACTCGAAGGTCCTGGCGAAGTGCGCCACGATCTCGGGCGGCAGGATTGCCTCGTCACCGGGCTCGGCGGACAGCGGACGGTGCTGGGAGACGTGGCAGGCGAGGGCATCGGCCTTGGTGTCGTGTGCGGCGGCGTCGAGGTCCACCCGGGCCAGCTGCGCGACCGGCACCTCCGGTCCGTCGGGCCGCGCCCAGTGCCACATCCAGATCGGGTACTGCCACAGGGGCAGGCCGCGCCGCCGGGCGATGGCGGCCGCAGCCCTGGCGCAGGCCTCGTGGTCGGGGTGGCGGTCCCCCGCCCACGGGCTGACGATCAGCGTCGCGGCGCCGACGAGCTGCTCGACCTGCTCGATCAACGTGTCCCGGTGCTCGGTCAGCGCGCCGTCGGGCAGTCCCAGGAACCGGACCTCGCATCCGGGCGCGAGAACGGACACGGCGGCCCGCACCTCGTCGCGGCGACGCCGGGCGAGCTGCGCGGGCGAGGCCGTACGCGAGGAGGGGTGCGAGGCCTCGCCGTCGCTGGCCACCACGACGGTCACGGGCACGTCGTCCTGCGCGCACCGTGCCAGCAGCCCACCGGCGCCGAGCGTCTCGTCGTCCGGATGGGCGGCGAGCACCAGGACGTGCTCGCCGGGGCCCGGGGCGTCCATGCGGGGCAGGTCGGCCAGCTGCCAAGCGCCCTCGGGCGTGCCCCGGTCGCGGTGGTCGAACCCGCTCACACGTCACCGAGGCGTCGGCCCAGCTCGGCGAGGTCGCGCTCGGCGTGGTGCTGGCGGACGTAGAGGGTCAGGTCGGCCACCCGCGCCGCGTGCTCGGCGTCGAAGGCCAGCGGCGTCGGCCCGAGAGCGTGGCCGACCTGACGCAGGACGGTCTCGACGCAGTCCGCCACGGCGGCCCGGACCCGCAGCGCGAGCACCTCGGGGTCGGCAGCAGGGCCGGCGGCGGGGTCGACCGGTGCGTCGACCTCGCGGGCCGCGGCGGCCAAGGCGCTCTGCGCGGCGAACAGCGCCGCGTCGACCGTGCCGCGGTGCAGGTCGTCGAGGTCCCGCCGGCGCGATCCCGCCCACAGCGCGTCGGCCACGCCCCGTGCGCCGCCGAGCCAGCAGGCGGCGACGCCGATGCCACCCCAGGCGAAGCCGGCACGCCGCAGGTACCAGCCCGGCGCGCCCACGGGCTCGGCCGGCGTCGCCGAGAAGGTGACCGGCCCGCTCACGACGGTGCGCAGACCCCGTGCCACCCACCGGTCGGACGGTTCGGCGCGCACGTCGTCGCGCCGCAGGTCCACCGCGAACAGACCGCGCTCGTCCCCGGTGTGCGCAGTCACCAGGGCCGCGTCGAGCGCGCCACCCAGGGAGCACCACGGCTTCACCCCGGTCAGGGTCACCCGCCCGTCGTCGGCCGGGTCGGCCACGAGGCGGACGCCGGGGGCCTCGGCGGCGAACACGCCCCACGTCCGCCGCTCGTCGTGCAGGTCGCGGCCGCTCTCGGCGAGCACGGCCAGGGCGTCGGCGTGCGCCTCGACGACCCGAGCCACCGTCAGGTTGGCGCGCCCGAGCTCGGCCAGCGTGGCCCAGCGCGCAACGGTGTCGCCGGCGCCCGGCAGGGGCAGCGTCGTGCCGAGGTCGCGAGCCAGCTCGAGGGCGGCCCCGATGTCCTCGCCGCAGGCCAGCGCGCGTGCGCGGAGACGCGCGTGCTCCGAGGCGGTCATCGCAGCTCCTGGACCTGGCCCGGTGGCGATGGTTTCACCTCCACGCGAGCCTAGTACCGCCACCGGTGACGACCCGTTGTCATCGGGATTCGGTAGCGTGGAACGTGGTCGAGCCCGCGGCCGCCACTGGGCATCCGTTGCCCTGGGCCCGGAAGGACATCGTGTCGGCCTCGGTCACCCCCTCGACGCTCGACGAACTCGTCGGCTTTCTGCTCGCCCGCCTGGACGACGACGACGCCGCGATCGCCGGTCTGCACGACGGCGACGAGCGCGAACGCCGCCAGGCCGAGGCGCGGTCGCACCGCGCGGTCGTGGCGTCGGCCCAGCAACTGCTGGAACTGCGCGGCCAGCCGAACGAGAAGGCCGTCCGCGATCTCGCCCAGTCGATCCTGCGTTCGTTGGCCACGCCGTACGCCGCCCACCCCGCGTTCCGGGAGGAGTGGCACGCCGCGACCCGGTGACGCCGCACGGTTGCTGCGTGTTCACCCGATCTGCGGCTCGCACACGATCGGCTGAAGGCGCGCTAAAGACAAGGTCAAGCAGAATGCGGGTTTCCGGTGTACGCGAGAGCTCGATCCGGCAGCTCGGCAGCGGTAGATTGGAGCCATGACCAGCCCTCGTCCCTTCTCCGCCAGCAGCAGCAAGCTCGCCTACGCCCAGGCCTTCTCCCGGTGCGACACCGCCCACCCGGCGGTGCGCGGCACGCGCCCCCACGCGCTGCGTGGCATCGCCGCCCGCCTGCACCGCACCGCCAAGCCCACCCGCTGAGCGGGCCGCCGGGCGGTTCCTAGACTCGCCTGGTGACCGCACCCGCAAGCGACCGCTTCGAGGCCGTCGTCTTCGACTTCGGCGGCGTGATTATCGACAGCCCGTTCGAGGCCTTCGCGGCGCTCGAGCGGCAGGCGGGCGTCGCTCCGGGCAGCATCCGCGCCCTGAACGCGCGCAACCCCGACGGCAACGCCTGGGCGCGCATCGAACGCGGAGAGATCGACGCGGACACCTTCGTCGCCCTCTTCGAGCGTGAGGCGTCCGCGGCCGGCGTCGAGCTGCCGGCCGGTGACGTCCTCGCGTCCGTCACCCGGGCGTCCTCCGCGCGACACGTCGCCCGCCCCGTGATGCTCGAACTGCTCACCGAACTGCACGAGCGGGGCCTCCGGCTCGCCCTGATCACCAACAACATCCGCCCCCTCGGCGACAGCGGCGACGTGGCCTGGGTGTTCGACACCTTCGACGCCGTCGTCGAGTCGGCGGTGGTCGGCGTCCGCAAGCCCGAGCCGGCGATCTACCGCCTCGCCCTGGACGCGCTCGGCGTGGAGCCGGAACGCGCGGTGATGCTCGACGACCTCGGCATCAACCTCAAGCCGGCCCGGGCGCTGGGCATGGCGACGATCAAGGTGGTCGAGGCCGACCAGGCCGTCGCCGACCTGCGTCACCTGCTCGGCTGGTCCACCGGCTGATCCGCGCCGAGCTGGGCGGGCGCCGCCGGATCCGCTCCCGGGTCGGGCGACCCGTGGCCGGCCCGGATCTTCGCACGTTGCCGCGCCACCTTGATGGCGGCCTTGAGCGAATGGATGTCGTACGCGCCGTAGTGGCGCTGGCCGTTGACGAAGAACGTCGGCGTGCCCGACACCCCGCTGCAGTCCGCGCCCGCGACGTCGCGGGCGATGCGGTCGGCGAAACGGTGGCTCATCACGTCGTCGAGGAAGCGGTCGGTGTCGAGGCCCATGTCTTTCGCGTAGCCGAGCAGATCCGCGGTCTTGAGGTGGTCCTGGCGGGTGAGCAGCAGGTCGTGCATGTCCCAGAACCGGCCCTGGGCGTGGGCCGCCTCGCTGGCCTCGGCGGCGAGCTGCGCCTGCGGGTGGACGTCGGTCAACGGCAGGTGCCGCCACACGTAGCGCAGGTCGACGTCGGCCATCAGGGCGCGGACGACGGGTTCGGCCTGCCCGCAGTAGGGGCACTGCAGGTCGCCGTACTCGACCAGGGTGACGCTCGCGTCCTCCGGCCCGCGCACGTGGTCGACGTCCGGGTCGACAGGTTCCTGCAGGTCGACGAGCTGGTCGGCGTCACCGAGCAGGGCCACCGCGCGCCGCGCCGCGGGCAGGCGTGAGGTGACGGCGTAGACGGCCCAGGTGAGCGCCGAGGCGACGACGCCGGCAGCCAGGACGCCGAGCTTGGCCTCGTCGAGCTCGCGCCCGGACAGGGCACGCGCGGCGATGACGAACGACACCGTGAAGCCGATGCCGGCGATCGTCCCGCTGCCGGCGACCGCCGCCCACCCGACGTCCGGGCGCAGGCGGCGGGCGCTGAGCCGCTCGACCACCCACGAGGCCGCGACGACCCCGATGGGCTTGCCGACGACGTACCCGACCAGGATGCCGAGCGTGATGGGCGACGTGGCCGCGGCACGCAGGAAGGACGCGTCGAGGACGAGCCCGGCGTTGGCCAGCGCGAACAGCGGGACGATGAGGTAGCTCGTCCACGGCAGGTACAGGCTTTGCAAACGTGCGTTCGGCGACAGCGTCTGGGTCAGCCCCACGCTGGCGCTACGGGCGAGCTCGGCCGTCGGTTGCTCGCGGAAGAGGCGGAACAGGCCGCTGGCGTTCTCGAGGTCGCTGCGGCTCGGCGTGTACGCGGTCGTCGACAACCCCATGACCAGGCCCAGCACGATCGGGTCGATGCCGCTGCCGAGCAGGGCGAACCAGGCGACGACCCCGAGACCGAAGTAGACGACGCCCAGCCTCAGGCCGGTGGCCCGGACGGCGAAGATCACGCCGACGACGACGAGCGCGGTGATCAGCGGACCGACGTGGATCGGGTCGCTGTAGACGAGGGTGACGATGACGAGCGCGAGGACGTCGTCGACCACGAACACGGTCAGCAGGAACACCCGCACCCGGTCGGGGACGTTGCGGCCCACGACGGCGAGCAGGCCGAGGGCGAGCGCCGTGTCGGTGGACATCGCGATGCCCCACCCGCCAGAGCCCTGACCGCCGTGGGTGATGGCGAGGTACAGCCCGATGGGCACGATCATGCCGAGCGTGCCCGCGGCGGCCGGCAGCAGGACACGACGGCGTTCGCGGAGGTCGCCGAGATCGAACTCGCGGCGGGCCTCGAGGCCGACGACGAAGAAGAACAGCGTCATCAGGCCGCTGTTGACCCAGGTACGGACGTCGCGCGTGACGTCCATGTCGCCGAGCCGCAGCGAGAAACGGGTGTGCCAGGCGGTGACGTAGGAGTGGGCGTCGATGTTGCTCCAGACCAGCGCCGCCGCGATCGCGAGCAGGAGCACGCCGGCGCTGCCGGACTCGGTGCGCAGGAAGTCACGCAGCGGTGCGGCCATGCCCCGGGTCCACTGGGTGACGCCGCGCAGCGTGGTCCCGCCGGACTCCGTGCGGGAATCGCCGGCGTCGGTGGCGTCGGTGGTGTCGGTTGCGTCGGTGCGGGTGTCGATGTCGCCGCTCCCCACGTCGTCGGTGTCGGACGTCATCCGCTGAGCACGTACCGTCCGGGCTTGCGGGCCTGCAGGTACATCCATCCGTCGCGGCTGGGATGCACGGAGCCGCCCGGCCCCCGGAGGTCGAGCAGTTTCGACCACCGGATGCGCATTGCGTAACGGCCGGGGCGGGGCACACTGACGGCGAACTGGGCCTGGGTCGAGCGCACGACCCGCGCGGGCCGTTGCACGATCGGCGTCGGCGAGCTCACCGCGTACAACTCCCACTTGCCGTCGGTCCACACCCGTCGCAGATAGGGTAGACGGCCGCTGCGGACCAGGGCGTCCTCCGGGGTGCGGTGCAGGGTGCGGTGGTCGATCGCGACATACCCCACGGCGTTCTTGTCGAGCCAGTGCCGGTAGCGGACGGCATCCAGTCGCGACGAGGCGAGCACGCTGTCGTAGGCGTTGTCGGCCTGGGTCTCGAACCCGCGGGCCTGCTGGGCATGGCCGAGCAGCGCGTAGGCGGCGACGTGGGTGCCGTCGGGCACGACCTCGACCCGGTAGTCGGACAGTCCGGGCGTGCGGTCGAGACGGTGCACCAGGCCGCTCACGTACGCCTGGTCGGACATCGGTTGCGCGGCCACCCACAGATCCTTCGTCGAGCCGACGATGCCGATGGAGACCGCGAACACGGCGACGAACGCTGTGACGGGCCAGCGGGCGCGGGCGGTGGCGACGACGGCGACCGGCAGCACGATCCACGCCAGCCGTTCGAAGTTCGAACCCAGGCCGTTGGGCACCAGGGCGACGACCGGGCAGATCGCCAGGGCGATGAGCACGACGGTGCGCACGAAGTCGGCCGGGCGGGCGAGCAGCATGGCGGCGAGCGCGGCGGCGGTGAACCACGCCTGCAGGGGCTGAAAACCCTCGGGGCCGGGGGTGGCGAAGTAGACGACCACGAACAGCAGGCAGACGCCCGAGGCGCCGATCGCCGCCAGTGCGCTGCCGCGCCGGCTGCGGTCGTGCAGGAGCACACCGACCACGCCCAGGGCCAGAAAGGCACCGGACACCGGCGAGACGAGGGCTGTGACGGCTGCGACGGCGGCGGCGGCCCACGGGCGGTTGGCCCGCACGCACAACAGCGCCACCAGCATGAAGACCGAGCCGAAGGCGAATGGGACGCGTCCGCTCCACAGGCTGAAGCCGGCGGCGACGGCGGCCGTCCACGTCGCGGCGACGGGGTGGCGGGTACCGCGGGCGAGCACGTGCACCAATCCGGTGACCGCGACCGTGGATGCGGCGCCGAGGAGCCCCGGCGGGATGACGCGCGACACGTATGGCGTCAGCACGGAGTAGTGGCCGGGGACGGTGCCGCCGAACCACGCGAACCAGTAGTGCAGGCCGACGCCGTGCGCCGCGGCCGACGACCGGGCCCGGGCCGCCCAGTAGTCGCCGACCGGCGGGTCGATGACGACGAACGCGACGGACACCAGCACCGCGAACGGCAGCGCGGCGAAGCGCCGACCGGCGATGCGCAGGCGCGGAGCCGTCACGGACATGCGCATAGGTCATCGAATTCGGCGACGGAACGCAAGCCCGACGCGGCCCTCACTTGGGTGGCCGGCCACCGGCCGCGTAGTGAGCCTGGGCGCGTTCGAAGTCCTGGTGGGCGTGCACCGCGACGGTGAGACTGCTGGCGGCGCACAGGACCGCCGCCCCCGCCATCAGGGCGACGGCTCCGGCGGTGCCGCGGCGCACCGGTTCCAGCAGGAGGCGGACACGGCCGGCGAGCTCGGTCTCCCCCGCGGCCAGGCCGAGGTCGGGCGCGCGGCCCCGGGCGAGGGCGGCCTTGGCCAGGGCCCGGGCCACCGGTACCGGGTCGCCCACCTCGGCCACGGCATCGCGATCGGCCCACTGCTCGACAGCACGGCGTACCGCGCGGGCCGTGGGCCGCAGCAGCGGGTTGGCGGCCGCGGCCAGTTCGGCCAGCTGGACGTGGACGACGTGCCGGTGTCGCAGGTGCGAGTGCTCGTGCGCGAGAAGGGCCCGGCGTTCGGCCGGTTCGAGGATGCGCAGCAGGCGACGGGAGACCACCGTGCGCCCGCGCCCGCCGCGCAGGCCGGGCACCGCGTAGGCACCGGTGTGGTCGTCGTCGACGATGACCAGGCCGCCATGGCCCGGGCCGAGCGCGCGGGCAGCCCGGTCCACCGCGACGAGCCGGCCGACGGCGCGCACCACCTGGCGTACCGACGCCGCCATGAGGACGGCCGCGACCACCGCGGCCACCGAGGCGACGGGCAGCGGGACCGACGTGTGCCGCGTGAGCGAGGTCGCCGACCAGTGGCCGGTGCGTGCGAGACCCGGCAGCTCGGCCAGCCCGAGGCAGGCCACCGCGCACAGCACCAGCCCGGACGCGACCGCCGAGACCAGGGCGAGGACCACGAGCGCGCAGGCCGCCCACGCCGGGTCGCACCACCGGCCCAGCCACGGGGCGCCGCGGTAGAGCACCAGACCGAGCGCGAAGGGCAGGACGGCCAGCACCGTCACGTGGGCTCCTGCGTCGCACTGCGCTGCAGCAGCTGCTGCAGCAGGGCCTCGTCGTCGGCCTCCAGGTTGGCGACGAACTGCGTCAGCACACCGGCGCGGTCGCTCTCGTGGTCGAGCAGGCGCTGCATCTGGAAGGCGGCCATCGAGGCCCGCGCCGTGTCGGCGTCGTCGGGCAGGGCGTAGACGTAGCCGCGGCCACGCTGCTGGCGGGTGAGCGCTCGCTTGCCGTGCATGCGCGACAGGGTGGTCATGACGGTGGTGTAGGCGAGCTCGCCCGGAAGCTCGGCCTGTACCTGGCTCGGCGACATCGGCCCGGTGCCGGCGGCCAGGGCGGCCAGGATCTCCTGCTCGAGCGCGCCGGGACTACGTCGCGTCGCCATGCTTGTCCCGCCTTCAGAGTCCGGATTGCGAAGTCTGCACGACCTGCGTAACTTGCGAAGATCGCAGTCGTTGAACGGTGAGCGGGCGCGCCGCCCCGGACAGGACCCGGGGGCGGTGCGCCCGCCACTGGTGTACCCACCGCCGCGCAGTGTCGCACGCACCGGCGACCAGCCCTGGACGAAGCCGCGGGCCCCCCGAGCTGAGTCGGGAGGCCCGTACGCGTAGCCCCAACGGGATTCGAACCCGTGCTACCGCCTTGAGAGGGCGGCGTCCTGGGCCACTAGACGATGGGGCCCCAGTGTGTGCAGCGTGGCTGCGGGTGCAGCGTGACTGCGTGCCGTGCGACTGCGCTGGGGTACCAGGACTCGAACCTAGACTAACTGAACCAGAATCAGTTGGGCTGCCAATTACCCCATACCCCATGGGCTGGCCCGCCGCGAGAACCGCGCCCGAGCCAGCGTCAGACTCTACCGGACGCTCGCACTCGCCTGCACCACACCCGGTGCTGCACCCCTCGACGTCACAGGAACCGGCTGATGATCTCCTTCATGATCTCGTTGGTGCCGCCGTAGATCTTCTGGATGCGCGCGTCGGTGTACATGCGCGAGATCGGGTACTCCTCCATGTAGCCGTAGCCGCCGAAGAACTGCAGGCACTCGTCGGCGATGTCGCACTGCTGCTGCGTCAGCCACCACTTGGCCATGGAGGCCGTCGGGACATCGAGCCGGCCATCCAGATGCTTGGCGATGCAGTCGTCGATGAACACCCGCCCGATGCGCGCGTTCGTCGCCGCCTCGGCCAGCTTGAACTTCGTGTTCTGGAAGTTGAAGACCGGTTTGCCGAACGCGTGCCGTTCCTTGGTGTACTTCAGGGTGACGGCGATGGTCTCCTCGATGGCCGCGATCGCCGCGACGGCCAGGACGAGACGCTCCTGCGGCAGCTGCTGCATGAGCTGGATGAAACCCTGGCCCTCGACCTCGCCGAGCAGGTTGGTCGTGGGCACGCGCACCCCGTCGAAGAACAGCTCCGCGGTGTCCTGGCCGTGCTGGCCGATCTTCTTCAGCACCCGTCCGCGGGAGAAACCCTCGAGCCCGCGGGTGTCGACGCAGATGAGCGAGATGCCGGCCGCCTTGTTCTCCGGGTCGGTCTTGGCCACGACGACGATGAACTCGGCCTGCAGACCGTTGGAGATGAAGGTCTTGGACCCGTCGATGACGTAGGTGTCGCCGTCGCGGATCGCCTTGGTGGCCACCGCCTGCAGGTCCGAACCCGTGCCCGGCTCGGTCATGGCGACGGCACCGACCAGCTCGCCGGAGGCCAGCTGCGGCAGCCAGGTGCGCTTCTGCTCCTCGGTTCCGTAGCCGTTCAGGTAGTGCGCCACGATCGTGCTGTGCACGGCCGTGCCGAGGCTGGGAGCGCCGGTGCGCACCTGCTCCTCGGCCAGCACCGCCTCGTGGGCGAACGTGCCGCCGCCGCCGCCGTACTGCTCGGGGATCGACGGGCACAGCAGGCCCAGCTCGCCCGCCTTGTTCCACACCTCGCGGTCGACGTGCTGCTGCTCGGCCCAGCGCTGCTCGTGCGGCGCGCACTCCTTCTCCAGGAACGAGTGCGCGAGGTCGCGGAAGGCCTCGAGGTCGTCGTCGCTCCAGGCCGGGCGCTCAGTCGTGGCGGTCATGCGTCAGCTCCTCGCTCGGTTACACGGGACAGTATGTCCCGAGTAACTGGACGAAGGCGCGGCGGGTGGTCAGGCGGTCAGCGCGGCGGGTGATCAGGCGGTCAGCGCAGCATCGGTGGTCTCGGCGTCACGGACCACGGACAGCGGGCGCCGCAGGAACGGCAGCACCTCCGACAGCAGCGCTCCGGGCTGGTCGATCTGCGGGCAGTGACCGCAGTCCGACAGCACGACGGCGGTGTTCGAGCGGCCCAGCCGCCGCGCCGACCGAGCGGGCGTGAGGATGTCGCGCGAGCCGAAGACGATGAGGGTGGGGATGGACGAGTCCTCGATGAGCGTGCCGAGGCGCGCGGAGCGCAGCTCCCGCACGAGCAACCGCCCGATGGGCAGCAGGCCGCACACCCGCCCGCGCTGACCGAACGGGTCGACGAAGCCGCGGCGCACGGTGGGGTCGAGCGCCCGCGGGTCGGCCGCGGCGATCAGCGAGTAGGCCCAGGCCAGGCCAAAGGCGGCGGAGCGCTCGGGCACGACGCGCAGGGCCGTACGCAGCCCGAACTCGGCGGGGCGCGACATGGCCAGGCGCCACAGCCGCGGGACGGTGCGCAGGCCGGGCATGTCGGTGAGCACGACGCGTTCGGTGCGCTCGGGGAAGCGGGCGGCGAACAGGGCCGAGACCGCGGCGCCCATCGAGTTGCCGATCAGGCACACGGCGTCGTCGATGCCTTCCGCGTCGAGCACTTCGGCCACCACGTCGACGTAGCCCTCGAGCAGCGGCTCGCCCGAGCGGCGGGTACTCGCGCCGAAGCCGGGCAGGTCGATGGCGACGACCCGGTGACCGGCGGCCAGCGCGGGCACGACCCGGTTCCAGGTCGAGAGGTTGTCGCAGAAGCCGTGCAGCAGCACGACCGTCCGGAGACCGTCACCGGTGACGGTGTAATGCACGCCGTCGACGCCCGCCGGCGCATGGGCCCGCGACGGTGCGACAGCGTGTAAGGGCTTCACGGCCCGGTAGTTACCCAGCTCACACCACGTCCACACGGTTTCGGTGAACATCGCGTCACAGACAGGTGCCTACCGGGCGAACCGGGCGAGGGCGGCCCGCAACCGGGCCAGGCTGCGCTCGCGGCCGAGCACCTCCATCGACTCGAACAGCGGCGGCGAGACCGTCCGCCCGGTGACCGCCACGCGCAGCGGACCGTAGGCGTTGCGCGGTTTGAGCTCCATGGTCTCGACGAGCGCCCCGCGCAACGCCTCCTCGAGCGGGCCGGTCGCCCAGTCGTCCAGCGACTCGAGCACGGGCAGCGCCGCGGTGAGCACGGCCTGCCCCGGCTCGCCGAGCTGCTTGGCCGCTGCGGCCTCGTCGACGGCGAAGTCGGCATCGGCCACCAGCAGGAACCGGATCATGTCGACGCCCTGCTCCAGCGTCTGCACGCGCTCCTGCACCAGCGGCGCGACCGCCGCGACCGCGTCGCCGACGTCGAAGCCGTCGGCGGTGGCCTGCGCAGCCAGCCGCTCGGCGAAGTCGGCGCCGTCGAGCAGGCGGATGTGCGAGGCGTTGATGGCCTCGCACTTCTTCGCGTCGAACCGCGCCGGGTTGGCGTTGACGTCGGCGATGTCGAACGCGGCGACCATCTCGTCCAGAACGAAGATGTCGCGGTCGTCGGCGATGGACCAGCCCAGCAACGCCAGGTAGTTCAACAGCCCCTCGGGAAGGTAACCCGCGTCGCGGTAGGTGTTCAGTGACGCCTGCGGGTCGCGCTTGGACAGCTTCTTGTTGCCCTCACCCATGACGTAGGGCAGGTGGCCGAACGTCGGCACCGCGTCCGCGACGCCGATGTCGATCAACGCGCGGTACAGGGCGATCTGCCGCGGGGTCGACGGCAGCAGGTCCTCGCCGCGCAGCACGTGCGTGATCTTCATCAGCGCGTCGTCGACGGGGTTGACCAGCGTGTACAGCGGGTCGCCGTTGGCGCGGATGACCACGAAGTCAGGCACGTTCTCGGCGGCGAACGTGACCTCGCCGCGGACCGCGTCGTGCCACGTGATGTCCTCGTCGGGCATGCGCAGCCGGAACACCGGCTCGCGACCCTCGGCCCGGTAGGCAGCGCGCTGCTCGTCGGTCAGCGTCCGGTCGACGTTGTCGTAACCCCGCTTCGGGTCACGCCCGGCCACGCGGTGCCGGGCCTCGGTCTCCTCGGCGGTCGTGTAGGACTCGTACAGGTGACCGGCCTGCACCAGCCGGCCGGCGACGTCGCGATAGATGTCGTGCCGCTCGCTCTGCCGGTAGGGCCCGTACGGGCCGCCGACCTCGGGGCCCTCGTCCCAGTCCAGGCCCAGCCAGCGCAGGGCGTCCAGCAGCTGGTGGTAGGACTCGACGGAGTCGCGCGCGGCGTCGGTGTCCTCGATGCGGAAGACGAACGTGCCGCCGACGTGACGCGCCCAGGCCCAGTTGAACAGGCAGGTGCGGATCAGGCCGACGTGCGGGTTGCCCGTGGGTGACGGGCAGAACCGCACCCTGACGTCGGAGCTCACTGTCCACGCACCACGGTGTTGCTCAGCGTGCCGATGCCCTCGATCTCGACCGTCACCGTGTCGCCCGCGACGATGGGCCCGACGCCCGCCGGTGTGCCGGTGAGCACGACGTCGCCGGGGAGCAGGGTCATGACCGAGGAGATGAACGCGATCTGCTTCGGGATGTCGTGGATCATCTGGCTCGTCCGGCCGTCCTGCTTGACGTCGCCGTTGACCCGCGTCACCAGCCGCAGGTCCGACGGGTCGAGGACCGTCTCGACCCACGGTCCGAGCGGGCAGAACGAGTCGTAGCCCTTGGCCCGGGTGAACTGGACGTCGGACCGCTGCTGGTCACGGGCGGTGACGTCGTTCGCGGCGGCGTAGCCGAAGACGTGCCGCAGCGCGTTCTCCGGGCTGACGTTGCGGGCCGGGGTGCCGATGACGACGGCGAGCTCGCCCTCGAAGTCGACCTGGGAGCTCGAGGGCGGCAACCGGATCGCGTCACCCTCGCCGATGACCGACGTCGACGGTTTGAGGAAGATCAGCGGGCTCGCGGGGGCCTCGCCCCCCATCTCCTTGGCGTGGTCGGCGTAGTTCTTGCCCAGCGCCACCACCTTGCTGGGCAGGAACGGCGAGAGCAGCCGGACATCGGCAAGCGCCCAGCGATCGCCGGTGAACTGCAGTGGGCCGAACGGGTGCCCGTCGATGGCCGAGACGGTCAGGGCGTCGGTCGCCGCGCCGGACTGGCCCTCCACCGTGCCCCACGCGACGCCGGACGCGGCGGTGGACGAGCCGGGATGGACGAAACGAGCGATGCGCACGAACGACCACGCTACCGAGTCGCGGGGCCCGCGTGGGGCGCGGACCGGCGGGGCGTCGCCGTCGCCGGTCGCGCATACTGGACGGCGTGTCTTCCCCGCTTTCGAGCCTGCCCGTGGACAAGCGCAAGCAGCTCGCCGCCACGCTGGGCCTGTTCGCGGTCCTGTTCCTCGCGGTCGGTGCCGTCGCCGCCACCGGGCCCGGCACGGTCGTCATCCACGTGTTCGTGGTCGTCGCCCTGGTCGTCGCCGTCCTGCTGGCGCTGATGGGGTGGGGCGTCCTGCGCTCGGTGCGCGCCGACGCCGCCGAGACCCGGCTCGACACCGCCATCGAGCAGGCGGTCGCCGCATCACCCCAACGCTTCGGCCAGCTGTGCGACTGCGGCCACGAGCACGACCCCACCGAGCTGCACATCACGGACGCCGAACCGACCGAGGCCGATTCGATTGCCGCTGGCCCGATCGCCGCGGGCCCGACCGCCGCGGGCCCGACCGCCGAAGACGACGCGCACGCCACGTGCGAGCACGACGGTGCCGGCGCGGCGTGCGCCCGCGACTGCTCGACCTGCCTGTTCGCAACGGCCCGGCGCCCCACCGCGGAGGACGGTCTGCGCCCGTCGCCGACCCGTACCCGCGCGGAACGCGCTAACGCCGGCGGTTAGGCCACCGCGTCCAGTTCGGCGAGGGCCGCCGCGTCCAGCTCCACCGATCCGGCAGCGACGTTCTCGGCCAGGTGACCGACGTCGGCCGTGCCGCAGATGAGCAGGACGTGCGGGTCACGGGCGAGCAACCAGGCCAGGCCGACCTGCGCCGGGGTCACCCCGAGCCGCGCCGCCACCCGCTGGACGGTGGCGTCGCCGACGACCTTGGCCGCACCGGGGAACGCCGAGCCGAGCGGGAAGAACGGCACCCAGGCGATGTCGTGTGCCGCGCACAGCGCGAGCAGGCCGTCGTGCCGGTCGAGCAGGTTGTCGGCGTTCTGCACGCACACCGGGCCGACGGGCAGCGCCGCCTGCACCTGCTCGGCGGAGACGTTGGACAACCCGATGCCGCCGATCTTGCCCTCGTCGCGCAGGGCCACGAGCTCGGCCAGCTGGCTGTCGAGGTCGACGAGCTGGTCGCCGTCGGCGACGATGCCGGGGCGGGCGTCCATGCGGCGCAGGTTGACCGCGGCCAACCGGTCCGCGCCGAGGGTGCGCAGGTTGGCCTCGACCTGGGCGCGGAGCTCCGTGGGTCGTTGTGCGGGCACAAGCCCGTCGCCCGGCCGGCGTTCGGCGCCGACCTTGCTGACCAGCGTGAGCGCGTCGTCGTAGGGGTGCAGGGCGGCGCGGATGAACGCGTTGGCTACCCCGTCGCCGTAGAACTGGGCGGTGTCGAGGTGGTCGACGCCGAGCTCGCGGGCGCGGCGCAGCACGGCCACCGCCGCCGCTTCGTCCAGCTGCGGCCGGTCGCCGCGCTCGACGAGCTGCATGGCGCCGTAACCGATGCGTGCGACGTCCCGCCCGGCGAGACGGCCGGTGCCCCCGGGGCGGTGCTGCACGGTGTTCGTCATGATGCCTCCGTTCGTCGACGTAACGGAGGTTACCTCCGCTAAGCTGACGACGTTAGCACCGAGGCGGGTCAGACCCCCGGGGCCGTGGTGAGCAGGCCGTACCGCACCGCGTCGTGCAGGGCCAGCCACGACGCCTCGAGGACGTTGCCGTGCACGCCCACCGTGGTCCACTCGCGTTCGTGGTCGGAGGTCTGGATGAGGACCCGGGTGACCGCGTCGGTGCCGTGTCGCCCGGCCATGATGCGCACCTTGTAGTCGGTCAGTTCGATCTTGGCGAGCTGCGGGTAGGTGCCCTCCAGCGCCCTGCGCAGCGCGCGATCCAGCGCGTTGACCGGGCCGTTGCCCTCCTCGGTGGAGATCACCCGACGCCCCCCGGCGACCAGCCGTACGGTGGCCTCGCTGACGATCCCGTCCTGCCCGCCGCTCGCGCGGCTGTCGGTGATCACGCGATAGGACTCGACACGAAACGGCATCGGCAGGGCGCCGTCGGCCGACGACCGCGCCAGCTCGTCGCGCAGCAGCAGCTCGAACGACGCGTCGGCGGCCTCGTAGGACCATCCCTCCGCCTCGCGCCGCTTCACCGTCTCGACGACGCGGGACACCACGTCGGGTGCGTGTGCGACATCGACGCCGAGCTCGCGGGCCTTGAGCTCGACGGACGCGCGCCCGGCCATCTCGGTGACCAGGATGCGCTGGTCGTTACCGACGACCGTCGGGTCGAGGTGGTTGTACAGCTCGGGCGAGACCTTGATCGCCGAGGCGTGCAGCCCGGCCTTGTGCGCGAACGCCGCGGCACCCACGTAGGGCGCGTGGGTGTCCTGGGAGAGGTTGGCGATCTCGGCGACGGCGTGCGAGACGCGCGACATCTCGGCCAGGCAACCGTCGGGCAGCACGTCGCGGCCCATCTTGGTCACCAGCCCGCCGATGACGGAGAACAGGTTGGCGTTGCCCGCCCGCTCCCCGTACCCGTTGGCCGTGCCCTGCACGTGCGTCGCGCCGGCGTCCACGGCGGCCAGGGTGTTGGCCACTGCGCAACCCGTGTCGTCCTGGGTGTGGATGCCGAGCCGGATGCCGGCGCGACGTCGCACGTCGGTGACGACGTCGTGCACGCCCATGGGCAGCATGCCGCCGTTCGTGTCGCACAGCACCCCGACGTCGGCGCCGGCGTCCGCGGCCGCGTCCAGCACGCGGACGCCGTAGTCGGGGTCGTGCCGGTAGCCGTCGAAGAAGTGCTCGCAGTCGACGAACACCCGCCGGCCCTCGTCGACGAGGAACCGCACCGTGTCGCGGACCATGGCCAGGTTCTCGTCCAGGCTGGTGCGCAGCGCGCGCTCGACGTGCCACACGTCGGACTTCGCGACCAGGGTGACGACCGGGGCGCGGGAGTCGAGCAGGGCGCGGACCTGCGCGTCGTCCTCGACCGCGACGCCGGCCTTCCGGGTGGCCCCGAAGGCGACGAGCACGGCGTGGTCGAGACGCAGTTCGCCCGCGGCCGCGCGGGCGAAGAACTCGGTGTCCTTGGGCATCGCGCCGGGCCAACCGCCCTCGACGAACCCGACTCCGACCTGGTCGATCAGGCGGGCGACGGCGAGCTTGTCGGCCACCGAGTAGGTGATGCCCTCCCGCTGGGCTCCGTCGCGCAGGGTGGTGTCGAAGACGTGGAAGTCGTCGCTCTGCATGGCTGGCTCTCTTCGCTGGGCGGTGTCCGGACGGGGTCATGGCAAACAAAAAACCCTCCGCCAGCAGGCGAAGGGTTGTGCGCGTCGGTGCGGAACGGAAGGGCCGACGCGCCTAGGTAATGATGGAGGTGGTGACGAAGCGGTGCACGGGTCGAGTGTGCCACAGCACCGCGGACGGCGTCACCCGTCGGCTGCCGCCTTCGCCAGTCGCTCGCCGATCTCGGCGGTGCCACCGGGCTGCTTCGGATCGCGGACCGCGAGGTCGGCGGCGACCGCCTGCTCGACCCGGGTCGCGGCATCGTGCTCGCCGACGTGGGCGAGCAGCATCGACACCGACAGCACCGCGGCCGTCGGGTCGGCCTTCCCCTGGCCGGCGATGTCGGGTGCGGAACCGTGGACGGGCTCGAACATCGACGGGTGGGCGTGGCTCGGGTCGAGGTTGCCACTCGCGGCGAGACCGATGCCGCCGGCGACCGCAGCGGCCAGGTCGGTGATGATGTCGCCGAACAGGTTGTCGGTGACGATGACGTCGTAGCGGCCCGGGTCGGTGACGAGGTGGATCGTTGCGGCGTCGACGTGGTTGTAGGCGACGGTGACGTCGGGGAACTCGGCGCCGACCTCCTGGACGGTGCGGAACCAGAGGTCGCCGGCGTTGGTCAGCACGTTGTTCTTGTGCACGAGCGTCAGATGCTTGCGCGGCCGGGCCTGCGCGCGGGTGAACGCGTCGCGCACGACACGCTCGGCACCGAAGCGGGTGTTGACGCTGACCTCGGTGGCGATCTCGTGCTCGGTGCCCTTGCGCAGCACTCCCCCGTTGCCGGCGTACGGGCCCTCGGTCCCTTCGCGGACGACGACGAAGTCGATCGGCGGCTGGCCGGCCAGCGGGGTGCTGACGCCCGGGTAGAGCTTGGCGGGCCGCAGGTTGACGTGGTGGTCCAGTTCGAAACGCAGGCGCAGCAGCAGGCCGCGCTCCAGCACGCCTGACGGCACGGTCGGGTCGCCCACCGCTCCGAGCAGGATCGCGTCGTGAGCGGCGATCTCCTCGAGCACCGAGTCGGGCAGGACCTCGCCGGTACGGTGCCAGCGCGCGGCGCCGAGGTCGTAGGTCGTGGGCTCGACGCCGGGCAACACCGCGTCGAGCACGCGCAGCGCCTGATCGGTGACGTCGACACCGATGCCGTCGCCGGGGATGACCGCCAATTTCATGAGAGGCACCCTACGGGGCCGGGCGCCGCCGCCCGGCGGTGGCACCATCGGGGCCATGACCGACTCGGTGCCCCGCCTGGCGGCGCGGACGATGAACTTCCGGCTGGGCGTTCCGCGCGCGTTCCAGGTCAGCCCGGACGGTGCGCGCGTGTTCTTCCTCCGTGCGGTGTCCGGCACCTCACGCTCACACGCGCTCTACGTCCACGACGTGGCGAGCGGGAGCGAACGGCTGCTGGCCGACCCGGCCGACCTGCTCGCCGACGAGGAGCAGCTGACGCCGACCGAGCGGGCCCGTCGTGAGCGGATGCGGATCAGCAGCTCCGGGATCGTCTCGTTCAGCGTCGACCGCGAGGGCAGAACCGTTGCGTTCACCCTGTCGTCGCGGCTGTTCGTGGTCGATGCCGCGCACGGTGAGCCGCGCGAACTGCCGACGTCGGCCGCGGTGCTGGTTCCGCGCATCGACCCGACCGGGCGACGCGTCGCCTACGCCGGTGACCGCGGCCTGCACGTCGTCGACCTCACGTCCGGCCAGGACACCGTGCTCGTCGCCCCCGACCCGTCCGAGCCGGACGACGTGGTCTGGGGCCTGGCCGAGTTCATCGCCGGCGAGGAGCTCGATCGCGGCGAGGGGTTCTGGTGGGCCCCGGACGGCGAGTCGCTGCTCGTCGAGCGCTACGACGAGTCGCCCGTGGCGGTGTGGCACATCAGCGACCCGGCCTTCCCCGAACGCCCACCCGCACGGGTGCGCTACCCGCAGTGCGGTACGGCCAACGCGGTGGTCGGCCTCGCCGTCGTGTCCCTGACCGGTGGGCGGGTCGACGTCGACTGGCGTTCGGACACCGCGCTGGACGGGCACGTCCTGGAGTACCTGGCCCATGTCGGGTGGGACGGCCCGCAGCCGGTGCTGACGCTGCTCACCCGCGATCAGCAGCGCCTCGAGTACCGCACGGTCGACGTGGCCGGCGGAGCGACCCGACTGCTGCGTGCCGTCACCGACGACGCCTACGTCGAGCTGGTGCCCGGCACTCCGCGCCGGCTCGACGACGGGCGGCTGCTGCACTCGGTCGACGTCGGCGAGACCCGCCGGCTCTATCTCGACGACGAGCCGTTCACCCCGCCCGCCGTCCTGGTGCGCGAGGTCCTCGCGGTCGAGGACGACGCGGTGCTTGCCCAGGTCGTTTCGGGCGTGGGGTCGGTCGCGGTCGCCCGCCTGGGGTTCGACGGCGGCGTCGAGCTGCTCAGCGACGACGGCGGGGTGGCGAGCGCCGCGGTCGGCGGGGACACGCTGGTGCTGGCCCAGGAGGGCCCGCACGAGGTCGGTACGACCACGACCGTCCGCGCCGGCGGCACGGCGACGGCGACGGCGACGGCGACGGCGGCAACTATTGCGTCCGTCGCCGAGGTGTCGCCGTTGACCCCGGTGCTGCACACCGAGGCGCTCGGACCGCACGAGTTGCACACCACGGTGCTGTTCCCGACCGGCCACGTGCCCGGCTCGCGACGCCTGCCCATCCTGCTCGACCCGTACGGCGGGCCGCACGGCCAGCGCGTCGTGAGCTCCGCCCGTGCCCACCTGGTCTCGCAGTGGTTCGCCGACCAGGGCTTCGCCGTCGTGGTCTGCGACGGTCGCGGCACGCCGGGTCGCGGGCCGGCGTGGGAGCGGCTGGCCCGCTTCGACCGGGCCGGCACCGCCGACGACCAGGCCGAGGCGGTGGGGCTGGTCGCCGCCCGCTTCCCGGACGACGTCGACGCGGGACGCGTCGGGATCCGCGGCTGGTCCTTCGGCGGTTACCTGGCCGCGCTGTGCGTCCTGCGGCACCCCGACGTCATCCACGCCGCGGTGGCCGGCGCGCCCACGACCGACGAGCGGCTCTACGACACCTGTTACAGCGAGCGCTACCTCGGCCACCCCGACGAGCACCCGCACGTCTACGAGGCCAACAGCCTCGTGCCGCTGGCCCCGCAGCTGCGCCGACCGTTGATGATCATCCACGGGCTGGCCGACGACAACGTCTACGTCGCGCACTCGCTGCGGCTGTCGAGCGCGTTGCTCGCCGCCGGCCGCCCGCACGAGGTGCTGCCGCTCACCGGCATCACCCACCTGGCCGGCGACGAGGTCGTCGCCGAGAACCTGCTGCTGCTGCAGCTGGACTTCCTGCGCCGCTCCCTGGGCGGGTGAGCAGCGCGGGTCAGCGTGCCGCGGTGCCCTCGGTGTAGTCGTCGTCGGAGGTGACCCAGCTCATCAGGCCACGCAGCTTGCGCCCGGTGGTCTCGATCGGGTGCTGCTCGCCCCTCGCACGCAGTTCCTTGAACTCCGGCGCGCCGGCGTCCTGGTCGGCGATGAAGCGGGCCGCGAACGTCCCGTCCTGGATGTCCTTGAGCACGGCCTGCATGTTCTGCTTCACGTGCGCATCGATGACCCGCGGCCCGGACACGTAGTCGCCGTACTCGGCGGTGTCGGAGATCGACCAGCGCTGCTTGGCGATGCCGCCCTCGTACATCAGGTCGACGATGAGCTTGAGCTCGTGCAGGCATTCGAAGTAGGCGATCTCCGGGGCGTAACCCGCCTCGGTGAGCGTCTCGAAGCCGTACATCACCAGCTGGGAGGCACCGCCGCACAGCACGGCCTGCTCACCGAACAGGTCGGTCTCGGTCTCCTCGGTGAACGTCGTCCGGATCGCTCCCGCGCGGGTGCCGCCGATGGCCTTCGCGTAGGACAGCGCGAGCTCGAGGGCGTGACCGGTGGCGTCCTGCTCGACGGCGACGAGCACGGGAACGCCCTTGCCGTCGACGTACTGCCGGCGCACCAGGTGCCCGGGACCCTTCGGTGCGACCATCGCGACGTCGACCGAGGCCGGCGGCTTGATGTAGCCGTAGCGGATGTTGAAGCCGTGGCTGAAGAACAGCGCATCGCCGTCGGCGAGGTTGGGCTCGATCGACTCGGTGTACAGCTTGCGCTGCGCCGGGTCCGGAGCCAGGACCATGATCAGGTCGGCCTCGGCGCACGCCTCGGACGGCGTGACCACGCGCAGGCCCTCGTCCTCGGCCTTGGCCCGGCTCTTCGAGCCTTCCAGGAGCCCGATCCGGACATCGACCCCCGAGTCGCGCAGCGACAGCGCATGCGCGTGCCCCTGGCTGCCGAAGCCCAACACGGCAACCTTGCGGCCCTGCACGATCGACAGGTCGGCGTCGTCGTCGTAGAACATCTCCACAGCCATGGTTCTGGGTCCTCTTCCCTGGTTTCGGTTGTTGCGAAACTACGCGCTGCGATCGACCGCGCGTAGGGCGGCGTGCGTCATCGAACGCGGACCGCGGCCGAGGGCGACCATGCCCGACTGCACCATCTCGCGGATGCCGTACGGCTCGAGCATCTTGAGCAGCGCCTCGAGCTTGTCGGGGCGGCCGGTGAGCTCGACGGTGAGCACCTCGGGCCCGACGTCGGACACCTTGGCCTTGAACAGCTCGACGATCTGCAGCACGTCGCGGCGCGTCGTCTCGTCGGCGCGCACCTTGACCAGCAGCAGCTCACGCTGGACGGCCTGCTTCTCCTCCAGCTCGACGATCTTGATGACGTTGATCAACTTGTTGAGCTGTTTGGTCACCTGCTCGAGTGCAGCGCCCTCGACACTGACGAGGATCGTGATGCGCGAGACCTCGGGCACCTCGGTGGGTCCGACCGCCAGCGACTCGATGTTGAAGCCTCGACGGGCGAACAACCCGGCGACGCGGGTGAGCACACCGGGCTTGTTCTCCACGAGCACCGAGAGCGTATGGATGGACATGACCCTCAGACCCCCGTGTCGAACGTCGGACGGATGTCGCGCGCCGTCTGGATCTCGTCGTTGCTCGCACCGGCCGCCACCATCGGCCACACCATGGCGTCCTTGCCCACCGTGAAGTCGACGACGACGGGCCGGTCGTCGATCGCCATCGCCTTCTCGATGGTGGCGTCGACGTCGGCCTTGGTCTCACACCGCAGCCCGACGCACCCGTAGGCGTCGGCCAGCTTGACGAAGTCCGGGATACGCTCCGTCGTGGCGCCGGAGTGCGACTTCGTGTGGGTGCCGAGCTCGGTCTGGCTGTACCGCTGGTCGTAGAGCAGGGTCTGCCACTGCCGCACCATGCCGAGGTTGCCGTTGTTGATGACGGCCACCTTGATCGGGATGCCTTCGATGGCACAGGTCGCGAGTTCCTGGTTGGTCATCTGGAAGCACCCGTCGCCGTCGATGGCCCACACCAGCGTGTCGGGACGGCCGACCTTGGCGCCCATCGCGGCGGGCACCGAGTACCCCATCGTCCCGGCGCCGCCGGAGTTCAGCCAGGTGTAGGGGTTCTCGTAGGAGATGAACTGCGCGGCCCACATCTGGTGCTGCCCGACTCCGGCGGTGAAGATCGTCTCCGGGCCGGCGATGCGGCCGAGCCGCTCGATGACGTACTGCGGCGACAGTGATCCGTCGGCGGGGTCGTCGTACCCGAGCGGGTAGGTGTCGCGCCACTGGTCGATCTGGCGCCACCAACCGGTGAGGTCGGTGCGGTTGCCGTTGTCGAACTCGGCCTGCAGCACCGGGGCGAGCTCGAGCAGCACCTCCCGCACGTCGCCGACGATCGGCACGTCGGCGGCGCGGTTCTTGCCGATCTCGGCCGGGTCGATGTCGGCGTGGATGACCGCCGCGCCGGGGGCGAAGGTGTCGAGCCGGCCCGTGACGCGGTCGTCGAAGCGGGTACCCAGCGCGATGAGCAGGTCGGACTTCTGCAGCGCGGTCACCGCGGAGACGTTGCCGTGCATGCCCGGCATCCCCAGGTTCTGCCGGTGGCTGTCCGGGAACGCCCCGCGCGCCATGAGCGTGGTGACGACCGGGATGCCGGTGAGCTCGGCCAGCTCGGCCAGCTGCCGGGTGGCGTGGCCCTTGAGCACGCCGCCGCCGACGTAGAGCACCGGGCGTCTGGCGCCGGCGATGAGCCGGGCGGCCTCCCGGATCTGCTTGCCGTGCGGCCGGGTGACCGGGTGGTACCCGGGGAGATCCATCTTCGGCGGCCAGACGAAGGGGGCCGAGAGCTGCAGGACGTCCTTCGGGATGTCCACCAGCACCGGCCCGGGCCGACCGGTGGCCGCGAGGTGGAACGCCTCGGCGAGCGCCTGCGGGACCTCTTCGACGGACTGCACCAGGAAGTTGTGCTTGGTGATGGGCAGCGTGATGCCCGAGATGTCGGCCTCCTGGAAGGCGTCGGTCCCGATCATCGGGCGGCCGACCTGGCCGGTGATCGCGACCATCGGCACGGAGTCCATGTAGGCGTCGGCGATCGGCGTCACCAGGTTGGTCGCACCGGGACCGGACGTCGCCATGCACACCCCGACCCTGCCGGTCGCCTGGGCGTAACCCGTGGCCGCGTGGCCGGCGCCCTGCTCGTGGCGCACCAGGATGTGCCGCACCTTCGTCGAGTCGTAGAGCGGGTCGTAGGCGGGCAGGATCGCGCCGCCCGGAATGCCGAAGACGACGTCGACGCCGACGTGCTCGAGCGTGCGCACGAGGGCCTGGGCCCCGGTCAGCTCGCTGGTTCCGGCGCCGACGGGCCGGCCCGCGTTCTGACTGTCTGCATGACTGGCGGTGTGGCTGGCGGTGTGGGTCATCCCGCGTGCCCTTCTGGGTGCGACTGGCGGTGAGGTGGGAATCGGTGGGCGGCGTGAACGCAACAAAAAACCCCTCGTGCTTCAAGCACGAAGGGTGAGCGCGTCGCTGCGGGTGGGTCCCTAGGCGACGCGCGCAATAACGAGTACGAGGCGATGCATGTCGGTGACTTTACACCGGCCGCGGAACGGGCCTCAAGACGGTGGGCCGAGGTCGGTTGGTCCGACTTGTCGGACTATTTTCGGGCGATCGGTTAGGGACCATGGTCCCGCGGGCACAGTCGGTGGGACGTAAGTCCCGCGGAGGCCGCGCCGATGGTCCCGCACCACGAAGTTCATACCGTCGCACCGGGTGGGGCCGCGCGACGGGAAATCGGGGGATTTCCACTGTCAGGCTCGAGACCCCCGGATGGACCTCATGACTCTCTCCACGATCTCCTCGCGTATCTCCCCCCGCACCTCCCCGCACACTGTCGCCGCCGACAACGCCTCCGTCGCGACCGTCGCCCCGCGCCGACGCCGCCCCGTCGTCCTCGTCGCGCTGGGCCTCGCCGTCGCCCTGCTGATGCCGCTGTTCGTCAGCACCGCCAGCGCGGAGGCCCAGACGTCGACCGAGCGCAGCTACGCGATCTCGGTGCTGCACCTGCTCAACAGCGAGCGACACGCCCACCACCTCGGCGCCCTGCGCAACGACCACCACCTGGTGTCCTCGGCCCGCAGCCACAACCTGGCCATGGCCCGTGCCAACACCATGTCGCACCAGGTCCGCGGTGAGTCCGCCCTCGGGCGCCGCGTCGACCGTGCTGGCTACCACTGGACCTGGGCCGGCGAGAACATCGGCTACAACGGCCGCATCAGCCGGTCGGGCGTGCTCGCCCTGCAGCGCGCAATGTACAACGAGCGCGCGCCGTACAACGGCCACCGCCTGAACATCCTGAACTCGCACTTCAAGAACGTCGGCATCGACGTGTACATCGACCGCACGCACCACAAGTTCTGGCTGACGAGCGACTTCGGCCGCAAGTAAGGGGCACCATCCGAAAGCGCACCACAGCACCAGCGGCGAGGCCGGTCCCGGCGGGGGACCGGCCTCGCTGCTGTCACACCTTCAGTCGCAGACGGCGCCGTTCGCCGCGCTGCCCACCAGCTTCGCGTACTTGCGCAGCACGCCGTAGTCGAACTGCGGGGCCAGCGGCTTCCAGTCGGCGCGGCGGGCCTCCAGCTCGGCGGCGTCGACCTGCAGGTCCAGCGTCCGCGCCGTCATGTCCAGCCTGATGGGATCGCCGTCGCGGACCAGCGCGATCGGGCCGCCGTGGGCCGCCTCGGGTGCGATGTGGCCGATGCACAGGCCCGTCGTGCCGCCCGAGAAGCGCCCGTCGGTCAGTAGCAGGACGTCCTTGCCCAGACCCGCACCCTTGATCGCGCCGGTGATCTGCAGCATCTCGCGCATGCCGGGGCCGCCCTTCGGGCCCTCCCAGCGGATGACGACGACGTCGCCGTACTGCAGTTCGCCGGCCGCGAGCGCGTCCATCGCGTGCTGCTCGCGTTCGAACACGCGCGCCGTGCCCTCGAAGACGTCGGCGTCGAAACCGGCGCTCTTCACCACGGCCCCGTCGGGCGCGAGGGAGCCCTTGAGGATGGTCAGCCCGCCCGTGCGGTGGATGGGCTCGGACATCGACCGGATGATGTGCCCGTCGGGGTCCGGCGGGTCGAGTTCGGCCAGGTTCTCGGCCAGGGTGCGGCCGCTGACCGTGAGGCAGTCACCGTGCAGCAGGCCCGCGTCGAGCAACGCCTTCATCACCACCGGCACGCCGCCGATGCGGTCCACGTCGGTCATGACGTAGCTGCCGAAGGGCTTGACGTCGGCGAGGTGCGGGGTCTTGTCGCCGATGCGGTTGAAGTCGTCGAGGGTGAGCTCGACCTTGGCCTCGTGGGCGATGGCGAGCAGGTGCAGGATCGCGTTGGTCGAACCGCCGAGGGCCATGACCACGGTGATCGCGTTCTCAAACGCCTGCTTGGTCAGGATCGTGCGGGCCGTGATGCCGGCGTCGACGAGGGCGACGGCTGCCTCGCCGGAGCGGCGCGCGTACTCGTCGCGGCGGCGGTCCGGTGCCGGCGGGGACGCGCTGCCGGTCAACGACATGCCGAGCGCCTCGGCGGCGCTGGCCATCGTGTTGGCGGTGTACATGCCGCCGCAGGCGCCCTCTCCGGGGCAGATCGCCCGCTCGACGGCGTCGACCTCCTCGCGCGTGATGTGCCCGGCCAGGCAGGCCCCGACCGCTTCGAAGGCGTCGATGATGGTGACGGTGCGGTCGCCCAGCTTGCCGGGCAGCGTGGAACCGGCGTAGAGGAACACGGCGGCGACGTCGAGGCGGGCCGCGGCCATGAGCATGCCCGGCAGCGACTTGTCGCACCCGGCGAGCAGGACGCCGCCGTCGAGCTGCTCGGCGCGGAACACCGTCTCGACCGAGTCGGTGATGACCTCACGCGAGACCAGCGAGTAATGCATGCCCGAGTGGCCCATCGAGATGCCGTCGGACACCGAGATGGTGCCGAACTCGAGCGGGAAACCGTCGGCGGCCCGCACGCCGTCCTTCGCCGCCTTCGCCAGCCGGTCGAGCGAGAGGTTGCACGGCGTGATCTCGTTCCACGACGACGCGACGCCGATCTGCGGCTTGCGCCAGTCGTCGTCGCCCATGCCGACGGCGCGCAGCATGCCGCGGGCGGCGGCGCGCTCCACGCCGTCCGTGACGATGGAGCTGTGCGGCTTGCGGTGCACGGGGCGGTCGGGCTGGGTCGGTGGCTGCTCGCTGCTCACGCCTGAAAACCTTACGGGTACCGTTTCGGCGTGTACGCACTCGTTCCGGATCTACCGTGGCCGATGTAGCGCCCGGGGTCCGCGTGTTCCGGCTGCCCGGGCTCACCTGGGTCCCGGTGCTGTTCCTCTGGGTCGGTGCGATCCCGCTGGCGTTCACCACCAGCTCGGCGCAGGGCGCCGCCGCGCACGTCGGCTACGGCGCGCTCGTGCTGGTGATCCCGGTGGTGGTGACCGTCTTCGTGGCGCGCACGGCCACGGTCGTGAACGCGGCCGGCATGCTGGTCCGTGCGCCGTTCGGACGCCGGGTGCTTCCCTGGGACGAGGTGCGGGGGCTGTCGGTGACCGGACGGGCCGTGTACGCGGTCGTGCGCGACGGAGCGATCCGACTCCCCTGCGTGCGCGTGTCGATGTTGTCCGAGGTCGCGCGCGCCAGCGGCGGGCGGCTGCCGGAGATCGCCGACCCGGTGGTGAAGCTGCCCCCCACCCGGCGCCGCCGTCGATGAGTTGCTACGCCCCCCCGCCGACCTTCGACGCCCTGGGTCAGTAGCCATCGGTGACGCGGTTGACGAGCTCGTCGCCGGTGACGTAGCGCCGGATCTGGTCGGTGACCAGGCGATACGCCCGCCGGTCCCAGCCGGTCGTACCGCCCCCGACGTGCGGGGTGAGCAGCAGGCCGGGCGCGTCCCACAGCGGGTGCCCGGCCGGCAGCGGCTCGGGATCGGTGACGTCGAGGAAGGCCCGCAACCGGCCGGCCTGCAGCTCGGCGAGCAGGGCGTCGGTGTCGACGATGCCGCCACGGGCGATGTTGACCAGGATGGCGCCGTCGGGCATGGCGGCCAGGAAGGTGGCATCGACCAGCCCCGCCGTGTCGGGCGTCTGCGGCACGGCGACGGCCACCACCTCGTGGCGGGGCAACAGGTCGGGCAACGCCGCCAGCGGATGCACGCCGTCGCGCTCGGTGCGCGCGACCATCGTCGTCTCCGCGTCGAAGACGCGTGCGGCGGCGGCGATCCGTGCCCCGATGTCACCCGCCCCGATCACGAGCACGTGCCGCCCCGCGAGACCGTCGGTGAACGCACGGTGCCAGTCGTGGCGCCGCTGGGCGTCGACGGCCTCGGGCAGCCTGCGCAGCAGCGCGAGCATGCCCGCGACGGCGAGCTCGGCCGTCGAGGCGCCGTGGATGCCGCGGCCGTTGCACAGCACGACGCCGTCCGGGACGACCGGCAGCCACGGTTCGACCCCGGCCGACACCAGCTGGACGACGCGCAGCCGGGGCAGGGCCTCGAACACGTCCCGCGAGGGCGGGGGCGTGTCGTAGCGGCCGACGAACAGCTCGATGTCCTGCGCGCCGTCCGGCGGCTCGCCGTGGCCGTCCCAGACGACGACCCGCACCCCGTCGGGCAGGTCCCCGAGCAGATCAGGGGCGTCGGCGGTCGGCACGCTGACTGTGGTCATGCGCGAACACCGTGAGCACAGGACCTGGCGGCGCGGCCTTCGGCGGCCGGAGCGGAGCGGAGGACGGTCATAGGTTCGAGCCTAGGCACGCCGGAGGCGCCCGACCCGACGGCACCCACAGGTGGGCCGTGCACACTGGAGATCATGCGCCGCGCGTCCTGCCTCGCCCTCGCCGCGCTGACGGCCCTGCTCACCGCCTGCTCGTCGGGTTCACCGGCGCAACGCTTCTCCCCCAGCCCCGGCGGCACCGAGGTCGAGGGTCAGGGCGGCGTCCACATCGAGCCGGTGCTGCCCACCCCGTCGCTACCCGGTAGTTCGTCGGGTGCGTCGTCCGGCCCGTCCTCCCGGCCGAGCAACGGCTCCAGTTCCAGCCAGCCCTCGGCCGCGTCGCTGGTCGTGGCCACGAAGCTGACGACGCCGGTCGGTATCGCCCTGCTGCCCGACGGTTCGGCGTTGGTCGGAGAGCGCACCACGGGCCGGATCGTCCGGGTGCAGCCGCAAGCGGGCAAGCCGGTGCCGACGGTGCGGACGCTCGGCGGGCTGTCCACCGTGGGCGGCGGGGGGCTGCTGGACCTCGCGGTCTCGCCGGACTACACCGAGGACAACCTGATCTACGCCTACATCACCACGCCCCGTGACAACCGCGTCGTCGACTTCACCCTGAACGGCCCCGTGACGCCGGTGGTCACGGGCATACCTCGCGGTACGAGCGACAACGCCGGGCGGATCACGTTCGGCAGCGACAAGGATCTCTACATCGCCACCGGCGACGCCGGCCGTCCCTCGCTCGCCGCGCGCGCCTCCAGCCTGGCCGGCAAGGTCCTGCGGGTCAGCGACATCGGCGAGCCGGCACGCGGCAACCCCACTCCCCGCTCCCCCGTCTTCGCGACCGGGTTCCGCTCGAGCGCTGGGCTGTGCGCCTCGAGCTCCAGCCCGAACGTGTTCCAGGTCGAGCAGCGTGGTTCGGCACCGCCCGAGATCAACGTGGTCACGGCCGGCGGCTACTACGGCTGGCCGGCGGAGAACACCGCGGCGAAGCGGCCGGTGGCCCAGGTCCCGGCCGCGGACAGCGGACCCGGCGGCTGCGCGGTGCAGGCGGGCCGGTTGTGGGTGACGTCGCTGGACGGCAAGACGCTCGTCTCCGGTGGGCTGGTGGACGCGACGGCACCGCGGGTGGGGGCGTACGCCTCGGTGCTCACCAACCGGTTCGGTCGCCTGCTGAACGTCGTCCCGGCCCGCGACGGCGCGTTGTGGATCACGACGTCGAACCGCGACGGCAAGGGCAAGCCGGTGGCCGACGACGAGCGGGTGATCCGCTACCCCCCGAGCGCGGTCGGCGGCGCGGGCGGCAGCACCACCTGAGCTGCTCGACTCACGGCGCGACGGCCTGCAGCGTGTAGGTGTGCGGCAGCCGCCACGGACGGTCCGTGAGCTGGAACTCGCCACCGCCGACGGGCCGCATGAAGCCCGGGAAGGCGTCCCACGGCACCGAGTCGTGCTCGACCAGGCCCGTGATCTGCAGGCCCTCGGCGACCAGGGCCGACACCACCTCGCCGATCCCGTGGTTCCACTCGACCGACTTCGTGTGGACGAACTCGTGCTCGGTCGCGACGTAGGAACCCGGCTCGTCCCACCGGGTCGGCTCGTCGCGCTCGAAGTACGGCAGCTCGACGACGAGCCGGCCGGAGGGGTCGGGGTCGGCGAGCGACCAGAGCATCGGGTGCCCCTCGCGCAGGAACAGCCGACCGCCGGGCGCCAGCAGCCCGGCCACGACGGATGCCCACCGTGACACCGACGGCAACCAGCACAGCGCCCCGATGCCGGTGTAGACGAGGTCGAAGGCGTGCGCCGGCAGCACCGAGAGCGCCTCGTAGGCGTCCGCCTGCACGAAGTCGATGTCGGCGCCGGCCCGCTCGGCGAGGGCCCGGGCCTGCGCCAAGGCGGGTGCCGAGAAGTCCAGCCCGGTCATCCGGGCACCGAGCCGGGCCAGCGACAGCGTGTCGGTGCCGATGTGGCACTGCAGGTGCACGCCGCGCAGCCCCGTCACCGGGCCCAGTCGCGGCACGTCGAACCGGACGACGTCCGAGAGCAGCGCCGGGTCGGCAGCGAGCCGTTCGACGGCGTAGTCGGGGGACGCCGCGTGCGCGTCGGCGCGCTCGTCCCACATCGCCCGGTTGACCTCGAGGTACTCGCTCACGACCCCTCCTCGCGTGGCGTGTCAGGCCTGGTCGCGCACCGCGCGCCGGATCTGGGTGATGTTGTCACGAAGCAGGTCCGACACCAGCTCGTCGGTGCGCGGGTCGGCCAGGACCTCGAGGATCACCCGCATGGTGGTCTGGCTGGTCAGCGCGATGATGCGGTCGTGGAAAGGCACCAGGTTGATGGCGCCCGCGGCCGGGTCGTCCTTGATCTTCTCGGCCACCATCTCCATGAGCTCGTCGCGGTTCTCCTCGAGCGCGGAAGCGATGTTGCGGGTGTAGTTGCCGGTCTGCAGCACGCTGGCGACCTCGTCGAGGACGGCGATCGTGATCGGCCGCTTGACGGTCTCGACGATGCGGTCGGACGCGCGGTTGATCAGCCGCACCACGAACGGCTCGCGCAGCCCGCGCTTGATCAGCCAACGAGCGGCCACGGCAGCCAGCACGGCCAGCACCACCACGCCCAGCGCGATCCAGAGCGCGAGCGCGACAGGGTGGTCCAGGGCCAGCGGCATGGGCCTCATCTTGCCCGGCGCCGACGGCGGACGACGCCAACCCCGGTCAGCGCCACGCCCACCGCGACGGCCACTGCCCCGCCGACCACGACGTCACGGGTCCGCGCCGAGCCCGAGCCCGAACCCCCCGACGTGGACGTGTCGGGGGGCCGCGGCGAGCTGGACGTGGTCGACGGCGCCGCGGTCGAGGTCGCCGCGGTCGAGGTCGCTGACGGGCGGGTCAGCGCTTGCGGGACAGGCACCGCGTACACGGGCTGGTCGACGCCCTCGGAGTCGACGAGCAGGTCGTCACCCCGGAACGCGATGCCCTCGCCCTGGCGCTGCACCGGCAACGGGACGCGTGTCGGGGCGCGACGCAGGGCTGACGCCACGTCACCGTCTCGCACAGACCACAGGTAGGCGTCGGCGTAGGTACGGACGGCGAGCAGGGTGCCGTCGCGCGACAGCGCGGCTCCGGTGGCGGTGACGGTGCCGAGCTCGCCCAGCGGGATCGACGTCGGGTGCGCGGTGAACGTCACGGTGCCGACGGCCACCAGGGTCTGGACGCGATCGGCGTCGGGGCGCGACGGCACCTGGTAGACCGTCGACGAGCCGAGCGTCTTGGTGATGAGGTACGCCGTGCCCTGCGGCGAGACGGCCAGCGACTCAGCGTCGACCGGGCCGCTCGGGTAGCGCAATCGCCACACGTCCGGGCGACCCGTCCGGACGGCGCGGTTCTGCGCGCCGGCCGGTACCCGTGGCTCGTCCACCCGGTAGAGCCGCACCTCGGAGCGGACGGCGTCGTTGTCGCCGGTGTCGGCGAGCCACACCGAGGGCGTGCCCGTCCGGTCGGGAGCGACGGCCAGGTCCTCCCAGTCGACGTTGGTGGCGCCCGGCACGGTGACGACGGCGGCGGTCCGCCCGGTCGTGGCGCTGACGGCGAAGAACCGGGCCGTGTCCCCGCTGTCGTTCTGGACGTAGTCGACGCCGGGCGACCGGACGCCGACGCCCAGCCCGCTGGCCTCGTCGATGCGCGGGTCGGCGATGCGGTACACGACTCCCGGCGCCGCCGACCCGGGCGGCGCGGCGACGACCAGCAGCGCGCCCACCGCGAGCAGCGCAACGACACCGGGCGCGGAGCCGGGCAAGGTCAGGGCAGGCGGGCGGCCGTGAGCCCGAGGCCGAGGGCCAGCAGGTCCTCGCCGACGGCGCCGGGCAGGTCGCTGCCGGCCCGGGCCGCGAGGGCCGCACGGGCCTGCACGCCGCCGTAGCTGGACGCCAGCGCGCCGGCCGCCCCGAGGGCGGCGGCGAGCGGCTGCGACTCCCCGCGACGGGAGGCGAGCGCGGCCGCGGCGGCAGCGCCGAACCCGAGGCGGGCCAGGATGACCGGGAAGTCGGTGCGGGCCGGCGCCTTGGGCGACTTGTCGCCGAGGGACTCGCCGACCACGGGCACCACCGCGCCCCAGAACCGGCCGGGCTTGTGCAGCAGCCGGTCGAGGCGTCCGGTACCCGCCGGGGTCAGCACGACGGCCGCCACGCCGGACTGGCTGCGGCACCCGCTCGCCACCCCGGCGAGCAGGGCCCGGACCGGCAGTAACGCGCTCATTCGGTAACCCCCAACTTGGTGAGCAGGATCTGCCGCACCGCAGCGGCGTCGGCCTGCCCGCGAGTGGCCTTCATGACCGCACCGACCAGCGCGCCCACCGCGGGCAGCTTGCCGCCGCGCACCTTGTCGGCGACGTCGGGGTTGGCCGCGATCGCGTCGTCGGCGGCCTGTTCCAGTGCGCCGGTGTCCGAGACGACGGTGAGCCCGCGTTCCGCGATCACCGCATCGACGGCGGCCACGTCGCCGTCGCCGGTCTCGAGCACGCCGTCGACGGCCTGACGGGCCAGCGCGGTGGTCAGCGCGCCGGCGGCGACCAGCTCGATGACCCGGGCCACCTGGGCCGGGGTGATGGTCAGCTCGGCGGCGTCGACCTCGGCCTCGTTGGCCTTCTGCGCGAGGTAGCCCATCCACCAGTTGCGGGCCTCGCCGACCGGCGCGCCGGCCTCGACGGTGTCGCCGACCAGGTCGACGACACCGGCGTTGGTCATCTTGGCCAGGTCGTCGTCGGACAGCCCGAGCTCGTCGCGCAGGCGCACCCGCCGGGCGGCCGGCAGCTCGGGCAGCTCGGCCTTCAGCGTCCCGACCCAGGCGTGGTCCGGCGCCATGGGCACGAGGTCCGGCTCGGGGAAGTACCGGTAGTCGGTGGCCTCCTCCTTGCTGCGGCCGTCGCGGGTCGTCCCCGTCGTCTCCTGGAAGTGCCGCGTCTCCTGCTTGACCCGGCCACCGCCGTCGAGGACGCCCGCCTGCCGGACGATCTCGGAGCGGACCGCGCGCTCGACACTGCGCAGCGAGTTGACGTTCTTGGTCTCGCTGCGTGTACCCCACTCCTCGCCCGGACGGTTCAGCGAGGTGTTGACGTCGCAGCGCAACGAGCCCTGCTCCATGCGGACGTCGCTGACCCCGAGCGTGCGCAGGATGTCGCGCAGCGCGGTGACGTAGGCCTTGGCGACCTCGGGGGCCAGCGCACCGGTGCCGGGCACCGGCTTGGTGACGATCTCCACGAGCGGGATGCCGGCGCGGTTGTAGTCGACCAGGGAGTGGTCGGCGCCGTGGATGCGACCGGACGTGCCGACGTGGGTGTTCTTGCCGGTGTCCTCTTCGAGGTGCACGCGCTCGATGCCCACCCGGAACACCTCGTCGCCGAACGGCACGTCGAGATAGCCCTCGACGCACAGCGGCTCGTCGTACTGCGAGGTCTGGAAGTTCTTCGGCATGTCGGGATAGAAGTAGTTCTTGCGGGCGAAGCGGC
>NZ_CAXUNP010000030.1:0-20832 GCF_964252635.1 uncultured Jatrophihabitans sp.
TTCCCGAAGACGAGGGGCGGTGGTGCTCGACGACGTCCCTGCCGTGGTCGATGCCGACGCAGAGCGACCGGCCGACCGGCTCGGGCCGGTCGTGTCCGACGACGAGGGTGCCGACGCGCTGGTCGGGGCCGGGGCCGGCGCATGCCGGTGCTGCCCCGGGAGATGGCCGGTGGCGCCGGCCACGGCGGCCGCGCCGATCACCACCGCGCCCGCGACGCCGACCACTGCCTTCGTCCCCAGGGTCGCTGCCGCGAACCGGGTCAGCACCCGTCGGCCCGCACCCGTCCGCGCCGGGGTCGCGTCCGGATCGCGCACGTCGGCAAGCTGCGGCGGCGCGGTGCGGAGCTCGCTCGCCCGGCCCGGTTCGCGGGCGGCCGACGCGACGGCGTCGAGCCGGGGGTCGCCGGACGCGCCGCCGTCGAGCAGGGCGTCGAGCTCGTCCTTCGTGCGCCGCGGAAGATCGTCGCGCCTGGGTTCACGGGTCATGACCGCTCCCCCCGTGCATCCGATCGGCGCAACTGCTCCTCGAGCGCACGCAAGCCGCGATGGGCCGCCACGCGCACCGCACCGGGCCGTTTACCCAACACCTTGCCGGCGCCTGCAGGATCCAGGCCGACGACCGCCCGCAGCAGCACGGCCTCGGCCTGGTTGCGCGGCAACGAGGCGATCAGGGAGATCGCGGCACTCGTCGAGATCGCGTCGGCGGCGGACTCGGCGGTGTCGTCCGGAGACGGCCGGTCGGCGACGGCGTCGAGCCCGGCCGCACGCTGCGGGCGGCGCGCCTGTGCCCGCACATGGTCGATCGCGCGGTTGCGCACGATGCGGGCCGTCCAGGCCCGGAACTGCAACAGGTCGCCGTCGAAGCGCTCGAGGTCGCGTGCGATCTGGAGCCACGCATCGGCGACGACGTCCTCCGCGTCCTGACCGACGAGCACGCTGGCGTAGCGCAGCAGACGCGGGTGCAGGTCGCGGTACAGGGCGGCGAACGCGTCCTGGTCGCCTGCTCGAGCCGACGCGATCAGCTGCGGGAACGCGTTGTCCGCCGTCGGATCGCCGGCCGAACCGTGCGGCGCGGGGTCGGCCACGACCGGTGGCGTGCGCAGTCGCGGAAGCGGCTCGTCGGTCACGACCGGCCCCTTCTCGCTGTGCCCATGGAGAGGCACGTACTGGCAATAAGCGTCTGTGGACGCTATCTCGTTACACCGGGCGGCGACCCGTCGCGCGTCGGTTATCCGCGAATTTTGCTCGGGTATCCGACGCTCGTGCTCACCGTAGCGGCCTTCGCCCTCATCGTTCTGCTCGCCGTGGCGGCGTGCGAATTGACACGCAGCCAGTTCACTCGACGGCTCGCCGATCCCCGCGTCACGCCCCTGTCCGCCACTCGCACCTCCCGGGAGGACCGGCCATGAGAGTCGGAGCCAGCCTGTTCCTCATCGCCCTCGGCGCCATCCTCAAGTTCGCCGTCACCAAGCACGTCAACGGGGTCAACCTGTCGACGGTCGGCATCGTGCTCATGATCGTCGGCGCTGTCGGGTTGATCATCGCCCTGGCTCTGATGGGCATGCGCCGCCGCACCGACGTCGTCTACCACGACCGTGGCGCGACCTACGTGGAGCCGGGCCCCCGGGTCGACCCGCCGCTGTGACCGCCCGCCTCCGTCCCAGCCCGGCGCCCGTCGCCGCCGACCCCGAGCCCGTCACCCACAACCCCGCTCCCGTCACCGTGAGCACGCTGCACCTCAGCGAGGACCGTCAGCGGTGGACGCTCACCCTGTCCCTCACGCCGGAGCTGCTGGCCCTGATCGACGACGCGGCCCAGGGCGACGAACCGGTGCGGACCACGAACACGACGCCGTGCCGGATGCAGGTCGAGCCCAACCTCCTGCCCGGCGGGCCGTTCTCGATCGACGAGATCGTCGTGACCCGGGCCCCGCAACCGACACCGTCCCAGTCCCCGTCCCATTCGCAACCCCCCCAATGGAAGAGAGTCATCGTGATCCTGCTCGGAGTCATCCTGCTGATCGTCGGGTTCCTGACCCATCTGGCGTTCCTCTGGACGATCGGCATCGTGCTCATCGTCGTCGGCGTCATCCTGGCCATCCTCGGAGCGGTCGGCCGGGAGGTCGGTGGCCGCAAGCACTGGTACTAAACCGCTGAACCGAGCCGCCGGACCCTGCCCCCGAGCAGCGTCGAGCCGCCGTCGACAGTCCTGGTCGACGGCGGCTCGGCGCGTCTGCCCTCCCCTGCCCGGTCGCGATTCTGCTGTCCCGATCGGGCAACTCGACCCGGCCATCGGGGCACCCTGCATCGAGACGGGTGAATCGATGAATCGGGTGATGGCGACGCGTAGCAGGGACCGGGCTCGCGCCTGGCAGGAAGCCGCGGATTCGCTGGGTCTCGACCCGGGTCCGCGCACGCGACCGGACGCCGGGCGGTGGCTCTGGTACGCGTTCTGGGGTCCGCTCGCCCGTCGGTACGGGTCATGGGTGCTCTACGACGCGACCTGCTCGACCTGGGTGCTGCGGCACATCGCCCGGTTGCTCACGGTGGCGACCGCACCCGTCGTGCTGGTCATCGTCTTCCTCCCGGGTCCGTTGCACGTGCGGATCCTGACCGCGGTCGTCGCCGGGCTGGGTGGGTTCCTCTTCGCCGCGATCTGGGTCAACGAGGCCACCGAGCAGCGGCTGATCCGGGCCGGGTGGCGTTCGGGCGTCGGCCCCGAGCTGCGCGAACGCCGCTCCGAACTGCAGGACTGGATGGCGAGGATCCGCCGGCTCTGACCCCGGGCCGTGGGGGGTCAGCTGGCGGACTGCTCGGCCGCGTACGGGATCAGATTGGTCTGCTCGGTGCGCAGCTCGACCCAGATCGTCTTGCCGTCGGACTCGAGCTGCACACCCCACTGGTCGGCCACGGCCCGGACCAGCATGAGGCCCCGGCCGTGGGTCTCGTCGTCATCGGGGTCGAGGTCGAAGTCGGGCAGTGATTCACTGTCGTCGCGGGCCACGATGCGGACACCGTCGCCGAGTTGCTGCAGCTGCAGCCAGCCCCCGCTCCGTGCGTACCGCACGATGTTGGTCACCAGCTCGCTGACCACCAGGGTCGCGGTGTAGTCGAGGCCGTCCAGCTGCCACGACGCCAGGGTCTGGCGGGCCTGCCGCCGGACGACCGATACGTTCGTGGCCGCGTTCACGGTGAAGGTCCTGGTCCGTTCCGCGTCACCCGTGGGACGCAGGTCGCAGACGAGCAGCGCCAGGTCGTCCTCCGCCGCGACACCCATCTCGTCGACCAGGCGCAACGCAGCCTCCTCCGCGCCGACCGTGCCGAGCGTGCCGCACAACGCTCCGAGGCGGGCGATCTCGGCGTACAGGTCCACACCGCGGCGCTCGATCAGGCCGTCGGTGTAGAGGACGATGCGGTCGGCGTCCCCCAGCGGAGCCGTGGTGACCGGCCAGGTCGAGTCCGGCACCGCACCGAGCGGCAGCCCGGTCCGGTCCGGCAACACCGTCATCGTCCGACCCCCGTTCAGGCACACCGCCTTGGGATGGCCCGCGGACACCATCCGCAGCTGCCGGGCGGACAGGTCGACGTCCACGAGACAGCAGGTGGCCAGCATGTCGTCGGTCAGTTGCGTCATCAGGTGGTTGGCCCGCCGCACGGCCAGCTCGACGGCGTGCCCCTCGGCCAGGTAGGCGTGCAGACCCGTCCGCAACTGGCCCATGAGCGCAGCGGCGGCCAGGTTGTGACCCTGTACGTCACCGATGACCAGGACGGCGCCGTGCTCGCGCGGAACAATGTCGTACCAGTCGCCGCCGACCTCGGCGTCGACGTCGCTCGCCTGGTACCGCACCGCCACGTCGAGCCCGGCCACCTCCGGAAGGCGGCGTGCCAGCAGCGCGCGCTGCAATGCTCGCGAGGTCTCGGTCGCCGCCCGGATGCTGTCGGCGAGGTCGGCACGGGCCGCACGTTCGGCGTCGAACAGGCGCGCCCGGTCGAGCGCCGACGAGATCTGGGCCGCCGCCGCGCGCAGCATCTCGAGATCGGCCGGCCCCATGTCGGGCGAGCTGTCGTGCCAGGTGAAGGTGCAGGCGCCGACCTTCTGATGACCCACCGTCAGCGGCAGCAGGATGGTCGTGGCCGGGACGTCGCCGATGGCCTCGCACAGCTCCGGGTAGTCGGTCATCAGCTGCAGCCGCACGAGCCGCAGATGGTCCAACCCGCTGCGCACCGCCGTCTGCACCGGATTCGGGAGGTCGTCGGGCAGGAAGGTCAGGGCCGGGGTGGTCGGCCCGCGGCCGCTCACCTGCGAGACGTGCCGGTAGCCGACGCCGTCGCGCACGAAGACCCCGACCCGCGTGGCTCCCACCGGGTCGACCAGGATCTCCGCCGCGGCCGAGACGGTCTCGTCCGCGGTCAGTGCCCCGGCGAGCCGGCCGGCCAGGTGTTGCAGCAGGGCCAGGCGTGCCGTGGCGTCCTCGGCACGGCGGCGCGCGGCCTGCTCGGCCGCGAACAACCGCGCGTTCTCGACCGCCACCGCGGCCTGGGCCGCGACGACGTGCAACGTGCGCTCGGTCTCGGTGTCGAAGTTGCCGACGTCCTGATGGCCGAAGAGCAGGGCGCCGATGACCTCTCCGGTGCGCGTCACGACCGGGACGGCGAGGTAGCTGCGGACGGGAAGGTGCCCGGGCGGCATGCCCGAGAACCGGGGATCGGCAGTGACGTCGTCGACGCGCACCGCCGACGTGCCGCTGAAGGTCGGCTCGAACAGTGCCGTGATGCGCGGCTCGGGCATGGCCGCGAACGTGTCCAGCCCCGCGCCGGAGAGCACGTGCAGCTGGTACACCCGGCCGGACTCGTCGCGACCGTTGTAGAAAAAGGCACCGAACTGGGCGCCGGAGATGCTGGTGCCGATGTCGGTCACGGTCTGCAGCACCGTGCGCAGGTCGAGATTCGAGGCGATGGCGGTGGACAGCAACGCGAGCAGGTCACGTCCCGATGCGGGTGGCGGGCTTCCGGCGATCTCGGCAGACATGATTCGTGCTGTCCAAGCCCCTCGTGGCTCTGGTCGTGAGCCAGGGTTCTGGCTGAGCGGATACTACCGAGCGTGACGGCCACGGGCAGCAAACTCGCGTCAATTCGATGTCCGTACCCGAGCAAAAAGGGCGAGTCGACAGCCGGGGCGGCAGGCATTCACGGTTCAGGAGACGATCTACCTGCACAGCCGGTGCGCGTGTGCCACAGTGTCTGGTCGTGAAGACCCTGGACATCCGCGTGACGCAGGCCGACGACCGAGCCACCGTCGTGATCAACGGTGAGCTCGACGAGGCTGCGACCGAACCGCTGAAGGACATCGACCTCGACCACCTCTCCCGGTCCGGCTGCCAGGACCTCGCGATCGACCTGGGTGGCGTGGAGTTCATCGACTCGAGCGGCATCGGCGCCCTGGTGGGCCTGCGCAACCGGGCGGCCCGCGAGGGGTTGAGCATCCGCATCGACCAGGCCCCGCTGCACGTCCGCCGCACGCTGACCGTCGCCGGGCTCGACGGCCTGCTCGGCCTCACCTGACCCGGCGGGCGACGACCCGCGGTCGGTGGCGCCGGCGCACCGCATCGGGTTCACTGGCAGTGCAGCACCGGCCACGGAGCGGAGTCGACGATGACCGCACGACGCACGACGATCCTCCCGCGACACCGCGTCGGTGGGTTCGCCGTCACGGCGCTGACCGTCGCCGGTCTGGTCGCGTGCAGCTCGTCCGGCTCGTCGAGCCCGGCCTCGGACCCGGGTGGCTCGGCGGCTCTCGGTGCGGGCATCCCACCCGTGACCGGCAGCACCACCCACGTCACGAGCGCCCGGAAGACCGTCACGGTGACCGTTCCCGAGGGCATGCGCAACAGTCCCTTCGACAAGACCCGCCGCGTCCAGCTGCCGAGCGGCTGGCACATGGCCGTCTGGGCGCGGGTACCGGGGGCGCGTACCGAGGTGTGGGCCCCCGACGGGCGTCTCGTGGTCTCGCGTCCCGGGAACGGCGACGTCGTCGCCCTCACCCCGCACGGGTCGAAGGCTCCGACCCGCTCGACACTCGCGTCGAACCTGCGCGAGCCGTTCGGCCTCGCGTTTCACGGCAGCACGCTCTACGTCGGTGAGAGCCACCAGATCGACTCCTACACCTACCGCAAGGGCAAGCTCAGCAGCCGCCGCGTGATCGTGTCCGGCCTGCCGGACAGCAAGAGCGCGCAGCTGCACGGCACGTACGCCCACGCCCTGAAGGCCTTGGCCATCGGCCGTGACGGTTCGGTCTACATCTCCGTCGGCAGCTCGGCCAACATCTCGACCGAGGACCGTACGGCCTCACCGCCGCGAGCGGTGATCCTCAAGTGGTCGCCCACGACGAAGCGCACGACGGTCTTCGCACGCGGGGTGCGCAACGGGTCGGCCCTGGGCCTCGACCCGGCCGGGGCACTGTGGACGGGCATGAACAACCGCGACAACATGCCGTACCCGTTCCACCGCGCGTTCGACGGCTCCGGGTCGTCGGACTACGGGAAGGTCATCCAGTCCTACGTCAACGACCACCCGCTCGAGCCGGTGGCGAAGGTGACTGCGGGCCGCGATCTCGGGTGGCCCTACTGCGACCCCGACCCGAGCGTCCGGCCCGGCGCGAAGGGGTCCGCGCTCGCCTACGCCAAGCGCCCGTTCGTCAACGACCCGGACACCAACCCGACCGGCTCGCACCTGGACTGCGCGAAGCTGCCGCGTCTCGAGCAGGGCCTGCCTGCGCACTCCGCTCCCCTGGGTCTGAGCTTCACCACCTTGCCCAAGCCCTACGGAGTGGGCGCGCTCGTGACGAGCCACGGATCCTGGAACCGAACGCCGCCGCGGCCGCCGTCGGTGACATTCTTCCCGTGGCGCAACGGCACGCTCGGCAACGCCGTCCCGCTGGTGACCGGCTTCCAGGACTCCGACGGCAGCCGGTGGGGCCGCACGGTCGACACGGTTGCCGGCCCGGACCGCGCGCTGTACCTCAGCGACGACGACGCCGGTGCGATCTACCGCATCACCACTCGCTAGCGGAGGGACGCGCCTCCCGCCGTCAGTCCGGCGCCCGCTCGAGGCCCTCGAGCAGGGACTGCAGGACCGTCGTGACGCGCCGCTGGTCGGCACGCGAGATCGAGCTCAGCGCGGCGGCCTCGGCGTCGACCGCCACTGTGGTCGCGGCTCTCAGCCGGCGTCGGCCGGCCGGGGTCAGGGACACCGCGCCGGACACTCCCGGGCCGGGCCGGTCGCGTTCGACGAGCCCGGCGGCGGTCAGCCGTCCGATCAGGGTGGCGGTCGCCTGCGGAGTCGTCAGCAGCGCGCGAGCGAGCTCCGCGCCGCTCAGTCCGGGCGTCTGCGCGATATGGGCCAGCGCGTAGAACTGGGTCGGCGTGATGTCGACGGTGCGCAACGCGCGGTCCATCGCCTGCTGCAGCCGGTGGTGCACGCGGGCCAACAGGTACGCGAGGTGGTCCTCGGGCGTCGCCGCGGGTACGGACCTGGTGGGTTGCTTCGCTGACGTGCGCGTGGACGTCATCGGTACCTCCGTTCGACTAAGCATCAACATATTGATACCATGCCACGATCAACACATTGATTGTGGCACTGCAGGTCCACCAGAGCCCGCGACCACGCCGACGCCGGAGACCTTCGTGACCGTTCTCGCCCGCTTCGTCATCGCCCACCGACGATGGGTCCTGCTCGCGTGGCTCCTGCTGGCCGTCGCCGGGGCCTACGCAGCACCGAAGGCGACGTCGGCGCTGTCCTACGACTTCGGACTGCCGGGGCAGGACGGGTACCAGGCCAATCAGCAGATCGTGCGGCAGTTCGGCTCGGGCGGCGACAACGCACCCGTCCTGCTGGTGGTCACGTCACGCCCGGTACCGCTCACCCCGGCGTCGGCCGCGCCGATCGTCACCGCGGCCGAGGCGGCCACGCCCGGATCGCGGACGGTGTCCTTCGCCGACACCTCGACGCTGCTGTCGCCCGACAAGCACACCGGGGTCGTCGCCGTGTACCCCCGACCGGTGCAGGGATCGGATGCCTACGCCAAGGCTCTGCCCGCGCTCAAGGCCGTTGCCCGCGACGTCTCACGCCCGGGCGGACCCACCGTCGTGGTCACCGGGGAGGACGCCCTGGCCAGCGGCGGCGGAGGCGGTTCCAACGTCCTGGTCGAGACCCTGTTCGGGGGAATCGGGGCGCTCGTCGTGCTCGTCCTGGTCTTCGGCTCGTTCCTGGCCGTCATGCCATTGGTCGTGGCCGCCGTCTCGATCCTCACCACTTTCCTGATCCTGTGGGGGCTCACCGGCGTCACCGACGTGTCCTTCATCGTGCAGTACCTGTTGTCACTGATCGGCCTCGGCGTGGCGATCGACTACGCGTTGCTCATCGTGACGCGCTGGCGGGAGGAGAAGGGCCACGGTGCCGACAACGCCCAGGCCGTCGAGCGCGCGCTCACCACGGCGGGCCGCTCCGTCCTGTTCTCCGGGGTCACCGTCGCGGTCAGCCTGGCCGCGCTGATCGCCCTGCCCGTGCCGTTCCTGCGCAGCGTCGGCTTCACCGGTCTGCTCATCCCGGTCATCAGCGTGATCGCCGCGCTGACCCTGCTCCCGGCCCTGCTGCTCACGGTCGGCCCGCGCCTGTCCTGGCCGCACCGGCGCACGAGCAACCCGGAGAGCCGCCTCTGGCGGGCCGTCGGCGGCTGGGTCGTCCGGCACCGCTGGGTGGCGACCGCCGGTTCGGTCCTCGTCCTGCTCGCGCTGGCGTCTCCCCTGCTGAGCCTGCGTCTCGGCTCACCGTCGAACGACTCGCTGGCCTCCACCGGCGGCCCGGCCGGCGCGGCCATCACCCAGGTCGAGCGCAGCGGCATCGGATCCGGACTCACCCAGCCCGTCGAGATCCTGACGACGGACCCGACACGCGTCCTGACCGCGGTCCGCGACGTGCCAGGTGTCGCCGGCTCGGTGGCACCGACGGCGTGGACGGAGCACGGGATGTCGGTCGTCGACGTCTGGACCACCGCGGACGCGTCGAGTTCCGCCGGGAGCACAGCCACCGACGCCGTACGGCGCGCGGCCGAAGGCACCGGTGCGCGGGTCGGCGGCATCCCCGCCCAGGACGCCGACTTCATCAGCGCCGTCTACGGCAACGCGTGGTGGATCGCCCTGATCATCGTCGCCGTGACCTTCCTGCTGCTGGCCCGCGCCCTGCGCTCGATCGTGCTGCCCGTCAAGGCACTCGTCCTGAACGTCGTCTCGGTCGCGGCCGCCTACGGCATCACCATCCTGATCTGGCAGCACGGCGTCGGCACCCACCTGCTGTTCGACCAGAACGCGTCCGGGGCGATCACGGTGTGGATCCCCATCGCCGTGTTCGCGTTCCTGTTCGGCCTGTCGATGGACTACGAGGTGTTCCTGCTGTCCCGGATCCGCGAGGAGCACGACGCCGGGCACAGCACCGACGACGCCACCCGCCACGGTGTGGCCCGCACCGGCCGCCTCGTCACGTCGGCCGCGCTGATCCTGTTCCTGGCCTTCATCGCGCTGTCCCGCGTGCCGAGCACCGACGTCAAGATCCTGGCCACCGCGCTGGCCCTCGGCATCATCATCGACGCGACCATCGTCCGGGGCATCCTCGCGCCCGCCCTGGTCGCCGCGCTGGGTGACGCGAACTGGTGGACGCCGGGGCGTCGGCGCGCGCAGACGCCGCCGCAAGCCGACCCCGTGGCGCAGCCGTGAGACGCCTGTTCGCCGCGATCGCGGCCAACGCCGACGAGCGTTCGGCCGCCCGTGCCGGCGACGACCTCGTGGTCCCCGCCGACGTGGTGATGGACCGCGCGTACACCTTCGACGCACCACCGGAACGTGTGTGGCCGTGGCTGGTCCAGCTCGGCAAGCGGCGTGCCGGCTGGTACCTGCCCCGCTCGGTCGAGCGCTTCGTCCCCGCCTCGCGACGGGCTGTCCGGTCCGTCGACCCACGCTGGCAGGGACTCGGCGTCGGCGACGTCATCCCCGACTACGGCGGACGGGACGAGACGTTCCGGGTCGCCGAGCTGCACGCGCCGCATGTGCTGGTCTACACCTCGCAGCGCGGGCGGGTGTCGGTCTGCTGGTCGCTGACCCTGTTGCCCGTGGATGACGGCGCACGTACCCGTCTGCACCTGCGCCTGACGCTCGGCCCCGTGCGGCGAAAGTGGCTGGCGACGACGGCCGGGGAACTGCTCGACGCGGCCACCATCGCCGGCATGGTTGCGGGCCTAAGTGAACGACTACGAACCGGGTGACGGTCGCGGTCGCTGTCGGGTGATCGGTTGCTGCTGGGTGATCGGTTGCTGCTGGGTGATGCAGTGGATGCCGCCGCCCTTGTCGAAGATCGGGCGCGCGTCGATCGTCACGATCTCGCGGCCGGGGTACACGTCGCGCAGCACCGCGGCGGCCTGGCCGTCGTTCGGGTCGTCGAAGGAGCACGCCAGCACGGCACCGTTGATCACGACGTGGTTGACGTAGCTGTAGTCGACGAAGCCCTCCGCGTCGCGCAGGACGCGAGGCGCCGGCAGGTCGACGACCTCGAAGGCTTCGCCCCGCGCGTCGTGGGCCTGCTCGAACAACGCCCGGAGCTCGGCCGTCACCGCATGGTCGGGATGGGCGGGATCGCGCTGGTCGTGGAGCAGCAGCACTCCCGGGGCGGGAATGGTGGCCACGATGTCGACGTGGCCGCGGGTGCCGAACTCGGCCGAGTCACGGGTGAGACCGCGCGGCAGCCACAGGACCGTCGTGGCGCCGATGGTGCGCGCGAGCTCGGCCTCGACCTCGGCCTTGGTCGTACCGGGGTTGCGACCGGGGTCGAGCTGCACGGTCTCGGTGACGAGCACGGTGCCGAGGCCGTCGACGTGGAACCCACCGCCCTCGTTGACGAGCGTCGAGTCGACACGCTCGGCACCCGCCCATTCAGCGACGGCCGGGGCCAGGGTGCTGTCGCGTTCCCAGGTCGCCCACTCCTGCGCTCCCCAGCCGTTGAAGGTCCAGGTGACCGCGCCGAGGCGCCCGTCCGCGCCGTGCACGAAGGTCGGGCCGGCGTCGCGGGCCCACGCGTCGTCGATCCCGCGCGCCCGGATCTGGACCTCGCGGCTGAGATGGTGGCGGGCCAGGTCGACGGCGGTGGGGTCGACCACCATGGTCACCGGCTGGTACCCGGACGCGGCGTTGGCGACGGCAGCCCATGCGCTGCGCGCTTCGTCGGCCGATTCCGTGGTGTCGCCCAGGACGTAACCGTGGGACGGCCAGCTCATCCACAAGCGCTCCTGTGGTGCACCCTCGGCGGGCATCACCCAGTCGCTCACCGGTCACCGCCGTACGGCCGGTCGGCCTCGACCGCGCGGGTCAACGAGCCGTAGGTGTCCGGACGGCGGGTGCGCAGGAACGGGAACAGGTCGAGCCAGTCCTGGCGCTGGGCCAGGTCGAGATCGGTCACCAGCACGCACGGCTCGTCGCGGGGGGCCTGCACCAGGATGCGGCCGTAGGGGTCGGACACGAACGACGAACCGTAGAACACGTTGCCGGGTGTGCCGTCGGGCCTGGTCTCGGAGCCCGTGCGGTTCGGCACGACCATGAACAACCCGTTGGCGATGCCGTTGCCGACGATCACCTGCTGCCACAGCGGCTGGGTGTCGAAGTCCGGGTGGTCGGGTTCGGATCCGATGGCGGTCGGGTAGACGACGACCTCGGCGCCGGCCAGCGAGTAGGCGCGGGCGACCTCGGGGAACCATTCGTCCCAGCAGGTCGGCAGGCCCAACCGCAGGCCCGCGATCTCGTGGACCGGGTACGGATCGTCGGCCGGCCCGGCTCGGAAGTACCGGTCCTCGTAGTAGCCGGCGGTCACCGGGATGTGCAGCTTGTCGGTCGTCGCGGCCACGACACCGTCGGGTGTCACCACGATCGCGGTGTTCAGGCCGAGCCCGTCCGGCCCGGCCGCGCGGCGGAACACCGACGTGTGCACGGGGACTTCCGTGCGCCGGGCCGCAGCCCGCGCGAACGCGACCGTCGGCCCGGTCTCGAGGTCCTCGGCCAGCGCCGTCGCATCGCCGTCGGGCAGCACGTCGGCCGGGTAGCGCAGCAGGGTCACCTCGGGCAGGAACACGATCTGCGCCCCGTGCGCCACGGCCGCGTCCACGGCGGCGTCCAACCATGCGAGCAGACCCTCGGCCGCCCACGCATGCTGCACCACGCCGATCCGCACCGGTGCCGTCTCCGGCGGGTGCACGCGAGCCAGGGACGGGGGCGGCGCCGACGGACCTGTCACGACCGAGATCTGTGCCATGGCCTCAGCATGGCAGTTCGCGCCGGGCCTTCGGCCCCGACGTCCTCCGCCGTCCGGGCCGGCGGGATCAGTCCAACGTCCCGAGATGGTCCCGACGTCGCGTCCGCTGTATCAGCGTGCAGGCCCGCGCGTCCTCCCCCACGACGAAACCACCGTCCCGAAGGAGTTTCCCATGACCGTCTTCTCGCACTTCCACTACGACCCGGTCGACCCGACGCCTGCCCCGCAACCGACGCCCACCGAGCCCGAGGCGCCCGGCCTCGGCCTGCTGGCCGGCTTGCCGGGGCAGTGGAAGGGCACCGGCTTCAACGCGATCTGGCGCCCCAGCCACTCGAGCCAGGACCGCTTCCTCGAGCTGAACCTGACCGCAGAGACCCTGGACTTCGACGACCAGGACCTGGGCAGCATTCCGAACCGCGGCTTCATGCAGGACGACATCGCCATGACCGGCGTCCGCTACCTGCAGCGGATCAGCGACGCCAATCTCGACGCCGGCCTGCACCTCGAGCCCGGGCTGTGGTTGAACATCCCGCGGACCACCGCGCCCGCGGTCGTCCCGTCGGTGGCGCGCATGGCGTCCATCCCGCACGGGACGACCATCGTGGCGCAGGGCACCGCGATCACGGTGGACGGGCCGCCCGTCTTCACGCCGGTCGATCTCAATCCATTCGTCATCGGCGCCACCTCGGGCGCGAACCCGTTCCCGGAGCAGAATCTGTCGACGCCCACCGAGTTCCGCACGTCCGGGGCCGGGCTGACAGGCATCACGCAGGCGATGGTCGACAACCCGAACTCCGTCCTGGCCGCCGGCGTCGCCGATAAGACAATCTCGAGGACCGTCGTCCTGCAGGTCACCACCGGGAGCCAGCCGATCGTCGGAGGAGGCACCGCCAACACCGCCTTCCTTGCCGGGATCCCGGGTGCCGGGCCCAACGCCGACGCCGCGCTGGTCACCGCGACGTTCTGGCTCGAGACCGTCACCGCGCCCGAGCCGGCCACGCTGTTGCAGTACACGCAGACCGTGCTGCTGAACTTCAACGGCCTGAGCTGGCCCCACGTCACCGTCGCGACACTCACGAAGCAGCCGTCGTGAGCAACGACGGGTCGACCGTACGGTCGGCAGCCACCCGCACCGATCGTGCGGACGCAGCGTCCACCGCGGTGGCCATCGCCATCCTGGCTCTGATCGGCCTGGTCCTCGGCATCGGCGCCGTGCGCTACAGCGAGGGTGACCTGTCGAAGCTGATCGGCGCGCTCGGCCCGTTGCTCGGCATCGTGACCGGAGCGTTCGTCACCTACTTCTTCACCCGCTCGGCGGTCCAGACGACCAAGCAGGCCGCCGACGTGCAGACCGAGCAGGCGACGACCGCCCGGAACCGCAGCCAGGCGCTGCACAACGCGCTGACCGACGTGCTGGCCGGCGTCTCGCAGGACCAGGCGGCCGACCTCAAGAAGCTCACGTCGGTCCGAACCGTCCTCGGTGACTGAGCCGCCTCGGCTCGAACCACCCACCCATCGGCCCGCCCGGTCTGTACTCCTGAGGTGCGCCCCTTCTGACGGTGCGGCCGTTCGCGTTCAGGCACTCGAGCATGGTGCAGTGCCCGCGCCGACGGCCTCACGGTCGACCTGGTCGCGGTGGAACGCGGTCGCGGCGTCGATGAGGTAGGTCAGGTCGGCGCGCGTGGCCTCGAGCTCGGCGATCTGGTCGCCGATGCGGGCGTGCTCACGGCCCATGACCTGCAGGGCCTCCCGGGTGACGTTGTCCGACGGGGTGTCCACGCAGGGCAGCAGCGCGGCGATGGTCGCGCTGCTCAGACCGGCGTTGTACAGGCGGCGCAGCAGGCGCACCCGGTCCACCGCATCGTCTCCGTATCGACGTTGACCGCTCGCCGCGCGCTGCGCGGTCAGCAGCCCGCGCTCCTCGTAGTACCGCAGGGACCGCACGCTCGTTCCGGTCCGGTCGGCCAACTCCCCGATCCGCATGGTGACTCCGCTCTCAACCCTTGCCTCTGACGTCAATGTCAGGTCTTAGCGTCGACTGTAGCGGCGCAACGGACGCCGGATCATGTCCTGGCAGGAGCTGGCAATGAACATCGAGGGATCAGTCGCGCTCGTGACCGGCGCGAACCGAGGGCTGGGCCGACACTTCGTCGAGCGCCTGCTCGACCGGGGCGCGTCGAAGGTGTACGCCGCCTCCCGGAACCCGACCGCCACGGTCGCCGGGGCCGACGTTCTCCCCCTGGACCTGCTCGACCAGGGAACCATCGACGCGGCGGCCGCGGTCGCCGGCGACGTCACCCTGCTGGTCAACAACGCCGGTATCTCCACCTACCAGAACCTCGTCCGCGGAGACCTGTCCGAGATCCGCCGCGAGATGGACACCCACTTCTTCGGCACCCTCGCCGTCACCCGCGCGTTCGCCGACACCCTGGGCCGCAACGGCGGCGGCGCGATCGTCAACATGCTGTTGGCACTGTCCTGGTTCTCGTGGGACGGAGCCACGTCCTACCGCGCGGCCAAGGCCGCAGAGTGGAGCCTGACGAACGCCAGCCGGGTGGAGCTCGCACGTCAGGGGACACAGGTTGTCGGTGTGCACCTGGGCGCTGCCGACACCGACATGATGTCCGGCTACGACGGCCCCCTGCTCGATCCCGCCGACGTCGTCCGGGCTGCGCTGGACGGGCTGGTCGCGGGCGCCGCCGAGGTCCTCGTCGACGACTGGAGCCGCACCGTCAAGGCGGGCCTGGGGCAGGACCCGTCCGCGTTCTACGCGCAGGTGGCGGACAGCAGTCCCTGAACCCGTGCGCCCTCCCGGCTGTCACACTCGTCCGGGTGGGCGACGGGGATCGGGTGCGGGCCTGGCGACCGTCGGTGGCCGGGGTGGTCGAGGTGCTGCACGCCGAGTGGCGCGACCACGCCTACCCGGCGCACACGCACGGCACGTGGACGCTGCTGCTGGTCGACGATGGGCTGATCGCCTACGACCTGGACCGGCACGCCCACGCCGCCGTCCCGCTGTCGGGCGTCACGCTGTTGCCGCCGCACGTGGCGCACGACGGGCGGCCGACAAGCTCGCGCGGGTTCCGCAAGCGGGTGGTCTACCTCGAGGCAGACGTGCTGGACGAGTCCCTCGTCGGCGCGGCGGTCGACGCTCCGCTCATCCTCGACGACGCGCTGCGTCGGGCATCGTCGAGACTCGACCGGGCGCTCACCCTGGGCGACGATCCGGCGGCCGAGACCCACCTCGCGCTCGTCGTCGATCGGCTCGCGTGGCACCTGACCGGCCGTCCGGACGTGACCACGATGCAGGCTCCGGCCGCGGTGGCCCGGCGTGCTCGCGAGCTGCTGGACGGCGATCCGGCGACCATCCTCGGCATCGCGGCCGTGGCGCAGACGCTCGGCGTGAGCACGGCGCACCTGGTGCGCTCGTTCACGAGCAGCTACGGCATCCCGCCGCACCGGTACCTGCTCGGGCGGCGGCTCGACCTTGCCCGGCGTCGCCTGCTCGCCGGCGAGGCGCCGGTCGACGTGGCGGCGGCGACCGGCTTCCACGACCAGTCACACCTGACGCGTCACTTCAAGCACCTGCTCGCCGTCACGCCGGGTCAGTACCGGGGTGCCGCACCCCGGAACGGGATCAAGAACGTACAAGACGCCCTGGTCCGGGCGCGGTGAACTGTCGGCATGAATTCTGACGCGCTGGAACCGCCGTTCGTCACCAAGACCACGGTCGTGGTCCGCGACGACCTCGAGGCGTGGCAGCGGCTGAACGTCACCGCGTTCCTCGTCAGCGCCGTGACCGCGGCCCACCCCGAACTGGTCGGCACGGATTACCAGGACGCCGACGGGCAGCTCTACCTCCGGATGCTGGGCATCCCTGTGCTCGTGTTCGAGGGTTCGGGTGAGGCGCTGCAGGCGGCACGCACGCGCGCGACCCGGCGCGAACTGCCACTGGCGGTCTACACCCGCGAGATGTTCGCCACCGGCCACGACGCCGAGAACCGGGCGGCAGTCCGTGCGGTCGCCGGCGACGCCCTCGACCTCGTCGGGATCGGTCTGCACGGCCCGAAGAACGTGGTCGACAAGATCGTCAAGGGCAGCCGCCTGCACCCCTGAGCACCCGGAGCGGGGTGCGCTGGCCCGCTCCCGGCAGCAGCACGTATCGTGGGACTGCGCTCATCCGTCCGTCAGGGGCGGTGACCGCCAGTGACATCGTGCGACTCGGCGCCGCGGCGCGGTGTGCGGATCGCGCGCTGGTCGCCGACACCCGCTCCGACCGCCTCGGCGTGGGCGTCGTCGACGTGTGCGTCGGCTCGGACCGATGCGCTAGGCCGACCGGGCGACACCGTCCCGGCCGGCGACGGCGTGGCCGTGGCCCACGCCCGCACGTGCGCTGCCCGCTGATGGAGGAACGAGTGGCTCGACCCGCACGACGTCAGGCGACCCGTCCGACGAACGAGAACCGTCCCCGACGCGACCCCGCGCCCGGCGACGTCATCTCCACCCTGGCCCGCGCCGTCCGCGAGGTCGAGGCAGCGGTCGAACGCCGCCGGGTGACCCCCGCCGTGCGCACCAAGTTCCACGCCGTCGCCCTGCTCGTGCGTGCGGAACACACACGGGTCCAGAACGACCGGGACATCGGCCCGGCCCGGCGCAGCGAGCAACTGAAGCGGCTCGACGGCATCGGCACGATCCTCGCCAAGACCGCCGTGCGTGACAGCGCACTCCTCGCCCTGCTCTCCGAGGACGCGGTCGTCTCCGAGAACACCAGGTCCTACGCCAACGAGATGCTGCGGTCGGCCGGACTCGAACCGACGCTCGCGGCACCCACGCCCGAGCCGGCCTTCGATGCCGGCGCCGGTTCCGAGGGCCGGGTGGTCCCGCGCTCGGTGATCTCGCGGCAGCTGGCCAACCCGTTCCTCGTCCCCGACTTCTCCGCGGTCCGCTCCGGCCCGGTCGCCCCACGCCGTCTGGCGGGCTGGGAGCTGCTCACCCCGCTGCTGCGTTCCTTCGAGCGGGCCGCGAGCGGCGCGCCGGCGTCCATGGACCTGCCCGACGTGACTCCCCTGCGTCTTCCCGCGAAGCAGGCCCTGATGCCCCACCAGGTCCAGCTGGTCGCGGCGGCCGCGGAGGGCCACCGCACGTTCCTGCTCGCCGACGAGCCGGGGCTGGGCAAGACGGCGCAGGCGCTGCTCGCGGCCGAGGTCGCCACGGCCTATCCCCTGCTCGTCGTAGTGCCGAGCGTGGTCAAGATCAACTGGGCGCGGGAGGCGGGGTTGTGGACCCCGAACCGCTCCACCACGGTCGTCTACGGCAACGGTGACACCGTCGACGGCTTCGCCGACATCGTGATCGTCAACTACGAGGTGCTGGACCGCCACGTCGGCTGGCTGGGCGACTTCGGCTTCCGTGGCATGGTCGTCGACGAGGCGCACTTCATCAAGAACAAGGCCTCACAGCGTTCGCAGCACGTGCTGAACCTGTCGCAGCGCATCCGCGCGCGGACCGCGAGGCCGTTGCTGATGGCCCTGACCGGGACACCCCTGATCAACGACATCGACGACTTCCGGGCCATCTGGCAGTTCCTCGGCTGGATCAACGACACCGAACCCCTGGCCGAGCTCATGGCCGCCCTCGAGGACATCGGCCTGACTCCCGCGGACGCCGGCTTCTACCCCGCTGCCCGGTCCTGCGTCATCGACCTCGGCATCGTGCGCCGCCGCAAGGTCGACGTCGCCGCGGACATCCCGGCGCGCCGGATCGCCGACCTGCCCGTCGAGCTGGACGACAAGGTCGGCCGCTCCATCCGCGCCGCCGAGCGCGACCTCGCCCGCCGCCTCGTCACGCGTTACGAGACCGCGCTCGCCGCCCGCCACGGTGATCCCGCCGACGGCATCGACCACGAGCTCGTCCGCAAGGTCGCGGTGACCGAGCAGAAGGACACGAGCGAGACCGCGGCCGGCGACAACGTGTTCAGCATGATGCGACGCATCGGGCAGGCCAAGGCCGGGCTGGCGGCCGACTACGCGGCACAGCTCGCGCGCAGCGCCGGCAAGGTCGTGTTCTTCGCGAAGCACGTCGACGTCATGGACGCCGCGCAGGAGGTGTTCACGAAACACGACATCCGCTTCTCCTCCATCCGCGGCGACCAGACACCAACCGTCCGGCAACGCAACATCGACGCGTTCGTCAAGGACCCGGACGTCGCGGTCGCGGTGTGCTCACTGACCGCCGCAGGTGTCGGTCTGAACCTGCAGGTCGCGTCGAACATCGTGCTCGCCGAGCTGTCCTGGACCAACGCCGAACAGACGCAGGCCATCGATCGCAGTCACCGCATCGGGCAGACCGAACCGGTGACGGCCTGGCGCATCATCGCCGCGCGCACGATCGACAGCCGGATCGCGGGTCTGATCGACAGCAAAGCCGGGCTCGCGGCGCGTGCCCTGGACGGATCGGACGACGAGGTGTCGTCGTCGGCCGACGTTCAGCTCGAGGCTCTCGTCGCGCTGCTGACCGACGCGCTGTCCGAGCTGCGTTGACCGTGGCGGCGCCCGGGCGGGTTCGCGCCACGACGCCCAACGGTCTCTAGGGCGACGAGGCCGGGTCCCGACGCGGCAGGGGTCTGCGCCGTGTCCCGGTCCGGCCGCCGCTCGCATCGGCCTCCGTCGCGGCCCGGGTCGTCAGGTCCCCGAGCCTGCGCACGATGTCGTTCGCGAGCCGGTCACGATCGGCCGGCCACGCATGCCAGGGCAGGCTCGCCTGCAGAGTGGCCTGCCCGTGCAGGCCGATCCAGATGCGGTCCGCCGTCTCGGCGGGCTCGGTGGCGGTCGAGGCACCGGCGTCGATGCAGGCCTGCGTCGCGTCCAGCAGGGCGCCGAACGCGTCGGCACCGAACGCGTCGGCACCGACCGTGCTGCGCGCGTCGGTGTTCGCGGTCCGGTTGCCGTCCCCGTCGTGGCCGGTCGCACGGTGGCGCTCGAACAGCACGCGGTAGTGCTGAGGCCGGTTCGTGGCGAAGCCCAGGTACGCCCGGCAGACCGCGAACAGCCTGTCGACGGGATCGTCGTGGCGCGCCGCGGCCGCGGTCAGCTCTGCGGCCAGCTCGGCGAAGGTGACCACGACGACCGTGCGCAGGAGGTCGAGTCGGTCCTCGAAATGGGCGTAGATGGCTGGTGCGGTGATGCCGGCCGTGCGAGCGACTGCGCGCAGCGTCACGGCGTCCTCGGTGCCCGTCGTCTCGAGGATGCGACCGGCGGCGGCCAGGATGTCCGCGCGCAACTTGCCGCCCTCGCCGCGCTTGTTCGGCGTTCGCGGTGACGGTTCGACGCGCACCCCCGTCACTTTACGGTCGTTTACCAGGCTCTGGTGGAAGCTATACGACTGTTTACCGACGATGGATCTCACCGAACTGCGCTTCGTGACGACGGGCGAGCGGATCCTGATGCGTCAATCCCACGCGGGTGGAGTCGCCCGGGCTGTCGCCAGACAGCCACCGACGCCGGCCACGGATAGCCGCCGTCGTCGATCGGCGCCGCCGGCGAGGAACCACGTGCGGGGGTCGTGCCGTGTGCAGCTCGGGCGGGACAGGTCGCTGCGGCCCTCAGGACAGCCATCGCGCAACGTGCGCACGCACGGTAGGTAATACGTTGCCCGCAATGGGCGGCCAAGGCGGAAACCCCTACGCAGTAGGACATCCAGCAGCACGCCGATGTGCAGCGTACAAAGACGTCTATCCGTTACGTGTGTTGTGGGTCACGCCTGTTTCACGAGCCTGAGCCGACGAGATTTCGGTGTGACGGGGCTCATGATCGCGCGTAATTTCGGCCCCGATGAGCGTGAGTTCGGCACTGCGGCCGACACGGCGCCACGGGGGTGCGGTGTCCGGGTTGCGCATGCCCGAAACACGAGCCGCGAGGTTCCTTCTGCTCCTCGGTCTGGTCGCCGCCGGCTACCTGCTGCTGTTGCTGTTCGGCCATGACACCGCGAAGGCCAACTCGAGCCCGACCACACCCACTTCGCCGGCCGGAGTGCTCGGGAGCGTGACCGCTCCCGTCACGAAGGCCGCCGCTCCCGTCACGAAGGCCGCCGCTCCCATCACGAAGGCCGCCGCTCCCGTCACGAAGGCCGCCGCTCCCGTCACGAAGGCCGCGGCACCCGTCACGAAGGCCGCGGCACCCGTCACAAAGGCCGCGGCACCCGTCACGAAGGCCGCGGCACCCGTCACGAAGGCCGCGACACCCGTCACGAAGGCCGCGACACCGGTGACCAAGACCGTCGCGAGGGCCGCGGCACCCGTCACGAAGGCCGCCGCTCCCGTCGCGAAGGCCGCGGCACCGGTCACCCGAACCGTCGCCCAGGCCGCGGCAACGGTCACCCGAACGGTCGCCCAAGCCGCGGCACCGGTGACCAAGACCGTCGCCCAGGCCGCGGCACCGGTCACCCGAACCGTCGCCCAGGCCGCGGCACCGGTCACCCGAACCGTCGCCCA
>NZ_CAXUNP010000030.1:20932-23506 GCF_964252635.1 uncultured Jatrophihabitans sp.
CGGTCACCCGAACCGTCGCCCAGGCCGCGGCACCGGTCACCCGAACCGTCGCCCAAGCCGCGGCACCGGTCACGAGGACCATCGCCCAAGCCGCGGCACCGGTCACGAGGACCATCGCCCAAGCCGCGGCACCGGTCACGAGGACCATCGCCGAAGTCGCCGCGCCGGTCACCACGACGGGCAACGGGGCGCCGGCCGACCAGGGGCCGACCGTGAGCGCACCGACCGCGGCCTCTTCGACGTCGTCGGCGCGCGCCGCACGAGACGAGGCCGCCCCGTCCGCCCCGACAATGTCGTCGGACGCGCCGTCCGTGCTCGGTGCGCCGCAGTACCGCGACGTCGCGGCAGCGGCCACCGACAACGCGGCCACCGACCAAGCAGTCGCCTCCCGTTCGGCGTCGACGACGTCGAACCCCTTTGCTCCGGTCGTGCCAGGTGCTCCTGCGCGACCGGCGTCGCCCGATCTCAGCGGTGGTGTCGGTGCTCCGACGACCACGGCCCCGGGCGGCAACGGCGGGGTCTTCGCGGCCCTGTCGCCCGTCCCGACCGCTGCCCACGGACGTGGGTCGCAGCGCGTCGGTGTCGAGCCGGCGTGGGCTCTGCTGAGCCGCGCCGAGCGCATCCGCACCCGCCCTGGCTAAGCCCGGATCCGATGTGAGACGGAGCCGCTGACGTCCTGTCGGCGTCCCTCCGACACGCGGTCGACCGCCCGGTCGACACCGCGTCCCACCATCTGATTCGGGGGAATCATGCACGGTTCTTGGCAAACCCGCGCGGCCGCAATCGCGGTCGGCGCGACCGGATGCTGGCTGTTCACGCAGTCCGCGGCGTCAGCATCGGTACCCACTCCCAACCAGTCCGGTCAGGACTGGTCGGTCGGCTCGGTCATGTCCGGGCTGGCAGCCATGGGCGGCAACTCCAACGCCCACTCGACGACCCAGGGCGGTAGTTCCTCCGCCACGGGATCGAGCTCGAACTCCTCGACCACCAAGACCGGTGACGGGGGCTCGGGCGGCAACGGCGGTGCTGCGAAGAGCACCAACAACAACAACGCCGGCGGCGGCGGTGCGTCCGGTAAATCGGGCGACACCGGCGGCAACACCTCGTCGGCCACCGCCAAGCCCGGCGGCGACCAGCAGGGTGGCCCGCCGACCAGCGGCGGGGGCTACCCCGGTTCCGGTTACGGCGGGGGCCAGTCCGGCTGCGGGTGCACCAACCCGTACCCCGGTTCGGGCGGCGACCAGCCGGGCGGCGACGCCTCCGGCACCTCGTCGGCCGGCTCGGGCAACTCCGGTGCGACCGGAAACGGCGGAAGCGGTGGCAGCATCCAGAACGGCTCCACCACGACCGGCGGCAACGGCGCGCGCGGTGGCGACACCGGTGGCAACTCGACCTCGACGAACAGCGCGACCAACACCCAGTCGGCGAACAGCAACACCGAGTCGAACACCCAGTCGGGCCAGGGCGGCAACGGCATGTCCATGTCGACCATCTGGCGCACCATCAACGGCTACGGCGGCGGCATGGGCGGTTACAACAACGGCCCGACCTACGGCCCCGCCGGCATCCCGCCGATGATGGGCGGCTCGGGCAACGGCGGACCCGCCGACGGTTCGCGTGCCGACGGGGGGTCGTCGAGTGCCACATCGTCCACCACGGGCGGTGACTCGACGGCCAGCGGCACGAGCTCCAACTCGTCGAAGACCAAGACCGGCGACGGCGGCTCGGGCGGCAACGGCGGAGCAGCCGACAGCACCAACAACAACAACGCCGGCAGCGGCGGCGCGTCGGGCAACTCCGGCGACACCGGCGGCAACAGCTCGCGTTGTGTCGCGGTGACGGTCATCGGCAACGCCAGTTGCAACTCCTCCGCCACGTCGGGCAACTCCGGCGCGACGGGCAACGGCGGCGACGGTGGCAGCATCCAGAACGGCTCCACCACGACCGGCGGCAACGGCGCGCGCGGTGGCGACACCGGTGGCAACTCGACCTCGACGAACAGCGCGACCAACACCGCGTCGGGGAACAGCAACACCGCGTCCAACACCCAGTCGGGCAAGGGCGGCGACGCCTCGTCGACGTCGTCCTCGGGCGACAAGGGCTACCAGCCGGTGAACTCCGACCAGGGCTCCAACGGTGGCAGCTCCAACGGCGGTTCGGCCAAGGGGGGCGACAGCTCCGCGACGTCGAGCACGAAGGGTGGCAACTCGACCGCCACGGGCTCCAGCTCGAACATCTCGTCGACCAAGACCGGCAACGGCGGTGACGGCGGCAAGGGTGGCAAGGCCGAGAGCACGAACAACAACAACGCCGGCTCCGGTGGCACGTCCGGAGCATCCGGTTCGACCGGCGGCAACACCTCGACGGGCAAGGCCAAGACGGGCAGCGGCAGCGGGTCGCAGCCCGGACCGGTGAACTACGCGTCGAGCACCCAGCCGTCGTCCGGCAGCCACAGCTCGGATGCGAGCGCCAGCTCGCAGGCCGGGTCCGGGAACTCCGGGTCGACCGGCAAGGGCGGTGACGGTGGCAGCATCCAGAATGGCTCCACCACGCACGGCGGTGACGGCGCCCGTG
>NZ_CAXUNP010000030.1:23606-47611 GCF_964252635.1 uncultured Jatrophihabitans sp.
GACGGTGGCAGCATCCAGAATGGCTCCACCACGCACGGCGGTGACGGCGCCCGTGGCGGCGACACCGGCGCGAACCACACCAGCACCGGCAGCTCGACCAACACCCAGTCGGGCAACAGCAACACCAGCTCGAACACGCAGTCGGGCAACGGGGGCAGCGGTTCGGTGACCAGCACGGTCACCAGCACCGCGGGCTCGCTGTGCGGCTGCCCTGCGTAAAGCGGAGGGCACGGTAAGGGCCTGCATCTAGGCCTGCAGTCGCCGGGAACGGGGGAGCACACCCGTTCCCGGCGAACGGCCGGTGGTTGTCGCGCGGTCAGACGATGCGGCTGTAGCGGATGTGGGTGGTCAGCGGCGAGTGCAGCACCTCGACAGGCTCGAAGTCGAACGACCCGAGCCCGTCGAAGATGCGTTCCCCTGACCCCAGCAGTACCGGGGCGATGTCCAGGGTGAGTTCGTCGACGACCCCGGCCGTCAACGCCTGGCGGACGGCCGAGGCGCCGCCCGCGATGTCGACACCGCGATCCCCGGCTGCCTCGGACGCCGCTGCGTACGCCTCGTCGAAACCTCCGGTGACGAAGTGGAAGGTCGTCCCACCGTCCATGGGGATGGGGTCGTGCGCGTGGTGGGTGAGCACGAACACCGGTGCGTGGTACGGCGGCTCCGGACCCCACCAGCCCGACCACGGCTCGTCCCACTCCCCCCGGACCGGGCCGAACATGTTCCGGCCCATGACGTAGGCGCCGCGCGGGCGCATCAACCAGTCGGTGGCGCGCCGATCGGCGTCCGTGGCGCGCGGGTCACCGATGTGCCAGCCGTGCAGCTCCCGGCCACGCCTCCCGAGCGGGTCGTCGCGGCTCTGGTCCGGCCCGGCGACGAAACCGTCCAACGACATCGACATGTGGCACGTGGTGTCCGACACGGCAACCTCCGCAGTGTGTGGTGACATTCGTGTCGTACGTCTACCGCACGCCCCCGACACCGAGCCCGTCGTCGTGCGCCTCCTGCGACGCGGTGATGTCGTCGAGGTGCGCGATTGCCCAGTCCTGCAGGGCGTGCAGGGGCTCGCACAGAGTGCGTCCTGCCTCGGTGAGGGCGTATTCGACCCTTGGCGGGACCTCCGGGTACACGGTGCGCCGCACCAGGCCGTCGCGTTCCAGCCCGCGCAGGGTCTGCGTGAGCATCTTCTGCGAGATGCCGTCTATCCGGCGCAACAGCTGCGAGAAACGGGCGTCGCCGTCGCTGAGCACGCCCACGATGAGCACGGTCCACCGGTCACCGATGCGGTCCAGGATGCGGCGGGTGGGGCAGTCCGCGCGGTAGGGGTCGCCGAACACCGTCCGGGGCTGGTCGGTTACCACGAGGTGCCTACTTCCCGTTGGAGACCTAGGTCCGTACGGTGATCAGAGTGCGTCGTCAGGCGCCGGTTGTCACGCGCGAAAGGGATTGTCGTGTCACGTATCGCCGTCATCGGAGGCACCGGTTACGCCGGTGCGGCCATCACCGCGGAGGCCGCCCGCCGTGGTCACCAGGTCACCGCGCTCAGTCGTTCGGCGCCGGACGCGCCGGTCGACGGCGTCACCTACGTCGAGGGCGACGCCGCCGACGAGACGGTCCTGCAACGGGTCATCTCCGGATCCGACGCCGTCGTGGCTGCCCTCGCCCCGCGCGGACCGTTGGCTGCCACGTTCCGCGACGTCAACCGCACCATCGCGCGACTGGCCGACGCCGCCGGCGCGGCCCTGTTCGTCGTCGGCGGCTACTCCTCGCTGCGACCCGAGCCCGGGGCGGACCGGTTCGTCACCGACCTCAGCAACGTCCCTACCGAACTGCACCCGGAGATCCTCGCCGGGGCAGCCCTGATCCTCGAGGACCTGCCGGCGACGCCCGAGAGCCTGGACTGGGTCTTCGTCAGCCCCGCCCTCGGGTTCGGCGCGCACGCACCCGTCGAGCCGGTCGGCTCCTACCGCCTCGGCGGGGAGGTGGCCGTGCAGCCGCAGGATGGCGGCACGATCTCCGCCCCCGACTACGCGCTCGGCGTCGTCGACGTGATCGAGCGCCGCGAGCACCACCGGGAGCAGGTCAACCTCGCGGCGTGAGCAGTGCCTAGGTCATCGCCGGCCTGGACGCCGGTGCCGTCCTGGCGGGCGCTGCCTGCCCGAGCTGATCAGGATCGGAAGAACGCGAGCAGGTCGGCGTTGATCGTGTCGGCCTGGGTGGCCGGCATGCCGTGCGGGAACCCCGGATAGATCTTGAGGGTTCCGTTCTGGACGAGCTTGACGGACAACACGCCCGCGTTCTGATACGGAACGACCTGGTCGTCGTCACCGTGCATGACCAGCACCGGCACGCTGATCTTCTGCAGGTCCGGCGTGAAATCGGTCTGTGAGAACGCAACGACCCCGTCGTAGTGCGCCTTGGCACCACCCATCATTCCCTGGCGCCACCAGTTCTGGATGACGGCCTCGATCGGTTCGACGCCCGGGCGGTTGAAGCCGTAGAAGGCTGTCGCGGCGAAGTCACGGTAGAAGGCGGAACGGTTCGTGGCGACCTGCACCTGGATGTCGTCGAACACCGACTTCGGCAGTCCACCGGGGTTGGCGTCGGTCTGCACCATGATCGGGGGCACGGAACTGATGAGCACCGCCTTGGCCACGCGGTCCTCCCCGTGGCGTGCGATGTAGTGGGCGACCTCGCCACCGCCGGTCGAGTGACCGACGTGAATGGCGTCCCGCAGGTCCAGATGGGTGACCACGGCGGCAAGATCGTCGGCGTAGTGGTCCATGTCGTGGCCGTTGCTGGTCTGCTCCGAACGACCGTGACCACGCCGGTCTGCGGCGACGACGCGGTACCCGTGGTTGACGAAGAACATCATCTGGGTGTCCCAGTCGTCCGACGACAGCGGCCAGCCGTGGCTGAACACGATGGGCTGGCCCGAGCCCCAGTCCTTGTAGAAGATCTCGGTGCCGTCGGATGTCGTGATCGTGCCCATGGCCGTTCGCCTCCAGATGTCCCGGTGGGCCGGCCAGCTCCGGCCCACGGTCGAGTGTGGGCGGTACCGGCCCGCCCTGCCCCACATCGTTGGCCAGGTATGCCAAGGATTCGGCCAACTTGGAGGTAGCGGTCCGGCGGCGGCTACGTGGTGGACGAGAAACGCCGCTGGTAGGTCCTCGGTGAGATGCCCAACCGGTCGACGAACGCCCGTCGCATCGTTTCGCTGCTGCCGTAACCGGCCTGGATGGCGGCGCCCGTCACGGAGTGGCCGGCGTCGAGCATGTCCCGGGCGAAGCCGAAGCGCACCATGGCCAGATACTCCGCCGGGGAGACCTCGAGTTCGGATCGAAAGAGCCGCGTCAGGCTGCGGGTGCTGACGTTGGCGTAGCGCGCGAGATCCTGGACGGTGTACGGATGTGACAGGTCGCTGCGAACCAGGTCGACGACTGCGGTCACGGCGGCAGACCGGGGCGCGGGGCCTTGCAGTGACGTCGAGAACTGGGTCTGGCCACCGGCGCGTCGCATGTACACCAGCAGCGTGCGCGCTGCGTGGCGCGCTGCGTCGGCGCCCAGATCCTCCTCGACGAGCGCGAGAGCCAGGTCGATCCCTGCTGCGACACCTGCCGAGGTGTAGACGCAGCCGTCGCGTACCCAGATCGAGTCCGGGTCGACCTTGACGGCAGGAAAACGTCGTGCCAGTTCGGCGGTGTGCTTCCAGTGCGTCGTAGCCCGACGCCCGTCCAGCAGGCCGAGCTCGGCGAGCAGGAACGCGCCGCTGCAGATCGACACGAGTCGACGCGTGTCCATTGCCAGCGCCTGGACCGCGCCGAGCAGTCTGTCGTTGAGGAACGTCGCGGGCGGCTGGTCGCTGCCGGGGATTATCACGGTGTCGAACCGGCCGCCCTCCGCGGCCGCGCACTCGACCGCGACCCGCGCTCCGATCGACGTGGTCACCTCGGCGCCGTCGGGCGACAGGAAGACCAGGTCGTAGCCGGCGGCGTCCCCGGTGGCTTCGACGAACACCTCCGCCGGGCCGGCCAGGTCCAGCATCTTGACGCCGTCGAACACCACGATGCCCACCCGACGGCGGTGGTCGACGTGGGCGGGGGGTGTACAGCGCCACGTGCGCGTCATGGCGTCATGATGGTCGAGACGCCTCATCGCGATCAAGCCATGGGCAGCGCGCCACGCGGAGTTCGTGCGGACCCGCGGGCGGCCGCATCGTCCTCCGGACCGCCACCGCCTCGCGGTCGACGAGAGCCGACGGCATAGACCACGACCGCGGCGCCCAGCGCGGCCATGGTCGGCCCTGGGTGCAGCACGTCGGCGAGCGCACCGGCCACCACGGGCCCGACACCCTGCCCGGCCATCGACCCGGTGCCCGCGAGCCCGAAGCCCACGCCCTGCTGCGCCGCCGGGAGCGCCTGCCGGAACGCCTGCTGCCCGCAGAGCTGGTAGGACAGGCAACCGCACGCGACGGCGCAACAGCCCGCTGCCACCGCGACGCCCGGCGTCATCGCGAGCGGCAGCAGTGACGCCCCGACGCCGACCAGCAGCCACGGCAGTGCCCGGGCGCGGGCAGCGGGTCCGAGCAGCCGGCCGACCACGAGGTCGCCGATCGTGCTGCCGACGGGAAAGGCGGCGAGCAGCACGCCGGTCGCAGCACCGGATCGACCGAGGGACCCGACGTAGGGCACCACCAGCGACTCCGCACCGACCAGCAGCGCGAGCGGTATCCACCAGGACAGCAGGATGCGCCGCACCGGCGCGTCGCGCAGCAGGACAGCGTTGGCGCGCCAGGTGTCGCCGAGTCGCCACCGATCCGCGTGCTGCACCGGCCGGGTGCGCGGCAGCAGGGCCACGGCCACGAGACCGAGCAGCTGCAGACCGCCGCTGAGCGCGAACGTCGCCGACGTACCGACCGCAGCCACCAACGTGCCACCGACGGCAAGCCCCAGCAACTGGCCACCCGACGAGATGAGCGTGAACACCGATCGGCCCAGCACGTACAGCTCACCGTCGAGCAGCCGGGACACCAGCGCCGACTGGGCGGCCGAGGGCACCGGGAGCAGCAGCGCGGTCACCGCCGCAACCGCGATCGCCGCAGCGGGCGGCAACCCGCCGAACGCGAGCAGCATGCCGGCCGTTGCGCGGAGCAGGACGCCGGCCGCGAGCAGCAGACGGGCCGCCCAGCGATCGGCGAGGGAGTTGAGCAGGACGCCGCCCGCGAGCTGGGGCAGGAACCCGGCCGCGAAGGCGCAGCTCGACCACAGGGCCGACCCGGTCGCCCGGTAGACCGCGATGGACAGCGCCAGGATCTGCAGGCTGCTGGTGAGCACGGTCGCGGACGACAGCGCGTACAGGGCGGGAACGCCCCGAATTCCCAGCAGCGCACGGTACGTCGGCTTCGGTGTCACGTCGGCCAGCCTGCGACGACGCGTGGATCGACGGTAATGTTACGTCGACGAGCGAAAGGTCAGAGAGCAATGCTGCGTGTGGTGGTCGGGCCCGACGACCTCGCCGCGAGTCGGTTCGCCATCGCGCCGATCTACGAACTGACCCACCTGTTGAGCAAGCTCGACGAGGTCGGAGCGCGGACCCCCATCGGGGGGATGGTGCGTGCGTCTCGCTGGGCGGCGCGCTATGCGCCGCTGCGCGGCAGCCTGGACGACCGGACGCTGCGTTCCTTCCGACGGACCGCCTGGGGCGCCGATTTCATCTCCCCGCCACCGTCGGGGATGGCACGTACGCCCGCCGACGACATCGCCCTGATCCGGTCGACTCCCCTGCGCCTGGCCCGTGAGCAGATCCGGCGGGCGCTCGAGGGCACCGGCCCGGTGGACGACGACGTTGCGGCCCTGCTCGCGCGCCGCGACGTCGTGTCCCGGCTGGCCGACATGCTCGAGGCCATGTGGCAGGTGCTCGTCGCCCCCGACTGGCCCCAGTTGCTGGCCATCGCCAAGCGCGACGTGCTGCACCGCGCCGAGCGACTGGCGCGCGAGGGGTGGGCGGGAGCGGTGGCCGAGCTGCACCCGAAGCTGCGCTGGCAGGACGGAGCCGTGCTCGTCGGTGCCCGGCCGGACGAGACGGTGCAGCTGCGGGGCCGCGGCATCACCTTCGTGCCGACGGTGTTCCTGCACCCGAGGCTGGCCACCCTATTCGAGGATCCGTGGCCACCGACGATCGTGTACCCCGCGCGGGGCAGCGCGGCGTTGTGGGAACCGACGGTGACCGTCCCGGGAGCGCTCGGCCGGTTGCTCGGCACGTCCCGCGCCGACCTGCTGGTGCGCCTCGAGACGGCTGCGTCGACCACCCAGCTGGCACGCGTCACCGGCCTCGCGGTCGGGGCGGTCGGTGACCACCTGCGCGTGCTGCGCGAGGCGGGGTTCGTGACCGGCACCCGGACCGGGCGGTCGGTGGTCTACCGCCGCACGCCGATCGGCGACGCGGTCGCCGCCGGCGCGGGCGAGTGGTCGGCGGCCCAGACCTTGCCCTCACGTGGACGATGGGGCGGTGAAGCTCAAGCTGGACCTGCATGACATCTACAACCGCGGCGACGAGATCGAACGTGCTCTGCGCTCGATCATCGACGAGGCCGTGGCCAAGAAGGCACCGCTTGTCGAGATCATCCCCGGCAAGGGTTCCGGCCAACTGAAGAAGCGGGTGCTGCGCTTCCTCGACCGCAAGGACGTCAAGGCGCTGTACCACCGCGTCGAGAAGGACTCGGACAACTTCGGGCGGGTTTTCGTCCACTTCCGCTGGAAGTAACGGCGGCGTCGCGTCTGTGGCGAATCGCGGCCGATGACCTGTTCGTCCGGACGTGGTAGGAACGAGGCTCTGACTGTCTGCACAGGAGGGCCTCATGATGCGCGGTCGTCACATCACTGTCGTTCTGGCCACCGGGGCCCTCGTTCTCACCGGCACGGCGGCCGCCGCCGCCCACCCACCACGCGGTCACGGCCTGACCAAGCAGCCCGTCGCCAGCGGCTACGGCGGCGCCGTCGTGTCCGACACCGTCGAGTCGACCCAGGCCGGGCTGGACGTGCTGCGGCACGGTGGAACGGCCGCCGACGCCGCGGTTGCCGTTGCCTCGACGCTCGGCGTGACCGATCCGTTCGTCGCCGGCATCGGTGGTGGCGGTTACTTCACCTACTACGACGCACGCACGCACCGGGTGTCCACCATCGACGGACGGGAGACGACGCCGGCCGGCGATTCGTCGACCATGTTCATCGACCCGAGCACCGGCCAGCCCTACAGCTTCCCGACGGCGGTCACCAGTGGGCGGTCCGTGGGTGTGCCGGGCACCCTCGCGACCTGGCAGCGCGCCCTGCAGCGCTTCGGACGTTTCAGCCTGGCCCGCGACCTGCGCCCGGCCATCCGTGTCGCCAAGAAGGGCTTCACGGTCGACTCGACGTTCCGCGAGCAGGCGAGGGAGAACGCGAGCCGCTTCGCACAGTTCACCCCGACGGCCAAGCTGTTCCTGCCCGGCGGCCGACTCCCGGCGGTGGGCTCGACCCTGAAGAACCCGGACCTCGCGTCGACGTACCGGCAGATCGCCCGGCAGGGCACCTCCGCCCTGTACGGGGGTTCGCTCGGGCGCGATGTCGTGCACACCGTGCAGCACCTGCCGTTGGCGCCGGGTGCGACGCTCAAGCCCATCACCGGCCCGATGACGCTGGCCGACCTGCGTGATTACCGGGCCCTCGACCGGGCGCCGACCCACGTGGACTACCGCGGCTACGACGTCTACGGCATGGGGCCGTCCTCGAGCGGCGGCATCACGGTCGGCGAGTCCCTCAACATCCTGCAGAACTTCCACCTCTCCCCCGCCGACAAGACGGCCGCACTGCAGGACTACCTCGAGGCCAGCCGCCTCGCCTTCGCCGACCGCAACCGCTACATCGGCGACAAGGACTACGTCTTCGTCCCGCAGAAGGCACTGCTGTCCAAGGGTTTCGCCCGGCAGCGCGCGTGCCTGATCAACCCGACGAAGGCCGGGGTGAGCCCGGTCGCGCCCGGCGACCCGACCCAGGGTGGCAACGGCTGCACACCGCAGACGGCCGACACCACGCCCGGCAACGACGGCATCTCCACCAACCACTTCGTCGTCTCCGACAAGCGCGGCAACGTGGTCAGCTACACCAACACCATCGAGGAGCTGGGTGGAAGCGGCATCGTCGTCCCGGGCCGCGGGTTCCTGCTCAACAACGAGCTGACCGACTTCAACTTCGCGCCGACGCAGGGCAGCGCGTTCGACCCGAACCTGCCTGCACCGGGCAAGCGGCCGCGCTCGTCGATGTCCCCGACGATCGTGCTCAAGGACGGTCGCCCGTTCCTCGCGGTGGGATCGCCGGGCGGCGCGTCGATCATCACAACGGTCCTGCAAATCCTGGTCAACCGCATCGACCTGCACATGTCGCTCGAGAACGCGATCGCCGCTCCGCGCGCCTCGCAGCGCAACAGCGCCACCACGCAGGCCGAGCCGGCCTTCCTGCGCGAGCCGTCGACCAAGACCCTCGAGTCCTACGGGCAGAAGTTCGCGATCAGCAACACCTCGCCGCTCGACCCGACGATCACGATCGCACCCACGATCGGCGTCGCGGACGGCCTGGAGTTCAGGTCGCACGGGCGGGTCATCGCCGCGGGCGAGCCGACGCGCCGCGGCGGATCCTCCGCCGGCGTGGTCGACCCGGGTCGGCGCCGCTGACCCCTGACCGGACCTGTCAGCCCACTCGCCTTGCGGGGCACACCCACTGTGACCGGCGCTGAACCCCCACCCGGTGAAGCAGAGGGCGGCCCTTCATGGATCCAGTCGAGACAACGAGGGCCGGCGGCGTACACCGCGAGGGTCCGTGGGCGGTCGGTACGGCCCACGACACCGAGTTCGCCGTGTCCCGCCGGTGCCGCCATCAGCTCGCCGACCTGAGCAAGGGACACGTCGACGCGGACGGGTGCCTGGTCTGCCCATGGCACGGCAGCAAGTACGACGTGACCACCGGAGCCATGACGCAGGGACCCAGAGGGATCTTCGGGTACCACGGCGCGACGCCGCGCTACGCGCAGCTGGTCCTGGCCATCGGCCGCACGCTGCGGTTGCGCGTACGCCACTGACCGAGGGCCGGCACGTCACCGCCACTGATCGAGGGCCGGCACGTCACCGCTACTGGCCCGAGCCGGCACGGTCGGTGCTGGCCCCCGAGATGTCGGGCCGTCGGAGCAGAACGGCAACGGCCAGCGCTGCGCAGCAGGTCACCGCGGCTGCCGCGTAGACGGCCACGTGCATGCCGTCCACGAAGGCGTGCTGAGCGACCGGGCGCACCGCGTTGCCGAGATGGGCGGCGACGCCGAGTGAGGAACGGGCCTGCGCCTCGACGGGTGCAGGGACGCCTGGCAGGTTCAGGTGGCCGCGGTAGGTGGAGTCGAGCAGGCTGCCGAGCACGGCGATGCCCAGTGCGCCGCCGAGTTCCCGCGCCAGATCGTTCATCGCCGACCCGACGCCCTGCAGCGCCGGAGGGAGGCTGTCGGTCACTGCAGCGGTGGCCGGCGTCATCGCAAGCCCCATCCCGACGCCCAGCGGCCACAACCCGGTGACGACGAGCCAGTAGCTGCTGCTGCCGTCGAGCTGTGCCAGGACGGCAAAACCAATGCCCATCAGCACCAGGCCGCCGACGCAGCACGCGCGTTGCCCGATGCGGGCGACGAGTGGCGGGACCGCACGACTCGTGCTCAACATGCCCAGACCCATGGGCAGCATGCTCAAGGCCGCGACCAGCGCGCTGTCGCCGCGGACGAGCTGCAGGTACTGCATGGCGACGAAGACGAAGCCGAAGAACGCGAAGAACTGCAGGAAGATCGACAGCGTCCCGGCCGAGAATGCAGGCCTGGCGAACAACCGTGGGTCGATCAACGGGTGGTCGCAGCGCAACTCCCAGGCGACGAATGCGGCCAGCAGCGCGAGGCCGGCGACGAGACCGCCGACCGTCCGAGCCGCGGTCCACCCGTGGTCCGGCGCCTCGATGATCGAGTACACCAAGGTGCCGAACGCCGCTACGGTGCCCAACGCGCCGACCACGTCGATGCGGGGCGCGTCGGGATCTGCCGACGAGGGCACCACGGCAAGGGTTCCGACGATCGCCGTCGCGGCCAGGACGACGTTGAGCACGAAGATCGACCGCCACGACCACTGCTCCAGCAGCAGCCCTGAACACAGCAGGCCGCCGACCGCGCTCGCGCCGGCGACGGCCGCCCAGACGCTGACGGCGGCAGCCCGGCGCTCGCGCGGGAAGGTACCGGTGATGGTCGACAGCGTCGCCGGCATCACGAGCGCCGCCCCGACACCCAGCACCCCGCGCAATGCGATCAACGCGTGCACGCTGGTCGTGAAGGGTGCGAGGGCGGACCCGACGCCGAAGACGGCCAGACCGATCACCAGGGCGCGGCGGCGCCCGAACCGGTCGCCGATGGCGCCGCCGGCCAGCAGCAGCGCTGCAAAGACCAGGCTGTAGGCGTCGATGACCCAGGACAGGCTGGTCTGGCTGGCGTGTGTGTCGCGGGCGATGGAGGGCAACGCGACGTTCAGCGACGCCATGGCCGCCGTGACGGTCGCCAGGGCCAGGCAGGTGACGACCAGTACCGCCCGATGACGGACGGGTGTGGGCCGCTTCGGGTGCGGGCGGGACTGCACCCGCTCGGTCAGGGGAGCAGTGGTGATCATGGGCCGATCCTCCGGTGGACGGTGACAAGGTGGACCGAGGCTGGAGGACGCGGTTAGCTGTCCTCAACCATGATGAATTCCCCCGCGCCCGGGGCGGCGCCGCAGCGGGTGGCGGCGCCGCGGGGACGCCGTGCGGGCAAACCGGACACGCCCGCTCAGATCCTGGCCGTGGCGCAAGAGCGGTTCCTGCGCGACGGTTACCCGAACGTCACGCTGCGGACGATCGCCGCGGAGGCGGGCTGCGACGTCGCGCTGATCAGCTACCACTTCGGTTCCAAACGCGGTCTGTTCGGTGCTGCTCTCCAGCTGATCGTCAACCCGGCGGACATTCTGCAGGAGGTGCTCAAAGGCGACCTGCAGACGTTCGCCCCTCGTGCACTACGTGCCCTCGTGACGACCTGGGATTCTCCCGAAGGCGGTGGTCGGCTGCGTGCGCTGCTGCGCGACGCCGCCTCGGATCCGGCGCTGGGCGACGTGGTCCGCGGAGGGCTGCAGGCCGAGATGATCGACAAGATCGCCGGTCGTCTCGGCGGGGCCGACGCGCGCGTTCGCGCGGGCATGTTCTCGAGCCAGGTCACCGGCGTGATCTTCAGCCGCTACGTGATCCGGGTCGAACCCATCGCTTCGATGACCGTCGATGAATTAGTCCGGGCCCTCTCCCCCGCGCTGACCGTGACGCTGCGCGGCCCGCTCAGGCGACGGGGGTGAGCGAGCCCACGGCCGGGACGGTCAGCGCCGGGGTTCGCGGCTCATGGGCCGAGCAGTGGCCCCGTATCCGACACCTGGGATGAGCCCTCCGTCGTTGTCGGTGCGTCCCGATACCGTCGCCGACCGTGACCGACACCGTCCTTGCCGCCGATCTCGAGGCCGTCCGGTCGTCCTACGACGCGGTTGCCGACAACTACGTGTCCATGGGGGTCGGCGATCTCGGGCCGAGCCCCTGGCTGCGGGCGGCGCTGGACGCCTTTGCCGAACAGGTCCGCGACATCGGCCCCGTTCTCGACGCCGGATGCGGCCCGGGCACGGTCAGCGGTTACCTGCATGCGCTGGGTCTCGAGGTCTCGGGCATCGATCTCTCGTCACGCATGGTCGAGCACGCCCGTCGACGGCACCCACAGATCCGCTTCGAGGTGGCGTCGGTAACCGACCTCGCGCCACCCGCGGAGTCCCTGGGCGGCGTGCTGGGGTGGTGGTCGTGGTTCAACATCCCCCGGGGCCAGCTGCCGCAGGTCGCCGCCCGGATGGCCCGTTCCTTGCGCCCGGGGGGTCAGCTGCTCGTGGGAACCCACCGGGGGGACGGTGACGTCCGGCGCACGACCGCGTACGGCGATGTCCCGGTGGCGTGGACGACGCACCTGTACCAGCCCGAGCAACTCATGAACATGATCGTCGACGCCGGTCTGGAGATCGTGGCCGAACTGCGCGTGCCGGCGGACCCGCCACTACGCCCTCAGGTCGTGATTGCCGCCCGGAAACCGGCGTCAGCCTGAACCCGGGTCGGGCTTCTGCCACACCGACACGTGTGCAGGGCTGTCGCTGGTGAACGGTCGACGGTTCCAGTCGGCCCAGCGATCACGCAGGCGGAGCCCGGCGAGTTGCGCCATCAGGTCGAGCTCGGACGGCCAGACGTAGCGGAACGGGATGGTCCGGTACCGGCCCACCCCGTCGTCGAAGCGCACGTAGTGGCCGCTGTAGGTCTGGCCGGCGTGATCGAAGCTGTAGGCCACGATGCCTCCTGCATCCGCGCGGTAGCCCCAGATGTCCTGCCCGGCCGGCAGCCTTCGCAGCGGCGGCAGGGTGGTCTCGACGACGAAGCACCCGCCGGGAGCGAGATGAGCGGCCGCGTTGCGGAAACAGGCAACCTGCGCGTCCTGCGAGGTGAGGTTGTTGATCGTGTTGAACACCAGGTAGACCACCGCGAACAGACCGTCCACCGACGTCGTCGCCATGTCACCGATCGTCACGGCCACGGCCTCGCCGCCCGGCTTCGCGCGCAGCCGGTCCACCATTGCCCGGGACAGCTCGATGCCGGCGACCGGGACGCCCCGTCGCGCGAGCGGCACACCGATGCGTCCGGTGCCCACCGCGAGCTCCAGTGCCCGACCGCCGCCCGCCAGCGCGGCGATCAGCTCGACCGCGGGATCCACCGCCTCCGGCCGGAACATGGGATCCGACGGGTCGTCGTAGCGCGCCGCCACCGGTTCATCGAAGTACCCGTCCGTATCGTCCACGGCCGAAAACTAGTCCTGGGCGGCCATGTCCTGCCAACGGCTTTTGGTACCAACCTCGGGCTGGTCGTGCGCTACGCGCCGCTGAGTTCGGCGACGAGCGGCGCGAACGTGTCGGCGTTGTTCGCGCCGAACGCGAAGTAGGACAGGCCCATCTCCTCCCGGCGGCGCCGCAGCTCGTCGGCGGCGGCCGACGGGTCGCTCGAGAGGTAGGCGAGGGAGTCGGCTGCGTGCAGCGCGGAGGTGTCGGTGTCGGGCGGGGCCATGAACGGCGAGACGGTGCTGCCGACGACAGGGATGTGCATGGACAGTTCGACCTGTCGCGCGGTGCGGAAGTCGCGCACGCGTTGCGTGACATCGACGCGTGGTTCGTTCGGCGTCATCGCGAAGGTGACGATGTCCGCGAGCTCGTTCTCGATATCGGGCCGACCCACTCCGATACCCATCTCGAAACGGCCGTCGGTGAGGACGGTCAGCGAGTGCGCCTCCCATGCGGTCAGCCAGGGCGCGCGCAACGGGGCGGCGTAGACCCAGGTGCCGACCCGCACGTCGGCCACGGTGGCGGCAACGGCGAGCGCCGGTGCGGGGGCCGGTTGCGCCAGCGGGAAGTCGGGCACCAGCACCGTCGAATACCCCTGGCCGGCGATGCGTCGCACCTGCTCCCGCCACGCCGCCGGATCAGGTTGGAACGGCGCCACGATGCCGAAGCGGAACGCCGGGAGCCGGCTCGACGTCACGGGCCTTCCTCTCATCCGCCCTGGTTCGACTGTTCTCGCCGATGGTGTCAGGTCCGCGGGTTGAAGCGAAGCCCGAAAGACCGGAAGATGTCGACGGTCTCGGTCCAGTCGACGCGACGCTGGTCGGCGGCTTTCCCGAGCACGTGGCGACGGAACGCCGACGTCCGGACGCGCACGGTCTGCCACGCAGATCCGCGCCGACAGACCATCGATCGAGGGGACGAGCGTCATGACGAGGATCGCGGTGGCGGGCGCTACCGGTCACGTGGGTGCGGCCGTCGTCGACGTGCTGCGCACGTCAGGGCACGACGCGGTCGAGATCGCGCGGTCGGCCGGGGTGGACGTCATCACCGGCGACGGCCTCGACGACGCCCTGACCGGGGTGTCCACGGTCATCGACGTGCTGAACACGGCCGAGACGGACGCCGACGCCGCCACCGCGTTCTTCACCGGCACCACCGGGACGCTGCTGGCGGCCGAGGAACGCGCCGGCGTCCGGCATCACGTGCTGCTGTCCATCGTCAACGTCGACGCCGTGCCCGACAACGGGCACTACCTCGGCAAGGTCGCGCAGGAGGAACGGGTGCGATCGGGTACGGTGCCGTGGACGATCCTGCGGGCGACGCAGTTCCACAGCTTCGCCGCGATGGTCGCGGGCTGGACGACCGCGAACGGGGTGGCCACGGTCGCACCGCTACTGGTGCAGCCGGTAGCCGTCGCCGACGTCGCGCAGGAACTCGTCCGCCTCGCCCTCGGCGACCCGCAACGCCGTGCCGCCGAGCTGGCCGGACCGGACACCCACGATCTTGTCGACCTGGCGCGGCGCACCCTTGCTGCCCGAGGCGAATCGACAGCCGTACGCGCCAGCTGGCAGGACAACCCGTTCGGCACGTCGATGGCCGGTGAGGTGTTGCTGCCGGGCAGCGATGCGCAGACCGGCCCGACGACGTTCGAGGACTGGCTGTCCGCCGAGCCCGGGCCACGAACTCTGGCCGAGACCTACTACCAGGCGTGGACGGCGCACGACTTTGACCGGCTGCGGGATGTGCTCGCCGACGACGCGACCTTCCGCGGTCCACTCGGAACCGCCGACTCCGGCGACGACTGCCTGGCCGGGCTGCGTGGCATGAGTCAGATGATGACCGGGCTCGACATCGTGCGCATGGTCGTCGACGGCCCCGACGTCATCACCTGGTACGACCTGCTGACCGCGGACGCACCACCCACGGCGACCGTCAACTGGATGCACGTCGAGCACGGCGGCATCGCCGAGATCCGCGTCGCGTTCGACCCCCGTCCTATCCTCGACGCAAGCCAGTCGAAGGGCTGACGCGGCTCGACGGACAACTCGCAGGACGATCCTGCGGCCTAGGTCGCACCGCTCACCCGTCGGCGAGGACACCGTCCAGCAACTTGTCGAGCCGGATGGGGAGATCCCGGACGCGGACGCCGGTCGCGTGCCAGACCGCGTTGGCCACCGCGGCCGCGGTGCCGACGATGCCGATCTCGCCGATGCCCTTGCTGCCCATGGGGTTCAGGCTGTCGTCGCTTTCGGGCAGCCACAGCACCTGGAGGTCGCCGATGTCGGCGTGGGACGCGACGTGGTACTCGGCGAGGTCGTGGTTGACGTAGTCTCCCGTGTGCGGGTCCATGATCTCTTCCTCGTGCAACGCCATGCCGAGGCCCATCGTCATCGCACCGAGGAACTGCGAACGGGCCAGCCTCTCGTTGAGGATGTTGCCGGCCGCGAAGACGCCGAGCATCCTCGGCACGCGCACCTCACCGGTGACGGCATTGACCCGCGCCTCGACGAAGTGCGCACCGAACGCGTGCTGGGACAGCTCTGGCTGGTCCTCCAGTTCGTCGGTCGTGTCGTAGGTCGCGGACAGGCCGTCAGGCGGAATCGGGCCGTCGATCCGGCGGAGGAGCTGCTCGCTCGCGCGGACAATGGCGCGGCCCCAGGAGGCCGTGCCGGACGAACCGCCGGCTACCGAGGCCATGGGCAACGCGCTGTCGCCGATGGAGATGTCCACGTCCTCCATCCAGCAGCCGAGCGCGTCCGCCGCGATCTGCGTGAGCACCGTACGTGCGCCCTGTCCGATGTCGGAGGCGGCCACGGCAACCTGGAAACGACCGTCCGGCGTCGCGGAGACGCGCGCGCTCGACGGCATCGACATCGCCGGGTAGGTGGCGCCGGCCACGCCGGTACCGACCCACCACTCGCCGTCCCGGGTCCGGCGCGGGCGCGGGTCTCGTGCCGCCCACCCGAACCGCTCGGCACCGGCGTGCAGGCAGTCCAGGTAGTGCCGGCTGGAGAACGGCGTGTGCTCCTCCGGATCCTCATCGGGCTCGTTGCGCTCGCGGAGGACGATCGGGTCGATCCCGAGCTTGTCGGCCAGCTCGTCCATCGCCGACTCGAGCGCGAACATGCCCGGCGCCTCCCCCGGTGCACGCATCCATCGCGGGCTGGGCACGTCGAGCCGCACCAACCGGTGAGTCGTGCGACGGTCCGGCGCCGCGTACATGTGTCGGGTGGCGACGGCGGTCTGCTCGGCGAACTCGACGATCGTCGAGGACTGCTCCCAGACCTCGTGGCTGACGGCGGTGAGGTGGCCCTCCGCATCCGCGCCGAGCCGCACCCTGGAGATCGTCGGCGTCCGGTAGCCGGTCAGCGAGAACAGCGCCTGCCGCGGCAGCGCGAGCTGCACCGGCTGCCCCACGACACGCGCGGCGAGCGCGGCGAGCACGACGTTCGGGCGGGCACTTCCCTTGGAGCCGAAACCACCGCCGACGTGCTCGTTGAGCACGTGGGCGTTCTCCGGCGCGACGTCGAACAGCGTCGCCAGCGTGCCTGCCACACCTGGGGCGTGCTGGGTGGAGTCCCAGACGGTCAGCCGGTCCGCGTCCCAGCGGGCGACGGTGGCGTGCGGCTCCATCGGGTTGTTGTTCAGCGGCGACGTGCTGTAGGTCTCGTCCAGCACCACGGCCGCGGCGTCGAGCGCCCGGTCCGGATCGCCGATCACGCTGTCGGTGTCGAACGCCGGGTTCACCGTCGGCGGTGCGTAGAACCCCGGGTGGCCGAGGCGGATCTCGGTGTCGTGGTCGTCCTCGTCGATCTCCATCGACAGCACCCGAACGGCCTCTCGCGCGTCCTCCGGCGAGGTCGCCACGACCAAGGCGATCGGCTGGCCGCGGTAGGCGATCTCTGCCGACTGCAGCACCGACAGTTCGGCGTCGTCGGCCTCCTTCAGCGAGGGTGCGTTGCCGTGCCAGATCACGGCGACGACGCCGGGCAGCGCGAGGCCGGCCGGCACGTCGACGGAACGTACGGTGCCCTTGGCCACCGGCGCCTGGACGACCCAGGCGTGCAGCAGCCCTTCCTGCGGGTGCTCGGCGGCGTAGCGGGCCGACCCGGTGACCTTGAGCGGGCCTTCGATCCGCGCGACGGGCGCGCCGAGCGTCGAGGTGTCGGTGGGGCGCGTTCCGAGGGTGGTCATGAGCAGGCTCCGTTGGTCAGGGATTGCAGGACGGCGACGGTCATCGAGCGCAGCAGCGGCACCTTGAAACCGTTGTCCCGCAGGGGCTCGGCACCTTCGAGTTCGGCGTCGGCGGCGGCCGCGAACGACTCGGCGGTGGCCGCCCTGCCCCGCAGCACGTCCTCGGCGCGGTACGCCCGCCACGGCTTACCGGCGACGGCACCCCACGCCAGCCGGACGTCGCGCACGGTGCCGTCGGCGACGTCGAGGGCGGCCGCGACCGATCCGACGGCGAACGCGTACGACGCGCGGTCGCGCGCCTTGCGGTAGGTCGAGGCCGCACCGAAGGACAGCGCCGGGAGCTCGACGGCCGTGATGAGGTCGGCGTGGTCGAGGACGGTGTCCCGTGAGACGTCGTCACTCTCGGCCGGGGTGCGATGCAGGTCGGTGAGCGGGATGCGCCGGTCCCCGTTCGGCCCGGTGACCAGGACGGCCGCGTCGAGCGCCGCCATCGCAACCGCCATGTCCGACGGGTGCGTCGCGACGCACGACTCGGCGTTGCCGAAGATGGCCAGGTTGCGGTGGTCGCCCTCCCGCGCCGGGCAGCCAGTGCCCGGAGCGCGCTTGTTGCACGGCTTGCTCGGGTCGGTGAAGTAGACGCAACGGGTGCGTTGCAGCAGGTTCCCGCCGGTCGTGGCCACGTTGCGCAGCTGGCCGGACGCACCGGCGAGCAGGGCCTGGCTGAGCACCGGGTACCGGGCCGTCACCTCCGGGTGGGCGGCGAGGTCGCTGTTCCGGACTCCGGCGCCGATGCGCAGACCGCCGTCGGGGGTCACCTCGACCCCGTCGAGCGGCAGCCTGCTCACGTCGACCAGTGCATCCGGGGTCTCGACGCCGAGCTTCATCAGGTCGACGAGGTTGCTGCCGCCGCCGAGGAAGTGTCCGTCGGGCCGGGCGGCCAGCGCGAGGACGGCGCCCGCGACGTTGTCGGGGCGGGTGTAGTCGAAGCTCCTCATGCGCGGGCCGCGTCCCGGATGGCCGAGACGATGTTCGGGTAGGCGCCGCAGCGGCAGATGTTGCCGCTCATGCGTTCCCGGACCTCGTCGTCGTCGAGGTCGACCGGGGTGGCCGAACCGGCCGGTGTCACGGCGCTGGGCCACCCGTCGGCCACCTCGCGCAGCATCCCGGCGGCCGAGCAGATCTGGCCCGGCGTGCAGTAGCCGCACTGGTAGCCGTCGTGGTCCAGGAACGCCGACTGCAGCGGGTGCAGCGACTCGGTCGTGCCGAGCCCCTCGATCGTGGTGATCTCGGCGTCCTGATGGGCGACGGCGAGGAGCAGGCAACTGTTGACGCGGCGCCCGTCGAGCAGGACGGTGCACGCACCGCACTGACCGTGGTCGCAACCCTTCTTCGCCCCGACAAGGTCGAGGTGCTCGCGCAGCGCGTCCAGGACCGTGGTGCGCACGTCCGCCTCGAGATGGTGCACGGCGCCGTTCACCCGCAGGCTGATGGCTGGTTTCTGGGTCATGGTTCGGTACCTCGTCAGGTGTCACGCGGCAGTGCCGTCACGGCCGTCCGGCCGCACCTAGGGACTACCCAACTCCCCCCGGGTACACCGTCGGGTCCTCACGGCCTTGATCGAACGGCGGTCGAGAGCAGCTGCTTCACCCTGCCGGCCTCGGCTCGGGACGGCACCGTAAAGCGGCCGGTGGACCCGCCCGCGCCTCACCCGCCCACGTACTGAGCAGGGCTAGCCGAGGCTCCGGGGCAGTCGGTCGTCCGGCGACGGAGCCAGATACCGGCGCGCCCACCGCTGGGCCCGACGTTCTGCACGCACTCGGAACGACGCGCTCGCGAGGACGAAGGCCAGGATGGTGACTGCGAACCAGTCCCACCGGTCTGTCTGCAGCGCGCGGACGACGGTGAACGCAGCAAACGCGATGACGACGACCAGGAACACCCTCGATGATCGACGGTGTCGGAGTGCGTCATCGATGATCATCCGGGCGATGACGAGATCGCCGGCGGGAACCGGTTCCTTGCGCAGCATGAGCGCCCGGACACGATCGCGCTCGGTACCCACGGGCGCAGTCTGCCCCACAACCCACCGGCCGCCGGGGGAACCCATCGCTGCGTTGCGGTCTCGTCCTGCACGGGTACAACCGTCGACGTGATGGTGACGTTCGTCCTGGACGATGCACTCGGGCAGCGGCGCGACCTGTCGCGACACGACATGGACTCGGCACCGCACGTGGACGAGCTGGTGGAGATCAAAGGGCAGGATTACGTCGTTGAGTCCAGACGCTGGAAACTGGGACGACTTGCCCCCTCGCTCACGATCACGGTGCGCTCGGTGATGGAACAAGCCGTCTGAGAGGCAGCCGTCGGGCCGCGGCACGCAGCTGGGACGGTCACTTTGCCCTGTCTCCGGCACTCCCCGCCGACGCGCGGACGTGGCGTGCCTGACATGCAGCCTCGCGGCGTCACCGGATCACAAGAGTCGGTCCACCTCACCGGGGTACAGGGCGATACGCGCGTGCTCGAAGTCGGCGCGGTACCTCGCCGACTTCGCGGAGAAGAACTCGGCCAGGGTGACCTTGTCGAACGCGCTCGCGTCGCTGCTCAGCGGACGGTCGACCGTGCCGCCGACCAGCACGGCTCCGGGCAGGACGGGCCACCCGGCTCGTTCGTAGAACGGCGCCAAGGGGCGGTCGCAGGTGAAGATCCCGATGTCGGCGTCGCCGGCGGCCATCACGTCGCGGGCGGTCCTGACCAGGTGATCACCGTGCCCGCGTCCCCGCCGGTCGGGATCGGTGACCACGGTGCTGAGGCCGCTTACGCGGAAGGACACGTCGACGTGGACGATGCTCGTGCTGAGGATGGCCAGTGACGCCACCACCGCGCCCTGTTCGACGAGCAGCACCGACACGGGGCGCAGCGCCGGGTCGTGCAAAGGAAGGTCGGCGTCGCCGGTGGAGCCGTCAGGCGTCGGCCACGCACGTTCGTGCAGTGCCCGGACCTGCCCCTGCAGCTCCGCCGGGACGTCCTGCTCCGGCAGGACCAGCACGTCCACGGCTGTCCTCCTGTCGGTCGTCGGGGCGATCTGTTACGGATCCGGGGGAATTGTCCCCGCCGCCGATACGGACGACGAACCAAGATCGCGAGTTGGCTTCCCATGATCCACAGCAGCCGCTTAGGATCCGCTCCGCGGGAACGTGATCATCGCGTCCCGGAACGGGAGGAATCGCGATGTCGTGGCAACACCGGCGGCCGGTTGCGCCGCGACGCAGGAGCGCCCGGGGGGCTCTGGCCGGGCTGGCGTTGGTGCTGGTCGCCGCCGGCACCGTGGCGGTCGCCCCGAGCGCCGACGCCGCTACCGCTGCAGTGCACATCGTCACGACCGACACCGGTCAGCTCGAAGCGGTGTTCCCGCAACCCGTGATCTGGGCCCAGCTGACCGTGCACGACACGGACACCGGCGCCACGGTCCTGTTCCAGACCGACGACCTGGTGCTGGAGTACGCCGCCGACGGCCTGGCGTTCACCGCCCACACCGACCACGCTGTCCGACTGCCGTCCGGGACACCGCTGGGCGACTACGTCACCGACGTCGATTACCGCTACGCCTCCGGAACGGTGCAGCACCGCGCCGGGGCCACCGACCCGACGACGAGCACGTTCGACTACGCCGAGCACGCCCAGGTGTCGTCGGCGTCGGTCGACCGCGCCGCGACGGACTACGCCGACCAGACCTTTTCGGTGAGCGGGACAGCCGAGGTCGACGACCCGCGCGACGGAACGTCCGCAGCGCCCGCCGCCGGAACCACCGTCGAGGTCGACGGCACGACCTACGACGTGCAGCGCAAAGCTCACTCGTTCGAGACGAGCGGTACGACCGACACCGACGGGCACTTCAACGTCCCCGTCACGCCGGGCGGCGCTCTGTCCGACGCCACCGTCACACTCGTGACCGCCGATCCCGACACGGTCGACTCGGCGCCTACGGCGCTGCCCTTCGTGGACGCGGTGCCGTCGCAGGCCCGGTCCTACGCGACGCCGACCACGGTGCGGTTGCACGCGGGCGGCTCCGTCACCCTGACCGGCGTCGCTCAGATCCTCACTGCCGACGGATGGCAGCCCTTGACCCACGAGCTTGTCGGCACGTACGTCGACGGGCTGCTCGTAGCGTCGGGGCGCACCGGCGCCGACGGACGGTTCAGCTACCAGCTGCGTCGTTACAGCGCTGCCGACGCAGACACCGAGGTTGTTGCCACGCCCTACCTGACGGCCATGAACTACACGGACACGTCGATCGCCGTGCCCACCCGGGCCACCCTGTCCGGGTTGCGTCTCGCGCTCGACGCCTACGGCACCGTGACCGGCAAGGGCACGGTGCACGGGCCGTGCGGCAGCCAGAGCCTGGCTCTGGAGGTCTCCTCGAACGGCCGCACCGGCTGGCATCGCCTGGCCTCGACGACCACGGCCTACGGCAGCACCTCGTGCAGCTTCTCGCTCCACGCCGACGGGTACGTGAACGCCTACTACCGCGTCACGCACGCCGAGAGCGACGCGATGCTCGCCCTCGTCTCCCCCGTGTCGCACCTCTACCGCACGCCGACGCGCATCACGGGGCTGCACCTCAGCCCGTCACGACCGACACGCAACGGGACGTTGACGGCGACCGGTCAGCTGCAGCAACGGATCGGCACGTCCTGGCGCAGTCTGTCCCGCGGTGGCCTCGTGCTGATCTGGCGTCCGCGGGGCGACACCGAGTTCTACAAGATCAAGGCCGGCCGGACGACCACGAGCGGGCGCTTCACGATGCGCGGCAAGGTCTACGGCAGCGGCGCCTGGGTCGTCATCTACCAACCCGACGGCCACCACTTCTACACCGAGACGGCGGTGCGCGATGTCAAGGTCCGCTGACCGACGCGGGCGGTTCGTTGCCGCCGGAGCCCTACTCGTACTCGCGCTCGGCGTGACGCCGGCCCTCGCGGACCCCGCGTCAGGTGACACGGTCGGGATCGGGCCCGTCCGCCCGACGTTCCGCGACTCGTTCTCGGTGCCGGTCTGGACGGACGCAGCCGGGGCGACGGTGCACTCGGTCACCGCCACCCTGCACCACGACAATGACAGCGTTCCGATCGTGCTCACCGACGACGACGGCACCTGGCGGACGCCGTCCCGCCTCGAGCTGACCAGGGACGGGGGCACGATGCCGGCCCTCGGCGCCTACGTCATCGACCTCACCGCCACCGATGACCACGGCGACACCAGCACGCGCACCGATGCCGGCACGCTCGACTTCACCATCACCCCGATGTTCGACACCGTCGGGGTGAACACCCTGAGTTTCAACCCCGCCGGCGTCTCGGTCGGCGCGCACCGCACCGCGGCGTCCGGGAGGCTGCTGGGCCTGCGTCCCGGCTCCGACGTCACCGTCCCCCTCGCGGGGCAGGACGTCACGGTGACCAAGTACGAGGGCGGCGTTCAGCCCGACGTGCAAGTCGTCACCACCGGTGGCGACGGGCGGTTCACCACGACCGCCTTCGACCAGGGCGACTCGGCCCAGTACGCAGCAACGGCGACCGTCGACGAGCCCGACATTCACGGCACGGTGACCTCGATCCCGGACCGGCCCGCGGTGTCGTGGACCCCGGCCGACATCAGCGCCTCCTCGAGCCCGGCGCTGGTCGGTGCCGGACAGCACTACGTGGTGCGCGGCAGCGTCGTCCTGCAGAACACGAACGCCGCGCAGAGCCTCGACGGCCTGATCGTCCAGGTGCAGTCCGACGGCTTCCCGGGCGGGCCGCAGTGCACGACCCACACCGACACGACGGGTCACTTCTCGTGCACCCTGACCGCCATCGCGCACTACCTGCAGAACAACTGGTCGGTCACCGCGACCGGGCCGTTCCTTTCGGCCGGCCCCACCTCGGGAACGGTCGCCGTGGCCGATGACTCCGCGTACCACGGGACGCACATCACGCTGGCGTCCAACGGCACCGTCACCGCGACCGGCAGCCTGGTCGCGCCGTTCGACAGCAACGCGGTCTACGACCACCAGGACACCCGGTTGGAGTACTCGGCGAACGGTCGCACGGGCTGGACGTCGATCGGTCACGCCGCCAACAAAACCTCGTCTCCGAGCTTCACCGTCACAGGCGCCGCGCGCCTGACCGGTGCGTACTACCGCGTGCACCATGAGCTCGATCGCCAATTGGCCGAAGCCGTCGGACCGGTCGTCCGGCTCGCCCGCACCGACGCCCGCATCGTCGGCAACAACGCGACGCCTGAGCCGATCAAGTCCGGGCGCACGATCACCGTCAGCGGGACGTTGCAGCAGAACGTGAGTGGTTGGCGGGCAGCACCCGGTCAGCTCGTCGACCTGTACTTCCACGTGCGTGGCGCCAAGAGTGCCACCTACGTGACGCACGGCCGCACCGACTCGCACGGCCGCATCGCCCTGCACGCGAAGGCCACCAAGGACGGGTACTGGGAACTGCACTACTTCGGCGACGGCACCCACTTCGACGGTTACGCCACGCCCGACTACGTCGACGTCCGGTGAGCCGACTGCTGCCCGTCCATTCGAAACACTGAAGCGGGATACCTGCCTCACCCTTCAGCGCCGCCGCGTATGAATTGAATGACCTCTGACGACGCGTTGAGTACCACTGCTCCTATGCCGCGTTGAGCGTGCGCCGGGGTCGTCGATACGCGCGCGGGTTTGGAGTAGAAGAGGTCGCGTAGATGAATGAGCGGGTGTGGGATCAGCCATGATCAAACCGTCATGCCTGCGAGTTCAGGCGGTCAACGCAACACCTCGGCTAACGCCTCCGATGGTGTCTGG
>NZ_CAXUNP010000031.1:0-22612 GCF_964252635.1 uncultured Jatrophihabitans sp.
CGGCGGGGAGCGCCGCCCCGTCCGCGCGCCGCGCGCGCCCCGCCCCCCGCCAGTCCACCCCGGCGCAGAACATCCCGCCGGCGGCCGACCCCGTCGCGCCACCCGCTCCGCCGGCTGCCTACCCCGCCGACCCGCCTGCCGCGCGTCCCGCCACCCCGCCGGGGTCCGACGAATACACCGAGACCGTCCTGGTCCCCACCCAGATCGTGCTGGGCGTGGTGGTCGCCGTCGTGGCCGGCGCCATCCTGCTGGCGCTCGGCGTGTGGCCGCTGGCCATCGTCGCCGTGCTCGTCGTCGCCGGCGTCTCGGCCTACCTCGGCGTGCAGATCCTGACGGTGACGCGCACCCGCGTCGCGATCGGGCAGGGCCGGGGCGACAAGTCGCCGCACACCATCGAGGCCACTGAGATCGCCGCCGCCGAGGTGCAGTCGGTGACCTGGCCGCAGTGCTTCGGCATCGGCGTGCCCGACACGGTCGACACCACGCGGTTCACGGTGCGCGCCGGCGCGGTGGTGGCGCTGACGAAGCGGGACGGCGAACTGGTGCGCATCACCGCCCGCGATCCGCAGGCCGTGCTCGACCGCTTCGGCCGCTGACCACGGTCAGCCGGTCGGCACCAGCCCGCCGGTGAGCCAGGTGGACCAGTTGACGTTCCAGTCGCCGTAGCCCTTGCCCAACGTCATCGCCGGGCCGTCGGCGTTCGGGAACGTCACCACGTCGCCCACGCTCAGGAACCTGTAGAGCCGCTGGGCGTCCGACGGCAGCAGGTTGGTGCAGCCGTTGGAGGAGTCCACGCCGTTACGGATGTGGGAGACGTTCCACGGCGCCGAGTGCAGGTACTCGCCGCCGTAGGTCAGGCGCTGCGTCCATTTCACCCCGCACTCGTGGTAACCCGGGCCGCGCATGCAGATGCTGCGCCCCTTCTCCATGATCACCTTGGTGCCCCGCGCCGTCGGCGTGTTCGACGCACCCAACGACACCGGGAACGTCCCGTACTGCTTGCCGTTGTCGGTCACCGTCATCCGGTGCGTCGAGTCGTCGACCGTCGACACGATCCGGTCGTGGGTCGAGAAGTCCAGCGTCAGGCTGTCGTCGTAACTCAGGCCCGGGCCCGCAGACAGCCCCTTCGCCGGGATCCCCACGTGGATCTTGGCGTTCGCCGGCCAGTAGTTCTCCATCCGGAAGTGACCCTCGATCGGGTAGCTCGCCTTGGCCGAGGAGTACTCGAAGTACCAGGCACCCTTGGCGGGCCTGCCGTTCACGGTCACCGTCGTCGCGGCCTGCAACGCCTTCGCGTTGCTGATCTTCTTCGAGAAGTAGGCGATCACCGGCATGCCCACGCCGTAGTCCGACCCGTCACTGTTCAGCAAGGTGATGTGCACCGGCTTGGTGGGCGTCGACGGGGCAGAGGTGGAGGCGGCGGCCGAGGTGTGCGAGGCCGGGTGCGACACCGAGCCGGTGCCGCCGACCGCGGTGTGCCGCCCGCCGCGTGAACCGCCCGCCGTGAGCGCGACGGACACGATGACGGCGACGACAGCCGCGGCAGCCACGAGCGGGGCCGCCACGCGGACCCAGCCCCGGTGCCCGTGCCTGGCCGGCTCGGTGGCGAAACGGGGTGGCGGGACCGGCGAGTGATCGCCGAACGCGGCACGAGCACGGGCGTCGAACGCATCGGCCAGCCGACGGCGCAGCTCGTCGTCCGACGTCACCTGATCAACCCTGCTCTGTCAGCGGCCATGATGTGTAGTCGCGCAGCGGCCCGTTCACGTTGCCACTCGCGCACGATCAGGTGGTGCTGACGAGTCCACCGGTGAGCCAGTTGGACCAGTTGACGTTCCAGTCGCCGTAACCTTTGCCCAGCGTCATGGCCGGTCCGTTGGCGTTGGGGTAGATGACGACGTCACCGATGCCGAGGAAGCCGTAGAGGCGCTGGGCGTCGGACGGGAGCAGGTTGGTGCAACCGTTGGAGGAGTCGACCCCGCTGCGGATGTGGGAGACGTTCCACGGCGCCGAGTGCAGGTACTCGCCGCCGTAGGTCAGGCGCTGCGTGTACTTCACTCCGCACTCGTAGTAACCCGGGCCGCGCATGCAGATGCTGCGGCCCTTCTCCATGATCACCTTGGTGCCCCGCGCCGTCGGCGTATTGGACGCACCCAACGAGACCGGGAAGGTCCCGTACTGCTTGCCGTTGTCGGTCACCGTCATCCGGTGCGTGGAGTCGTCGACCGTCGAGACAATCCGGTCGTGGGTCGAGAAGTCCAGCGTCAGGCTGTCGTCGTAGCTCAACCCGCTGCCCGCGGACAGCCCCTTCGCCGGGATCCCCACGTGGATCTTGGAGTTCGCCGGCCAGTAGTTCTCCATCCGGAAGTGACCCTCGATCGGGTAGCCGGCGTTCGCCGAGGAGTACTCGAAGTACCAGGCGCCCTTGGCGGACTTGCCGTTCACGGTCAAGGTCGTCGCCGCCTGCAGCGCCTTCGCGCTGCCGATCTTCTTCGAGAAGTAGGCGATCACCGGCATGCCCACGCCGTAGTCCGACCCGTCGCTGTTCAACAGCTTGATGTGCACGGGCTTGGTGGGCGGCGGGGTCGGCTTGGCCGACGTCGAGGGGGCCGCGCTGGAGGATGCCGCGGCGCTCGACGACGCGCCCTTGGACGCGGTCGCGGAGGCCCCGCCGGTCTCGCTGCCGGACGAGGAGCAGGCGGTGGCCAGCAGCCCGGTAGCGGCGGTCACGGACACGGCGATGAGCCCGAGGCGCAGGCGTTTCGGCATAGACACGCGGACCACGGTAGGTGACGGCCCGTGATCCCCCCAAACCTGCGGGGTTCTTTTCACATCTCGGCAACCTCGACCGGGGCCAGGGCGACCTCGCTATTGATGCCCCTGCCGACCGAGTCAGGGATCGGCGGCTCAGACCGCGTCGCGCAGCCGTTGGCTGATGACCTGGGTCACGCCGTCGCCGCGCATGGTGACCCCGTACAGGGCATCCGCGATCTCCATCGTGCGCTTCTGGTGGGTGATCTGGATGATCTGGCTGCTCGCGCGCAGCTCGTTCACCAGCCCCAGCAGGCGCCCCAGGTTCGTGTCGTCGAGCGCGGCCTCGATCTCGTCCATGATGTAGAAGGGGCTGGGCCGGGCCCGGAAGATGGCCACGAGCAGGGCCACCGCCACGAGGGACCGCTCGCCGCCGGACAGCAGCGACAGCCGCTTGACCTTCTTGCCCGGCGGCCGCGCCTCGACGTCGATGCCGGTCAGCAGCATGTCGTCGGGTTCGGTGAGCACCAGACGCCCGTCGCCGCCGGGGAACAGCGTCGCGAAGACGATCTCGAACTCGCGGGCGACGTCGTGGTACGCGGCGGTGAACACCTCGAGGATGCGGTCGTCGACCTCCTTGACCACGGTCAGCAGGTCGCGGCGCGTCGCCTTGAGGTCCTCGAGCTGGGTCGAGAGGAACTGGTGACGCTCCTCCAGCGCGGCGAACTCCTCGAGCGCGAGCGGGTTGACCTTGCCGAGCAGGGCGAGGTCGCGTTCGGCGCGGGCGGCGCGCTTCTCTTGCACCGCGCGCTCGTAGGGCCCGGGTTGCGGGGCGACGACCTGCTCGCCCCGCTCGCGGGCCTGCTCGTACTCGGCGACCTCCAGCGCGCTGGGTGGCGTCGGCAGGTCGGGCCCGTACTCGGCGACGAGCGTGTCCACCGCGACGCCGTACTCCTCGACGGACCGGGCCTCGAGCTGCTCGATGCGCAGGCGCTGCTCGGCGCGCATGACCTCGTCGCGGTGCACGGCGTCGGTGAGCCGGGCGAGGTTCTCGGCGAGCTCGCGGATGCGGGCCCGGACGCCGCCGAGCTCGTTCTCCCGGTCGGCCCGGCCCTGCTGCACCTGGTCGCGTTCGGCTGCGGCGGTCGCCACCGAGGTGGCGATGAGGGTGAGCGTGTGACGCGCCGCGTCGCGCACCTCGGCGGCGACGACCGCTCCCCTGGCCCGCGCCGCCCGCGCCTCGCGCTGCTTGCGGCGGGCGGTGCGTTCGATCTCCGCGGCGCGGGTCAGCTGCTCGGCGCGACCCCCCAGGGCCCGCACCCGCTCCTCGCCGGTCCGAACGCGCAGGCGGGAGTCCATCTCGTCCTGGCGGGCGGTCGCGACCTGCGCGGCCAGCGCGTCGCGCTCGGCGGTGTCGGGCTCGGCGGGCTCGTCGGAGACGGACTCGGCCAGGGTCAGCCGTTCCTCGAGCCCGGCCAGGGCCGACAGGTCCCGTTCGCGGGCCTCGTCGACGGCGGCGCGGGACTCGTCCATCCGGGCCGCCTCGGCGCCGGCCGAGCGCACCGCCTGGCCGAGCTGGGCCAGCTGCTCGGAGACGGCCGAGAGGGCGGCGTCGGACTCGTGCAGCGCCTCCAGCGCCTGCTCGACCTCCTGCCGGGACGACGCGGACTCCTCGCGGGCCGCGGCCAGCTCGGCGTGCAGCCGGTCGTGGCGGGCGGCCGCCTCGTCGGCCTTGTGCCGGGCCTCCTCGACCGCGGCGGTGATCTCGATGACGCTCGGCGTGGACGCCGACCCGCCGACGGACCAGTGGTGGCCCAGGACGTCGCCGTCGGCGGTGACGGCCCGGACGTCGGGGTGGGTGCCGACGAGGTCGGCCGCGGCGTCGAGGTCGGCCACCACCGCGACCCGGTCGAGGGCGGTGTCGACGCTCGCCTTCAGTGCGGGCGGGGCGCTGACGACGTCGACGGCCCAGACGGCGCCGGCGGGCAGTGCCGGGAGTGCCGGGCCGGTCGGGCCGGACGTCGCCGCCCCGACGAGCAACCCCGCGCGGCCGGCGTCCTCCGCCTTGAGCAGCGCCAAGGCGGCGACTGCGTCCTGGGGCGTGCCGACGGCGACGGCGTCGGCGACCGCGCCCAGCGCGGCCGCGACGGCCGTCTCGTGCCCGGGCTGCACGGTGACCAGGTCGGCGACCGAGCCGAGCAGGCCGGGCAGGTGGCCGCCGGCGGCCAGCAGCGCCGCGGTGCCGTCCTTGCGGGTGAGGCCGACGACCAGGGCGTCGGCGCGGGCGGTCCACGTCGACCGGTCGCGCTCGGCGGCCCGCTCGGCGTCGGCGAGCTCGTGGACCCGCGCCTCGACCGCCTCGTGGGCGGCGACCGCGTCCTCGTGCCGGGTGTCGAGACCCAGCTCGCCGGCGTCGAGCGCGCCGACCTCGGTCTGGACGCGCTCGAGCTCGCTCTCGGCCTGTCGCGCGCGCTCGCGGGCGTCCGAGGCCGCTGCGGCCAGCCGCTCGCTCTCGTCGCGCCCGGCAGCCGCCCGGGCCCGGGCGGCGTTGACCTGGCCGGTGAGGGTGGCGATGCCCTCACGCCGGTCGGCGACCGCCCGCACCGCGGCGACCACGGACCGCTCGGCGTCGGTGAGCCGGCGCTCGAGGGCCTGGCGTTCGGCGACGACGTCGGTGAGCGCGGCGTGCGCGAGATCGAGCTCGGCCTGCAGCCCGGCCTCCTCCTCGCGGACCTGGGCGGCCTCGGCCTCCATCTGCTCCGGGTCGCGACCGGTGCGGGTGTCGTCGGGCTGCGCGGCCAGGTGCCGCGCCCGCTCCGCGGCCAGCGAGCCGGTGCCGCGCAGCCGTTCCTCGAGGGTCGACAGGCGGTACCAGGTCTCCTGGGCGCGGGCCAGCAGCGGCGCGTCGGTGGCCAGGGCCGCGTCGAGCTCGGCCTCCCGTTCCCGCGCCGCGGCCAGGCCGGTCTCGACCTCGGCGCGGCGTGCCCGGACCGCGTCCTCGTCGGCGATCTCGCGCTCGAGCTCGGCGCGCAGGGTGATGACGTCGTCGGCGAGCAGCCGCAGCCGGGAGTCGCGGAGCTCGGCCTGCACACCCTGGGCCCGCCGGGCGATCTCGGCCTGCCGGCCGAGCGGCTTGAGCTGGCGGCGCAGTTCGACGGTCAGGTCGGTGACGCGGGTCAGGTTGGCCTGCATCGCGTCCAGCTTGCGGAGCGCCTTCTCCTTGCGCTTGCGGTGCTTGAGGACGCCCGCGGCCTCCTCGATGAACCCGCGGCGCTCCTCCGGCCGGGCCTGCAGCACCGCGTCGAGCTGGCCCTGGCCGACGATGACGTGCATCTCGCGGCCGATGCCGGAGTCCGAGAGCAGCTCCTGGATGTCGAGCAGGCGGGCGCTCTCGCCGTTGATCTCGTACTCGCTGCTGCCCTCGCGGAACATCCGCCGGGTGATCGAGACCTCGGCGAAGTCGATGGGCAGGGCGCCGTCGTTGTTGTCGATGGTCAGGGTGACCTCGGCCCGGCCGAGCGGCGGCCGCCCGGCGGTGCCGGCGAAGATGACGTCCTCCATCTTGCCGCCGCGCAGGGCCTTGGCGCCCTGCTCGCCGAGCACCCAGGCGATGGCGTCGACGACGTTGCTCTTGCCGGAGCCGTTCGGGCCGACGACCGCCGTGATCCCGGGTTCGAAGCGCAGCGTCGTGGCCGAGGCGAAGGACTTGAAGCCTCGCAGCGTCAGCGACTTGAGGTGCACGAATCTCCCGCGAGTGGCCGGTCTGTGTCGGCGACGAACCTACCTCGCCGCGGGCGGGCCGGGCGTCAGGCCAGGGCGGGCTCGGCCGAACCGGTGAGGTCGTGCAGCTCGATGTCGCGCAGGTCGAGGTCCGCGGTCTGCTGTGCGCGCGCCTCGGCGAGCTGGGTCTCCAGGTCGGCGACGCGCCGTCGCAGGCGGGTCACCTCGAGGGCGAGGATCTGTTCGTTCGACGTGCCGATGTGTCCCAGCAGGGCGCGTGCCATGTGGCGACCTTTCCGTTCCCCGGGCGTCCGCAGGTCCTGCCGGTCGGCGAGATCGGCCGCGGAGCGTGTTCGCGTTGTGGTGACCGCAGCGGGAGGTGGGATTCGCCGGGGCGCGCTTCGAGGTGGCGAAGGGCGTGTGGCGGAGGACAGACTCCCGTCCAGTCACGTCATCGTCCCACCCACCGGACTCCAGGGTCAACATGCGTGCGCTGTGGCGCCGCTGGGCGTGGTGTCTAGGCAGCCGTCCGGTGCGGCGCACGCGGGGGGCGCTGGCACGTCGGGCAGAAGAAGCTCGACCGGTTCATGAAGGTGGCCCGGCGGACGGGGGTGCCGCAGCGCGGGCAGGGCCGCCCCTCCTGCCCGTACACGGCCAGGGCACGGTCGAAGTACCCGCTCTCGCCGTTGACGTTGACGTACAGCGCGTCGAAGGAGGTGCCGCCGGCGCGCAGGGCCGACCGCAGCACGGCGCGCACGTGGTCGAGCAGGTCGGCCACCGCGCCCCGGCTGAGCCCCCGCGTCCGGCGCTGACCGTGCAGCATGGCGCGCCACAGCGACTCGTCGGCGTAGATGTTGCCGATGCCGGAGATCAACGTCTGGTCCAGCAGGGCCCGCTTGATCTCGGTGTTCTTCGCGCGCAGCCGGGTGGCGAAGTCCGCGTCGTCGAAGAACGGGTCGAGCGGGTCGCGGGCGATGTGCGCGATCTGCGCCGGGACGTGCTCCCCGGGGCGGTCGAGCGTCGGCACGAGCGGGTCCAGCAGCACGCCGCCGAATGTGCGCTGGTCGACGAAGCGCAGCTCGGGGCCGCCGTCGTTGAAGGTCAGTCGGACGTGCAGGTGCTTCTGCTCGGCCGTGTCGGCGGGTTGCACGAGCAGCTGCCCGCTCATCCCCAGGTGCCCGACCAGCGCCTCGTCCCGGGGGCCGTCGGCGTCGCCGAGCGGTAGCCAGAGGTACTTCCCGCGCCGGGACGTGGCGAGGACGGTGAGCCCGGGCAGGCGGGCCTCCAGGTCGGCGCCGCCGCCGAGGTGGCGACGGACGGCACGGGGATGACGGACCTGCACCGCGGCCAGGGTGCGGCCGGTGACCCACCGGTCGAGACCCTCGCGGACGGTCTCGACCTCGGGGAGTTCGGGCACGGGTCAGGTACGCCCGTCGAGGGCTGCCGCCGGCCCGTCCGTGGCGGGGGCGTCGGTCGGGCTCGATGCGTCCGGCCGGGTGACTCCCGGCAGGTCGCCGCCGCCGACACGCGCGGATATCGCGCGCCACGCCGTCTCGGCGGCCTGTTGCTCGGCCTCCTTCTTGCTGCGCCCCGTGGACGGGGAGAACAGCTCGCCGGCGATGTGGGCCTGCGCGGTGAAGGTCTTCTCGTGGTCGGGGCCGCTCGAGGTCATGACGTATTCGGGCACGCCCAACCCCTGCTCGGCGGTCAGCTCCTGCAGGCTGGTCTTCCAGTCGAGGCCCGCGCCGGCGCTCGCGGCGTCGTCGAGCAGCCCGTCGAAGAGCGTGTGGACAACCCTTGTGGCGACGTCGAGACCGCGGTCGACGTAGATGCAGCCCAGAACGGCCTCGAGGGTGTCGGCCAGGATGCTGAGCTTGTCGCGGCCCCCGGTGCCCTCCTCGCCACGGCCGAGGAGCAGGTACGCGCCGAGGCCGTCGGGGCCGATGCCCCGCGCGACGCCGGCCAGCGCCCGCATGTTGACGACCGACGCCCGCAGCTTGGCCAGCTTGCCTTCGGCGAGGTCGGGGTGGCTGCGGTAGAGCGTGTCGGTGACGACGATGCCGAGCACCGCGTCCCCGAGGAACTCGAGCCGTTCGTTGTGCGGCAACCCGCCGTGCTCGTAGGCGAAGGAGCGGTGGGTGAGGGCACGACGCAGCAGCCCGGCGTCGAGTTCGACGTCGAGAGCCTCTTCCAACCCGCTCTGGTCGGCGGGCACTGCATCGGTCACCTGCGCCTACCTCTCGAGAACGGGCTGTTCGACGAAAGGCGCCGGGTCAGACGGCCAGAACCTGCTTGCCGTCGTACTGGCCACAGTTGGCGCATGCGGTGTGCGGCAGCTTCATCTCGCCGCAGGCCCGGTTCGGGCAGCGCACGAGCGTCGGGGCGGACGTCTTCCACTGCGACCGGCGGGACCGGGTGTTGCTGCGCGAGGTCTTCCGCTTCGGGACGGCCATCGTTGGTACTCCTTCGTCAACCGCACCGGCTGGTGCGTGGTCATGTGTATCAGGCGTTGATCTGTCAGGTGGTCGTGCCGTCGCCCGCCGGCTCGGCGAAGGCGGCCAGGGCCGCCCAGCGCGGGTCGACCGTCGCGTGCGTGTGATCGGCCGGCAGCTCGTCCAGACGCTGCCCGCAGTCGGCGCACAGCCCGGCACAGTCGGGCCGGCACAGCGGGGTCCACGGCAGCGCCAGGACGACGGTGTCCCGGACCACCGGCTCGACGTCGACGAGGTCGCCGTCGACCCGGTACACCTCGTCGCGCTCGGTGGTCTCGTCGGTGGAGCTGGCCGCGTACGCGAACAGCTCGACGACGTCGACGGTCACCTCGTCGGTGATCGGGTCGAGGCAGCGCGCGCACTGCCCGGTGAGCGGCGCCGACACGGTGCCCGTGACCAGCACGCCCTCGGTGACCGACTCGAGCCGCAGCTCGAGCACGAGCTCCGCACCCGCCGGCACCCCGATGACGTCGAGACCGAGGCGCTCGGGAGCCGGCACGACCCGCCGGTACTCGCGCATCGCGCCGGGCTGGCGGCCGAGTTCGCGCAGGTCGAACACGAACGGGCTGCGCGGTTGGGCGCCACCCGGCGTGCGGACCTTCGGTGTGTGCGGCATCGGCTTCTTGTCAGCTGGGCGGGCAGGCGAGGGACGCGCACGCGAGGGCGATGCGCGATCGGAACAGGTCGGGACCGGCCGGAATTGCTCGGAACGGGTCGAGACCGTCGTCCAGCCTAACCGAGCGGCGCACCTACGCCGAAATCGAGGACCAGCCGTCGTCGGGCTGCGCGTCGTTCCCGGGCTCGGCGGCGGCGTCGAACGGGCGGTCCGACGTCCAGGCCGTGGCGCGCCGCTGGGCGAGCGCGGTGCGACCCTGCTCGGCGGTCTGTGCGGAGCGGTGCAGCACGGCCGCGAGGTCGTCCAGGGTGCGCTCGGCGTAGTTCTCGGCGTCGGCGGTGAGCTTGGTGGCGTAGCGCTCGGCCTCCGAGCGGGCCTGGTGGGCGTAGGCGTCGGCCTCGCCGCGCACCCGCTGGTCGTAGTGCTGCGCCTCGCCGGTGAGCTGGCGCTGGTAGGACTCGGCGTCCTCGCGCAGGGCCGTGGCGGCCTGCGCCGCGCCCTGGTGCACCGCGGTGGTCGAGACGAGCCGGGCGTGCTCGTCGTTGGCCTCGGCGAGCACCTGGTTCGCCTGCTCCTGCGCCGCGACCACGGTGGCCTCGGCGCGGTGACCGGCGTCGGCCAGGATCGTGTCGGCCTCGGCGGCGGCACGCTCGCGGTTGGCGGCGGCCTGCTCGTGGGAGTCGCGCAGCACCTGGTCGCGGCGGGCGATCAGCGTGCGGGCCTGGTCCATCTCGGGCGGCATGACCTCGCGCAGCTCGTCGAGCAGGTCCAGGACGCGCTCGCGCGGGACGACGCAGGACGCCGACATGGGCACGGCGCGGGCGGTCTCCACCAGCTCGATGAGCTCCGAGAGCAGCCCGTCGACCCGTCGCAGCGACTCGTCGGTCATGCGCCCGCCTTCGTCAGGCGCTGACGGCGTGCTGGCCGCATCGATGACCTCGCAAGCTCGGTCATGACAACCCCCTGGTCCTCGCGTCAGCCTGTGGAGGTGCGCTCCTTCAGGCGGGTGAAGACGTCCGGCGGGACGAGCGAGCTGACGTCGCCGCCCCACTTCGCGATCTCCTTGACCAGGCTAGAGGCAAGGAAGCTGTATTCCGGGTTGGTCGGCATGAACAGCGTGTCGATCCCGGCCAGGCCGCGGTTCATCTGCGCCATCTGCAGCTCGTAGTCGAAGTCGCTGACGGCGCGCAGCCCCTTGACGATCACCGGGATCTCGCGGGCCCGGCAGTAGTCGACGACCAGTCCCTCGAAGGTGTCGATCGCGACGTTGCCGTAGTGCCGGGTCTCGTCCTGCAGCATCTCGCGGCGCTCGTCGACGGTGAACAGGCTGGACTTCGACTGGTTGACGAACACGGCGACGACGACCTCGTCGTACAGCGCGGCCGTGCGGCCGATGATGTCGAGGTGGCCGTTGGTGACGGGGTCGAACGACCCGGGGCACAGTGCTCGACGCACCTTGGGGGTCACGCCGTCCGGCGCCTGCGGGTCGGGGGGCTTCATCGCGGGCGACCGTACCAAAGCACGGTGTCCCCGTACCGTGCTTCGCGCACGGGTGTGAGCGACGCAATGCCGTCGAACGGCGACCCGGAACGGGCGTCGCGCTCGATGACGATCACGCCGTCGCGCGCGAGCCGGCCCGGACCGGCGGCGTGCTCGACCCAGGCACCGCCGGTCTCGGCGTACGGCGGGTCGGCGAACACCAGGTCGAACGGCCGGTCGGGCTCGTCGGGTTCGTCGTGCAGGAACGCGGTGACGGCGCGGGCGACCACGGTCACGCCGGGCAGCGCGACGGTCTCGACGTTGCGTCGGATCACGTCGACGGCCCGACGGTTCGACTCGACGAGCACCACCTGCTCGGCCCCGCGGGACAGCGCCTCCAGCCCGACGGCCCCCGTACCGGCGTACAGGTCGAGCACGCGGGCGCCGTCGAGGTCGACGTAACCGGCCAGGGTGTTGAACAGGGCCTCCCGGGTGCGGTCCGAGGTCGGACGGGTCGCGGGTGCCGGCGTCGCGAGCCGCCGCCCCCGGGCCGCCCCCGCCACGATCCGCATGCGCGTCAGGTCTTCTCGAGGTAGTCGGCCTGCTCGTCGGCGACGAGGGCGGTCACCTGGGCGGCGAGCAGCGGGTGCTCGGCAAGCTCCGGGTCGCGCGCCACCAGGTCGGTGGCCTCGGCGCGCGCGGCCACGATCAGGTCCTCGTCGCGCAACAGCGACAGCAGCCGCAGCTGGCTGCGGCGTCCCGACTGCGCGGCGCCGAGCACGTCGCCCTCGCGTCGTTGGGCGACGTCGAGTCGCGCGAGCTCGAAGCCGTCCGTGGTGGCGGCGACCGCGTCGAGACGCTCGCGCGCGGGCGACTCGGCGTCGGCCTCGGTGACGAGCAGGCACACGCCCGGGTGGCCGCCCCGCCCCACGCGCCCGCGCAGCTGATGGAGCTGCGAGACGCCGAAGCGGTCGGCGTCGAGGATGACCATGACGGTGGCGTTCGGGACGTCGACGCCGACCTCGATCACCGTCGTGGCGACCAGGACGTCCAGCCGCCCGGCCGCGAAGTCCGTCATGTCGCGGTCCTTCTCGTCCGGGTGCAGCCGTCCGTGCAGGACCGCGAGGCGCAGGCCGCGCAACGGCCCCTCGGCCAGCAGCGGCGCGACGTCGGTGACGGCGGTGGGCGGCTTGCGCGACGACGTCTCGTCGTCCGGTTCGCCGTCGGCGCCCGTGTCGTCCTCGTAGCCCTTCTCGGCGTCACCCTCACCCTCGCCGATGCGGGGGGCGACCACGTAGGCCTGGCGGCCGGCCGCGACCTCCTCGCGGATGCGCTGCCACACCCGGTCCAGCCAGCTCGGCTTCTCGGCCGCCGGGACGACGGTGGTGGTGATCGGTGCGCGGCCGGCCGGCAGCTCGGCCAGCGTCGAGGTCTCGAGGTCGCCGAACACGGTCATGGCCACCGTGCGCGGGATCGGCGTGGCGGTCATGACGAGCACGTGCGGCGGGCGGGACGCCTTGCCCCGCAGCGCATCCCGCTGCTCGACGCCGAAGCGGTGCTGCTCGTCGACGACGACCAGGCCGAGATCGGCGAACTGCACGTGCTCCTGGATCAGGGCGTGCGTGCCGACGACGATGCCGGCCTCTCCCCCGGCGGCCTCGAGCAGCGCCCGCTTGCGGGCCGCGGCGGGCAGCGACCCGGTGAGCAGCGTGACGCGGGTGCCGTCGGCGGCGCCGCCGAGCTGGCCGCCGTGGGCCAGCGGGCCGAGCATGCCGTCGATGGTGCGGGCGTGCTGGGCGGCGAGGACCTCGGTGGGGGCGAGCAACGCCGCCTGCCCCCCGGCGTCGACGACCTGCAGCATCGCGCGCAGCGCCACGACCGTCTTGCCGGAGCCGACCTCGCCCTGCAGCAGGCGGTGCATCGGGTGCTCGGTGGCCAGCTCGCCGGCCACCTGCTCGCCGATGTCGCGCTGCCCCGCCGTCAGCTCGAACGGCAGCCGGGCGTCGAAGGCGGCCAGCAGCCCGCCGGTCCGAGCGGCCCGCGCCGTGGCGGGGTGGCCGGCGGCCGCGTGCCGCCGTTGGGCCAGGGCGAGCTGCACGCCCAGCGCCTCGTCCCACGCGAGCCGGCGCCGCGCGGCCTGCCACTGCGCGCGGTCCGCGGGTTCGTGCATGGCCCGTACTGCGGTGTCGAGGTCGAGCAGGCCCCGCCGGGCCCGCACCTCGGTGTCGACGGGGTCGGGCACGGCGTCGAGCATCACCAGGGTGTGCCGGACCGCGTTCGAGATCGTCCACGTGCGCACGGCCTGCGTCGCCGGGTACACCGGGATCAGCCGGCCGGCGTAGACGTCGGCCTCCGCCGCCTCGGTCGAGCTGCCGGCGTCGTCACCCAGCAACAGGTAGTCGGGGTGCACGAGCTGACGGCGGCCGCGGAAGTCGCCGACCTTGCCCGAGAACAGGCCGCGGCGCCCGGGCTGCAGGTCACGGATGCGCCAGTTCGCCGTCCGGCCGAAGAAGACGAGCTGCAGCGTGCCGTTCCCGTCGCCGACGACGACCTCCAGGCGGACGCCGTTGCGTGCACGGCGGATGTCGCTGCTGCGCACGTCGGCGACCACGGTCACCTCGTCGTCGATGCGCAGCGACGCAAGGTCGGTCAGCTCACCGCGCTCGGCCATCCGGCGCGGGTAGTGGGCGAGCAGGTCGCGCACCGTGCGCATGCCGAACGCCTTCTCCAGCGGCTTGGCGGTCCGCCCGCCCACGACGTCGACGAGGGCGGTGTCGAGGCTCGCCACGTCACTCGACCCCGATGACGACGACGTTGTCGACCTGTCCGCCCGCGTACACCGAGACGTCGGTGAACGCCGCACGGCCGCGGACGTGCGCCTCGATGAGCTCGCCCGTACGGCCCGGTGCGTCACGGCCGACGACGACGGTCATGAGCTCGGCGCCGACGCCCAGCAGCCGGTCGACGAGGCCGAAGGCGACGGCGAGCAGCCCCCGCCCGATCTCGACGACCTCGCCGTCGATCATGCCGAGCACGTCCCCGGGCTGGCAGATGCCGACGGCGGTGAGCGCCTCGTCGACCGCGATGGTCACCTCGGCGAAGCGCGTCGCCGCCGCGGCCTCGGCCATGGCGACGACGTCGTCGTCGAAGCGACGGGTCGGGTCGTGCACGGCGATCGCGGCCAGTCCCTGCACCGGCGAGCGGGTGGGGACGACGGCGACGCGGATGCCCCGGGCGCGCGCCCGCCTGGCCGCGTCCTCGGCCACCCCGGTGATCCGGGTGGCGTTGGGCAGCAGCACGACCTCGCGGGCCCCGGTCGCGCGGATCCCGGCCAGGACGTCGTCGGCGGTCGGCACGGCGGAGCCCTCGCCGTCGACACCCCGGCGGCCCTCCACGACGTGCACGCCCTCGGAGTCGAACAGGTGCGCGAGCCCGGCCCCCGGGGCCACGGCCAGCACCGTCGCGGCGCCGGCGTCGTCGCGGCCGGCGCGCGGCGCATCGAGAGCGACGACGGAGACGCCGTGCGGGTGCCCGGCCACGAGCCCGCAGTCGAGGGCGGCGCCGATGTCGTCGACGTGGACGTGGACCTTCCAGGTGCCCTCGCCCGCGGCGACGACCGCCACCGAGTCGCCCACCACGTCCAGGGCGGCGCGCAGGGCCTCGACGGCGTCCGGTGTCGACTCGAGCAGGTACTGCACCTCGTAACCGGGCCCGGCCGCCGGCGCGGCGGCGGGCCGCGCGCCGACCGTGAGCGGGGTGAGCACCGCGGGCGCACCCGTGACGGTGCGGGTCAGAGCGTCGAGCAGGACGAGCAGGCCCCGGCCACCGGCGTCGACGACGCCGGCCCGGGCCAGTTCGGGGAGCTGGTCGGGGGTGCGCAGGAGGGCGGCGTCCGCCCCGGCCACCGCCGTGACGAGCACGTCGGCAAGCGTGTCGCCGCGAGCGTGGTCGGCGGCGGCGCGGGCCACCGACAGGATGGTGCCGTCGAGGGGGTTCACGACCGCCTCCCGGCCGAGCACGGCCCCGCGGGCCAGCCCGGTGCACAAGGAGGCGCTGTCCCAGCGACCCGACCCGGCGACGGCCTCGGCGAGCCCGCGCAGCACCTGCGACAGGATGAAACCCGAGTTGCCGACCGCACCCTCAGCCGCCCCGCCGGCCATGGCCGCGAGGGCCGCGACCGCGTCGTCACCGGCACGGCTGCCGGCCAGAGCGGCGTCGGCGGCCCGCACCGTGGACAGCATGTTGGTGCCCGTGTCGGCGTCCGGGACCGGGAACACGTTCAGCGCGTCGATGTCGTCGCGACCGGCCTCGAACAGCGCGACGGCGGTGCGGCTCCAGTCGCGCACGGCGTCCGCGTCCAGCACCTCGGGCATGGCTGGTGACGATACTGCTCCGGACGGGCCGTGGTTTGGACGCGGCCGGGGCAGCCGTTAGACTCGTGGGGTTGCCCGGTGCCGTCTGCGCCTGCGGCCTCACCCCTGATCAGATCGACCGAGGAGTTCCACGTGGCCAGCGTCTGCGACGTCTGCGGCAAGGGTCCCGGGTTCGGCATGTCCGTATCCCACTCACACCGCCGTACCCACCGCCGGTGGAACCCGAACGTGCAGACCGTCCGCGCGCTCGTCGCCCCCGGCACCCGGCGCCGGCTCAACGTCTGCACCTCCTGCCTGAAGGCCGGCAAGGTCACCCGCGCCTAGCAGGCACCATCATCGCCAGGGCCCGTCCACCCGGACGGGCCCTGTTCTGTTTGAGAGCTGGGCGCATGCCCGGCCCGGTCGCCTAGCTGACGGACGCGCCGATCGGCTTGGCGAAGAACAGCGCGCCGCCGAGGTCCGCGTAGTACCCGAACGGTGCGCTCGGCTCGTAGCCGCTGCTGCGGTACAGCGCGACCGCCGCGCGCTGCACGGGGCCGGTGTTGAGCACCAGCTCGGTGATCCCCGCCGCCGCCGCACTCGCCTCGATCGCGGCCAGCACCACCCGTGACAGGCCGCGCCCGCGCACGTCGGGGGTGACGTACATGCGCTTGAGCTCGGCCACGGTGTCCGACTTGCGGCGCCAGCCGCCCATCGCCACGGCCCGCCCGTCCAGGGTCCCGACCAGCAGCACGCCCTGGGGCGGCACGAACTCGCTGACGTCGACGACCGCGGCGTCCGGGCCGCCGTACATCTGCACGTACTCGGCCTGCACCGCCGCGACCATGCGGGTGACATCGGGGTCGTCGTAGGGCCGGGCGGTGATCTCGAACGACACGCCCACGACAGTAACGAGCGGTCGACCTCAGCTGCGGAAGTGCTCGTGCCCACCCTGCGGCCAACGCCGCCCGTCGACGCGGACCCCGTCCCCCTCGGACACGACGCCGACGACGCGCCAGGGATCCGGGAGCTCGGTGCCACGCGGGAAGGTCGCCGCCAGCGCGTAGTCGTCGCCGCCGGTCACGACCCAGACCAGGGGGTCGACGTTCAGGGCCGCGCCGACCTCACGCAGCTTGGCCGGGACGTCGAGCAGGTCGGCCCGCAGCTCGATCCGCACCCCGCTGGCCGCGGCGACGTGGCCGAGGTCGGCAACCAGGCCGTCGGACACGTCGGTCATCGCCGTGGCGCCCAGCGCGGCCGCCCGCTGACCCTCGAAGTAGGGCGGCTCGGGGCGGCGGTGCGCGTTGACGACCTGGACGGGCGAGCGGAACCCGCGGCCCAGTACGGCGAAGCCGGCGGCGGCCCAGCCGAGACGACCGCAGACCGCGACGGTGTCGCCCACCTTCGCCCCGCCGAGCGTGACCGGCGCGGACCCGCCGAGGTCACCGAGTGCGGTCAGGGCCAGGGTGATCGTCTCGGCCGCGGTGACGTCGCCGCCCACGACGGCCGCCTCCGCCGACGCGCACTCGGCCCGCAGCCCGGCGACCAGCCCGTCGACCCATGACAGCTCGAGCTCGCCGGGGCAGCCGAACGCGACGAGCAGGGCGGTCGGGGTGGCGCCCATCGCGGCGATGTCGGAGAAGGCACGGGCCGCGGCCTTGTGGCCGACGTCCTCGGCCGTCGACCAGTCGCGGCGGAAGTGGCGGTTCTCGATGAGCATGTCGGTGGAGGCGACCACGCGGTTGTCGGACGTGGCGACCACCGCGGCGTCGTCACCGGGCCCGATGAGGGTGGACGGCGCCGTCTCGAGGCCGGCGACCACCCGGGCGATGACGCCGAACTCGCCGGCGTCGGAAACGGTGGTGATGACGGACTCCCTGGCTCGGTGGCGACGGTGCACGGGTACAGGCCCACGACGAAGCCTGGCAGGCGGTCGCGGGCGGGCGGGCGGCGGGCCTGCGCTACGTTCTACCGGTCCGCACGCCGGTGTCACCACCGGGCGCGCCGCACCGTCGCCCGCGGTCAGCGCGGCGTAGATGAACGGAGCCCAGCATGAGTGTCAGCGCCTACGTGCTGATCCAGACCGAGGTCGGCAAGGCCGCCGCCGTGGCCGCCGAGATCGGCGGACTGGCCGGTGTCACCACCGCCGAGGACGTCACCGGTCCCTACGACGTCATCGTGCGCGTCGAGGCCGGCTCCGTCGACGAGCTGGGCAAGCTCGTCGTGGCGAACGTGCAGGCGGTCGCGGGCATCACCCGCACCCTCACCTGCCCGGTCGTGCACCTCTAGACCGTCGGGCTCCCGCGATCGACCCCGTCACCCGCCGCGCGGCACTGATCGCGAGCGCGGTCACCCTGCCGTTGCTGGTCGTGGCCGCGGTCGCGCTCGTGGCGGCGACCGCGGGTGGCGACAGCTCGTCCTCGCCCTCGAAGAGCCCGGGCGGACCGCTGAACGCGTCGGCCCCGCCGCAGGTCGGCGCTCAGGCGGCCGCGTGCACCAAGGTGCTGGCCCAGCTGCCGGTGAAACTCGGCGCGCTGGCGCCGCGCATCGTGCACCCCTCGCCGCCCACCCCGTTCGTCGTGGCGTGGGGCAACCCGGCCGTCGTCCTGCGCTGCGGGGAGGCGAAACCGGCGAGCCTGCGCCCGGGCTCGTCGACCCAGTTCTTCCAGAACGGCACGGCGGCGGACGGGCCGTACTTCGACGTGACCAAGGGCGACGGCGGCAATGTCTTCACGACCGTCGACCGCGCGGCCTACGTCGCCGTCGTCGTGCCGCGGCAGTACCAGGGCGCGACCGTCGTACCGCCCCTGTCCGACGCCATCGCCAAGGCACTGCCGGCGGTGTGCTCGGTGCCCGACAGCAACGGCCGTACCGGCTCGCTGCCCCTGTGCACCCGGCGGAAGTAGACCCGCCCCCGGAGGGTTACCGGTCCTCGACGCGGCGGCGGGCGGCCTGGTCGGCGGCGCGGGTGAAGGCCCCGACCAGCCCCTGGATGGCGAGCGGCCGGATCCGGTCGAGCAGCGCCACGACCTGCTCGTGGCTGAGCTCACCCTGCTGATAGGGCCCCCACACGGTGCGCGCGAACAGCTCGTTGAGGCCCTCGGCGACGGCGGTGGCGTGCGTCTCGATGATCTGCGCCGACTCACTCAGGAACTCGGGGGTGACCGGCAGCTCGAGCAGCTCCAGCGCGTACCCCAACACCGCCGACGAGGTGCGGTACCGCTCGTCGGGCAGCCGCACCAGCGCCCCCACGTCGACCAGGTAGCCGAGCTGGCGGTCGTCGAGGTGGCGGCCCAGGCGGCGGTCGAGGGCGAAGCGGTCGAGCACCTCCGTCTGCTCCGGCAGCCACGGGGCCAGCACGGCGCCGTGCACCACGTACTCGGCCGGCGCGGCGTCGTGCGGTATCCGGGCGAGCACCCGTTCGATGGCGGCCAGGGTGTAGCCGTGCTCCTGCAGCGTGCGAATGAGGTCGAGACGCATGCGGTGCCGCGCGTCGTAGTAGGCAACCCGGCCGCGCCGTTCCGGCGAGGGCAGCAGGCCCTCGCTGGCGTAGAACCGCACGGTGCGCACGGTCATCCCGGTGCGCGCAGCCAGCTCGTCGACGGTCAGACCTCCGTCGACTCCCGTCGCCCGGGTGCCGGTGGCGTGGGCGCCGCTTGCGGCGGTGCCCATTGCGTCGGTGCTGGTCACGGGACGACGATAGACCACATCACCAGCACTGGCGCTTCATTACTGTGACAGTGATACTGGCAGGATCTCCTATCGGCGAGACTCGCCGCACCTCGGACAGGACGGACCCACTGATGACAGACGCCTTCGTCTACGACACCTTGCGCACGCCGCGCGGCAGGGGCAAGGCCACCGGCTCGCTGCACGCCACCAAGCCCGTCTCCCTCGTCGTCGGGCTGCTCGACGAGGTGAAGGAGCGCAACCCCGGCCTGGACCCGCAGCACGTCGAGGACGTCATCCTCGGCGTCGTGTCGCCGATCGGTGAGCAGGGCGCCGACATCGCCCGCACCGCCGCGCTGGCCGCCGGGTACGAGAACTCCGGCCCGGGCTTCCAGCTCAACCGCTTCTGCGCGTCCGGTCTGGAGGCCGTCAACGTCGCCGCGCAGAAGATCGCGTCCGGCTGGGAGGACCTCATCATCGCCGGCGGCGTCGAGTCGATGTCGCGCGTGCCGATGGGCTCCGACGGCGGACCGTGGGCCATGGACCCCGAGACCGCCTACGAGACCAGCTTCGTGCCCCAAGGCGTCAGCGCCGACCTCATCGCCACGCTGGAGGGCTTCAGCCGCACCGACGTCGACACCTACGCCGCCGAGAGCCAGGACCGTGCCGGCAAGGCCATCGCCAACGGTGCGTTCAGCAAGTCGATCGTGCCCGTCCGCGACCTCAACGGTGACGTCGTGCTCGACGTCGACGAGTTCCCGCGCCCGGGCACCACGGTCGAGTCCCTCGGCTCGCTCAAGCCGTCCTTCGCCGGCGTCGGCGAGATGGGCGGCTTCGACGCGGTGGCCCTGCAGAAGTACCACTGGGTCGAGTCGATCAACCATGTGCACTCCCCCGGCAACTCCTCGGGCATCGTCGACGGCGCCGGGCTCGTCGTCATCGGCAGCGAGCAGGCCGGCAAGGACAACAACCTGACCCCGCGCGCCCGCATCGTGTCCGTCGGCGTCGCAGGTACCGAGCCGACGATCATGCTCACCGGCCCGACCCCGTCGGCGCAGAAGGCGCTGGCCAAGGCCGGGCTGACCGTCGACGACATCGACCTCTTCGAGCTGAACGAGGCCTTCGCCGCCGTGGTCCTGAAGTTCATGAAGGACCTGTCGATCCCCCACGAGAAGATCAACGTCAACGGCGGGGCCATCGCGCTCGGCCACCCGCTCGGAGCCACCGGCGCCATGATCCTGGGCACACTCGTCGACGAGCTCGAGGCCCGCGATCTGCGCTACGGCCTCGCCACGCTGTGCGTAGGCGGCGGCATGGGCGTGGCCACCATCGTCGAGCGAATCTGAGCAGGGGGACCCGCATGAGCACGAACGTGATCCGTTGGGACAAGGACGACGAGGGCATCGTCACCCTGACCCTCGACGACCCGAACGCCCGCGCCAACACCATGACCGACGACTTCCGTGCATCGCTGTCGGACGCCGTCGACCGGCTGGAGAAGGACGACTCCGTCACCGGCGTCGTCGTCACCAGCGCGAAGAGCACCTTCTTCGCTGGCGGCGACCTGAAGACGCTGAGCAAGGTGACCGCCGAGAACAGGGACGAGTTCAGCCGCGGCGTCGAGCGCATCAAGGCCGACTTCCGCCGCCTCGAGAAGCTCGGCAAGCCCACCGTCGCCGCCCTCAACGGTGCGGCGCTCGGCGGTGGCCTGGAGATCGCGCTGGCCTGCAACCACCGCATCGCCCTGGACAACCCGAAGTCGCAGTTCGGTCTGCCCGAGGTCACCCTCGGCCTGCTGCCCGGCGCCGGCGGCGTCACCCGCATCGTGCGCCTGCTGGGCGTCACCGACGGGCTGATGAAGGTGCTGCTGGAGGGCACCCGCTACAAGCCGGCCAAGGCCGTCGAGGTCGGCATCGTCGACGAGCTCGCGAGCTCGCCCGACGAGATGCTCGCCAAGGCGCGTGAGTGGATCAAGGCCAACCCGCAGACCGAGCAGCCGTGGGACGCCAAGGGCTACCGCATGCCCGGCGGCACGCCGTCGAACCCGAAGCTCGCCGGCATGCTGCCCGCGTTCCCGGGCAACCTGAAGAAGCAGCTCAAGGGCGCCCCGATGCCCGCGCCGCACCACATCATGTGCGCCGCGGTCGAGGGCGCGACGGTGGACTTCGACAGCGCGCTGAAGATCGAGGGCCGGTACTTCGTCAACCTGGCCACCGGTCAGGTCGCGAAGAACATGATCCAGGCGTTCTGGTTCAACCTGAACGCCATCAACGGCGGCGCCTCGCGGCCCGACGGCTTCGACAAGCGCCTGCCCGAGAAGGTCGCCGTGCTCGGCGCCGGGATGATGGGCGCGGGCATCGCCTACGTCACGGCGCAGGCCGGTGCGCAGGTGCTGCTCAAGGACGTCTCGATGGAGGCGGCCGAGAAGGGCAAGGCGTACTCGCAGAAGCTGCTCGACAAGGCGGTCAGCCGCGGAAAGATCACCGAGGCCAAGCGCGAGGAGGTGCTGGGCCGCATCACGCCCACCGCCGACTACGCCGACCTCGAGGGTTGCGACTTCGTCGTCGAGGCCGTCTTTGAGAAGGTCTCGTTGAAGCACGAGGTCTTCCAGGAGACCGAGAAGGTCGTCAACGGCGACGCGCTGCTCGGGTCGAACACGTCGACGCTGCCCATCACGTCGCTCGCCGAGGGCGCGCAGCGCAAGCAGGACTTCATCGGCCTGCACTTCTTCTCCCCCGTCGACAAGATGCCGCTGCTCGAGATCATCCGCGGCGAGCAGACCTCCGACGAGGCGCTGGCCCGAGCGCTCGACTACGCCATGGCCATCAAGAAGACGCCCATCGTGGTCAACGACAGCCGCGGGTTCTTCACCTCGCGGGTGATCGGCACGTTCGTCAACGAGGCGCTGGCCATGCTCGGCGAGGGCGTCCACCCCGCCACCATCGAGCAGGCCACCACGCAGGCCGGGTACCCCGTCGGTGCGCTGCAGCTCGCCGACGAGCTCAACCTCGAGCTGTTCCTCAAGATCCGCAACGAGACGCGTGCGGCCATGGGCGACAGCTACGTCCGGCACCCCGCCGAGGACATCGTCGAGAAGATGGTCGAGCTGGGTCGTCCGGGCCGGCTCGCCGGCAAGGGCTTCTTCGACTACGACGAGTCCGGCAAGCGCACCGGGCTCTGGCCGGGCCTCGCCGAGACGTTCCCCGTGCAGGGCGACCCGTCGAAGGTCGACGTGCACGAGCTCGGTGAGCGCATGCTCGTCATCGAGGCCGTCGAGTCGGCGCGCTGCGTCGACGAGGGCGTGCTCCTGACCACGGCTGACGCCAACATCGGTTCGATCATGGGCATCGGGTTCCCGCCGTGGACCGGCGGCGTGCTGCAGTACATCAACGGCTTTGCCGGCGGGGTGGCAGGTTTCGTCGCCCGCGCCGACGAGTTCACGCAGCGCTTCGGCGCCCGCTTCGAGCCCAACCCGCTGCTGCGCAAGAAGGCCGAGAACGGCGAGACCTTCTAGTTGCTTTCGAGTTGTCCGC
>NZ_CAXUNP010000031.1:22712-25131 GCF_964252635.1 uncultured Jatrophihabitans sp.
TCGAGTTGTCCGCGGCTGGACGAGCCCCAGCAGGTCGTGACGCGGACAACGGCAGAGCCAGAGAGGACGTGACCGTGCCGGGTCCACTCGAGGGGGTCCGCGTCGTCGAGCTGCCGGCCATCGGCCCGGTGCCGTTCGCGGCCATGCTGCTCGCCGACCTCGGCGCCGAGGTCGTGCGCATCGACAAGATCCCCGGCAGCCGCCCGGGCCTGGGTGACGTCATGGCTACGAGCGCGATGGGCCGCGGCCGGCGCTCGATCGCCCTGGACATCCGCAAGCCCAAGGGCGCCGAGGTCCTGCTGCGCCTGGTCGAGTCGGCCGACGTCGTGCTCGAGGGGTTCCGGCCCGGTGTGGCCGAGCGGCTCGGGATCGGGCCCGAGCAGGCGCACGCCCGCAACGCCCGGCTCGTCTACGGCCGGATGACGGGGTGGGGGCAGGACGGGCCGCTGGCCCGCACCGCCGGCCACGACATCACCTACCTGGCGCTCACCGGGCTGCTGGCCGGCATCGGTCGCGCCGGCGAACCGCCCGTCCCGCCCGTCAACTACGTCGCCGACTTCGGTGGCGGCGCGATGTTCCTCGCCGTGGGGGTGCTGGCCGCGGTGCTGCACGCCCGCGCCACCGGCGAGGGGCAGGTCGTCGACACCGCGATGGTCGACGGCGCCGCCTACCTCGGCTCCATGACCCGGGCCTTCCTGAACCAGGGTCTGTGGCGCGACCGGCCCGAGGCCAACTTCCTCGACGGCGGGTCGCCGAACTACCGCTGCTACCCCTGCGGCGACGGACGCTACGTCGCGATCGGCGCGATCGAGCCGCAGTTCTGGGCCGCCCTGTGCACGGCCATCGGCGAGGACTCGGCGACCGCACCGTCGCCGTACGACCCGGCGCAGTTCGCCGCCTGCACGGCCATGCTCGAGCGGGTCTTCGCATCGCGCGGCCGCGACGAGTGGGCGGCGGTCTTCGAGCCGCTCGACGCCTGCGTCGCGCCCGTGCTGAGCCTCGAGGAGGCGCTCGCGCACCCGCACAACGTCGAGCGCGGCACCTACGTCCCGGTCGGCGACGCACCGATGCCTGGGCCGGCACCGCGGTTCTCGGCCACGCCGGGCCGGGTCGGCACGGTCGGCTCGATCGGCGCCGACACCGACGCCGTGCTGGGTGAGGCCGGGTACACGGCCGAGGACGTCGCGGCGTTGCGGGCGGCCGCCGTCGTCTGAGCCGTGCCCGCCATCCGCACCGTGCCTGCCGTCAGCACCGTGCCTGCCGTCCGCACCGTGTCGGACGCTGCCGTTACGGTCGGGGCCACCGACCCAGGAGAGGCGTCATGGACTACAAGCTCGAGCTGGTGTGCGTGCCCGTCGGCAACGTCGACGCGGCGAAGGAGTTCTACGTCGAGAAGGCCGGCTTCGTCGCCGACCACGACCAGCGGGTCAACGAGTCGTTGCGCTTCGTGCAGTTGACCCCGCCCGGCTCCGGCTGCTCGATCTGCATCGGCGAGGGCCTCACCACGATGACGCCCGGGTCGCTCGAGGGGCTGCAGCTCGTCGTCGACGACGCCGACCGGGCCCGCGCCGAGTTCCTCGCCCGAGGCCTGGACGTCGACGAGGTCGAGGAGTTGCCCTGGGGCCGGTTCGTCTACTTCGCCGACCCGGACGGCAACAAGTGGAGCGTCCAGCAGATCGTCCGACCGGGCTGAGGTCCTCTATTCAGTTCTCGTCGTCGATCTTCAGCACGCCGTCCTGCTTCACGAAGCGGAACGACGTCTGCTGGGTGACCACGCGCCCGTCCTTGTAGTGGTAGGTCAGGCGGGCCGACGCCGAGTGCGGCGCCTGGCCCTGCACGTCGGCCGTGTCGACCCGGTCGATGCTGTTCCAGTAGTCGTCGAACACCTGGCGGCTCTGCGCACGGCCGTTCTGGAAGTGCGGCGTCAGTCGTGCCCAGCCGGCGTCCAGGTTGCCGGGGACCAGCTGGAAGTACTGCTGGACCGCGGCGGCCAGGTCCGCGTCCGTCGTCCTGCCACCGGCCGCGGAGGTCGCGGAGGTGGACGGTGCGGTCGACGACGACGACGACGCCGGCGTCGATGCCGGAGCCGAGCTCGACGTACGCGGCGATGTCGCCGGCGGACGCGACGTCGGCCCGGTCGCGGAGGCCGTGGTCGACGCGCCCCCGCCCTGCGACTGGTTCGAGCCCCCGGAGCCGGTGAGCAGGAACAATCCGGCGGCGCCGCCGATGAGCACGACGGCGAGGACGATGCCGAGCGGCAGCACCCAGCCCCGGTGCTCCTTGCGGACCGGCGGCTCCGAGGGGCGGGCCGGCCGACGGACCGGCGGCGGTGGACCGGCCGACGACGGGGCAGCCGACGGCACAGGGGCAGCCGACGGCACAGGGGCAGCCGACGGCACAGGGGCAGCCGACGGCACAG
>NZ_CAXUNP010000031.1:25231-47176 GCF_964252635.1 uncultured Jatrophihabitans sp.
GCCGACGGCACAGGGGCAGCCGACGGCACAGGGGCAGCCGACGGCACAGGGGCAGACGTCGGAGAGGCAGACGGCACCGGGGCAGACGCCGGAGGGGCAGGCGTGCCGCGGCCGGACGGCGCTGTGAAGGCGCGGGTCGGCGCCAGCACCGCCGTCGTCGTGTCGGTGCCGCCCGTCGGCCCCCTGTCGGCCTCACGCAGCGCGCCGGGCACGTCGCTCATTGCCGGACGGTCCGTGGGCTGCGGCGCCATCAGGGCGGCGAGGACGGGCGCCAACGACCCGGCACGCCGGGCCGGCCGCGGCGGCTGGGAGGCCACGCGGTGCAGGGTCGCCATCGGGTTGTTGTCGGCGCCGAACGGCGACTCGCCCTCGACCGCGAAGTACAGGGTCGCGCCCAGGGAGTACACGTCGCTGGCGAAGTCGGACGCCTCGCCGCGGGCGACCTCAGGCGCGAGGTACGCCGGGGTACCGCTGACCATGCCGGTGGAGGTGAGGGTCACGTCGTCGAAGGCGTGCGAGATGCCGAAGTCGGTGATCTTCGCCGAGCCGTCGTCCCCGACGAGGATGTTCCCGGGCTTCACGTCGCGGTGCACGATCCCCACCCGGTGCGCCGCGGACAGCGCGGCGGAGATCTCGCTGCCCATCCGCGCGGCGTCCGCGGGTGCCAACGGCCCCTGCTCCCGCACGACGTCCTGCAGACTCCGCGACGCGACGTACTCCATGATCAGGCAGGGGCCCTCGACCGCGTCGACGACGTCGAACATCTGCACCGCGTGCGGATGGTGCAGACGGGCCGTCAGGCGCGCCTCACGCATCGCGCGCTGGACGACGAGGTCGCGGTCGCTGGGCGACAGGCCCTGCTGCACGTGCAGGCTCTTCACGGCGACGGCTCGACGCAGCAGCTCGTCGCGGCCGAGCCAGACCGTCCCCATGCCGCCGGACGCGAGACGACGCTCGAGCCGGTAGCGCCCGTCGACGAGGTCACCGGCCTCCGGCACGAATCCCCCTCGCGTGTCGAGCTCGCAGGTGTCGTCCTTCGAACTTCACGCGACGGTACCCATCGTGACGGCCGACAGAACCGGCGGGCGCCGAACCGTAGGCTGGGCCACCGTGCCCGGTCTGCGCAGCGTCACCGCCACGCGCTACGTCACGCCGTTGCGCGAGGGCGGCTCGTTGCCGGGGCTCATGGAGGCCGACGACCTGGGCACGTACGTGGTCAAGTTCACCGGCGCCGGGCAGGGCCGCAAGGCGTTGATCGCCGAGATCATCGGCACGTCACTGGCCCGCGCCCTGGGCCTGCCGGTGGCGGATCTGGTCACGGTCGACGTCGACCCCGCGCTTGCGGCCAACGAGCCCGACGAGGAGGTCCAGGACCTGCTGCGGGCCTCCCCGGGTCGCAACCTCGGTGTCGACTACCTGCCCGGCGCCCTCGATCTCGACCCCTCGGCCTTCGCTCTCGGGACGGAGTTCGCCGGCCGGGTGCTGTGGTTCGACGCGCTGATCGGCAACGTCGACCGCTCCTGGCGCAACCCGAACATGCTGTTCTGGCACGGTGCGCCGTATCTGATCGACCACGGCGCGTCGCTGACCTTCCACCACAGCTGGTCCGGTTTCGACCCTGCGCGGGTGGCCGCCCGGCCCTACGACGCCCGGGAGCACGCGCTGCTCGCCGCGGCGCCGGACCTCGACGCGGCCGACCACGACCTGGCACCGCGCGTCACGGGGCCGGTCCTGGACGCCGTGCTCGGCGACGTCCCGGACGAGTGGCTCATCGACGAGCCCGGCTTCGCCGACCCGGCCGCCCTGCGCGCGGCCTACCGCGACGCGATCCTGCGGCGGCTCTGGTCTCGAACGGCCTGGTTGCCACCGCTGCGCGCCACCGTCGACGACGCCCGCGGGAGCGCGACATGAAGGTGCCGTTCGAGTACGCCGTGCTCCGCGTCGTGCCCCGCGTCGAGCGCGGCGAGTCGGTCAACGCGGGGGTGGTCGTCTACTGCCGCGACCGCGGTTATCTCGGTGCCCGTGTGGCGCTCGACGTCGACCGGGTCCGCGCCCTCGACCCGGGTGTCGACGTGGCGGCGGTCGGGGCGGTCCTGCACGCCGCGACCCTCACCTGCGACGGCACCGGCGGCCCCGCGACCGGGGACGACATCGGCCGCCGCTTCCGCTGGCTGACCGCGCCGCGGAGCACGGTCGTCCAGCCCGGCCCGGTGCACACCGGCCTCACCGACGATCCGGCCGCGGAACTCGACCGCCTGCTGCAGGTGCTCGTCGCGCCCGTCGCCGGTTGAGTTCCAGCGCCGAACGCGATCATTCGGTCTAGACTTCCGGCCACACGAGAGGCGGTACCGGGATGAGCGCAGTCAAGGGTCGTGTCGTGGACAAGACGTACGAGCCGGCGCGGACAGCGCCCGGCAAGGACCTGCCGGGCCGGGCCGAGGACGAGTTCCAGCTGCTCGTCCAGCCGCGCCACGGTGAGCCGGTGTGGGTGTCGGTGAACGAGGACCGGTTCAACGCCGTGCAGGTGGGCGCGAGGTTCACCAGCAACGCACGCCGCAAGTGGGCCTACTTCCGCGGGCTGCACGACTCACCGGCCATGTCCGACCCCGCCGCCAACACGGGCCAGGGGTGGACCGGAGCGGCCAACAGGTAGGTCGACCGGCTCAGGGTGTGGCCTCGCCGAGGCGGCCCCCCTGGGAGGCGACCAGGCGGTCGGCCACCGTGGCGGCGTCCGCCGCGGCCACGTCGTCGGGGTAATCGGGCAGCAGGTCGTCCCAGACCACCAGCCAGGACCCGAGCAGTTGCGCCTGCCGGGCGGGGCGCGCGAAGAACCAGACGTGCAGATGCGCTCCGCCGTCGCCGATCCGGTAGACGTGCGCCCGTGCGACGCCGGGCAGAGCCTCCACGTGACGACTCACGTGCGTGGTCAGGACACCGAGCTCGGCGGCCAGGTCGTCGGGCAGATCGGCCAGGTCGTGGTGGTCCCGGGGGTGCAGCATGAGCACCAACGGCACGCCGGCCCCGGCCGCCCGGGTCAACCGCCACCGGTCGTTGAGCCAGATACCCGTGTCCCGGTTGCGACACGACCGACAGTCGGACGGGTCCTCCCCCTCCCTGGGCGTCTCGCTCGACAGCGGCGGCCGAAGCGGCGCGACCCGTAACCCGCCAGGTTCGAACGGGCTGATGTCCCAGTCGGTCATCCGCGCGAGCGACAGCCGCCCCTCGGGGTCGGCGGCGGCCATCGTCCGCCGGTGGAACTCGTCCGGGTCCAGAGCCATCGAGGTCAGGCTCCGCGGCGCAACGCAGCTGCGATGAGCCGGTCGACCAGCTCCGGGTAGGCGACGCCCGAGGCTGCCCACATCCGCGGGTACATCGACACCGGCGTGAAGCCGGGAATGGTGTTGATCTCGTTCACCACGACTGTGTCGTCGGGCGTGACGAAGAAGTCGACGCGGGCCAGGCCGGCACAGTCCAGCGCGTCGAAGGCCTGGCACGCCGTCCGCTGGATCTCGGCGATGACCTCCGGCGGCAGGTCGGGCGGCAGGTCGAACTCGCAGGCGTCGTCGAGGTACTTGGCCTCGAAGTCGTACCAGTCGTGGCCGCTGACGACCCGCACCTCGGCCGGGACGCTGGCCTCGGGCCGCCCGTCGGCGTCCTCGAGCACACCGCACTCGACCTCACGGCCGACGACGGCGGCCTCGACCATCACCTTGGTGTCGTGCCGGAACGCCTCGTCGACCGCGTCCTGCAGCTGCGACCAGTCGGTGACCTTGGTGATGCCGAGGCTCGATCCGGCCCGCGCCGGCTTGACGAACAGCGGCAGGCCCAGGTGCTGCAGCTCGACGTTCGACCACGGTCGCCCGGCCCGGAGCACCGCGAAGCGCCCGACCTCGAGCCCGGCGTCACGCAGCAACCGTTTGCTGAACTCCTTGTCCATGGCGGCCGCGCTCGCGAACACACCGGGCCCGACGTACGGGACGCCGGCGAGCTCCAGGAGCCCCTGCACCGTGCCGTCCTCGCCGAAGCGGCCGTGCAGGACGGGGAACACCACGTCGACGCCGGCGAGGGCGTCGACGGCGGCACCGGGCTCGAGCGGGACGAGCCCGCCGGCCGTGGGGTCGGCGCTGAGCACCACCGCGGTGCCCTTGCCGACCTCGGGCAGCGTGCGGCCCTCGATGCGCAGCGCGTCCGGGCTGGCGTCGGTGAGCACCCAGGTCCCGGACGGCGTGATGCCGATGGGCACGACCTCGTACCGCTCGGGGTCGAGAGCGGCGAGGACGCTGCCCGCGGAGACGACGGAGATGCCGTGCTCGCTGCTGCGCCCGCCGTAGACGACGGCGACCCTGATGCGTGCCACGGCTGCCGACCCTACCGGCGAGCTCAGCTCTCGGACTTCATCGAGCGCGCCATCAGCAGCTCGACCATCTGGATCGGCGACATCGCGCCGAAGCAGACGGCCTCGACGGCCGCGGTGATGGGCGTGTCGACCTCGTGGTGGCGGGCGAGTTCGAGCAGCGACCGGCAGGACTTCACACCCTCGGCGACCTGCCCGTGGGTGGCTTCCTGCGCCTGCTCCACGGACTCCCCCCGGCCGAGACGCTCGCCGAACGTGCGGTTGCGCGAGAGCGGCGAGTTGCACGTGGCGACGAGATCGCCGAGGCCGGCCAGCCCGGCGAAGGTGAGCGGGTCGGCACCGAGGCGCTCCCCGAGGCGGGCCGTCTCGGCCAGACCGCGGGTGATGATCGACGCCAGCGAGTTGTCGCCGAACCCGAGCCCCTGCCCGATGCCGCAGGCCAGCGCGATGACGTTCTTCACCGCGCCGCCGAGCTCGCACCCGACGACGTCGGTGTTCGAGTAGGGCCGGAAGTAGGCCGTGCTGCACGCCTGCTGCACCGCGACGGCGCGCGCCTCGTCGGTGCAGGCCACGACGGTCGCGGTGGGCTGGCGCAGCGCGATCTCGCGGGCCAGGTTCGGTCCGCTGACCACGACGATGCGCTCGGTCGGGGCGCCGGAGACCTCGGCGATGACCTCGCTCATCCGCCGGGTCGTCCCGAGCTCGACCCCCTTCATCAGGCTGACGAGGCTGGCCTCGCCGGGCAGGTAGGGCGCCCAGACCGCCAGGTTCTCGCGCAGGCTCTGCGACGGGATCGCGAAGGCGACCAGGTCGGCGTCGTGCACCGCCGCCTCGGCGTCGTGGGTGGCGACCACGCCCTCGGGCAGCTCGACCCCGGGCAGGTAGTCCTCGTTGCGGTGGGTGTCGTTGATGCGCGCGGCGAGGTCCTCGCGGCGGGCCCACAGGGTGACGTCGTTGCCGGCGTCGACCAGCACCTTTGCGAACGTGGTCCCCCACGAACCGGCACCCAGCACGGCGGTCCTGACGGCCACTAGGCGGCGTCCGACGAGGTCTCGCCCGCTCGGCGCCAGACGAACAGGCCGCCGGTGGGCTCGGGCAATCCGCGCAGCTCGGCGACGTCGTGGCGCAGGCGACGCAGGATGACGTCGGTGATCTGCTTGAGGACGCGGGGCGTGGGGTCCACCCCGCGGAACGCCGACAGGTCGATCGGGTCGCCGATGGACAGCACGTGCCGGGGGCGCGGGATCAGCTTGACCTTCTTGGCGTACAGGTCGACCTGCTCCTGGACCCCCCACTGCGCGACGGGGATGACGGGGACGTCGGGCACAAGCGTGGCCAGGCGCGCGGCGCCGGTCTTGCCGGCCATCGGCCACCCGTCGGGGTCGCGGGTGACGGTGCCCTCCGGGTGCAGCACGATGATCTCGCCCCGGTCCAGGGCCGCCACGGCGGCGGCGAGGGACTGGCGCGCGTCGGTCGTCCCGCGCTTCACCGGGATGTGGCCCATGATGCGCATGCCCCACCCGACGACCGGGACCGCGAAGATGGACTCCTTGGCGAGGAAACGCGGTACCCGTGCAGCGTCGAGCACCAGTTTGGCCACCAGGAACGGGTCGACGTGCGACACGTGGTTCACGACGAGGATGGCCGGGCCCTCCTGGGGCATCCGTTCGAGGTGGCGGTAGCGCGTACGGAACAGCAGGCTGGCCGGGGCGTACAGGACGAACCAGGTCAGGCGCCAGCCGAAGCCCATCTTCTCGCCGTGCCCTGGCCTGCGTAGCTTGGCAAGCCTCGCCACCTCGTTGTCCTCCACCCCATCGCCGACGACACGATTCCGTTTCCGTCCGGCCCACCCGGCCGCAGACGCGTAGCAGTCTGCCGTACCCCGGGCTGCCCGTCATGGCCGGGCGAGCCGTGTCGCTCCCTAGACTCGAACGGTGCCGTGGACCGTTCTCATCCCCGTGCGGTCACTGCCGGGTGCGAAATCGCGTCTTGCCGCGCCGTCCGGGGACGTGTCGGCGCACGCCCGGCTCGTCGAGGCGATCCGTGCCGACACCGTATCGGCCGCCCGTGCCGCGCAGGGCGTCGCCCGCGTCGTCCTCGTCGTCGACGGCCCGGGCGTGGCCGTCCCGGCCGGCACCGAGGTCGTGGTGCAACGTCGCCCCGGCCTGAACGAGGCGCTGGCCGACGCCGCGCTGGAGGCCGGCTGGCGCTGGCCCGCCGACGGCGTGGCCGCCCTGCTCGGCGACCTCCCGGCGCTGCGTCCCGTCGAGCTCGCCGACGCGTTGGGTCTCGCGTCCGGCGTCGACCGCGCCTACGTGCCGGACGCCGAGGGCACCGGCACGACGCTGCTGACCGCGGGCCCCCAGCGACACCTCGCCCCCCGGTTCGGGGCCGGCTCGGCCGCGCGGCACGCCACTGATGCCGCCGCAGTCGACGCCGGTCCCGGGCTGCGCCGCGACGTGGACACCGTCGCGGACCTGCGTGCGGCCGCCCGGCTCGGGCTCGGCCCGGAGACGTCGCGGGAGTTCACGGCGGCCCGCGGCGACTCCGCGTTCATCTCGGACCGGCATAGTGAGGGCATGAACGGAGCACACCGAGAATGAGCGACGCCTGCGGAGCGAACCCGAGGCATTGCGTCTCTGCATCGTCGAACGGAGTGAGGCGATGAGCGTGGAGCCCAGCACGATCTCGAGCCGGGGGTCGGCCTCCATCGACCCGACCGACGCCGTTCCGGAGGGCGACCTCGAGTCCCCCGAGGTACTGCACGTCGACGACCTGCCCGACGACCGCTTCAGCAACCGCGAGATGTCGTGGCTGGCGTTCAACGAGCGCGTCCTGACCCTCGCCGAGGACGAGTCGCAGCCGCTGCTCGAGCGGGCCAAGTTCCTGGCCATCTTCGCCAGCAACCTCGACGAGTTCTACATGGTGCGCATCGCCGGCCTGAAGCGCCGGGCCAGCACCGGCCTGCAGGTGACGAGTGCCGACGGCCTGTCGCCCCGCAAGATCCTGGGACGGCTGTCCGAGCGCATCAGCAACCTCGTCGACCGGCACGCCCGCTGCTTCAAGGACGTCGTCAACCCCGAGCTCGAGGACCAGGGCATCCACATCCGCCGATGGGACGCGCTCGACGCGCACGAGCACGCCCAGCTGGCCGAGTACTTCGAGTCCAAGGTGTTCCCGGTCCTCACGCCGCTCGCCGTCGACCCGTCGCACCCTTTCCCCTACATCTCCGGGCTGTCGCTGAACCTGGCCGTTCTCGTCCGCGATCCCGACGAGCAGGTGCAGCGCTTCGCGCGCGTCAAGGTCCCGAACAACGTCCCGCGCTTCGTGGTCGTGTCCGAGAGCCCGACCGAGTCGGAGTTCCTGCCCATCGAGGACCTCATCGCGGCCCACCTGTCGATGCTGTTCCCCGGGATGGAGGTCGTCGAGCACCACGTCTTCCGGGTCACCCGCAACGCCGACTTCGAGGTCGAGGAGGACCGCGACGAGGACCTGCTGCAGGCCCTCGAACGCGAGCTGTCGCGGCGCCGCTTCGGGCCGGCCGTGCGTCTCGAGGTCACCGACGACATCGACCCGGACATCGTGACGCTGCTCGCCAGCGAGATCGAGGTCGCGGACGACGCGATCATGCGCGTGCCCGGCCTGCTGGACCTCAGCTCGCTGCACCAGGTCTACGACGTCGACCGCCCGTCGCTCAAGGAGCGGCCCTTCGTCCCCACGACCAACCCCCGCTTCGCCGAGGGCGAGACCCCGAAGTCGGTGTTCGCGACGCTGCGCGACGGCGACGTGCTGGTGCACCACCCGTACGAATCGTTCGCGACGAGTACGCAGCGCTTCATCGAGCAGGCCGCGGCCGACCCCAACGTGCTCGCGATCAAGCAGACGCTCTACCGGACCTCCGGCGACTCCCCCATCGTCGACGCCCTCATCGACGCGGCGGAGGCGGGCAAGCAGGTCGTCGCCCTCGTCGAGATCAAGGCCCGCTTCGACGAGCAGGCCAACATCAAGTGGGCACGAGCGCTGGAGCGGGCGGGCTGCCACGTCGTGTACGGCTTCGTCGGTCTCAAGACGCACTGCAAGACCGCGCTCGTCGTGCGCCAGGAGGGCAACCTGATCCGCCGGTACGCCCACGTCGGCACCGGCAACTACAACCCGAAGACCGCGCGCATGTACGAGGACCTCGGGCTGTTCACCGCCGACCCGTCGATCTGCGCCGACCTCACCGACCTGTTCAACGTCCTCACCGGGTACTCGCGTCAGACCGAGTACCGGTCGCTGCTCGTGGCCCCGCAAGGCATCCGCGCCGGGCTCATCGAGCGCATCGAGCGCGAGATCGAGCTGGCCCGGGCCGGCCGGCCCGCCCTGATCCGGTTCAAGACCAACCACCTCGTCGACGAGGAGACGATCGACGCCCTCTACCGCGCGTCGATGGCCGGCGTGCAGGTCGATCTGCTCGTCCGCACGTTCTGCACGATCAAGGCCGGCGTACCCGGGCTGTCGGACAACATCCGCACCCGCTCGATCCTGGGCCGCTTCCTCGAGCACTCGCGCGTCTACTACTTCGGCGGCGACGGCGATCCCGAGTACTGGATCGGTTCGGCGGACCTGATGCACCGCAACCTGGACCGGCGCGTCGAGGTGCTGTGTCAGGTCACCGATCGCGCCTCCCGCGGCCACCTGCAGGACTGCCTGGACCTGGCCTTCGACGAGAACATCTCGGCCTGGGACCTGCAGCCCGACGGCGAGTGGGTTCGTTCCAACGGTGAACACCGCGACCTCCAGGAGCTGCTGATCAAGCGGCTGGCCACCCGCAGGGAGTAGACAGCGATGGCCGACAAGCGAGCCGCCGTCCGCGCCGCCGGAGGCGTGGTCTGGCGGGTGGACGACTCGACGGTGCAGGTGGCCCTCGTGCACCGTCCTCGTTACGGCGACTGGTCGTTGCCCAAGGGCAAGCTCGAACCCGGCGAGTCCGAGCTCACCGCGGCGGTGCGTGAGGTCGGTGAGGAACTGGGGTCACGCGTCGCGGTGTCGCGGCGGCTGCGTGCGATCTCCTACAAGGTCGACGGCGCACGCAAGAACGTCGCGTACTGGACCATGCGGCACCTCGACGGTCACTTCGTCGCCTCGGAGGAGGTGGACGAGGTCGCGTGGCTGACGGTCGACCAGGCCCGCCGTCGCTGCACCTATCCGGCCGACCGCAAGGTGCTCGAGGACTTCATGGCGCTGCCTCTGCCCGACTCGGTGGTGGTGCTCGTCCGGCACGCGAAGGCGGGCAAGCGCTCGGAATGGTCGGGGCCGGACGAGCAGCGGCCGCTCGAGGCCGACGGGCGGCGGCAGGCGCAGGCCCTGTCGGGTTTCCTGAAGCACTTCGCACCCGACCGGGTGCTGTCGGCCAACCCGGTGCGGTGCGTGCAGACCGTCGGGCCGTTCGCCACCGACCTCGGCCTCAGCGTGATCGTCGACCGGACCTTCGCAGACGCCGACTACGAGCGGGACCCCGCCGCGGCCGAGGCGGCGCTCGTCGCTGTCGCCGCACCACGTCGGGTCAGCGTCGTCAGCAGTCAGGGCACGACGATCCCTGGACTGGTCTCGCGCGTGGCCCCGGGGGTCGGGTCGGCCGACACGAAGAAGGCCGCGTGCTGGGTGCTGTCGTTCGTCGACGGGGCCGTGACAGCAGCGGACTACTACCCGCCGCCTCCGCGCTGACGGTCCCGGACGCCGACAGGGCGCCGACCCGGAACGGATCGGCGCCCTGTCGGACGAGCGGTGCAGGCCTACCGGCGGGTGGACTTCTTCGCCGGTGACTTGCGCGCGGTCGCCTTCTTGGCGGCCGTCTTCTTCGCGGCCTTCTTGGCCGGCGACTTCCTCGCGGCCGTCTTCTTCGCAACCGTCTTGCTCGCGGTCTTCTTCGCAGTCTTCTTCGCGGCCTTCTTGGCGGGCGCGGTTGCCTTGCGCGCCGCCTTCTTGGCCGGCGCCGCCGCCTTCTTGGCTGCCTTCTTCGCCGCCTTCTTGGCCGGGCCGGTCGCCTTCTTCGCGGCCTTCTTCGCCGCGCCCCGCGACGGGACGCCCGAGGACGACGCGAGGCTGGAGCCGGCGACCGTCTTCGTGGCCGGCCCGGACCGCGCACTGCCCAACGCCTTGGCGGCGCCACGCTTCTGCGCCTTCTTGGCGGCCTTCGCCGGCGCCGAGTTGGTGACGGCGGCCAGCGCCCGGCCCGGTGCCTCGCGGACGGCCTCGACGGCGTCGGACACCGCGCTCTGCGCGAGCTCCTGCGCGTCCTGCACCGCTGCGGCGGCGCGGGCGCGCGTGCCGCGTGCGGAGTCGGCCAGGCCGGCCACTGCAGCCTGCGTGCGGGCGGCTCGCTGCTCGAGCACCTCGCGGGCGCCACCGGCCACGGACTTGAACTCCGCACCCGGACGGAACGCGGGAACGCGTGAGGCGGGCACGCTCACCGACGCACCGGTCGCGGGGTTGCGCGCGGTGCGCGCGGCGCGGTCACGGCGTTCGAAGACGCCGAAGCCGGTGATGGCCACTCGCTCGCCGCGAGCGATGGCGGCGTACACGCTGTCGATCACTGCATCGAGCGCCGCTGCGGCGCGCTTCCTGTCTCCGTCGAGACGCTCGGCGAGCTGATCGACGAACTGGGCCTTGTTGGGCACGTGTCCTCCCGGGACCTGGTCATGACCTTGCTGGTCTTTTCCCGGGTCACGCTAGGCGCTCGAAGGGTCGACAACAACGCAAACACCCGATGTTGCAGGACTTTTCTCGTTCGCTGCTGGATCAGGACGCGGTGGGCAACCAGGGCTTGCGGGTCGATTCGTAGCGCGCGATCTCGTCGGTGTGCGTCATCGTCAGCCCGATGTCGTCGAGGCCTTCGAGCAACCGCCAACGCGCGTAGTCGTCGAGGTCGAAGTCGTGCACCTCGCCGGACCACCGCACCTGGCGTTCGATCAGGTCGACGGTGACCCGGGTACCGGGGTCGTCCTCGATGTCGTCCCACAACCGCTGCACGATCTTCTCCGGCAAGGTGATCGTCAGCAGTCCGGCCTTGAGCGAGTTGCCACGGAAGATGTCGGCGAAGCGGGGCGAGATGACGACGCGGAAGCCGTAGTCCCACAGCGCCCAGACCGCGTGCTCGCGCGAGCTGCCGGTGCCGAAGTCGGGCCCGGCGACCAGTACCGTCGCGCCGTCGAAGCGCGACTGGTTCAGCACGAAGTCGGGTTCGTTGGCCCGCCAGGCGTTGAACAGCCCGTCCTCGAAACCGGTGCGCGTGACGCGCTTGAGGTAGACGGCGGGGATGATCTGGTCGGTGTCGACGTTGGTGCGTCGCAGCGGTACGGCCGTGCCGACGTGAACGCTGAATCGATCCATCGAGAATCCTTTCGGGGTCCCCGCGGCGTTGTCCGAGCGCCGTTTGCGAGGAGAAGGGCGTGGGGTCAGAGGTCGGCCGGGCTGGCGAGATGTCCGGTGAGTGCGGTGGCGGCGGCTACGAGCGGCGACACGAGATGCGTCCGCCCACCCTTGCCCTGCCGCCCCTCGAAGTTGCGGTTGGACGTGCTCGCGCTGCGCTCGCCCGGCTGGAGCTGGTCGGGGTTCATACCCAGGCACATCGAGCAACCGGCCTGGCGCCATTCCGCGCCGGCGGAGGTGAAGATCGCGTCCAGGCCCTCCTGCTCGGCCTGCTTGCGCACGCGCACCGAGCCCGGGACGACGAGCAGGCGTACGCCGTCGGCGACCTTCCTGCCGTCGAGCACCGCCGCGGCCGCGCGCAGGTCCTCGATGCGTCCGTTGGTGCACGAGCCGACGAAGACGGTGTCGACGGCGATGTCGCGCAGCGCGGTGCCCGCGGTGAGACCCATGTAGGCCAATGCCTTCTCGGCGGCGGCGCGGTCGCCCTCGTCCTCGAGCTCCTGCGGGTCCGGGACGGTCGACGCGAGTGGCGCACCCTGCCCGGGGTTGGTGCCCCAGGTGACGAACGGCGTCAGCTCGGCGGCGTCGACAACGATCTCGGCGTCGAACTCGGCGTCGTCGTCGGTGCGCAGGCTCGTCCAGTACTCGACGGCGGCGTCCCACTCGGCGCCCTTCGGCGCGTGGTCGCGGCCCTGCACATAGTCGAACGTCGTCCGGTCCGGCGCGATCATGCCGGCGCGCGCGCCCCACTCGATGCTCATGTTGCAGACCGTCATCCGGCCCTCCATGGACATCTGCTCGAAGACCGACCCGCGGTACTCGACCATGTAACCCTGGCCACCGCCCGTCCCCGTCCGTGCGATGACGGCCAGGATGACGTCCTTCGGCGTGACCCCGGGGGGCAGCTCGCCGTCGACGGTCACGGCCATCGTCTTGGGCCGGTCCATGGGCAGCGTCTGCGTGGCCAGCACGTGCTCGACCTGGCTGGTGCCGATGCCGAAGGCCAGCGCGCCGAACGCGCCGTGCGTGCTGGTGTGGCTGTCGCCGCAGACGATCGTCATGCCGGGCTGGGTGATGCCGAGCTGCGGACCGATGACGTGCACGATGCCCTGCTCGTCGTCGCCCATGGGGTAGATCGTGATGCCGAACTCGGCGCAGTTGCGCCGCAGCGTGTCGAGCTGCGTGCGGCTGACCTCGTCCTTGATCGACTCGGTGCCGATCAGCGGCAGCACGTAATCGGTGGGCGTGTTGTGGTCCTCGGTGGCCAGCGTGAGGTCCGGCCGGTGGACGGGCCGGTCCTCGAGGCGCAGGCCGTCGAAGGCCTGCGGGCTCGTCACCTCGTGGATGAGGTGCATGTCGATGAACAGCAGGTCGGGTTCGCCCTGGGCCGAGCGAACGACGTGACTGTCCCAGAGCTTCTCCGCGAGCGTCTTGCCCATGGCGCTGTCCCTTCGTTGCCGTCGATCCGTTCACGATCGTTGTGTCTCACACTGCGAGACGTTAGTATCGCTGTATGGGACAGCCTAGCAGCGCCGACGACGACGGCAAGGGCGCCCGCAGCGGCATCGGCGTCGTCGACAAGTCCGTGGCCATCCTGGCGTCCGTGGCGCTCGCGCCGCGCGCCCTGGCCGACCTCGTCGCGACCACCGAGCTGCCCCGCGCCACGGCCCACCGACTGGCGGTCGCTCTCGAGGCGCACCGGCTGCTCGCGCGCGACAGCGAGGGACGGTTCGTGCTCGGTCCGCGGGTCGGAGAGCTGGCGGCGGCGCTGCCCGACCCGGTGATCGTGGCCGCCGGCCCGGTGCTGGCCTGGCTGCGCGACGAGTGCGGCGAGAGCGCGCAGTTGTACCGGCGCGACGGTGCCGAGCGGGTGTGCGTGGCGGCCGCGGAACGCGCGCACGGGCTGCGGACCACGGTGCCGGTCGGTACCCGGTTGCCGCTCTCGGCCGGCTCCGGCGCGCAGGTGCTGTGCGCGTGGTCGGACCCCGCGTCCCTCGCCGGCATCGACGCCTTCCCCGAGCGGACGCTGAACGAGGTCCGGCGCCGGGGTTGGGCTCAGTCGATCGGGCAGCGGGAGGCGGGCGTCGCGTCGGTGTCGGCGCCGGTGCTCTCGCCCGAGGGCGACCTGCTCGCGGCGATCTCGATCTCGGGCCCGGTCGAGCGGTTGGGCCGCTCCCCCGGCGCCCGCTTCGCGCCGGTACTCACCCGGGGCGCGCACCGCATCACGTCCACCCTGACCCCCTGACCACGGGCCGCGACTCCCGGGGAGAGATGTGTGCCGCCTGGGGCGACAGGTCTCCCGGCTCGCGGTCCGGCGGCTACCAGTTGGTGGCGACGTAGGTGGTCTCGAGGTACTCCTCGATGCCTTCGAAGCCACCCTCGCGCCCGAGACCGGACTGCTTGACGCCGCCGAACGGTGCGGCCGGGTCCGACACGAGACCGCGGTTCAGGCCGACCATGCCGACTTGCAGCTGCTCGCACACGCGCAGCCCGCGCGCCAGGTCTCGGGTGTAGACGTAACCGGTCAGCCCCATCTCGGAGGAGTTCGCGACGGCCAGCGCGTCGTCGTCGTCGCGCACGGTGATGATCGGCGCCACCGGCCCGAACACCTCTTCGACGGCGACCGCAGAGTCACGCGGCACGTCGGTGAGCACCGTCGCCGGATAGAAGAACCCCGGCCGGTCGTCGGACACCCCGCCCAGCACGGCCTTCGCGCCCGCCGCCACCGAACGCGCCACCTTGTCGGCGATGCCGTCGCGCTGCTTGGCGTTCACCATCGGCCCCAGGTTGGTGTCCTCGGACGTACCCGGCCCCACCGTCAGCTCGGCCATCTTCGCGGCCAGCTTGGCGCCGAACTCGTCGGCCACCGACTCGGCGACCAGGAAGCGGTTCGCCGCGGTGCACGCCTGCCCGCCGTTGCGCATCTTGGCGAGCATCGCGCCCTCGACGGCGGCGTCGAGATCGGCGTCGTCGAGCACCAGGAACGGGTCGTTGCCGCCGAGCTCCATGGACGAGTCGACGACGCGCTCCGCGGCCTGCTTGAGCAGCAGCGAGCCGACCCCGGTGGAACCGGTGAACGACAGCTTGCGCACCCGGTCGTCGGCAAGGGCCTGCGCCACGAGGTCGCCGGGCTTCTCGGCGGTGACGACGTTGACCACGCCCGCGGGTGCGCCGGCCTCGGTGAGGATCTGGCCGAGCACCAGCGCGGTGAGCGGGGTGTCCTCGGCCGGCTTGAGCACGACCGAGCACCCGGCCGCCAGCGCGGGCCCGAGCTTGCGGGTGGCCATGGCCGCCGGGAAGTTCCACGGCGTCAGCAGCAGGGCGACGCCGAACGGCTTCTTGAACGTCAGGATGTGGTTGGCCCCGGTGGGCGACATGCGCAGCTCACCGCCGACGCGCACCGCCTCCTCGGAGTACCACCGGAAGAACTCGGCGGCGTAGGTGACCTCGCCGCGCGAGTCGGTGAGCGACTTGCCCATCTCGAGCGACATGAGGAACGCGAGGTCCTCGGCACGCTCGATCATCAGCTGCCACGCCTTGCGCAGCACCTCACCACGCTCGCGGGGCGGTCGTGCCGCCCAGTCCGGCTGCGCGTCGGCGGCGGCCGTGATCGCGGCCGCCATGTCGTCGGGCCCGGCGTTGGCGACCGCGGCGACGAGCTCGCCGGTCGACGGGTCCAGGACGTCGAACGTCCCGTCGGACCCGTCACGCCACTCGCCGCCGATGAAGAGCTGGGTCGGTGTCTTGTCGGGAAGCGCAGTCATGGGACCAGCTTGCCACTCGGCGCGAAGGCCCGAACGTGGCGAGCGAGGCACCTCCGCAACACGTCGGGGAACAGTTGCGATCCAGTGCACAGTCGTACACTCTGTTGGTCATGAGATCGGACGAGATCCAGGAGACGGGCGCCCTCGCCGGTCACACCCTGGGCGACGTGACGACCACCATCCGCGACACCCACAACGCCGTGGCCGGGCGCATCTTCGGCCTGCTCGGCAGCGTCGGCGTGCCCGCCAAGGTGGTGCACGACGGCATCTCCGCGGTCGCCTACACCTCCACCCGGCTGGGCCTGACCTACGGGCCGCACGCCGCCGGGCTGCTCGCCGGCGCCCTGGGCCGCGAGTCCGGCGAGTCGGTGCACGACGGGCCGCGGGGGCGCCTCGTGCTCGGCGCCGTCAACGGCGTGCTGGGCGACCAGATCGCCGTCGACCACCCCGCCCTGGCGACCGAGCTGCGGATGCGTCACCACGTCGGCCCGCTGCGCCGCCTGCCGACCAATCTCGCCCACGACGCCGACGACCGCACGACCGGTCGCATCGTCGTGTTCCTGCACGGCCTGTGCGAGACCGACCTGTGCTGGTCCTACTCGGCCGAGAAGCGCTGGGGCGACCGCACCGTGACCTACGGCTCGAAGCTGCGCGACGACGACGGCTGGACCCCGCTGTACGCGAACTTCAACACCGGGCTGCGCATCTCCGCCAACGGACGGGAGCTGGCCGACCAGCTCGAGTCCCTGGTCGAGGCATGGCCGGTGCCGGTCACCGAGATCGCGCTCGTCGGGCACTCGCTCGGCGGCCTGCTCGCCCGCAGCGCCGCACACCAGGGCCACGACGACGGCCAGCGGTGGACGCAGCTGCTGCGCCACGTCGTCGGTCTCGGCACACCGCACCTGGGCGCGCCGCTGGAGCGTGCCGTCAACTGGGGCATGCACCGCCTGGCCCGCCACCCCGAGACCCGCCCCGTCGCCGAACTGATCAACCAGCGCAGCGTCGGCATCAAGGACCTGCGGCACGGCGCGGTCGTCGAGGCCGACTGGATGGAGTGGGACCCGGACGACCCGCTCGACCACATCACCGAGACCCCGCTCATCCCCGGGGTCGCGTACTCGATGGCGTCGGCCACGCTCTCGCGCGAGGCCGAGGGCCCGTTCGCCTTCGACCTGCTCGTGCAGCACGCGAGCGCGCACGGCATCGGCAAGATCCGCTCGATCCCCTTCGACTCCGCGCGTACGCACCACATCGGCGGCAAGCACCACTTCGACCTGCTCGCCGACGCCACCGTCTACGACGCGCTGCGTGGGTGGCTGGCCGGTGCCGACGGGGCCGGGCGCAGCTCGGAGGACACCGGTGCGACCCGCCGGACCAACCGGCGCACCGGGCGCACCGGACGGCGGCGGCGCACCGCCTGACCGACGCCGGTGTTTCCCCGGCGCGGGACGCGGGACAGAATCGCAGGACTACGACCCTGCGACGCGAGGAGTCCGCCGGCATGAGCCGAAATCCCTACGATGACCTGCCCGAGGTGCCGACCTTCGAGGTCACCAGCACCGACATCACCGACGGCGGCGCCCTGTCGACCCCGCAGGTGTCGGGGGTCATGGGCGCCGGCGGTCAGGACGTGTCCCCGCAGCTGTCGTGGTCCGGTGCCCCCGAGGGCACGCAGAGCTACGCCGTGACGGTCTACGACCCCGACGCCCCCACCGCGAGCGGCTTCTGGCACTGGGCCGCGTTCAACATCCCCGCCGACGTCACGGAGCTCGCGTCGAACGCGAGCAAGGACGGTCTGCCGGACGGCGCGGTGCAGCTGAACAACGACGCGCGCATGCCCGGCTACGTCGGCGCCGCGCCCCCGGCCGGGCACGGGCCGCACCACTACTACGTCGTCGTGCACGCCGTGGACGTGCCCGGCCTCGAGATCCCCGAGGAGGCGACGCCGGCCTTCCTCGGCTTCAACCTGTTCAGCCACACCCTCGGTCGCGCCACGCTGGTCGGCACCTATGAGGTCTCCGCATGAGCCAGACGGTGCGCGGTGTCATCGCCCGCGCGAAGGGCCAGCCCGTCGAGGTCGTCAGCATCGTGGTCCCGGACCCCGGTCCGGGCGAGGCCGTCGTCCGCATCCAGGCCTGCGGCGTCTGCCACACCGACCTGCACTACCGGGAGGGCGGTATCAACGACGACTTCCCGTTCCTGCTCGGACACGAGGCGGCCGGCGTCGTCGAGTCCGTCGGCCCGGACGTCACCGACGTCGCACCGGGCGACTTCGTCGTCCTGAACTGGCGGGCCGTGTGCGGCGAGTGCCGGGCCTGCAAGCGCGGTGAGCCGCAGTACTGCTTCAACACCCACAACGCCACGCAGAAGATGACGCTCGAGGACGGCACCGAGCTGTCCCCCGCGCTCGGCATCGGCGCGTTCGCCGACAAGACGCTGGTCGCAGCCGGCCAGTGCACCAAGGTCGACCCTGCAGCGGCGCCCGAGGCCGCCGGACTGCTCGGCTGCGGCGTCATGGCCGGGATCGGCGCGGCGATCAACACCGGGGCGATCAAGCGCGGGCAGAGCATCGCGGTCATCGGCTGCGGCGGGGTCGGGGCGGCGGCGATCGCCGGGGCCCGACTCGTCGGCGCGCGGACGATCATCGCGATCGACATCGACGACCGGAAGCTCGCCACCGCGAAGGAGTTCGGCGCGACGCACACGATCAACTCGAAGGGTCTGGACCTCGACGCGTTCGTGCAGGCGGTGCAGGACCTCACCGACGGGTTCGGCGCCGATGTCGTGGTCGAGGCCATCGGCCGACCCGAGACCTACAAGCAGGCGTTCTACGCGCGCGATCTGGCCGGCACCGTCGTGCTCGTCGGCGTGCCCAATCCGGAGATGACGCTCGAGCTGCCGCTCATCGACGTCTTCGGTCGTGGCGGCGCCCTGAAGTCGTCCTGGTACGGCGATTGCCTGCCCAGCCGCGACTTCCCGATGCTGGTGGACCTGTACCAGCAGGGCCGGTTCCCGCTGGACAAGTTCGTCACCGAACGGATCGGGATCGACGACATCGAGGCCGCGTTCGACAAGATGCACGCCGGCGACGTGCTCCGCTCGGTCGTGATGCTCTGATGAGCGACGCTCGTGTGGAGCACACGACGACGAGCGGCACGTTCAGCCTCGACGGCGGCACGTGGGAGGTGGAGAACAACGTGTGGGTGGTCGGCGACGACACCGACTGCGTGGTCATCGACGCACCCCACGACGTCGGACCCATCGCCGAGCTGATCGGCGAGCGCAACCTGCTCGCCGTGCTGTGCACGCACGCGCACGACGACCACGTGACGGTCGCGGGTGAGCTGGCCGACCGCTTCGACGCGCCCGTCCTGCTGCACCCCGACGACGAGCCGCTGTGGCGGATGACCTACCCGGACCGGCCCTTCGAGCCGCTGGCCGACGGCCAGACCTTCACCGTCGGCGGGACCGAGCTGCGGGTGCTGCACACGCCCGGGCACGCTCCCGGGGCCGTGTGCTTCCACGCGCCCGACCTCGCGTGCGTGTTCAGCGGCGACACGTTGTTCCAGGGCGGTCCGGGCGCCACCGGGCGCAGCTACTCGGACTTCGACACCATCGTGGCGTCGATCCGGTCGCGGCTGCTGACCCTGCCGGACGACACCGTCGTGCACACCGGGCACGGCGACGACACGACGATCGGCGCCGAGGCCGCGGGCGCCGGCGGGTGGACGAAGCCTGAGTGATGCAAGCCCGAGTGATGCAAGCCCGCAGGATTCAGGCCGGAGTGACTCAAACCCGAAGGACGCAGGCCCTAGTGACCGTCGGTCACGCCGGCACCCCGCCGGGATCGGTCTCGGGGTCGGTGTCCGGCTCGTAGGGCCGGCTCGGCGGCACGGCCGGCACCGGGTCCGGGCCGTCCGGGCCGGGCTCGTCCGGCGCCGGCTCCACGGGGGCGGGCGGCAGGACGACGGGTGCGTCCGGGTCGAGCTCGCCCGGGTCGTCGGGGACGGGCTCGGACGGGTCGAGCGGCGGCAAGTCGTCCGGGTCGGGCGTCGGCAGGACCATGGCCTCAGTGAACACCACGATCGCGGTCGCCGCGTAGCAGCAGGACCAGCGCGACCGCGGCCAGCACGGCGACCAACAGGGCGAACACGATCCCGGCGGTGACCAGCGAGGTGCCGCCGGCAAGGGCTCCCTCGCCGATGACCGGCAACGAGATGCCGACGTACAGCACGACGAAGAACGTCGATGTCACCTGCCCGCGCAGCTCGTCCGGCGCCGCCGACGTGACCGCACCGAGCCCGGCCCGAAAGCTGAGGCCCTGCCCGACGCCGGCGATCACCGCCCCGACGACGAGCAATGTCAGCGACGGCACCTTCAGCGCAGCGGCGATCACGACCATCCCGACGATGAGCCCGACGCAACCCACCGGCAGCGCGCGCTGCAGCCCGAGCCGGGTCGACAGCGTCTGGCCGGTCACCGAGGCACCGAACAGCACCAGCACGACGACGCCGACCAGCGCGGCGTTGTGCCGGTGCAGCACCGTGCCGAGGAACGCCGGTGACACGGCCGTGAACAGCCCCAGCACCGCGAACCCGGCGAACCCGGCCACCGCGGCGCGGGCGAACACGCCCCGCACCTCGTTCGGGACGTGCAGGCGCCGGGGGCCGAGCTCGCGCTCGCCCGTCGGCGACACCGGTTCGCGCAGGAGCACCACGGCCAGCACCCCTACGGCGACCAGCACCAGGTCGACGACGAAGCACAGCCGCAGCGGGTGCGGCGCGTACTGGGTCAGCACCCCGGCCAGCAGCGGGCCGCACCCCAGCCCGGCCATGTTGACCCCGGCCGCGACGAGCGACGCCCTGCCCCGGCTGCCCTCCGGCGCCAGGTCCACGACGGTGGCCGTCGCGGTGCCGGTGAAGATGCCGGCCGACAGTCCCGACAGGACGCGGCCCACGAACAACCAGCCGAGGGCGCCGGGCAGCAGGAACGCGACGGCGGACGCGGCCGAGAGCGCCAGGCCCGCCAGCAGCATCGGGCGCCGCCCGAGCTGGTCCGACCAGTGCCCGAAGGCCAGCAGGGAGGCGACGACGCCGGCGGCGTAGGCAGCGAAGACGACCGTCGTGACGAGCTCGCCGAACCCGAACTCCAGGGCGTACGCGGGGTAAAGCGGGGTCGGCAGCGTGGTGCCGACCATGGCGACGAAGAAGGCCACCGCCGCCAGCGTCACCGCGGGCCAGCCGGTGACCCCGCGACGGGTCGATCCGCTCCGACCGGCGGCGGTCACTCCCCGCCGGCGCCCGTCAGTTCCGACACCTGCTCTGCGCTGAGCGCGACGTCGATAGCACCCATGTTGTCCTCGAGGTGGGTGACCGAGGACGTGCCCGGGATCGGCAGGATCACCGGCGACCGCGCCAGCAGCCAGGCCAGTGCGACCTGCGACGCCGACGCACCGGTGGCCGAGGCGACGTCGTCGACCGGCCCGCCCGGACGGGCCAGTGACCCGGCCTGCACCGGCGCCCACGGGATGAACCCGATGCCTTCTCGCTCGCAGTGGTCGAGGACGTCCTCGGACTTGCGGTCGACGAGGTTGTAGCGGTTCTGGACGGTCGCGACGTCGGTGATGGCGCGTACCTGCTCGAGCTCGGCGACCGAGACCTCGGACAGCCCGATGGCCCCGATCTTGCCCTCGTCGCGCATGGTGACGAGCTCACCGATCTGGTCCTCGAGCGCGACCTTCTCGTCGATGCGGTGCAGCTGGAACAGCTCGATGCGCTCGAGGCCCAGCCGACGCAGGCTCATCTCGACCTCCTGCCGCAGGTACTCGGGTCGCGCCACCGGCAACCACTCGTTCGGCCCGGTACGGACGAGCCCGGCCTTCGTCGCGATCAGCACCTGCTCGGGGTACGGGTGCAGCGCCTCGCGGATGATCTCTTCGCTGACGTAGGGCCCGTAGGAGTCGGCGGTGTCGATCAGCTCGACCCCGAGCTCGACCGCGCGGCGGACGACGCGCACGCACTCGTCGCGGTCCGCGGGCGGGCCCCAGATGCCCTCACCGGTCAGACGCATGGCGCCGAAGCCGAGCCGGCGCACGGTGTGGCCGGCGATGTCGAAGGTGCCCGCCGTGTCAGAGGTGTTCGTTGTCGTTGTCACGTCCACGATGTACCCGGCAGCCGGACGGGATGCACACGGGACGCACGGGCGGCGATGGGTACGTTTCGCCCGGCGGCGTCGCCAGTACGACGACGTCCCGCCCGTCACGTCATCGTCGCCAAGGAGGCACCATGCCCACCCGTACCGCCCGTACCGCCTGGAACGGCACCCTCGAAGAGGGTTCCGGCCAGGTCGAACTGTCCAGCTCCAAGGTCGGCACCTACGAGGTGTCCTTCCCCAAGCGCGCCGCCGAGGACGCCGGTG